>NZ_CP054059.1:0-600000 GCF_021057185.1 Candidatus Absconditicoccus praedator
ACATATATCCGTTTAAAACATTGATGGGTTTATTTGGTAGTAATAATTGATTGGTATAGTAGAGCAATACTATCTTGGGAATTATCATTAACACTAGAGTCAGAATTTTGTATAAGTGCACTAAATAGAGCACTTGCATTATATGAACATCCAGAGATAGTTAATTCTGATCAATGAAGTCAATTTACAAGTGTAAGATATACAAACAAACTAAAAGAAAATGGAATAAAAATAAGCATGGATTGAAAATGAAGATGGATAGACAACATTATAGTAGAGAGAACTTTTAGGACTATAAAACAAGAAGAAGTATATATATATGATTATAGAACTCCATTAGAAGCATATAATTGTTTGCAAGAATATATTGATAAATATAATCAAGAAAGACTTCATTCGGCATTAAATTATAAAACTCCACGAGAAATATATTGATTATCTAAAGACATCAATATATTTAATACCACTGTCAATAGAGCACCATTTATTTATAATGTTTAATACAAATAAAATGTCACTACCTTAAATAAATGCATAAACTGGTCTTGAAAAAGGGTCCACTTATGAGTTCAAAAAAGAGAAACTTATTCAAAGCTAATAGATAAAAATACAAATTTTGTAAGTAGATTAAGACAAAATACTAAGTATCAAGTTATAAGACAAAATAAAGAAGTAGAATGAATAAAAGTATGAAATTTAGTGTTAGAATGTGATGAAATAGTAAAATTATATTGAAAATGATGAGATATATTAGAAAAAGAATTAAGATTAATAAAAGCAATAAATCAAAAAAATGAAGTATTTTTATTTATAACAAATATGTATAATTTCACAGCAGAAGAAATAACAGAATTTTATGCAAGGAGATGGGATATAGAAGTATTTTTTAGATTTATAAAACAAGAATTTTGATTTAGTCATTTTGTATCAAGATCAAAGAATTGAATAATGAATATGCTATATATGACACTAATAACATCAATACTTGTAATAGTATATAAATCAAAAAACAGTATAAAATCCTACAAAGAAGCTAAAAGAAGATTTATTGCTGAATTAGATGAATTAATTTTAATTGAGCTAGCAATAGCAATCTGAGGAGATGTTGATCTTCTTAAAAAGAAATATTTAAATTATTATAAATACTCTTAATAAGGTTTCGGACAAGACTGGGGGGACCCCCTTCACTATCTATTAAAATTCATCATCCAAAGCCTTTTTGCAAAAATCTGATAACTTGCAGGGACTGAAATGTTGGTTTTCTCAAAAATTTGCTCTGTTAATTAAAGATATTCAAGTTTATTATCAATATCAAAATTATTTCATATAAACATACAACAAATTAACCAACTACTTCCCCGAAAACACTACCTTCAAGGTACTTACAATAACATAAACATCCATAAACAAAGACCAATTTTGTATATAATACAAATCAAGTTTTGCTTCTTCTTCAAAATCCAAACTATCTCTACCAAAAATCTGAGCATATCAAGTTATTCAAGGTTTAATACTCAAAAGCCTTTTTTGCCATTTTTCATAATTTTCAACCTCAGACTGCAAATGAGGTCTTGGTCATACCACTGACATTTCTCATTTCAAAACATTTATAAACTGAGGAATCTCATCCAAAGAAGTTTTTCTCAAAAACTTTCACCATACAGGTATTCTTGGATCGTCTTCCATTTTAAACAATGGTCACTTTCTTTCACTTTTTCTCATAAGTTTGTTTTTAAGCTTGTCTGCATTTTTCACCATACTTCTAAATTTGTACATATAGAAAACTTCTCATCATCTACCCACTCTTTCTGATTTGAAAAATATAGGCCTTCAGTCTTTTGCCCATATATACAAAATGATAACCAAATATAGCCAACTAAACACAAACAGAAAAGTCAAAGAAAACAAAATATCAGAAATTCTTTTTATTACTTTATACCATCAATCAAGAGGAGATGGTTTGTACTCAAATGCTAACACTGGTCATATTCTAGATGGGACATAAATAAGATCTTCCAGAAAAAAACTTTCAGATATATGATAAAAATCTTTATTATACAATCTTGTATAATCTACAACTTGTTGCAAAACATTTTTATCAAAATTTCATAACATAACAACTATATCATAATCTCATATTGTTTCTTTTCATTCAAGAGCATAATCTATTTTTGTTCAGTGAATTGTATAAATATTGTATCACCTAAACCTTTTTGAAACTTTTTTGAAAAAATTTATATTGGAGTATACCAAAAGCATATTGTATGGCTTTTTTTGCTCATATCTGGAATTTATTAGATTCAAAAAAATATCAAACAAAGAAGACATTACCAAGAAAAAAAATCATCACAATATTAATATAAATCTTGATATTCAATTCGGGAAAATAAAATCCTGTCAAAGGTAAGCCAAAAAACTTATTATAATAATCCAAAAAAACCAAACTTTCAGAAAGTTTTTATAATATCAATGGATTGGCTTGAATAACTCATAAATTCACACCAAAAAACCTATAATCAAGAACACTACTCAAGAAAGCAATGTAAACAAAACAGTTTCTCAAAGATGAATATGCGGTATATCCAAATTTAAATAAGTTACCAAATCCGTAAAACGCAACCTGTAAACAACATAAAAACTCAAAATAACTAAAAAAAAGTGAAAGAAAGGCCTCAACAAACGAATATAGATAATTGACATCTTATTATTATCCATTTACAAAAATTTGAAAAATAAGTAAAAAAAATTATAATCAATAGTAATTTAAACATATACTTTAAATATATATGCAAACATTTGTAATCAGTTGCAAAAATAATTCAAGACAAATAAAAAGATTTATTCAAGCAACACTAAAAAAGTGACTTGCCAACAATATTAAAAGAATCAATTATGCCAAATCATATAGTTTGAATAATGAATGACAGGTAATAAAACAAGAAGAAAAAATATTAATCATATATGCACAAAAAGAAAATGAGCAAGAAATTCTAAAACTTTGAGAATCAATAATAAAAGAAAAATTAGATTTAATTGTAAAAAAAGAAAATGAATAAAATACTAAAATCAAAACGATTTTCACTAGTAGCACTTATTTGTACATTTATATTATTTCTTTTTATTATTTTTGATATATGAATGTGATTTGCTATATCACTAATAATTTCAGCAATAATTGTTTTTCTATTATCAAAAACTAAAAGTATTATTTGAATGATAATAATTTTTTTTATAATACTTTTTAATATTGTATACCTTACTTTTTCACTAACACCCACCTATTCCCAAGAAGTTTCTCTTGAAGATTATTATAAAGGCAAGGAGAATATAGTAAGTTTTAACATTATGGACACCAAAGAAACACTAGAAGACAACAATGCTAGCTTAAGAGTAAGATCGCCTAAATGAGATGAAAGAATAAATTTATATAAAGAATGAATAGAAGACAAACAAGTTTCCGTATGAGAAGACGATGTAATATCATTTATGTCAAGAACAAACGAAATTTCTACCACAATAAATATAAGATTTCGAGATTGAAGCAGCATAAGACTTTTCCCTCAATCAACAATCAAAATGTCTGAAATTTATCAAGACCAAGAAAATCTTTTAGATTCAAGAACAAACCTCAAGGTAGAAAACTGATCAGTACGATTTAATGTTATTAGAACAATAACAGGAGACGAATGATTTAATGTTGAAACTGATAGTTGAACACTTGTAATTAGATGAACATCATGATTTATAGAACATGACATAAATGAAAATGAAACTTCTGCTTATAGTCATGACCACTTAATTGAAGTAGTTAATAAAGCTTGAGAAAGTATGTTACTGTGAAATGGAGAAGCTGCGGCTTTTAGTGAAGATTTTTTAGAAAGGATTGATATATACGAATTTATAGATAATGTATGAGAAGATATTTACAAAAGACTCAATAGATTTTTTCAAGAAGACATGCAAAACATAGAACAATACCAAGAAGATATTGTTAATTATATTAAAGAAAACTATTCTTGGAGTCTTGATGATAGCAATTTTTTTGAAAGAATATCATACTGGAAAATGCGAATATGAAGCTTTTTTGATGAAACAAAAAAGTCAAATCTTGAAAACTATAGAAATTATAAAGCTTTACTTTGAGATGAAGACATAAATGTAGGAGATATTCGAGAAGAAAACATACTTGTTCCAGTTAATGATACAATTGATAACATTAGACTAAGATTTCTTAGAGAAGCCTGAGAAGAAGATGAAGACACAATGAGAAGTTATATAATAAATAGATATAATGAAGCACTAGAAGCTTGAGAAGATATAGATACTGATGAAATTTATAATCAAATCAAATCTAGTGACACAATACAAAATATAATTGATGGTTTAGATAATTTCTAATTAAGATGCTAAAAACAAAAATAAAAAGACTTCCCCAAAAAATATGATTTTTTGTATTACAAATTATTGTAGTTATTTTTTGATTTTTAATCATAGAAAACAATCTTTTAGAACAAATAGATATAAACGCTTTTGAATACTATTTTAATTTTAGGAATAGTATAGTAAAAGAGCTACCCTGATTTCAGGCCAACAAAGAAAAAATAGTTATTGTTTGAATAGATGAAAAGTTTTTTTCCGAACAAAATATTTCAATTCAATGACTACATAGATGATATTATGCACAAGCAATAAACAACCTACAAAATGCTTGAGCTGACACCATTTGAGTGGACGTACTTTTTGAAAAACCTTATGAGTTCAAGTTAGAAGACTCTAGAAGCCAAATATTAAATAGAATATTCAATGAATATGATAGATTATTAGCAGAAACACTCAATGAAAATGTTGTACTTGCTTCAATGAAGCAACACAATCAAAATAAAATAATTAAGCCAGACGATCTATTCTTACAAAAAAAACCAAAAATATGACATATTAATAGTATAATAAATGTAAGATGAATAGAATTATGAATAAAAACAACTTTACAAGATCAAGAATGAATTAAATCAAAACCGTTTTCTCTAAAAATTGCAAATAACTACATCAAAAATCAACAATCATTAGCTTATGATTGAATTGAAATTGATGCAAGCATAAATGATCAAGACTCATTTATAAGCCTAAATAGCTTTCAAAGAACGATCAACATACCCAAAACAAATCACATATCTTGAGAAGAGTATATTTTGACTCCTATATATCACCAAAATCAGCAAGATTTCAAATATCTATCTTTACATGATGTTATAGAAAATAAAGATAAAATAAAGAAAGTTGAAAACAGCATGGTCTTAATATGAGCAACAGACCCTTCATTACAGGATATAAAAACAACCATACTAGGAAATACACCAGGAGTATTAGTTCATTGAAACTCAATTCTTTCTGTTTTAAATGAAGACTTTTTATACAAACCAAACAAAGAAGAAATAATAACTATTTTTCTAACAATAATTAGTATAAATATATTTATTCTATTGGTTTTCAAAAACACCACATCTCAAAAATTTATATTTTTGCTGTTATTTGCAGAAATTATTTGATTAGTTATTATCTGAATTATATTTTCATTTTTATCAATTGCAAATGGATGAACCTCTATAATGCTTCCGATATGAACTATATGATGAATAATAACAATACAACTTATATTAACCACTATATATTATCTAATAATAACAACAAAACTCAAAGAAAAATTTCAAACATTGTTCTGATTATACGTAGGTAAAAACCTAAAAAAACAAACAGAAAGTGATGATCAAATCTGACAAAAACATGCAGATGAAAAAAATATTGCTGTATTTTTTTCTGATATTGCTTGATTTACTGAGTTGTCTGAAAAGCTTACTCCAAAAGATAATATTAATTTCCTAAACATATATCTTGATAGCATGAGTGAAGACATTTCTATTAACAAATGATTTATTGACAAGTATATTTGAGATGCAATTATGGCATTTTGGGAATGACAAAATTGATGTTATTTTGCAGCAAAAGCAGCTATTTTAAACATACTATCTCTTAAAAATGTAAATCAGCAAATTTTGGACTATATATGAGATGATAATTTTAGCTGACTACAATGTAGAATTGGGCTACACTACTGAAAAGCTATTGTATGAGATATATGATCAGAAAATTATAAATTAAACTATACTGTTATTGGTGACAATGTAAACTTAGCTTCTAGGCTTGAATGAATTAATAAGTTTTATTGATCAAAAATCTGTGCATCTGAAGAATTTATAAACAAAATTAAAAATTCTGAAGAAGCATTTATATTTAGGAAGTTGGACAAGATCAAAGTTAAATGAAAACAAAATTCTTTAGTAATATATGAAATATTTCCAGTACTAAAAAAGAATTTATCTACAATAGAGTCAGAAAGGTATTACTATCTTAAAAACATGTATGAAAATTGACTAGAAGAATATTTCTGTTGAAACTTTGAAAATGCAATTAACTATTTTGAACAAATTCTTGCTATCAAACAAGACAAAGCTTCACAAACAATACTAGAAAGGTGCAAAACTTTAATGAACTTAGGAATAGAGAGTTGGGATTGAGTATGGAAGTTTGATGAAAAATAATTTTCCTTAACTAAAAAAAGGCACCGGCGGGATTCGAACCCGCGAACCAAGGCTTTGCAGGCCTGTGCATTAGACCACTCTGCCACGGTGCCATGAGAAGAGCTCAAAAAAGAGCTCTAATTTATTTAATTATCATTTTGAGAAGAATCTTGTTCTACTTTAGAAGCATCTTGTTCTTCATAATCTTGTCAAAAATACTCATTTCTATAAACATCTCACAATGGAAGCAACCTTCATATAATCACATTGGATTTTAGATCATGTAGCTGATCAATTGCTCATTTTGTAGAACTATCAACCATAATCCTCATAGTTTCTTGGAAAGAAGCTGACGACAACCATGATTCTGACTCTTTTGCTATTTGAGTTAGACCTAACGCCAGTCTTTCTCAAGAAGCTGGTTTCTTTCACTCAGCTGTTAATTCTTCATTGATTTTTAGATAACTTTCATAAGACACAACACTTCATGGTACAAGAGCACTATCTCAAGAATCATCTATCAATACCTTTGAAAACAACTGCTTAACTATAATTTCCATGTATTTATCATTAACATCCTGACCTTGAGAAGTAAACACTCTTTTTATTTCTCTTACTATATATTTTTGAGCTTCAATATCTGAAACTATTGATTTGTACTCTTTAATATCCAAAGCTCATGTAGATACAACTTGTCATTTATATACTTGTGCTCAATCTTTTACCTTAAACTGAGTTCAAGCGGCAAGAGGTTTCCTATATTTTTCTGTCACTGACAATACTATATGATCTTTTCAAACTGTTTCCACTACTCATTCTTGTTTTACTTTTAACTGACTTTTTCATTTCATAGCATACACTCATCATTTTTTTAGATAGTCTCAATTCTTAACAGTTATAGTATACCCTTCTTTCACAATATAATTTATTTTTTCTGGATTTGAAGTTATTTCAGCCTCTAAAAGTTTTCAAGTTTCTATTATTTTAAGAATTCAATCAAATGGGGCAACTATTGCACTATTTTTTGGTTTTCTTATTTCAAATAATTCTTCAATTCTTTTTATACCTTGAGTCATATCTCAATCTGCACTAGCAACTCATCATCCATGGAACGTTCTCATGGTAAGCTGAGTACCAGGCTCTCAAATACTTTGAGATGCAATTACTCACACTGCAGCTCAAATATCTGCAACATCTCTTTTAGACAAATCCATTCAGTAACATTTTTGACAAACTCAAGATTCTATTTTACATCCAAGAGGAGATCTTACATTAATCATATCTATGTTTGATTCTTTTATTTTTTGTAGATGATTTGCATTTATAAGTTCATCTTTTTGGACAATTGTATTTCAATTATCATCTTTTAGGTCTTCTAAAGAAACTCTTCAATACAACATATCATAAAAATTATCTCACCTAATTTCTGCTTCATCTTTTGATATCAAGATTCAAGTATCTGTTCAACAATCATGCTCTTTGACAACAACTTCTTGAGAAGCATCTACTAGTCTTCTTGTTAAATATCCTGACTCTGCTGTTTTAAGTGCTGTATCTGCTTTTCATTTTCTTGCTCAATGTGCTGCAATAAAATACTCAATTGGAGAGAAACCTTCTATCAAAGATGATTTAATAGGCAGTTCAATAACAGAACCAGAAGGAGAAACTACAAGCCCCTTTATTCAAGAAAGCTGAGATAGCTGAGACCAGTTTCATCTTGCTCAAGAATCAACCAGAGAGTAAACATCATTTCAGTCTACATAAGACATTTTTACAAGCTTTTCAATTTCTGATTTAACATCAGACCAGATATTTACTATAAGTCTGTGTTTTTCATCGTCAGAAAGGAATCATTTAAACCAAAAATCATGTATTTTCTTTACTTTTTCATCACCTTCGGCCAACAAAGCTTGTTTTTCTTTTGGAACATGTAGATCAAATATATTTACACTTACTGCTGAGATAGTAGCATACTTAAATCACCAGTCTTTCAAATTGTCTGCTACTTCAACTGTTTTCTCTCTTCAATACTCATTATATACTTTATCAAGTATAGACTTCAATTGACCCTTTCTTACTATTTCATCTATAAATCTAATTTTTTCTGGAATAAGACTATTGAATACCACTCTTCATACAGTTGTTTTTATTTCTTCTCCATTATAATACAATACAACTTTATCTCATAGTTGAACATTACTAGAATAATAGGCATTAACTACTTCTTCTATGCTACCAAACCTTCATACAACTTTATCTTCACTTAGTTTATCATTTGTCAAATAATATGCTCACAAAATCATATCTTGAGTATGTGTAATTATTGGAGATCATGAAGCAGGAGCCAATATATTTTTGTCTGCTGCAACTAGTTCTTTAGCTTCTTTTTGGGATTCCTCAGAAAGAGGTAGGTGGGCAGCCATTTGATCTCAGTCAAAATCTGCATTGAAAGCAGGACAAACTAGCGGATGAATTCTTATTGTTTTTCAAGGCATAAGACGAATTCTAAATGCCTGTATTCAAAGCCTATGAAGTGTAGGTGCACGATTCAAAAGCACATATTTTCAGTCTATAACTTCTTTTAGTATTTTTAATGCTACAGGATCTTCATCTTTAATTAATTTTTCTGCTTGCTTTGGAGTATGAGCTATATTTTTTTCTATAAGTTTTGATATAATAAATGGTGAAAACATCCTAACAGCAATATATATAGGAAGTCAACATTCATCAAGTTTTAAATTTGGTCATACTGTAATAACTGATCTTCAGGAATAATCTACTCTCTTTCACAAAAGGTTTTTTCTAAATATTCACTCTTTTCAAGAAAGCATATCAGTCAAAGACTTAAACACCTTCATACCTGCATTTTTCGTAGCAGAATCTTTTTCTCAAACTATAAGATTATTTACAGATTCCTGTAAGAGTCTTATCTCATTTTTCTTAATCACATCAGGCATACCTGCATCTATCATTTTTTGCAACCTTAAGTTTCTCATTAATACTCTTCTATAAAAAAGGTTAATATCAGAAGATGCAAATTTACCTCATTCAAGTTGTACTACAGGTCTTAAGTCTGGAGGCATTACTGGAAGATTTTTAAGCACAATCCACTCTGGCCTTACTTTAGAAACATGTAAGTTGATTAACAATCTAAGTCTTTTGAATGTTTTATCTCTTTCTGGTCATTTAAGTTGTCTGAAATTTTTTATTATTTCTGATATTTCTTTTTCTAGGTCTATATCCTCAAGCAATTTCAAAATTGCTGTTGATCATGACTTAAAAGTAAAAACACCCTCATATTTATAAAATATATTTCTATAATCACTTTCAAGGATTGTTGATCATTTCTTCAGGTTTGAAAGTATAGACTTAATTCTATTGTATTCTTTTTCAAGATCATCTTTATTTTCTGAATATGTTTTTTCTATTTCTTGCTTTTTTTGTTGGTACTCTTTATTTGACAACTCATCTTTTTGCTTTTCCAAAGAAGATATTTCTTCATCATAATATTTATCAAGATCAGTTAATTTATTTTGAAAACTTTTATCAAGATTTGCTATCGCATTTTTCTTTTGGTTTTTATCGTAATCTACTACAATATATTTTACAAAATATAGTATTTTCTCAATTTCCTTTACTGACAAATTCAATAATAGTCAAATTCTAGAAGGAGTAGCTTTTACATACCAAATATGTACAACAGGAGATGCTAGTTCTATATGTCACATTCTTTCTCTTCTAACTCTAGAGCTTGTTACTTCTACTCAACATCTTTCACAAACTATTCATTTATATCTTACTCATTTATATTTTCAACAACTACATTCAAAATTCCTAATAGGCCCAAAAATTGACTCACAAAACAGTCATCATTGTTTTGGTTTTCCTGTTCTATAATTTATAGTATCTGGAGATGTAACTGATCAGTAAGACCAAGATTTTATATCTTCTGGTGAAGCTAATTTTACCATTAATCACTCAAAACCTTTTTGTAACATTACATTATATTAATATTTAAAGACAATTCTTGAAAAAATTAATTGGAATCTATTTCTCAGTAATCTTCAAGTTCTTGCATAACATTATCCATTATTTCCTTTTTCTCTTCATCACTTGCAGCTGCAGTTTTTTCTTTTTCTTCTTTTTCTGTTTGAACTGAAGTTATTCATTTTAAAGCTAGGTTTTTTATTACTTCTGTTCTTTCATTATGAGTTTTTTCTATCTCCTCTTTAGTTAGTGGAGTAATATTTTGTCAAATTCATTTCAAAACATAAACCAAGAAATTGAAAGACTCAGGAAGTCATGTAACCTTTATAGGCATTCACTTAATTATGCTATCATAAGTTTTATTTCTTCACATCACATCATCTGACTTTATTGTTAACATTTCTTGCAATGTATATACTGCAGAATAAGCTTCCAATGCCCAAACTTCCATCTCTCAAAACCTTTGTCATCACTCTCTTGCTTTTCATCACAGTGGCTGTTGAGTTATCAAAGAGTAAGGTCAAACAGATCTTGCGTGTATTTTATCATCTACCATATGAACAAGTTTCAAAATATTCATATATCATACAGTAACTTTATTATCATAAGCTTCTCAGGTTCTTCCATCATACAATGTTAATTTTCAATCTTCTGGTAATCATGCTTTTTTAGCCAAATCTTTAATTCACTCAACACCAAAACCTGAGAACAATGGAACTCACAAGTTTATTCACAATGCTTTAGCAACCATTCAAAGTTGAGTTTCTAAGGTCTGTCATATATTCATACGAGATACAACTCATAATGGATTTAATATTATATCTATAGGTTCTCAGTCTTTTGTAAATGGCATATCCTCTTCTGGAACAACAATTGAGATTATTCATTTGTTACCATGTCTTCATGCAAGCTTGTCTCAAACTTCAATTTTTCTTTTAGAAGCTATATATAATTTTATTTTCTTTTTTACTCATGCAGGAATATTATCTCATTTTTGAGCATCCAAAGTTACAACATTAACTACTTTTCACTCACTTCAAGAAGGCATATAAAGTGATGTGTCTTTATAACTTTTAGATTTATCTCAAAATATAGCTTGAATAAGTTTTTCTTCTGGGCTTAGATCTCCTTCTCATTTTGGAGTAATTTTTCATACCAAAATATCTCATCACTTCACAGTAGATCAAATTCTCACAATTCAGTCTTCGTCTAGGCTAGTAAGCTTATTCATGCTAACTCAAGGTATATCATTAGTAGTTTCTTCTGGTCAAAGTTTTGTTTCTGCAACCTCTACCTCATGTTCTTCAATGTGAATAGAAGTTAGCTCATCATCTTTTACAAGTCTTTGAGAAATAACTATAGCATCCTCATAATTGTATCACTCCCAGGACATAAAAGCAGTTCTTAGGTTCTTTCAAAGTGCAACTTCTCAGTTTACTATAGAAGGTCACTCTGCCAACACATCTCATTTTTGTACTTTTTCTCACAAACTAACTCTTGCATGCTGGTGAATTACACTTTTTTGATTTGATTTTTTGAAGTTTTCAAGATTGTATTCTTTGAGTTCTCATGATTCATATTGAACTTTAATTCTTTTTCCATCTACATATATAACTTCTCAATCTCATTCTGCTTTAATAACAGCATAAGTCATCTCTGCAATATCTCATTCAAGTCATGTTCAAACAAGAGGAGCTTCAGGCTTTATCAAAGGAAGAGCCTGTCTTTGCATGTTTGTTCACATTGCTGCTCTTACAGCATCATCATACTCAACAAAAGGAATTAACGAAGTATTTGCACTTAATACTTGTGATGGATTCACATCCATATGAGTAATATCGTTCACATGAAAAACTTCCATGTCTGTAAAATGTCTTGCTGCAACTCTTTTATTCAAAATATTCTTTTTATCGTCTAATGGAGTTGCTACATCCGCTATAATATATTTTTCATCATATTCTGGGCTAATATATTCTATCTGGTCTGTTAAGAAAGGTCTTACAGGGATTTGCTTGTTCGTTTTTCAAAACTTTGACTCTATAACTTCTGCTTCTTGTTGAGATATATAGGCTCAGTCCTTTATTATCACATTCATTTCTTCATCTGTAATATCATCATCAGCTATTCTTCAAACAAGTGAATCAGCCTTTGGAGACACCTTGTTTTCTACTTTTACAGCAGGGACTTCTAAAAATCAGTCTTCATTAGTCCTAGAATATAAAGCTTGATAGATAACCAATCAAATATTTTGCCCTTCTGGTGTTTCAATAGGACAAATTCTTCAATAATGAGATTGATGAATATCTCTAACCTCAAATGTAGTAGTTTCCCTTTTTAATCATCCTGGTCAAAGAGCAGTTATTCTTCTTTTGTGCTCAATATCAGCTAGTGGATTTATTTGGTCTAGAAATTGAGAAAGCTGACTTGTAGCAAAAAAACTTTTTATAGAATTATCTAACATCTTAAAATTCACAAGATCTGTTATTTTAATCTGTTCTTCCAAGTTTAAAATACTTAATTTTCATTTCACACTTTTTAAGAACTTCCTCATTATTGGCTGCAAATGTGCATACAGAACTTCTCAAGTAGTTCTAATTCTTCTATTTGATAAATGGTCTATGTCGTCAACATAATAACCTCTCTTTCTATTTGCAAGATTTATCAAATATTTTAGTGACTCTACCATATCATTTGCATCAAAAACATTTCATGAATCATCATCCAAAGATTTATTTAGTCATAGTTTTGCGTTTATTTTTCTTCTTGCTATCCTTCACAAACTTATTCTTTCAGAATGCATAAATATAGACCTAACATAATCCAAAGCATTTTCTGGATCTATGATTTCTCACGGTCTAATTTTATTGTATATAAACACTGCTGCATCAAGAGCATCCTGAGTTGTATCCTTTTCAAGAGTGTAATTTATGAAGTCAAAATCTTCTTCATCCAACACGTCTTTGAATAACTCTTTTATACTATCATCAGTTTCAAAACCAAATACTCTTAACAATGCAGTTACAGGAAATTTTCTAGACTTATTAATTCTCACAATAATATTTCAGGCTTTTTCAGTAAAAATTTGTACCCAAGAACCATTTTCAGGAATTAATTTGAAAGAATAAGAATAATCTTTTTTGTCAAAACTATAAAATATTCAATAAGATCTCACTATTTGAGAAATTATCACTCTTTCAACACCATTTATAATATAAGATCACCACTGAGTCATCAATGGGAGAGTACCTATATTAACTCTTCTATTGAATATTGTTTGTCTAGTTTGATTATTTACCAGTTTCACTTTTGCTGATATAATTCCTCAATAGGTAAGTTCTTTCTTTTTACAAGTTTCTATGTCTTCTGAGGGATTGGACACCTTTATATCATGAACATAGAGATGAAGCTTTTCTCATGCAATATCTTGTATTGGATTAATTTCATCAAACAACTTATTTAGATAATAATCCAAAAAATCATCAAATCATTTTTTTTGCATTCATAATAAGTCTGGGAAGTCTGCAAAATTTTTAGAAGTTGATAAAAAATACCTTCAGTTCTTTTTTCAAAAATCTTGTATTCAAAGGCTTTTTATGTCTTTACTCATTAAACTTTTTTATATTATAAATACTACAAAAACTCCCTTTTCTACAAGGGATAATCTAAATAAATTTTATTTTTTCTTTGAAAAAACACTCATAATTAAATTTTATTATGATTCAAATATTATTTTTTGGAAACTGTCAGTTGGTGTCTTCCTTTTAATCTTCTCCTAGTCAAAACATTTCTTCAAGACCTAGTTGACTTTCTTGCAAGAAATCAATGAAGTTTTTTTCTTTTTGTCCACTTGTATTTTCTTATTCTTCTAAGTTTTGAAGCCATAAATATTTATTAATTTTTAAATTTACTTTATATAAGGCAATAGTCAAAGATACCTTGCTCTACTTATTGCTTTCTTAACTCTTTTTTGATACTTAACCGTATTTCATGTAAATTTCCTTGGTTTTATATCTCAAAATCTTGTTGTATAAGTTTTCAGCATATTTACTGATTTCCAACTTATTAGATGTTCATTTTCTTTATTAAAAAAACACTTTTTTTTCATCTATATTTATTTTATATATAAATCTTTTTTACTCTTGTGTATCTTCAGATTCATTTTCTTCTTTAGCATCATCACCTCACTCTGAATTTTTTCTCTTTCTTCACAAAACAAGAAGATCATTTATAACTATTTCAGTTATTATTCTAGGTTTTTCTTCTCATTCTATTTCTACCTTTCTGTTATGAAGATATCACCTAATATAAACTTTTGAACCTCTATCCAATATCTTTTCTGCTCTCTCAGCCATTCTTCACCATGCAGCTATTTTATGATACTGAACCTCTTCTTTTTGTTCATTATCTTTAGTTGTCCACACTCTTCTTGTTCAAAGATTAAACACTGTTAGCTTTTGTCCATTTTGAGCTTCTTTTATTATTGGATCATTTGCCACCCATCCTATAAGAACAACTTCATTAACACTTCTCATTCCTCAAGCCATTTTTATTATTTAATCATATAAATCTTATTTTGCTTTATTCATCTTTTCAAAATCTTTAAATGCATTTTCAGCATCCTGCTGTGCTTTTTCTTCTTCTGTAAGCTGAAACTGCTTATTTACTTCATCATATTTTAAAAACTCTTTTTCATTTTTCAACCTAAAAAACACGTATCTCAAAATAGACTTATTCAATTTGATAGCTTTTTCGAAGTCTTCTATAGATTCAGGCGCTGCAGAGAGCATATAAGAAACAAAATAACATCTATCATTTCACTTTACAGCATGATACAAATCCAAAATTCATATATCATCTTTTTCTTTTACACTATCTCACAACACAGATTCAACTTCTTTTATGGTAGAATCTATATCATCTTTCTTCATATTTGTATCAACCATTATTACAAGCTCATATATATTCATTTGATAATATTAATTTTTAAATACTATATCTTCTATATCAATTAAATTCATAATTTTCAGGGATTATATCTTTTATCTTTTTTGAGTCGTCCCTAATATATGGCTGCTCAAGCAAAACTATATCCTGAAAATGTTTTGATAATTTTCCTTCTATTATTTTTTCAACAACATCCTCTGGCTTTCAGCTATCTTTTAAATCTTCTCTAAACTTATTTTTCAACTTATCTACCTCTTCACTTGGCACGTCTTCAATTGACTTATAATCTGGAGACATTGCTGCTATCTGTAATGCTATCTCTTTTGAAACATCCTCATCACCATCAGCATAGACAACTGCTACCACTTTGTTTCAAGGATGAGTATAAACAAAACAGTCTTCATTGTCAACAAACACGTCCAATAATTTTATATTTTCTCAAATTTTTCATACATATTCTGTTATTTTTGTATTAACTTGCTCTTCTAAGAAAGAAGAATCAACATTCTCAATCGAAGAATATTCTTCTCAATTTTCAGCAAACAAATTAACAAGATCACTTGCTAATGAATAAAATTCATCACTTTTTGCAACAAAATCTGTTTCGCATCAGAGCTTTACTCAAACCGTCTTTCAAGAAATTTTTGAAACATAAACTATTCATTCATTTGTCTCTCTTCATGCTTTTTTTGAAGCTGTATGAGCTCATTTTTCTTTTAATATTTCCATTGCTCTATCCATATCTCATCATGCCTGCTCTAATGCTTCTTTACAATCTTTAAAGGGTGCTTTTGTAGCATCTCTTAACTGTTTCAATAGAGTTGTATCTGCCATTATTTTGGTGTTTATTTTATAAATTTTTACTTATATTCGCCTTCTCAATTTTCTTTTTTTCAATCATCTTCTAATACATCAAATATGTCAACAATCCATCAACCTATTCAATAAAAGAATGGTAGAAACATTTTTTCTTGCTTAGTAGCATATACTCAACTCCATGCTTGCCTTACAAACACCAATAATATTACCAAAAAAGCTAAAAACAAAACAATTGGCAAAAATCTTATTATAGGAATAAATGCAAGGAATATACTAGCCACAAGCAAAACAAAAAATATTGCCCACCATCCTAAAGCCTGCTTAAGATGATATTTTTCATACTTTCACAACTTAACAGCACTAAGTCATATAATTATTCAAAGCAAAAAATACATCATTACCGCTTTTTTTCTCTCAGCTTCTGAAGGCACATAACCTTCTCACACCAGATCATTTAACTCAGTTGACTTAGCTTCAGACATTGCAATTTATTTAAGAATATATTTTAGAACAAAATCCAAACTTTTATAACTATTAGTGTTTGTCATAAGCAATCTTTCCTCATCTCGATACCTATTAAACTCGGAGTTTGTAACTATTATATTATCTAATCACAACCTTTCAACCTCATTTACAAAGTTTGACAAATACACTCAATCTACAATTATAACCAAACTTGGTAAAGCTTTAAGATTTTTTACTCATTTATATATTGACTCCAACTTTTTAAGTTTTTTTTGAGTTGAAGACTTTTCTTTTTTTGTCAAAGCAGAAAAATCATCAGATTGAATAAAATCTTTCAATTCGTTCATCTGCTTTATTCTAGACTTCAATGTCTCAAAGTTTGTAAAAACACCTGCTGGAACTTTATAGTTAAAGTAATGCACACCCTGCTCTTCACACAAAGACTCTAAATCATCTTTATAAAGCTGCTTATCCATTATAATCAAAACCTCTCATCATGCATTTTTAACTTCCTGAACCTTTTTTCTTGCATTTTCTAGCTGCTGAGAGACAAATTCTGGATTAAACAACACCACATTATCTACAACATCAGCCCAATATTTCATAGTTTTAGGATTTGAAAACTTTTTTAATCATCACACATAAAGTTTATTTTCTACTATTTGATCTGTATTTGCTGCCATATGAATGGTTTAGTTTTATAAATTATTTTAGAGTAACTGTTGCTCCAGCCTCTTCTAGCTTTGCTTTCAACTCTTCTCACTCATCAGGAGAAACATTTTCTTTTACAGGACCTGGAACTTTTTCTACCAATTCTTTTGCCTCCTTAAGACCCAATCCTAAAGCTTCTTTTAATGTCTTTATAACTGTTATTTTTTGCTGTCATATTTCTGCAATTTCTACTGTAACCGTATCACTTCATCCTCACTCTTCATCAGATGCTCAACCTCATCAAGCAACTGCAACTGGTGCCGCAGAAACACCAAACTCTTCTTCTAAAGCTTTTACTAAATCATTAAGCTCTGTCACTGATAATTCTTTTAGCAAATCCATAATTTGTTGTGCGTTTTTTGATAATTCCATTATATTTGTTTAAATTAATAAATAAATTATTTTTCTTCAGATTTCTTAGCTATTTGACCAACTGCAGCAGTAAATCACTGCAATGGATATCTCACCATAAAAGCAAATTTTCATATAAGCTCATCTCTTGTTGGAAGGTTTGCCAATTCTTCAACATAAGAAGAATCTTTCCAAGACTTATCAAACCATCCACCTAGATAATCCAACTCAAATTCTTTTTTTTCTTTCTTCCACTGTTTTTTTTGCTTTGCTACCACCTTCAAAGGAGCAAACTCATCTTCTACCGAATACAAAACAATCAAAGATCAAGCAAGCTCATCCAAACTTACTTCTTCATAAGAGCTTTCTTTTAAAGACCTAAGAAAAACTCTTTTCTTTACAACCTTCAACCTTCCTCATGCATCATAAACATCCATCCTCAACCTGTTTATTTCATTTACAGGTATAGATGACTGCCTAAGAGCTACAACATTTGATGCATTCATAAGCTCCTCATTATACTGAGCCGCCAATTTTTCTTTTTCTTTTCTTGTTAGAGCCATAAGGCTTTTTTTATAAAAATAAAACCACCATCTTTTTAAAGAAGGCTGGCAGTGTAAATAAAAAATTTACAACTACCTCGGTAGGACTTATTATGCCTACTGTCTTAAGTAGTTTTTATAAACTACATATTATATGTATAATGATAAAAAATTAAAAATCAACATTTTTTTATTGATTAAATCAATTTTATTATTATATTGATATGTGTGTTTTATATAATAACAAAAAAATATGAATCTTTATAAAGACATTCAAACTTGGACAAAACAAAATGAGACTATAAATTGTATAATAGAAATTCCAAAAAACAGCATGGTTAAGTATGAATTTAATAAAGATAATAATACAATTGAAGTAGATAGATTTTTTACAACACCCATGCCTATACCATACAATTATTGACTAATACCTCAAACATATAATGAAGAAGATAAAGATCCCTTGGATGTGATAATACTATCTAATTATGAAATAAATCCTTGAAGCTTATGTGAAGCTGACGTAATTTGAATTCTTCATATGATTGATAGCTGAGAAAGCGATGATAAAGTTATTGCAATACCAAAAAAAGAACCCTTTTACTGAAACATCAAAGAAATAAATGAAATTCCAGAAAACATCAAAAATCAACGAGAATTTTTTCTTTCTTATTATAAAAAATTAGATTGAAAAAGCACAGAAGTTACTGGCTGGTCAGATAAACATTCAGCCATAGAAAAAATCAATAAATGTATAGACGATTACAATAAATAAAAAAGTGCCTAAGAAGGCACTTTTTTTAAACTACAATAAGTTTACAACCAATCTTATCAAAGCATATGAAGATAAAGCCACAATGATTCAAGCCACTCAATATATTAATATTTTATTAGCTTTTTTGTATTGTTCATCATCTCATCTTGATGTTACCAGCAAATATCATCAATACATGACAACTCACATTCAAACAACTCCCAAAAAAAACCAAAGATAAGTATTTATGACATCTAAAAGTGATAAAAAAAATCAATCATCAGACCTTATAGTTTCTCTTCATCATCATGCAACATCCTGAGTAGATGTTCACCCTGGCATAGAAACATTTATAGCAAAACTATATGTTTTATTTATCAGGAAAGTCAGAAAAATAAAAAACAAACTTTTAAACATATTGTATTTATAATTTATAAAGTTCAAACTGTAAAAGACTGAATAAGTTGAATTAAAGCATAACTAGACAAAGATAAAATTATTCACAAAGCTATATAAAACAACATATTTCTTGCCTTTTTCATTTTTGACTCATCTCACATTGATGCTAATAACATAACTCAACCAAACAGTACCATTGTAATTCACAAAACTGCTATAATCCTCAACAAAAAATTTCATATTTCTACTATCATAGGTGGCACAGTAGCAGTTCTTCACCACTGACCTCAGGCTGACTCACACTGCTCTTCACTATCCAACTCATCATTATCCCATTGTCAATTTATAAAACAACCCCTAGAACCTGTAGGATTTATGGTTGTTCACCCCCTAAATAATGAGTTTCAAACAGCATCCGGAGTGTTTCACAGGTTTGCAACATTTTGATTTTGTTTTGATCAATCAAAAACGTCTTCTAACATATCTGCAGAAGCTCAAGCTAACATAAAGACTGAAAATAATAATACAAACAATAGTTTAATAATTTTTTGTTTCATTACATTTATATTTATATTTTTGAAAGCAATTCTTCTGCCTCTTCATCATCTTTAGTTTTTTCTTGCTTTTCTTGTTCATGAATTTGAGCAACTTTTTTAACATATCACATTTGTTGCCATTTTGCTAAGTATTTTTTCTTGATATCCATCTTTTTCTGTTCATACTTTTTTTCTATTTCTTGTAGTTTTTCTCTTTCCCTTGTAAGTATATCTTCAAGCTTACTTATCTGTTCTTCAGTCATAACAGACAAAAGGTCTATCCAGTTTTGCTTTTCTTCCTTCTTATCTATAGACTTGGATCTTAAAATAAGCTCTATAATATTTGGCATACTTTCAACAATATCGTCTCAAATATCAAATGTTTGAGCAAAATCCAATAAATCTTCTGATAAATATTTTTGTAGTATTCCCAAAGAAGCCATTCTCACATTTTATTTATTTAAATTTAATTTTTCTTCTAGATAATTCTCAGCCTCAATCTCTTCAATTTTTTTTTGTTCTTTCATCTCTTGAGAAATTCTATCTGCCTTTTCATAAGATTTTCTCATGTTTTTTATCATTTTTTTCATTTTTGCTGGTCAAATATAACCTCAATTTGATCATACAGGTGATTTTTCCATTTTTAAGATTGAGAACTATTAAAAATAAATGAAACTGTTTCCTCTTTTACTTTTCACTCATCTATAAGTCTTTTTGCATATTGCTGGAATGTTGACATTCATTGTTTAGTTCATGTTTCAATTATATTATCAATCTGAGGAAGCTGTCTTTTTTTAATATTATTTTTTACAGCAGCCGTATTAATCATTATCTCATAAACTCAAGTTCTTCCTTTTCAATCAGCTGTTTTTACCAATCTTTGAGACTGAACTCATGCTAAAATTTCAGACAGCCTATCAGCTATACTATCTTGAATTTCTGGTGGGAAGAAAGATATAAGCCTATTTACTGTACCAGAAGCTGAAGATGTATGTAACGTGCTAAACACAAAATGTCATGTTTCTGCAAGATTCAATACTGCTTCTGCTGTTTCTTTATCTCTAATTTCTCAAACTAACACTATGTCTGGATCTTCTCTCATCGCTGCTCTCAAAGCATTCATAAATGCCCATGTATCATGTCATACTTCTCTTTGACTTACTATAGCTTTTTTAGGTTCAAATATATATTCTACCGGATCCTCAATTGTAATAATGTGATCTGGTCTAGTTTCATTAAGATAATCAAGCATAGATATCAAAGTAGTAGACTTACCTGATCATGTAGGTCATGTAACCAAAAATAATCAACTCTTTTTTGAAAGAACTTTTTCTTTTAAGTTTTCTGCTATATCTGGAAACATTAGCTTATCCATTGGAACTGTAGATGAGTTAATCTTTCTCAAAACAACTCAAATCTTTCAAAGCTTAAAAAAAGCATTAACTCTAAAAGGAGTTCAATCTATTCAAATAAAAGAAAAGTCTGCTTCTCTATCAGATACAAATTGCTCGTAAGCCTTTGTGTTTCATTTCATCAACTGCTTTACAACCAATTCCATCATTTCTTGAGTAAGTTGCGGAAGATTTTCCATCTTCTTTATATCTCAACTAACCCTGAATGATATATAATCTCCTGTTGAAAGATGGATATCTGAAACATTATCTTTTCAAGAAATCTGAGATAGTATTTGCTCAATATTTATACTTCATCATGCTGTGTTTTCTGGCATTGTGTTTTTATTTAACTTATAAAATACTATCAAATTATAATCTTTTAATTTTATTTGTCAAATTTTAAAAAACTATTATCAAAATAAGCATAATCACAACCAAACTCATAATTATTTTCTTAAAATATGTTATTTTTTTTTGAATACTTATTATATATGAAATATCATCAAAATACTCATTTTCTAAAGGAGTTTTTCAAAAAATCTCATAAAAATACTTATTATCTTCTTGCAAATTAAGTAAAAACTCATCTGAAACTTCTGCAGAGTAATCTAATTTTGGCAAATACTCTTTTAAGTTTTTAAAAAAAACTTCAAGAGAAAGATCTTTCCTATAAACTGAGTTTTTATTTTTATTAAAAAAGTCAAAAAATTCATAATAAATCTTATCTATTTTTTTAGATAAAAATTTCTTAATCTCATTTTCCCATTTTTCTACCACATAATATATAAATCACAGAACAAAACACAACAAAATTGCTAAATATACCATTTTTATATTTTATATATAAATACTTTTCGAATTTGTCAATCTTTTTCTACAACAGGTATATAATTTCTTATAAATCTAGGAATTTTCTGATTGATCATATATTTTCATATAGTTTTATTTTTGAAAACATCTCAGTTTTTAGGAAACCTTATAATTCATCATAAAAACTCATCTGGGATATCTAAATAATATCAAAAAAAATTATATTTTCAAGATTGTTTGATTTCTATATAATCAGAAAATTGATACTCCCAAAATTTTTCTTTTCAAGAAATTACATAAACATATCAATAATTTAGAAAAAAATAATTTCATCATAAATATTTGTATCAATAATCTTTTTTTGTAAAAAAATCAAAAAGATCTTTTAACATGTTTTGGGAAACATTTTTATAAACTCAAAAACTATCAAGAATATAGATTATTTCATCCATATTTTTAATACTGTTTTCAAAAACATATCAATAATTAAATATACCAAGTTCTGGTAAAAAGATCTTTTTAAAATCAATTTTTATATTTTCTTTTTTCAACAAACTATAAAAATTCTTAAAACTTTCATAAAAACATAAATCTCAACCTGAGGTAGTTTTTGAAAGATCTTCTAATGGTTGTATTATTTTGTTTCTCACATAATTTCTTTGAGAATATTTAATATCAAAATTAGTTTTATCTAAAAAATAATGAATTTTAAATTTATCACAATAATCTTGAATCTTAAACTTAGGTATTCATATCAAAGGCCTCAAAATATTATTTTTTTTATCAAAAAAATCCATATTTAATATTCACTTCAAATGCGAACCTCTACACATATTCAAAAGTGTTGTTTCTATACGATCAGTAAGATTATGTCCTAGACATAAAATACCATCCTTAGAGTGTTTTTTAAAAAAATTATATCTTTGAACTCTTAGGTTTTTTTCCTTTTTTGAATCTATTAAATTTTTTCATTCAATAAATTTATATCAGTCTAAAAACTCTTTCAAAAAATTTTTTTCTTTTGATATATCTTCTCTTGTTCAATGATCAAAATAAAGAAAAATTAGATTA
This sequence comes from Candidatus Absconditicoccus praedator, assembly GCF_021057185.1. GTDB lineage: Bacteria > Patescibacteriota > Gracilibacteria > Absconditabacterales > Absconditicoccaceae > Absconditicoccus > Absconditicoccus praedator. The sequence goes on from NZ_CP054059.1 coordinate 23,359, forward strand.
TCAAAGTTGAAGTTATTTTTCCTAAAGTAATCAAATAATAAACTTGCCATAAACATACTATCTGGTCATCAAGAAACAGCCAAATAAAGCTTGCTATTTGGTCAAACAACATTATCAAGACTTTTAAAAATTTCTTTTTTTTCTGGAAAATCAAAATTATTCACAATTTCCATTTATTTTTTGTGAGAATCTAGAAGCATAGTCTATAAACTTATTTCTTTTTTCATTGTACTCATCTAGTCACATATCTTGTATTTTTTTATACAAATCATTGATCTCTTGCAACTCATCAACCTCAAAACATCTACTTCACTCTGCTGAAACCAGAATTTCCTCAAATGTTCTTTGCATTGAATACTTTTCTTCTAATATTTCTCAACTATCAGTAAAAATTTTGTAGAAAAAAACTTTTGTGTTTTGGTATAATACTTTTGGTCAAGTAACTATAGAAACTTTTTCAGCAGGATTATCTTTCAAATACACAAAAACTATTCATAAAAATACTATTCACAAAAAAAATTGAATTGATGCAGATTTTATTTTCTTTTTTCTTTCAAGATTTTTATCTTCAGTTCACATTTTTAAAATAAATTATTAAACTAATATATATTGTCAATATTTCAAAACTTTTGGAGTACCCAAAGAATTCAGCATTATACTTCTTGCAAAATCCAAAACGTACTCTTCATTGTAAGTTTGTTCATTATAAACAGGTAAAATCATTTTACAAGAAATTTTATTATTTATAAGTTGTTCTACAAAATCCAACTTAATAAAACATATATCTATATTTTCTTGAAAAATATTTTTATCAAAATTTTGAACAACAATTACTTTTTTATCTTGATATTTTATTAAAAGATTATAATTAATTAGCTTGATATTCAAATCTTCTGATGAAAAAAGAGTTTCTTCTTCTTGTGTTGAGTCAAAAAAAATAGAGTTTTTTTCCTCAGAATTATTTATCCACAAGCTAAAATTTTTTGTGTCCAAAAAAAAAGTATTATTCAAGTAATAATAGATATGCATTTTATACTCTATCTTTTAAAATATTATAAGCCTTTCTAAAAATCTCTCTTAGATTTTCATAATAAATCAATCATAAAACTTCTTGGATAGTTGCCCATTTATGATAACCAAGATATCATTCTACTTGATCAACTTTAATATCTGAAAAATCTCAATTGTATCTTACAAGAAAATATTGAATATTTTTTTTGAATACTCACTTATCTTCACTTTCCAAGGATATGAATGTATCTCAAACCTTTTCTTCTACAACAATATTTTCCTGATTTATTCATGCTTCTTCAGATATTTCCCTTGAAACTGTATTTTGAGGCTGTTCTCACTGCTCGATTTTTCATTTAGGTGCAACTCGCTCTATTTTTTTGGCAAGAGAATGTCTCTTAATAAGAAAAAATTTTATTTCTCAATTGTCTACACAATATATTATACCTCCAGCACTTTCCATAACATCTACCATTATTCAATTTTATTTTTAAATTTATCATCTAGCTTTTTCTCATATCCAAGCCATCAATCTTCCAAAAGGCCCACCTCTATTATTTCACCATTCAATAATTTCATCTACTTGTCTTGCTACTTGGTTTGAAGCATTGTTTCTTCATGCTTCAGCTTTTTTTAATAATTCTTTTTCACTTCAAGATAATTGAGATTTTAAATCTTGTAAATTATTTTTTGTTTGAGATAATATAGTCTTAAGTTCCTCTATTTGCTCAGATTCTATAATTTCTTGTTGTTCTAAAACTTCTTTATTTCTATCCAAGGAGTCAAACAAATACTCTATATTCTCTGCTCTTTCAGTTTCAGAAGAATTTTCAACATTTTCTATAGCCTGTCTTAGCTCAACAAGCTCCTCTTTTTCTTCATCAAAAGATTCTATTCTATTTCTCAAATTTTCCAAAGATCTCTTAAATACTTCTATTTCAGCGGACTCATTAAATTCTTGAGTTTCAGAATCTCTTTCATTATTAAAATCATCTCTTTCAAATCAATTTAGACCAGACATTTAATTTAAATTAAATAATAAATTACTCATTGTATATTTTCAAAAATTTTTTAAGTATTGATAAGTTTTTCTTGTAGTTTATTCTAACCGGTCATATAATTGCTAGCAATCAGTCATATCAATTGATATTAACTTTCACATACATTATAGACAATATTTTGTCGCTATTTTTTATAAAACTATAATGAACTATATTTTCTTTAATCAACTTCTTATTGAAATGTTTTATTATTTTCTTTCATTCTATAAAATTTACAATATATTTAAATGTTTCATAATCTTTAATATTATCTTGTGTAAGTAAGTTATTGATTCACAAAAAGTAATACTCATCATTCCTCAAAAATCATACCACAGCTCAATCAGCCTTGTTTCATAAAGTTTCTACTACAAAATTCAAAGAATTTCTTGCATAATTAACATCAAAATTAAGTTTTGTAAACTCAAATTTTTCTTCTTCTAAAATATTGTCTATATAACTAGAAAATCCTTTTATTGTAGGTAACCTTCCGGCACTGTGATACGGTTGATATAAAAATCATTCACCTTCCAGTATATTCAGGTATTTTCTAAGAGTAGAAGGAGCATATTCTGTTGTTTCTGTAGAATTTAATAATTTAGATCAAACAGGCTCTCCTCTTGATATATAGTTTTCTATTACTACTTCCAAAAGCTCTAGAAGCTTTTTTTTGTTCATTAAAATTTTTCTTTTATTTAAATTCTACCACACAATAAATATAGTTTTTTAAGTTGATTTTTCAAGTATTTTTAATATAATACCTCAAATTTTAGAAAATTTAATAAAATAATGGAAGTAAAAAAAATTTCTTCTGAAAAAAATAAAAATAAACTAAAAAGCAACTATAGACCAGAAGAGTTTGAAGAATTTATATGACAAGAAGAAATAAAAAAAGTTCTTAAAACTGCAGTTAAAAGTGCCCATAAAAGAAATGATAAGTTATGACATATGCTTTTTTCTTGAGAAAGCTGATATTGAAAAACAACATTAGCTCAAATAGTTGCTAAAGATTTTTGAAGTAATATAAAAATTATTACTTGATATGCTATTACAAAACCTAGTGAAATAATTTCTATATTAAACAGTCTTGAAAAAAATGATATTCTATTTATAGATGAAATACACAGAATAAAACCAAATATTGAAGAAGTACTCTATCCAGCGATGGAAGATTTTTGTATAGATATGGTAATGCCAGAATGATGAAATGTAAGAGTTAGCATAAATGAGTTTTGCTTAATATGAGCAACAACCAAATTAGAAATGCTTACTCAACCATTAAAAAACAGGTTTGTATACAAGTTTCATTTTTCTGATTATACAGATAATGAAAAAAATCAAATAATAGAAAAATACCTAAATTTTTATAATATAGATTTTGACAAAAAGATAATAAACAGAATTAGCGAAAATATAGTATCTACACCAAGAGAAATAAATAATTTCTGTGTAAAACTTAGAGACTATATAACAACAAAACAACAAACAAATAAACTTTGAGAAAAAGAATGGGAGTTGTTTAAAAATCGAGCAAAATTGGAAAAATGATGATTACAAGATATACATAGAAAATATTTGAAAATAATACAAGAACAAAATTGATGACCCGTATGACTAAAAACAATATCAGTAAAACTTGGTGTAAATGAAAAAGCAGTAGAAAATGACATTGAACCATTACTTATGAAACTATGAAAAATAGAGAAAACAACCAGAGGTAGAGTTATGTTAGAATAATATTTATTTTGCCCAGGTAGCTCAGCAGGTAGAGCACATCCATGGTAAGGATGGGGTCGGGGGTTCAAGTCCCCTCCTGGGCTAGTTTAGAAATTATTTAAATTAAGAAAAATAATAAAATAAAAAATTTATATTTGACATAATAAAAGTTTTATTTAAGGTTTAGTCATCTACCCTAATTTGGTAGTTCAATCTATATAACAATAGGAGCGAACCTATGATAAAAATATCAATATTTCTGGTTTTTTCATTTTTTATAGTCTTTGGAGGTATATACTTACTAGAAAAAATCAAAAAAGACCTCAAACAAAAAGAAGGTAAACAGTCAATTATAGTAAAAATAAGTTGTAAGATTATATAGCGTTGTTAAAAATAATGTGTATACAAAATACTATTTATTTGATAACAAACTATGTAATGAATATACATAAAAATACAAGACTAACACCACTCCAGAGAAAAGAGGTCTGGGAATACTATAAAAGATGAATGAAGCCTAAGGATTTACATATTAAGTTCAATGTATCATTGCCTACCATATACAAGATAATAAAGAGAGCAAGAACTCAAGAGTTTTTACCAAGAAATTCTATCAATAATAGATTTAGAAACATTAGGCGATGATTACTTAGATTAGCTAAAATAGAATCTAAGATAATAGAAAAGAAAAACAAAGAAGCTAGAAGATACAATAAAAACTACCCTTGAGAAATGATGCATTTTGACACAAAAAAACTACCTCTTATAAGATGAGCAGCAAACAAAAAGTCTGAATACTTATTTGTATGAATAGACGACTATTCTAGAGAACTTTATGTAGCTATAATGCAAGATAAGACACAAGTATCTTCGTCTATGTTTCTTAGACAGGTAATAGATGAATGTCCTTACACTATTGAGTGTGTGTACTCAGATAATTGAGTTGAGTACAAATGAAATGATAAACATGAATTTGTTAAAGAGTGTGTAAAAAGCTGAATAAAGCAAAAATTTACAAAAGTTAGAACACCAAGAACAAATTGAAAAGCAGAGAGGGTTATAAGAACATTAATCGATATGTGGCACAGTAAGGAAGTTTTTAAGTCATCAGAACATAGAAAAATGTCTTTAAAAAGATTTGTAAATCGATATAACACTGTAAAGCCACATAAATGACTAGATAATAAAACTCCTTATGAAGTTATTGAAAAGTTCTATTACTGATAATTTTTTAACAACGCTACCTTTTCTTACAAATTAATATATAATTTTTTATATAAAAAAACCATCTTTAATAGATGGTTTTAAAAACTTAAATATAACAGTTATTATTCTTCTGGATTTTCTTGTTTTGGTCTAGCATAATCAATTTTTATGCTTCTTCCATTAACTTCTGCTTCATGCATTTCTTCTTTAGCCTTTTCAGCGTCTTCAAGATTTGCAAATTCAACAAATCAGTATCATTTACTTTTTCTTGTTTCTCTATCAAGAATTACTCTTGAAAAAACTACTTCTCCATACTGAGAAAATATTTCCGTAAGATCTTTTCACCTAAGAGACCACGGAAGATTACCTACAAATAAAGTATTATTAGATTGTGTATCTTGTGTCATTATAATTTGATATAACATTGTAAAATATTTTAAAGCCACCTGATTTTATTAGGTAAAGCTTTATAATAAAATAATAAGAATTTTATAATAAAATGCAAATAAATTTTTACAATAAAAAAGAAAGCCGGGGAAACTGATATACAGTCCCGGCTCATACTTGAACCCTTCGAATACCTCCTTTTTAAGAAGGATTCTTAGGTCGAGGTGAGCCGGGACGATACAGATAACAACTTTAATTATAAGTTATTATTTGTATCGTCCCAACAAATCACCCCGACCTGTATGGGTTACCTCTATTCGGTGCCTTGGTTTTGTGTTGATTTTTGTTTTTGTTTTTGTTTATTTTAATTCTAATAAGATTTTATTTTTGTTTCAAAACATAAACCAAGACATCCTACCTTATATATAAGGGGAGAAGGAGGAAAACTCCTTAGAAGTAACCCTAGTATTTACAATTATATATACATACATATAATATGTCAAATTTTTATTTACTTTTTTCATCCTTATACTCATTGTCTTCATCATCTTCTTGTTCACTATCATCTTCTTCAGTTTCTTCTTCTCATTCTTCAGTATATGTTGAAGATTGATTTCTTGCTTTTATAGCAAAAATAATAACTAAAACAAAAAACAAAAAGAATATAAATCATACTACATACAATATAATTCTAATTACAGATCAAAATATTCAAGTATCAGCATCATCAGTAAAGTCCTCTTCTACTTCTTGTTCAGTTCAACATGCAGTTGATGGAATATCATAATATTCCAGTATCCTACAAATATCTGATTGAATTATGTTATAATCCATATCATCAATATTTCATTGTTGATTATGTCATTCTGCTATTTCAAGAATATCACGAAGCTTTCATTCTATATAATCTCTATCACCACTTGCTCATTCAATTTGCTGAAATAAATTTCTAACTTTATCTTTATCTTCATCTGGAGTGAATAATATTATATTTCATCTTGCAGTTTCATATTCAGTAGATCATAATGCTGCTTGTATTCAAGTTGTAGAAAGCTTATCAAGTATTTCTTCTATTTTTGATTCTTTAGAAGATGGTAATAATCACTCATTATCTTCTATCCAATCATAAATTTGTATAACAATAGAATCAGTAGCTATTCAATCTTGTAAACTATTTCTTAGATTAATTAATAAACTCCTTAAATATGCTTTTTCTTCTCAATCTTGATCTATTTGGTTTAAAAGCATAGATAATTCATTGTATACTTCTTTTTTATCTTCAGGTAATTCTATATCAATATCCAAGAAATTAATTTCTATATCTTCAGTTTTCTTCTCTCAATCCTTTTCATAAGTTATTCTTGCTATTGTAGAATCTGCAGAAGGTGTATAATGGTGTAATGAAAGATTTCCACAAAATAAATCTTTATCACTTGAAGGATCTCAATCTCATGTAGAATCATGAGAAATATCAAAATTTAAATAACAATCTCAATCTCAAATTTCAGGAACATAAAACAATATTGAGTTATTAAGTGTACTTCAAACACTTATCTTATATGTATCATCCTCTTTTTTAGCATTTGGTATAGACATAAATCAAAAATCATCTTTTTCTGATATATTTATTCTTTCTCTAAAAGAATCAGTATTTCAATATTTATCATTTGCTGATAATTGAACTATTTTTCTTCATTCATCTTCGTATTCAAACTTAAAATATTCTTCATCTTCTTTTGTAAAATCATCTCAAGAATCATCACAATACCTATAATCAAGACAAAATCTTGTTCTTTCAATATTTCAATAACTTACATCTCTAAATATAGCTTTTTTTCAAAATGTGTCATATAAAAATCTTGTTTTTAATCATTCTTGAACTTCTATTTTATCAAGCTGATCTACTCAAGAATATCATCTATAATTTACCTTTACCCTTGGTCTATAATCTCATGGTTCTTCGTAAATATGAGTTACCTCAGTATCCCTAGTTGTTAAATCATATTCTCAATCTCAATCAAAATCATATCTCAAAGTTTTTTCTCTCTCAAAGTTTTCATCATTAGATAATATTTCAGTATCTACAGAAAACTCTATCTCTTCTCATACTCTTGTAGTCATAGTAGATGCACTCAAAGAAGCAGTTGGAACATCAGGATTATCAGTAGAAGGAGGAAAATACAATGATGGTCATCTTCATATAACTTCTTCACTATCTATTTCTCCTCAATCATTATCTTTTATTCTAACTCAAAATACATATTCTCAAGGAACTCTTGGTATAGAGAAAGTTGTACTTTGAACATTACGAGGAGTTGTTTTTACTTGTTTATATCTTCATGGATTACTTTTTTTGTAGTAATACCAAATAAATCTTGATATATGTCAATCTGGATCTCTTGCTCAGGTAGCTCTAATACTTACCATCAAAGGATCATAATCTGTTTCAAATTTTGAAGAAGCATCCATTTGTTGCTGTCAAAATCACACTCATATTTCATTTCAATGTTGAGGAAAACTCATTTCAAGATTATCAAGTTTTGGAAGAGCATTCTGTACATCAAAATAAATTCTTCTAGAATCTGTCCTATTTGTAATTTCATCTTCAACATTCAAATCTATATAAGTACATCATTTTTCATTAAAATCATAGTTCATTCTTTCTGACCTATATATTTGATCATTTTTTGGCCTCATACTTATATTACGATCATTAGTTCTTCATTCTGAATTTACTGAATCCCCCGCATCAACTCTAATATTTTGATATCTTTCTACTTCAAAAGCATCTTTTTCTATTTCTTCTCAATCTTCTTCAATAGTACATGTACCTTCAGGAGATAAAGAAGTATCATCATAAGTTACATCATAAACTGCTATAGGATGGTCTTCTTCTCAAATAAATACTCTTCTTTCTACTGAATTTTCTTCTCATTCCTCATTATGCACATTTAATTTTACTGTATAAACTCAAGTTTCATCATAACTATAATTTACTGTATCATTTTGGGTTTGTTTTCTATTTCAATCACCAAAATCCCACTCATAAAAAGATATATCTTGATTTGATTCTACAGAAAACTGTATTTCTTCTCATCGTATAGAAGCCTTAGGAGATAAATTAATTCTAGGTCTTAGAGAAGATTCAATTTCTACTTCTTTTTCTATACTTTCCGATTTTCAAAAATCATCTCTTACTGTTAGTTCTACTGTATATTCTCAAGGTTGATTAAAAGCTACTCTTATTTTTTCTCATCCATCTATTTCTTCTTTGATTTCTACATTATTTGAGTTGGAAAAAGACCAATCATATTCCATATCAGAATATCAGTTTGCATGATCTTCATCATAAGAAGCACTAGCATCAAATATATACTCAGAAGGGTATTCTCGTTTTTGTGTAGCTTCTTTTGTAAATTGAGGAACTGGACTTGTAGATTCTACATTTATATTTATTTGTTTATCATTTTGGTTTCATAATGCATCAGATACAGAAAGTCTTAGAGAATAAGTTCAAGGTTGTTCAAAAATTCTATCAAAAGATCTTTGTTGGATTTCTTCCATTTCATCACCATCTGGATCAAATATAGTCCAACTATAATTTTCTATTGTTGATCTTACAGAATATGAAGGAGATGCATCAAAATTGAAGGTTGTTGAACTATCTCATTCTTGAGGTTCAATATTTGCTTTTGATACAGGATCTTCTACTATCAAAGGAAAACTTCTTTCTACAGTATTGTTTTGATTATCTTCTATTATCAATGTAATGGTATATTCTCATTCAGTTGGAAAAGACTCACGAAAACTTGAAGGAGAACTGTTTCTTGTAAAAGAACGAGAAAAATCATTTGGTCATTCTATCTGCCAAGTAGTTGATTCAATTCTTCTTCATCAGGTAGGATAAGTACCAGATCAATCAAAAACTATTCATCTTTGTGCCTCCTGAGTACCTACTCTAACTTCTTCATCTCAATCCATTCTATCTCAATTTGCATGCACAGAAATTACAGCTGTTTCAGGTCATACATTTACTCTTTTAGTAGTTGAACCATCAAAAATACCTTGTTGATTATTAGCACTTCTTACTGTTAAGTGTACAACATAATTTCATTCTTGTTCAAATGTATAATTAAGAACAGGTCACCTTCATATTTCTTGATAATTTCATTCACCATCTCTATAATACCAAAAAAAGTTATTTGTGGGAATAGTATCCTCTGACGGATCTATAGAACCTCTTGCATCAAGTGTTACATTTAATGGAGCTGATCAACTATCAGGATTTGCATCAATGTCTGGAATTACTGTATAATTTGTATCTATTTGTCTTATAATATCATTAAGAGGCTGAAAACATCTATCTCTAAAAGTTAAAAATCTATCATAATTAAATCATCATGACATATTTCTTGTAGTAATATCACATTGCTCATAAATAACTCTATTTTCAGGAGTTTGTGGTAATCTTGGTAAGACTGTATTAAATATTCAACTTAACTCTACAAAAATTTCTTGAGGAACATCATTTCAAGTACTTCTATAAGCTTCTATTCTACTAAATATTTCTATCATTCTATCCATTTCATCATCAATTTGATAGTTTGCGAAAAATTCTTCAGAAATTCAAAAAGCTGAACTTACAAAAAACATTAACATTATAAAAGTTCAAATAATTTTTTTCATTTTTTAAAAACTTTTTTTTATATTTTTAAATATATCACATTATCAATATTAAATATTTTTTAAAAATTTGCAAAAAATAAAAATTTTTTGAAAAATTGTTAAATGTTTATCTATTTAAAAAGTTAATATTTAAATATTTTTTCAACAATTCAACATTATTTTTAAACAGATAAAATAGATTTTATTACAAAAAAAATTTTTTAAACATTATTTCATTATTATTGTTATTAATTTTATTATTTATTATATTATACTATAAAAAAAATTTTTTAAACATATATCTTTAAAAATACTTTTACTTATATAAGAAACTATATCAATCAATATTTTTATCACAATAAATATAAACATAAGACATATTACAATGAGCTTTATTAATTTTTTGTTTGTCTTTTGATAAAAGATCTAATACTTTAATATTTTTAATTCAACTTGTAGTTAGAATTTCAAATTCATCATTTATAAAAATATTTCGTTTTGGAATTAATTTAAAATATTTTTTTCATTCAAAATTAATATATTCATCTAGTATCATTCAAAAAAAAGTTTTTGTCTTTATAGGTCAGGGAGTATCATAAGAAATACTTTCTTCACTATCTGGAGAATTTTTTATATTATTAAATAAAAATCACTCCCAATATGGTCTATGTGGAATATTGTATACAATATTTTTGATATTTGAATTGGGTTGTTCTCATTCTAAAATTTTATTTCTAGTGTGTGAGTATGCTAAACTGGTAGAAGCTACATACCATTCTGACTTACTTCTTCATTCAATTTTTAATCAATCAACATATGGTAAAACTTCTCATAATCTTTCAATAATACAAAGATCTTTTGATGAAAATAAATAACTTCAATTTTCATCCTCTTTTAGTTTAAAAAATTTATCTGGTCTTTTTTCTTCTTGTACATATACATTAAAATTGTATCTACAAACATGTGAACATTCTCATTTATTACCATCTCTTCAAGAAAAATATTCACCAAGCAAACATCTTCAAGAATATGCTACACACATTGCTCAATGAGCAAAAATTTCAAGTTCCATATTAGGAACATATTGTTTAATTTCTTTAATTTCTTCTATATTTAGTTCTCTAGCTAAAACTATTCTTTTTACTCAAAGATCGTACCAGAATTTTACTGCTTCTTTATTTAGAATACTTGTTTGAGTACTCAAGTGAAGAGGTATTTTTGAATTATAATTCTTAATTATATTAAATGTTCAAGGATCAGAAAAAATTATAGCATCTGCTCATAAATTAGCAACTTTTTCTACCATTGATTCAAATATTTTAATATCCTGATTTCTTGGGAAAATATTCATTGTAAGATATGCTTTTTTCCCAAGTGATTGAATATCTTTTATAGTTTTTTCTACTTCATCAAATGTTTTTACCTTATTTTGTCTCATTCTCAATGATGTAAAAGGTACTCACAAATAAACTGCATCTGCTCAATATTTTGCAGCTGTTACTGCTTTAGTATGTGATCATCCAGGTGATACTATTTCAGTCATTTTTTTAATTAATATTTACAAATAAAGTATTATAATAAAAACTAATTTATTTTTAAATTTTAAAAAATCAAGTATATAATTTTATATCCAATATAACTTGAAAAAAATAAATAATTTTTTAAAATTTCTTTAATTTTAAAGACTAAAATATTGTAATGGTTTTTAAAATAAAAACTATGACAAATATTTGACTACAATGATATGAAGTGGTAGTTGAATCAGATAGTAATAAATCTTTACCAACCATAGAAATAGTATGATTACCAGATAATTCTATAAAAGAATCAAAAGAAAGAATAAAGGCTACTTTTAGATCATGTTGAATAGAACTTCCTTCTAGAAAAATAGTATTAAACTTATCCCCTTCAGATATTAGAAAAATATGAACAAGATTTGATTTGCCAATGGCTATTGCAATTTTACTTTTATCTTTGGAATGACAAACATCCAAGCTTGAATTTTTAGAAGAAACATTATTTTTTTGAGAGCTTTGACTTGATTGAACTATAAAACCAGTAAACTGAATTCTTCCTTCTGTTATTCAATGAGTAAATAAATGATATAAAAATTTTGTGGTACCCAATGAAAATGCTTATGAGTTAAAATATATACAATGAATAAATATATATCCTATCCATAATTTTAGAGAATTATATAATTTTGTGGCATTTTGAGAAGATTTAAAAATATCTGACAAAAATAATCTTGATGATATTATTAACTCTATTGAAAATGAAATAGATTTTTCTGATATTTCTGGGCATGAATTTGCTAAAAGAGTGCTAACTGTAGCAGCAAGTTGATTTCATAATGTTCTTATGATATGACCTCCTGGTAGTTGAAAAACATTATTATCAAAAGCTGTAAGTGGTATTTTGCCTCCTATGGATTTTGAGGAAATACTTGATGTAAGTCAGATATATTCTTTAGTTTGAAAGCTAAATAAAGATAATCCTTTGATAACTTCAAGACAATTTAGAATAGTACACCATACAGCTTCCAAAATAAGTATAGTTGGTTGATGAACATATCTTAATCCTTGAGAAGTAAGTCTTGCTCACAAATGAGTTTTATTTTTAGATGAACTTCCTGAGTTTTGAAGAGATACTTTAGATGTTTTAAGACAACCAATAGAAGACAAAAAAATACATATCTCAAGAGTTAATTGAACTGTAGAATATCCAGCAGATTTTATGTTATTGGCTTCTATGAATCCTTGTAAATGTTGATACTACAAAGATCTACAAAAAGATTGTACTTGTAGTATTAATGAAATCAAAAAATATCAATGAAAAATCTCATGACCAATGCTAGATAGATTTGATGTTATACTTGAAATTCCAAGAGAAAATACCGAAAAAATTATTACAAAAACCAAAGAAAAAACTTCTGCTCAAATAAAAAAAGAAGTTGAAAATGCATTCAAATTACAAGAAAAAAGATTTTCTTGAATGGATATAAAGTATAATTCACAAATGTCTTGAAAACATGTAAATGAATTTGTAAAATTAGATAATGAAGCAAAAGAATTTCTTGAAAATGCTAGTAAATCACTAAGTTTGTCTCCAAGAGTAATCCATAGAATAATGAAATTATCAAGAACTATAGCTGATATCAATTGACAAGAAAATGTGTCAAAACAACATATTGCAGAAAGTTTACAGTATAGATCAAAAAATATGCTTTTAGAATAATATTTTTCTTTGTATTTTTTAAAAATATTATTATTATACAATTATTTAAACTGTAAGATTATATAGCGTTGTTAAAAATAATGTGTATACAAAATACTATTTATTTGATAACAAACTATGTAATGAATATACATAAAAATACAAGACTAACACCACTCCAGAGAAAAGAGGTCTGGGAATACTATAAAAGATGAATGAAGCCTAAGGATTTACATATTAAGTTCAATGTATCATTGCCTACCATATACAAGATAATAAAGAGAGCAAGAACTCAAGAGTTTTTACCAAGAAATTCTATCAATAATAGATTTAGAAACATTAGGCGATGATTACTTAGATTAGCTAAAATAGAATCTAAGATAATAGAAAAGAAAAACAAAGAAGCTAGAAGATACAATAAAAACTACCCTTGAGAAATGATGCATTTTGACACAAAAAAACTACCTCTTATAAGATGAGCAGCAAACAAAAAGTCTGAATACTTATTTGTATGAATAGACGACTATTCTAGAGAACTTTATGTAGCTATAATGCAAGATAAGACACAAGTATCTTCGTCTATGTTTCTTAGACAGGTAATAGATGAATGTCCTTACACTATTGAGTGTGTGTACTCAGATAATTGAGTTGAGTACAAATGAAATGATAAACATGAATTTGTTAAAGAGTGTGTAAAAAGCTGAATAAAGCAAAAATTTACAAAAGTTAGAACACCAAGAACAAATTGAAAAGCAGAGAGGGTTATAAGAACATTAATCGATATGTGGCACAGTAAGGAAGTTTTTAAGTCATCAGAACATAGAAAAATGTCTTTAAAAAGATTTGTAAATCGATATAACACTGTAAAGCCACATAAATGACTAGATAATAAAACTCCTTATGAAGTTATTGAAAAGTTCTATTACTGATAATTTTTTAACAACGCTACCTTTTCTTACAACATACTAATTAAAACTACCAAAAAAGCAATAAATTAATATTTAGAGATAAAGCTATCAATTTGTAGATGACTAAAAAAGCACAGATATGATAATCTACATTAAAATATTCAGACTTCAGTACACTATAATATTAGAGTCAAACAGTCTCTGGAGGTATATTCCCCCAGAGCTTTTGTAAAATTATTGAATAGCTTCTATCTCATTCTTCCAGATATCTTCAGGATTCTGCCTTTCTCTTATTTTGATTAATTCACCATTTTCTCTCAAAAGCAACTCTCAGGCTTCTGGAAAAGAATTATAATTTTTCATACTCATAGTACTGTTGTAGGCACCGGCTCAGTCTACTACTATAACATCTCCTATTTCGGTTTTTGGGAGTTCTATCTGCTGGATAGTTTCAGGTTCGTACAACTTGCAGGTAAGCATATCTCAGCTTTCACAACAGTGACCAACTACAACATACTTCTTGGCTTCTTTGCTATTATTAAACACAGAAATTGGCTGTTGAACTCCATAAAGGCTAAACCTTGGCATTTCAGTCATTCATGTATTTACTTTTAGAAAAGTATACCCTTCTTGTCAGGTATCTACTTTGTCAATAACTTTTCAGATTACACTGCATGCATTTATTACAACATACTTTCAGGGTTCTACTTCCAAATGAATTTTTCTTCAAGTTTGTTGATAAAACTCTTCAAATTTTTCTTTGACTGCTTCTTGTATTGATTGCAAATCAGCAGTTTTTTCATAAGGCATTATTGCTTTTTTGAAGCCTCATCAAAGATTCAAAGTATTGATATCTTCAAACTCTCTTAATATATCAAATCATACACCGGCAGTATAAACTCGTGCCTGAGGAGTATTTTCTGATCATATATGAATATGCAGCTTTGTTATTCTCAGATTGTATTTTTGAGCAATACCTTTTATCAAGGGTATATATTCATACCGTATTCAGAAACTTGATGATGGTCATCCTGTTGCTATTGCTTCAAAAGCACCTGAAGAAATACCAGGATTCACTCTGATTCCAACTTCTGATCATCTTCAGATTTTTCAAAACTGCTCCAACTGATATAAGCTGTTTGCCACAAAATAAACTCATTTATCCAAAACATTTTCCATATGCTCCGGAAGTTGCTGTCAGGAAAGCTGAACCTGTTTTCACTCAAAACCTGCATTCAAAGCTCTGTATACTTCAAATTCGCTGCTTGCATCTATACTAAATCATTGATTTTTGAGAATCTTCAAAATATTTATATTTGAACTTGCTTTCATTGCATATCTTGGTGTATGTCAGAATGCAGAAGAAAAGTTTGCAAACTCCTGTGCTGAATCCTTAATTTCTTTTTCGTTATAAAGATAAACAGGAAGTTTGTAGTTAGTTTTAATTTTTTCTACAATATCTTGATTTACAAATGTCATTACTAATATATTTTAAACTAAATTATCTATATATTTATCCAAAATCTGTTTAAAATCAAACAAATCTTTTTTATAAACTTTTTCTCAGATAGAATGATATCAAAAACCAGAAGGTCAGGTCATAATAATATTATTTGTCAAAGATGCAAAAAATCTTCAGTCATTGGATCAGTATTCTTTTTCATCCTCTATTTCTTGACCATAATAATCCTGAACCACATCAAGATATTTTTTTAATATACTCTGATTGGTCATCTATACTAAATCATCAAAACCTATGAAGCAGATTACATTCAACATTCTCAAATTTATCTACAATTGAATACAGTTTATTTTCAATTTCTTCAAGAGAATTTTTCGGATGAAATCTAATGTCTAGGTTGAAAGTAAGATTTCACATTACTTTATTGAAAGCTTCTCATCAGTTAATTATTCAGATATTTACAGATGTTGCAAACCATCCATCTTCATCTCACTTAGCTCTTGGAAAAATTTCATAAAGATTATTATATAAGCCCACAAATGTATCCAGTGCAGTTTTTCATCTCCAAGGTCTGCAACCATGAGATTCTACTCAAGAAATTTTTATTTCAGTAAAAAGAAAACCTTTTCATTCCCTAAGAAATCTATTCATTCATGCTCAAGTATCAGGAATATAAACCATATCAGCATTGAATCATATTGTATTTATAAGATAATTAACTCATCTGCTGGATCAAATTTCTTCATCTGTTGTAAACATTAAAGCAAAATTTTTGTTAGAGTTTAGTATATTTTTCTGATTATCCAAAAAAACATTTATCATGACTGCACAACTTCATTTCATATCCAATGTTCACCTTCAGTAATAAAATTCCTCATCTTCATCAAATTCCCATGTCTGCTCATCAGCATCCACAACATCCAAATGTCAACAAAATAAGAAATCTGTATCCCTACCTCATTTTGAAGATATAACTATAGAGTAAATTCATTCATTTTCAAACCTTTCTATATAAAATCATGTATTTTCAAACAGTGAGTGAACATAATCACAGACTCTTTTCTTCTCGTTTTCTTTTCAGTCAATACTTTTTATACTCTGAAGAGTTTTGAGAACCTCTATCATTTTGAATTATTTAGACAGTAAATATTAAATAATCACGGTTAGACAAAAATAAATTTCTTGTTGTGAAGAATAGGTTATTTGATTTGCCTAAAACACAAGTATTATCTTGGTACCAACTCATTCTTTTGATTTGATGAAAATTTCTCAACCAAGTTGTTGCATCTCCAAATATATCCAGTACAAACCAAAACCATATCTTTTGATATCATCTTCTGAGTAAAATGAAACATTTTTCTTGAAACTATCAACTTGTTTATCCTCAGGAATTCATATTCAATTATCTATTACCTCAATTTTGGTGGATTCATTGTCTTGAATTATTTTTATTTTTATCTTATTTGAAGGAATAGAATATTTTATTCAATTAGTAATTAGTTCATCTATAATATGTTTTGCTACAACTGGTAATTTTAGAATTCAAGAAGTGTTATTTTCTACCTCAAAATCTATATCAAATCATTCTCATACATTCAGACAGTATATTCCATAACCAAAACTGTCTCAATTATCATAATTTTCTTGGATATCAAAATCACAAACTTCACTTTCTCTACAACCAAAATCAATTCAGTAATATCAAATACATTTGGTTATATTACTTGCAAGTTCTTCCATGTTAGTTTTTAGTTGTGTATTGGTAACCTCCTGATAAGTATATTTTTCATTTTCATCATGAGCATACATTAATTTTTTATAAAGATAAGACAAAGCTTCATGAGTTTGCACAACCTTGGATAACACATCTGGATCTTCTTTGATATTACCAAAATTTTGCAATTCCTGCAAAAAAATTTCTTCTACTTCCCATATTTTTGAGAAATTAATATCTTTGTCTATTCATTTTTTGTAGTCTTAAATAATTTGATTAAGTTTTCAAAGAGTTTTTGTAAGCATCTTGGAGTAGTTTTGTCAGTATCTTGTAGCATAAGCAAAACCAATAAGTTCTATATAGACAGATATTCAAGTAAGTATATCAAATAATCAATGATTCTTATATGCTTCACTATTACTATCTAATAATTCTATTAATTCTACTTTTTTTCTTTCAATATATTCTGATTCTATTGGAAATTTTTTTAATTCTCAATAATAAAGGTTTTCAATACTTTTCATAATCAAAGTCATTTGAAATAAATTTATAATTTAAGATAATAATTTAAAAAAATTTTTTATCAACAGATTAAACATATTAATTTTTATAATTAATTTTCTACCAAATTTGATTTGACAAATATTAGGTATTCAATATAATTTTAAGTAGCTTTAAAAATAAAAATAAAAAATGAAAGTACCGTTCTATACATTAAATAATTTTGAAGAAAAAATATCAACACACTACAAAAATCAAAATAAAAAAGGATGGATTAATTTGGAAGTTTTTTTAACATTCCTCAATAAAGAATTCATAAAAAATTTTGAAAATATAGACATGAGAAGTATAAATAAAATTCTTTCTGAAAGAGAGAAAGAGAACATATCTCGTACTCACAATTGAAAAATTATCCAAACCTATAAAAACTTACTTATATCTTGTAAGCTTTTAATCCCAACATTATGGACAAGCGAAAATTTCAAACGAAATATGTGAAAATGAATCTCTCACTGAATACAAATAAATCTACCCAAAGGGACTCCTATAAGTTCTTTTTGTAACTGAAAAGTAATTCAAAAAACAACACGAAAATGATCTAGGAAATGATTATGAAATTTTATAATAATTAAAGATAATGATTCAAACATATGGACATTTGCTAACTTAGAAAATATATATGTAGAAAAAAATCAGAAAATAAAAAAATGAAAAAATTTGTGAACTGCTTGAAAAACAGGATGATGATATTATCCTTGAATATATATACAAATTGACAAGTTAATTGCTTGAGTATATCCATATTATAGTGAAGATCCAGCAAATATAAAAAAGTACACCCAAGATCCCCTACAAATAATAAAAAATAATCTAAAAATCAAAGAAGAAAAAACAGAAAAAACTCTAAAAAAAGCATTTTATTTGGCTCCAGGGTATCCAAAGCTTTTACCCAAAGACTTAAATATATCAGAAAAAAAAGCATTTACAGCTATATCTTGACTTTATTGAATATGAGCAATAAATTTGTATAAAGAAAAGTTTAACCCTCAAAAACCAATATCAAAATCACAATTTTCAAATATTATTAAAAAACTTCAAGAAAAGTGATTAATAGATCCAACAATTAATGAAGAAAAAAGCACAAGAAATCTTACAAAAAATGAGGTAAAAAAGATTCTTAGTTGAATAAACAATCCAAGTTTGAAAAAATACATATCTAGCATAGATAATGAAGTACTAACAAAAGAACAAGTTGCTAGCATATTATGGGAAGCTATAAAATATAATATACCAAAACACGATGTTAGAGTTTAGACAACAACTTAAAACCAATCTTTCCAAGAAAAAACTTATGTGAATAAGTATATCATCTATGTGTCTTAAACATATTGAAAAATTTTTTAATTGAAAAATTAAAGTCAGTTGAAAAGTTAAAAATTGAATAATTTTTGTCAGCCCAACTCCAATTTACTGAAAAACAGAAATTTTTAGATATAAAATAGAAATAATTAGAAAATTAAACCAAAAATTGAAAAAAATTTGATGCAATCAAACAATAAAAGATATTAGAATAAAATAAATTATAAATTGTGCCTGTATTTATAACTCAAAAATTAATTAAAAAACAAATCCAAGTATTTTAAATTTTAGTGATTATTTTTTTTAAATTCAGCCAGATTAAATCTTGTGAAATATTTCAGTTCTTTATAGTTTTATCCAAAATAACTATACTATGAAAAAAAGTTTTTATTGATTGATAATTTTTGGAAAGTTTTTGAATGTGTTTTAGTGTTTTTGAAACAACAAAAGGATGTAAAGACAATGAAGAAGCAATATCTTTAGAAGAGCTAGATACATTGTTATAATAATCAATAATATATATACTAACTCTTGCAGACCAAGCTAGCATTCACAAAATCTGCATAGAATCAGCTCAATCTTTTTGAGATTTTTCTAGTAAGTTTAATGCTTTATTTTTATCAGAAAAAAGGTGATCCAAAATCAAAAAAGAATTTATATGTCATCCAGCAAAACAAATTTCACGAATTAGCATAGAATCTATTTTTTTATTGTTATTTTTTACATAACTTTTTAGTTTTTTTATTTCGTTTTCTATCATGTACATATCAACTCATACTATTTCAACAAATTCTATAATTTCTTTTTCAGACTCAAAAACATCCATATAATTATCTTTGATAAAATTTACTACATCTTTTTCTTTCATTTTATTAAAAGATTTTATAGAAATGTTGTTTTTCAAAAATTTATAAAACTTTGTTCTTTTATCAGGCTGTAAACTTACAAAAACTACAAAAACATCATCATCAATTTCATAAAACTTATTTTGAAATACTTCCTCAAAGTCTGAAATTTTTTTTGAAGTTATTTTGTTTGAACCAAAAGAATCTTTTGGAACACCATATATAAAAACAAGTTTTTTTTGAGAAAACAATCATCAAGAAAATATTGTATTAATTATTTCATCAGAATCAAACTCATCAGATTTAAATTGAAAAATATTTTCTTTTCCATGTTTATTAGCAAATCATTGTTTTCGTTTATCTATTTCTTTATTAAGAAAATAGGATTCATCTCATGTAAAAAGTTGAATATTTTTTTTCATAAAACTTGAAAGCTATTAATTAAAATTATATTTATATATATCTAACCTATTTTTAAAATTTTTCAAGAGAAAAAAAGGTTGTATTGATAATCAATAATGACTATCTTTAAACACAACCCATTTATATTTATTAAATTCAAATATCTAGCATTTAGCACCTCCACCAGGTATATATTATTATACATATAAAATTAAAAATGTCAACTTGTGAAGATATATTTTATCATATTTCTTTTAATTTCTTAAATAAGTCTTGTTGCTCTTTTGTAAGCTTTTTTGGTAGCTTTATTTTTGGAACAACAATCATATCTCATTTTTTATTCCATATTCCAAATCATCATTGACCAAATCATTTTCAAGAAACTGATATTCTTTCTCATGGCTGAGTTCATTTTGGTATTTTTACTGTAGTTTTTCAGTCTGGATGATCTACTTCTACCTCTCATCAAAGCACAGCATCATAATATGGCACCTCTACCTCAACCACCAAATTATCTCATTCTCTTTTAAAGCCACTTCATCATTTGATATTTACTTTCACATACAAATCTCATGCTGGTCATTGATTTATTCAATAATTTCACATTCAAGGCACTTTCAAATGCTCTCAAGACCTAATTCAAGAAGGTATATCTACTTTTATTTTCTCTTCTTTAGAAGTTAATGATCTTCATCCACAATTTGTACAAGGCTTACTATCTTTTGATCACTCTCATCTACAATCTGGACAAACAGTTTGAGATTGCATTACTCAAAATGGTGTTTTTTGAGTTTGAATTACTGCTCATCTACCACCACAAGTAGAACATGTTGTTTTTTGACTTTCTTTGTCTACTCCAGTTCAATCACACACATCACAATGAACATTTCTCTTGTATTTAAATTCTTTTGAAACTCACTTATAAGCTTCTTTAAAATCTACTTCAAGACTTACAACAATATCTTCTCCTCTTCTAGGTCTTTTGGATGCTCATCTTCATCTAGAAAATCAACCTCATCAAAATATATCTCAAAACACATCACCAAATATATCTTCTACATCAAAAGTTGTTCATCACATTCATCCTCAACCAAATCATCATCACATGCCTCACATTCATCACTTCCTTACTTGATCATATTGTTGTCTTTTTTGATTGTCTGATAATATCTGATAAGCTTCATTTATTTTTTTGAATTCTTCTTGATCTCATCATCTATCTGGATGATGTTTTACTGCCAATTTTCTAAAAGCTTTTTTAATTTCATCTTCTGAAGCATTTTCATCAACACCTAAAATTTCATAATAATTTTTATTTGGATCAAAATCAAACATTAACCTCTAATTTATTTTATAAATAAAACTAAACCAATAGCACCAATAATATATTGATGCTATAAAATATTTCAAGTTTTTTTATTTTATTATCTGTCTATTATAGATTTTATTGTTTTCATCGAAATTAAACTTTTCACAAATATTAGTTTCTCAATCTAACATTCTAGGAAGCCAATATTTATCATCTTCTCGCATTTGCTCAAATGGTATATCAGAAATGTTTCGCCAACAAGGTTTAATTTCATCTGTTTCTTCAAAATCTCAATCATAGATTCAGCTATATACATATACTTTGAAATTCCAATCAGAATTAGCATCAAAGTAAAAATACAATAATCATATTTGTTGTATTTGATTTTCTTCAATACTAATCTTTGTTTCTTCATACAATTCTCTTATAGCAGCTTGAGAACATGTCTCTTGTTTTTCTATTTTTCATCATATTCAATTTCGTTTTCAGTGTCAAAAACCTCTTTTTTTCATGCCCAAAAGTATTTGATTTTTTTCATTAAATAAAAAAACTAAAGTTGCTTCTGTCATTTAAACACAAAAATTAATTATTAAATTTAATTTATCAATGTAAAGTTTTTGGTAACTAATTCAATATAAAATTAAGTATAATTCAAAAAATCCACTATAAATAAATTCTTACAGCTCACTGTTTTTTTCATTTGTAAGTAAAGGTAATATCATAATAAGTAAGATAAAATTTTTGCTTTGGATTTGGAGATTTGACAGTTTGTATATCATCTATACTGATTCATATTTTATCCATATAAACCCATCAGATTTTGACTCATTCCATATCTTCTATAAACCCATCAATTTCTTGTTGTAATCCTGAAATATAATCTTTTATTTGTCTTAATCATTTAAAATATTTCTTAAATTTTAATTGAGAAAATATAGCATTCAAAACAATATATCAAACTTTGGGAGCAACCAAACCTTCTTGGTCCATTGTATTTATGAAAAAAGGAAATTTTGAAATAGACTGTTCTTCTCTTGTTTCTTTATTGGAAATCCAATTTCTATAAGATTCCAAAAAGTCATCTTTACCAACAACCTTAGAAAAATCTCAGTTTACAAACAATACTACAAAAGGAAAATTATACCTTGATCTAAATTCTTCTTCAAAAAGCTTTTTTTCTATTCTCTCCAATTTTTTCAATGAATATCTAACTCCTTTATTGTCGTTTTTGGAAAATGTTCATCTTCAAGTATTAGTTGTTGTAAATTGGACAGGCAGTTCTTTGTATCCATCACCTCAAGAATCTATATTGTTAATACTAAACCACATATCTATCTTTTTTTCGGTATCATCTCTCATAGATGCCAAATTTAGATAAGTTGCATATATACCAAAAGCATTTCTTACTTCATTTTCAAGCCTAAATGCTATTTCACAAAAAATATTTTCAGAAAATGTTCACACATTCCTATTTTTTTGTAAATTTGGTCAGAAAGAGTGCGGGACATCCCAAGCCCCTACACTTCTAACATTTCTAAATATAGAAAAAATATAAAATAAATCTCAAATATCATAAGAATCCAATCCATTTTGTTCCATCAAATCTACTATTTTACTTAATTCTGAATTAAGAGCAAAATTTATATCTCAGTTTTTTATTAACCAGAAAAACAAATCCATAAGATGAGGCAAAAACTCCACTTTAGATATATCAATATTATCTAAATATATATTTCTTATAATAGGAAAAAATCAATGTATCCTACAAAATTGTACCAATACATCAGGATTTTGAATATTTAATCATTGGGGTAGACCAGAGATGGTATTCATATTCATTTCTATTTTTTTGTCTCAAGATCTTTTTACTTTTCTAATAGACAAATCCACCACCACAGTTTTATTTTCTATAATATCCAAAATCTCATCCTGTTCCAAGGAGCTCAATACTTTCTCTTGATAGTTCTTTATGAAAGATTTTTGAATAGGTGTTCTTTTTCAAATTTTTCTTGAAGCATCGGTAATTTTTTCCATTAGTATAACTTTTTAGTTTCTCAAATTATTGCAGGAGATGCAGTTGGTCAATTATCTTTAAATGATTTATTGATAGTATCAACGAGTTGTTTTTGAGATCATCAACTTTCTCAATGATTAACCATCACCTCTCAGTTTGGTCTAAATCACATACCATTCAATAGATACATTATATCATCCACATCTCAATGAGAAGAAAAGGAAGAAAAACTTTTTATTGTACACCTTTTGCTTACAGTGCCTATTCTTGGAATTTCAATATTTACAATATCCTCCTCTTGTATTCTTCTTCCCAATGTACCTTCTGCTTGAAAACCTACAAAAAACAAAGCATGTTTTGGATTATTTATTATATATTCTAAGTACTTCATAACACTTCATCAAGACATCATACCAGAAGGACAAACCATTATGGCCGGTCAAGAGCAAGATAAGAATTCATTTTCTTTTGTATGATTTGAAACCTTTTCGATTTTGGGATCTTTTAAATCAAAGTATCATTCAGGATTATTTACACTATATACATTATTCAAATGCTCAACATTTTCAGAAT
This sequence comes from Candidatus Absconditicoccus praedator, assembly GCF_021057185.1. GTDB lineage: Bacteria > Patescibacteriota > Gracilibacteria > Absconditabacterales > Absconditicoccaceae > Absconditicoccus > Absconditicoccus praedator. The sequence goes on from NZ_CP054059.1 coordinate 47,687, forward strand.
CAAAGTAAACTTGTATATTGGAAGGTATTTTTCAGTATCTTTTCAATTTCACAAGCAAAGAAAGCATATCCTGACTTCTTTGTATCATAAAAGATGGAATCAAAATCTTTCATCATCTTTTAGTAATTTTATTTATTTCGTTAGTCATTTCTGATATTTCTTTTTCCTTATCTTTATGAATTCTATCTCAATAAGTAGACTCTACTTGGAAAAAATCCAAAGGCTTATCTATAACATCTGGTACTCACAACTCATTTGGATCAAAAAACCTTCAAACATCACCAGAAAATCACATATTATAAGTACTACCATCTCATTTATCTATTTGCAATAAAACCTGAGCAGATCACAAAATATGTGCTGCTTTAAAAAAAGTCAGATAAACTCATTTTGCAATTTCTTTGGTTTCATAAAATTCTGTTTTTCTTAATAAAGACAAAGCTTTTTCTACATCAGCATAATCAAAAAGTTTTTTTTCTCTTGCTTTTTCAACTCTACCAGCAAAAATTTTCTCTATATCTGCTTCTCTTTCTATTCAATAGTCAGAAAGCATAGCCCTTATTTGTTCAATTTTTTCCTTTATTTCATTTGTATTGGTTAGAGTTTGTCTTATTTCTTGGGCTTTACGATCTATTCAATTTTTTTTGGCTGATTTTCTGGCTGGATTTAATGCTCTTTCATAAACTTTTAGTTCTTTTAACTGAGACCTTAAATGCTTTTTTAACTTGTCTGCACGATCTTGTTGAAATGAAAACTCATCCTCCATTATTTCTACACTATCATTTAAGGATATTCTCATTAAAGTAGATGTAACATCAGTTGCATAAATAGTTCATCTAAAAGGTTGTCATTCCTGATTTACAAGCATTGGAATTTTTCAAATATGATCAAGATGTCAATGTGTAACTACTACGGCATCTATATCACTTGGAGAGAAAGGAAAACTTTTATTTCTTTTTTGAGTTTCATGAGAATTTGGTCATCAGACAAAACTTCACAAATCTATCAGTATATTTGTATCTTCTTCTCATTTTCTTTTTATTCTAACTCTAGTACACGAACCGGTAAGAGAAACATCATCATCTCCTACTCACCCTAGATGAGTCAATGTTATTCAAGTCAACTCATTTATCAATCTTTCAGAAAATCAATTCCCTTTTCTAGTTTGATCACAAGATACATTTCTAAGTTTCTCCATCTTTATTTATAATAGTGTAAAACCATATTTGGTATAAATAAAAAGATTTATAAGTCAATAGATATTTATAAAATTAATATTTTTCTGATTGACTTTTTTATAGTTTTGATTAGTACTTTAAATAAGATTTTAATTTCTACCTAACAACAAAATGTCTGAAATTATAGATAGCTTGAGAAATATTTTTTCATGAGTCCATCAAGCATTAGGCTGGATTGTTGATGACATGTTCTTAATGATAATACTTATAATTTTATTTTGAATATTTTTTAGTTACTTTATTAATCGACTGGATAAATTTATAAAGAAAAAAAAATAAATCTTATAAGTTATTATTAAAACAATAATTTAGGATTTTAATATAATATTTTTTAGTTTAAATTTATTTCTTCAAGAAACTTAGAAAATCTTGCTTGCAAAAAATGTTGCCAGGACTCCCTTGGATCAACAATTTCTGTTACTTCTTCTTCTTGCCTGATTTGCTGAAGCTGAAGTTCTTCTTCTGTAGGCAGTTTTTTATCTCTAATCCTAACTACAGTTTCATCAGGAGTAGTTATACTTGATTCATGAGCCATAAAGTATTTTCAATAATCACTATCTAAGTAATTTACCTTAAAGTTTTCCATAAAAGCTGTTTCTTTTTCTACTCTTTCTATTTCATCTTTGGTTTGTTGGATTGAAGTTTCAATTTCAAAATGATTTAGATATGTTCTAATTGTGAATATCATCATAAACAAAGTTAAGAAAAACAGCACATATCTTATTTGCCTAGAATTTTTAATAAATTGGTTAGCTGGCATTTATCATTCATAACTTATAAAGACATCTTCTTTTTCAACATAAGGACTAATTACCTTCAATACATCAAATCTTTTAATTCAGTTGTTTTCAAACCATGAATCATATCAAATAGTAGACAACTTTCTCCAAAATCGGTCTTCAGCTTGAGTATTTCACCATGGCAACACAGACACATAATATGCAAAAGTTTCATCAACAATTTCCCATACATTTTTATTGGTATCTTCTATATATCATTGTTCGTATAGCATATCAATATGTGAGTTTGTAATATTTTTTATACTACTAGATATCTTATTTTCAATATTTTTTTCAAAAATATAAGCCTCAAGATAGTTTGAATCAAAAGGAAATGGAAATTTTGTAACACAAAAATCCAAAAATTCATCTATTCATTTTTTTGTTGCTCATGATCATACAAACATAAATTTATCAATTTTTTCTATAACGATATTATAGTTTTCTTCAAAAAAATCTACCAAACCTCCCTGAATACTATGTAATTTGTTTTGTAATACATCGTATGGTATCAAATCTTTTTTATTTAGAAAAAAAACTATCTTTTTGATAAATAGTATTTGAGGTTGTTGGTTCTGAAAATATGCTTTTACATAAAAATTCATATGTTGATCAATAGAAAATCTAATATCTTTAATTTCTTCATCAAATTCTACACTTCATAAATATCTTTTTTGGATATAACTACTAATTTCATCCAAAAGCAATTTAAACTGTTCAAACATATCTTCTTCTGAAAGATCCAATACAAATGTCCATATTTTTGATTTCAGTATATGCCTTAGAAATTGAAATCACAATCATTTTCATTCTCAAGCTTTTTCTATCAATCAAGGAACATCTACCATACAAAATCTATTAAATTTATAATCTACCATTCAAAGGTTTGGTACTATAGTTGTGAAAGGATATTCTGCCACTTCAGCTTTGGCATTACTTACAGAATTTATGATTGTTGACTTTCATACACTTGGCTTTCATATTAATGCTACATCTCCAAAAAGTTGTAATTCCAAGCTTAAATCCATTTTTTTCCTTGGCTCCCCATACAGCGCAAATTCGGGGAATTGATTTGTAGATGATTTGAAATGAGTATTTCAAAATCCTCCTCTACCTCACTGCAAAACCACAAAACTTTCTCATTCCTGATTGAATGAATAAACAATTTTTCCTGTATTAGAATCTTTTACCAAAGTTCAAATTGGAACCTCCAAAATCAAATCATCAGCGGATTTTCAATGCATACTTGATCATTGTCAATGTTTTCAATTTTCAGCTTTTAATATTTTTTTGTATCTATAAGGAAGAAGAGTATTTTCATCTTTTGTGGATTTTAATATCACATTTCATCATCTTCACCCATCTCCACCATTTGGTCATCAATAAGGAACTTTGGATTCTCTTCTCCCAGAAACCACTCAATCCCCTCATGCACCTGAATATATTTGTATATCTGCTTTATCAAAAAACTTCATTTAAAATATTAATTCTAAATATATTAAGATTTATAATGATTTTTGTGATATTTTCAATTTGAATAATTATTTGTTTTTATTATACTATCAAATCATATAAGAATTTAAAGATTAATTTTCTTAAAAATGTGAAATATAGACCTAATGAAGTTTAAAAAAGATTTTTCAAAATGATTTATAAGTAATGAAGAACTTCAAGAAATTCAGGATTATTTCAATCAAGACCTTTTTCAAAATATAATAAAAGAAAAAGAACAACAATATCAAAAAATTAAATGGATTTTGTGGGTGTTATGATTTATTTTTATCGTTTGAAATATTTTCTTTGCATCTTTACTATTAATTCCTTACAATATTTTATTCAGCCTATTAATGCTTTTAATTATTTCTTACTTTGTGGCAAAACTTGATATTTCTTCAGAAAAATCTATGTTTCAAATAATTCGTGAAGCTGTTTCATGAAATTTAAAGCTTGAAGAATCAAGAAAGGAAGAAAAACTATTTTCTCAATTTGTAGAAAAAATGTTTGATTGAGCAAAATTTTCTCTTACAGATAAGTATTTTGATAATACTGTACAACAGGTGAAAGAAAAAACAAATATGTTAAAAAATTATCAACGAGTAGAAAAATTTAACAATAGCATTCAAAAAGATATTAAAGAAAACTGAGAAACTATTGCTAATATGCAATGAGTAGAAATAGTCACCAAAAAAAAGAAAACAACAAAAACTAAAAACTGAACAAGCACCAAGACAGTAACTGTAGACCATGTATATCTTCAAAAAATCTCTTTGAATAGTGAAGAAAAAGTATTTGATTGGATTCAGATAATACACAAAAAAAGTATATTAAATAAGTTAGCTATATTTTTATTTGTAATTCCTTTTGTTTTAATATTTTTCATAACATGGTGAAATATGTCTTCTATAGAACAATTTTGGATAGTATGAGTTTTGATATTATTGGTTGTGCTTATATTGTGATGATGATGGTATTTTTTCAAAAAATGAAAAAAAGTAAATCTTGAAGATATAGAGTTTGAAAAAAAATTTGATATTTATGCACAAGATCAAAATAAAGTTAGAAACTTTCTTGATAGTAGAACTATCAATTCTATCAAACAACTTTCTCAAAAATTTCCAAATAAAAAATTTGATTTTTATTTTGAATGAAATGATATTTATATTTTTATTCATCTAAATAAAAAATTTTTAGATTTATGAAATTATCTTTTTTTAAATCGTACCTTAAAATGATATATAGAGTTTTATGTACTAACAAAAGCAATTCTTGATATACCTCACAATCTAAATATAGATTATCATATTTAAAATTAAAAACTTAAACCAAATGGAGTTCATAATAGTATGAATAATATTTATAGCATTTATTTGAGTAGTTTGGATATACAATACTGTTATAAAATACAAAAATTATGTAGAAAATGCATATAGATTAATAGATGTAAATTTACAAAAAAGAGCTGATCTAATACCAAACCTTGTAAAAACAGTAAAAGCATACAAAGATTTTGAAAAAGAAGTTTTAGAAGATATAACTGAACTAAGAAATCAGGTCACAAATCAACACACAATTGATAAAAAAAGACAAGACAAAGAACAATGTATCTGAACTGATTTGAAAAAGATTTTTGCAGTTTCTGAAGATTATCCAGACCTAAAATCAAATGAAAATTTTTTGAAACTACAAAAAGAAATTTCCAGAATTGAAGAAAATTTGGCAGCTGCCAGAGAAATATACAACTCCAACCTCAAAATTTTAAACACAACTATGCAAATTTTTCCATACAATATTATAGCTAAAAGGATAAATATCCCAAAATATGATTACTTTGAAGCAAATGTAACATCAAAAGACTAGTTGTTTTCTAGTTGAATATTTTTTTCAATTTTTTCAACCAGTTTTTCAAGGTTAGAAACATCAACTCAATTATATTTCAACAAAGCAAGCTCTTCATACAAAGAAAGAATGTTAAAATTTCTAAAAGATTGATTACCCCTTCTTAATTCTATCAATCTACTTATAAAAGTAATTTGTTTAATTTTCTTATTTATATCTACTCATACATATTTTGCAAATTCAAAATCATAATCAATATCTTCTTCAAGCATTTCTAAAGTTTCAACTGACACATAGAAAAAAGAATTTAACAAAAAGTTTATTTTTCGCTGAAGAATTTGTGAGATTGTCTTTTGATACAATTGTACTTTTGAATCTGGTATTTTAGTTATATTAAATTTATCATCAACATTAATATGTTCTCATATTATATCAAGGTGTTTAAGTATCTTATTTAAATTTAATGTTTCTGTTCAGTTAAAATTTGTATATATATCAGCGTTGGAGGTTATGAGTTCATCTAATTTTTGAGAATAATCAAAATTACTATTTTGCAGAAATTTTTCATTTATTTCAATTGCTTCATTTTCATAAGGAGAAGTTTCTATACCCAACTGTTTTGCTGTTTCTAAGATTAATAAAAAATTTTTTATCTTATCAAAGTCTATTTTTTGAGGATCTTTTCTAAGGCTTTCCAAAAAATTTTCAATATACTCACAATATCACATTAAAAAATCTTCCTCATATGATATTTTTTCATTTTTATCAGTATCTTGTACTGAAACTCTTTTTCTATTTATTTCTAAAAGTTTTATTATCTCATTTTCTGTATATTCTACTAATTCTGGGAATCTCTTTCTTAATCAATGTATATACTCTCTTGAGTATTCAACCTCTCTCATAGTATATTTTTTAATAATAATTAAAATCCAATAAACTTATACAAAAAAACAAACACATGTCAACACTTTTTAAGATTAGTAGTTTTATTTTTAATTCACTATAAAAAATTAAATTTGAAAAATCAATAAAAATATATATAAATTACCAATATTTAAATAAAATATTAAAAACTGTATGACTCCTGCTCAAAGACAATATGCAGAACTCAAAAATCAATACAAAGATTGTATATTGCTTTTTCGTATGTGAGATTTTTACGAAACTTTTTTTGAAGATGCGAAAATTCTTAGTAGCATACTAGATATTGTCCTTACATACAAAGACAAAAACAGTAAAACACCAACTCCAATGGCTGGAGTGCCTCATCATAGTGTAGACAAATATCTTTCTAAAATAATTCAAATCTGATACAAAGTAGCTATTGCAGAGCAAGTATGACAAGTAGTACCTTGACAACTGGTCAAAAGAGAAGTAGTAAATGTACTAACTCCTTGAACTTTCTTGGATGGCAACGAAAAAAACTACAATTTTATAGCATGAATAGTACAAAACAATAGCCAAGAATGAAACTTTCATATAGCTTACTGAGATTTCAGTCTTGGAGAGTATTTTACTAAATCTTTTGATAGTATAGATGATGTGATAAGTTTTTTTATCAAGATAAACCCATCAGAGATAATTATAGATATAGATCTTTTGGAAAAACAAACACTTGAAGAACAGATCAATATATATCTTGATAGCTTGATAAATATATCTGATGTACCTTATGACCAAGAATGATATCTTAAGACCAACTTGGACATACAAACTCTTTGAAGCTATGGAAAAGCACTTCAATGATGAAGAGAAAAATCTTTTGCATTACTTCTCAGTTATCTTTTGGACACACAAAAACAATCAATCAAAAATATATCAAAAATAAGTCATATCAATGATGACAACAAGGTATCATTAGATGAGAATACGATAAGAAACCTTGAAATATTCAAATCAAGTTATGAATGAGAAAAAAAATACAGTCTATTTTCTGTAATAAATAATACAAATACTGGTATGTGAAATAGAAAACTAAATGATATTATTTCCAATCCAACAAATGATGTAAAACTACTCAAAAAAAGACTAGACCAAATAGAATATTTTATCCAAAATCCTGAAATAGCTCAAGATATAATATCCAAACTAAAAAATCTACATGATATTCCAAAGTTACTCTCCATACTATTGTACAAAAAAAACTCTCCTATAATATGGGAAAAACTAAAAAATAGTTTTGAAGTAATTTTTGAATGATGAGAAAACAATATTCTTACACAACATATATTATCAATAAAAAACCAAGATTTATCACAAATATACAAGTTTTCTCAAGAATTATCGTCAGCTATCAAAGAACAACCCACAGAAAATGAGTATATCAAAGACTGATATGATCAACAAATTGATGAACTAAGACAAATTGCCTACAATTCATCCAAGCTAATACTTGAATACCAACAACAAATTGTACAAAAAACTTGAATTCAATGAGTTAAAATAAAATACATTTCCAACCAATGATATTTCATAGAAACCACCAAAAAAGATTCAACCAAACTTGAAGAATATGCCAATCCTGAAAACCAAAATTTTGATTTTGTAAGAGTACAAACACTCAAATCTCAAGAAAGGTACACCACCACATACTTACAACAAATCCAACAAAAAATTCTAACCGCCAAAGAAAAGCTAACAAAACTAGAAAAACAAATAATAGACAACCTTCAAAACCAGCTTGAAAACCTGTCAAAACAAATAAATCAATTTTCTGACAGTATATGATTTTTGGATGTATTTTCTAGCTTTTGAGAGTTTGCAAGAGTAAACAACTGGATAAGACCAAATATCTGAACCAAATGAGAAATGTTTATTCAACAATGAAGACATCCGGTGATTGAAAAATTTCTACCAACAAATGAAAATTTTGTACCAAATGACTTATGAATGGATGATCAAAGCAGTATACATATTATTACCTGACCCAATATGGGTTGAAAATCTACTTTTCTTAGACAAAATGCAATAATTGTTTTGTTGGCACATTGTGGGATTTTTGTGCCTGCCTGAAAAGCAAACATTCCTACAGTAGATTGAATTTATGCCAGAGTTGGTAGCGGAGATATTATTGCCAAGAATCAATCAACTTTCCTTACAGAAATGATAGAAGTTGCAAATATTTTGAATAATGCCACTTCAAAAAGTTTCATAATACTTGATGAACTATGAAGATGAACTTCTACTTATGATTGAGTAGCCCTAGCAAAATCTATATTACAGTTTCTTGCTGAAAACATAAACTCCAAAACATTGTTTGCAACTCACTATCATGAATTAATCAATCTTGAAAATGATTATTCCAACATCAAGAATTTTTCTGTAGCTGTTTATGAAACCGAAAAACAAGTTGTATTTCTCAAAAAAATTTCTGAATGATGAGCCAACAAAAGTTATTGAATTGATGTGGCCAAAATAGCCTGACTTCCATCTTGGATATTGAAAAAAGCTGAAGAAAACTTACACAAACTAGAGAAAAAACAAACTCAACACAAACAAGCATGACTGTTTGAACTTCCATCCCAAAAATACGATCCAAATTTTGAGAAGATCAAACAAACTCTTAATCAAACCAATATAAATGAAACAACCCCCATGCAAGCTTTGAAAATACTTGATGACCTGAAAAATCAACTAAAAGATTAATCATCTCGAGTTGGTGAAAAAGGAGGGTTTATATATCTATGAGTTTTAGGCAAACTATTTAATTGTTGTATATCCTCATTTTCTATCTCAAAATTGAATATTTCCATATTTTCTTTTAGACGGTCAATATTAGAAGTTTTTGGAATTACTATAGATCATTGAGTTTGAATTATCCATTTTAGAGCTATTTGGGAAATAGTTTTGTTGTATTTGTTGGCAATATCAGATAAAACTTGATCTTTGAATACATGTCAGTGAGCCAAGGGTGAATATGCTGTCACAGAAATATTATTTTGTTTACAAAAATCTGTAAGGTTTGATTGAGGTAAGTAAATGTGCTGCTCTATTTGATTGTTGTATATATCTCATCAGGTATGATTTATAGCCTCTTCTAAGTATTTTATATTGAAGTTACTAACTCATAGTTCTTTTATTTTTCAGTCCTGTTTGAGTTTCATCATACCATCCAATGCATTTTTGTGTGAATACTCGTCTTGCGGCCAATGCAAAAGAAGTAAATCTATAAAATCTGTTCAAAGTTTTCTAAGACTTTCTTCTACAGAAGTAATAACTCATTCATAAGAAAATTTATCTATCCATACCTTTGTAGTAAGAAAAAAGCTTTCTCTAGATACTCAAGACTGTTTGGTTCACTCACCTACTTCTTCTTCATTTCAGTATATTTGGGCTGTATCTATGTGAGTATATCCCATACTTAAAGCTTCTTTGACAATATTTTGACAGGAAACTCATTCATTTTTCCAGGTTCAAATTCAAAGAGTTGGTATTTGCATTGATTTATTTCATAATATAAAACTTAATAAATAATAACCAATATCTAAACCAATTGCAACATCTTATATAAAATTGTATAAAACCAATCAAACAAAGACAATTAATATTCAAGTGAGTTTAAGATATGAAAGTTTTTGAGACAACACAAAATATCCTAATAAAGCGGAAAATACTACTTGACTACTTACAATAGACCCAACTATAGATACTGGAATATAACTCATAGCAAGTACTGTAAAATAAGTTCAAGCTGCTGTACTCAGACCAGAAAGAAAACATAGTAATAAAAGTTTTTGGTTTAAAAAAACATTTCTAATAGACTGCAAGGGCAGTCAAAAATTAAATAGTATATAAAGTAAAGAAGATAAAAAAACTCACACTTCAAACATAAGTGATACCTGTAAAATAGAAAATCAACTTCTTACAAAATAATCTATAGCAAAATTGTAAAATGCCCACCCAATTGCGGTTATGAAAGCATATTTAGTATCCAATGAAATTTTAAAACTTCAATCTTGCTTTGATATCAAAAAAATTCAAAAAAAGACCAAACTCATTCAAATTAGATGAAATAATCATACACCCTCCTGATAAGATAAGAAAACAAATAAAACTATCAAAAAAGGAAAAATGTTTGCTATAGCAATACTTTCTCATATAGAAATAAATTCAAAAGACCTGAAAAGACTCCACAAAGCAACAAATCAAGTTATTGAAGCAATAACCCATATCAAAAATTCTTCAAGACCTAGACTTGAAAATTGTTCTCAACTAAACAAAAAAAATAAAAAAAGCAAAAATGCAACAAAAAATGAAGTAAAAAACACCGTATTCCAGGTGTTTAGATAATTCAATATAAATTTATTTATAATATGATTTATACTATATCAAAAAGCTGATATAATTGCATATATTATTCACAAATCAAATCATTATGGAATAAATTAGCTACCTTGCAAAATTTCTATCAGTCTACGATCTCATTCTGCTTCTACTTCTATTCAATCAAACATATCAGAACTTCTTGGTTTTTCAAAAGTTCTTGCTTGACTCAAACTAGTACCTTCTCAGTTAAGCACTTGCATAATTTGCTCATCATAATAACTACCTATATTCTCCGGTGTAGATCACATAGAATCTGGTTTTAAAATACCCATTATTATTAAGTAAGAATTTAAAGTCCTGACTATATAATTAAAAATTCAGAAAAATCAAGGAATTATCAACTTTTTGGGAAGATTCTATACTCTAATACATAAGAATAAGTTCAATCCATGTTTTGGGAATAATACTCATCAGCATATCTTCATCAAAGATATTCAGCAACTTTTCTACTAGCTATATTATCAGTATCAAATGGATAAATTATATACTTATAATTCAAATTTTTATCTGCTCGCCTTTTTAACACTTCCATAGCTTTTTTACCATATCAATTTCATTGAGCCGATTTTTTTACCCATACTCACAATTCTGGTGTTGGAGTATTCATCTTGTGAAGTCAGGCACAGCCCAGAAATTCATCATTTTCTTTACTTAAAATGACCATTTGGATCTGTCTTCATATCCTATTTTTTTCTATAGATTCATCTATAAATTGTTCTGTTTCTTCTATTTTTTGAGGAGTTGAGGGGTACATATAATATGTAATTTCATCCGTTAATTCATTGAATATATCTTTAGCAAATTTTTGCTCTATTGCTTTCAGATAAAATTGTTCTTTTTCTGTAACAATTGTAAAATTTTCATACCCTTCCATACTATTAGAATTCAAAGATTAAAACAATTAATAAATCAATCTTTTACATATCTTCTATTTGCTGTTCAAATTCATTTTTCATATACAAAAATGTAGAAACTACAAGATTATTCATTTGATTAGACAAGTTTAACTGATCTACTTCTTCAACTACCAGTTTTAATTTGTCTAGTCTTTGCTCAAGAAGCTCTTTGTTTTTATTATTTTGCAAAAATGTATCTATCATAATTTGAATATTTTCAAATTCTTGGCTTTTGTTTGGCAACAACATTTCAGATTTTTCTTTGATTATTTGGTTTCTTTCTTCAAAAGACATTCAAATCATATCTTTCAATGATTTAGTTTCTTGAACTTCTAAATATTCTTCAGTTTTAGTTTCTTCAGTTATATCTTCTGAAGGAGATTTTATAGAATTATATCATTTTTCTACAACACTTCAATTCCACCACCTTAGTTTTATTTCTCATATATATTTTTTTTCATCATCCTTGTAGTCTACTCTAGCAGTATTGGATTCTATCCATTCTATATTAATCACATCAAATTTTTCTTGATATTGAGGCGAAAAATCTGATAATTCATTAATGTTTTGATAAATATAACTGTTGTATATTTCTGTAAAATTCAAAGAATCAATATATTCTTGATTATATTCCTCTTCTTGTTGTGTATCTTCTACTTCTTCTTCTTGCTGTATGTCTTCTACTTCTTCTTCTTGTTGTGTGTCTTCTACTTCCTCTTCTTGCTGTGTGTCTTCTACTTCTTCTTGTTGATCCAAGATATCAGAAGATTCCTCATCAAGATCCAATTCTTCTTCCAAAGTTCATTCATTATCTTGATCTTCTCATTGCATAATAGCTTCTAGTTCTCACTCTTCAAATAATGGACTTGAATCTGTTGATTGTTCTTCTGCATTTACGGGAACTGAAATCACAAGTATTGAAAACAGCATAATTATGTATTGTTTTTTCATTATTTTGAATATTATAAACTAAATAATATTGAATATATCAAACTCCACAAGAAATTGCAAGCAAAACTTTACAAATCAAGTCAAATTAGACCGCTCCAAATCCTAATTAAAAACCAATACTCAGAAAAAATAATTGACATTATATATTATCTTTGCCTAATATTGAATACTATTGAATTCAAAAGCAACAAAACAGCCAAAAACATTACTGCATAAAAAATTGAAAAACTATCAGATAACAATCAAACAATTGGCATTATTATAATTCCAGCCAAAGCCTTTCCAAGCTCCAAAGTAGAACCAAGTGTAGATCTTTTTTCCGAATCTATATTTTCATGGAATAAAGTATTTGATATTGGTGATCTAATATTTTCGGCTGTAATCACCAAAAATAGTATTAATATTCACAGTATTCAAACATAACCATAACCAACTACAAACAACAAAACTGCCGATAAAATACTAAAAAGATTTATAATGATTATTTTTCAAAACTTTTCTTCAAAAATATAACTATATTTGACTGCAAATGCTGCTATCACTAAAAAAACTGTATAAACAATACCAAAATACTCTATTGGTATTATTGTTTTTTGCATATATGGTTGAATTAATTTTGATATAGCAGCTACTCAACCTGTGAATATCATAACATTTAGAATTAGTCTAACTGCATAACTATTGTTTTTTATGAAATGATATGAACTTTGGAATTTGCTATATAAATCAGTTTTAGTAATTCATTTTTCGGACTCTTTGATCTTCTCCCAGGTAAGAGAAAAAATAAAATTTATGAAAGCAGGTATTGCAGCAAAAAAGAACACAGCAGAGTAACCAATCCCAGCAGCAATAAATCATCACAAAGTAGTAGCAATACCCTCCCCTATACGAGCATAAAACTTCTGATTTCATTTTACTTTTGTATAACTAGGATTTTCTGGATTTTGCTGAATATAATCATAAACATAACCTGTCTCAGTCCCTGACCTGAATGCATTTCAAAGCTCATACAACAACTGAAACACCAAAAATGTCCAAAAATTCCAAGAAAATCAAAATCAAATAAAACTTAATAAAATAAGCAATTTTGATATCTGAATGCTTCTTCTTTTTCAGTATATATCAGCAAAAATCCCTGTAGGAATCTCAATAAAAAGTTTTAGTACATTTGATAATGTAAAAATCAAAAATATTTCTATGTATGAAAGTTGATACAACTGTAAAATCACTACAAAAACAGGCACAAAATAAGTTTGATTTTTTAGAAAAGAACTTATATAAAACTTTGTTATCTGCTTCATCAATTTTTCTTATTTATATAAATATTTTTGTCTCATTAATAAAGCTATTGGTTACTATATTCCCCAAGTTTTTAAATGATTTTTTGAAATAATCAGTCAATGGATTATAAATCAATTTTCAAGTAGTACTTACATCTCTTGCTATAATTAGACTATTTGGTTTCTTTTGTCGTTTGATTTTATCAGCAAGCTTATTTAACTCATCACAATCATAAGAAACATAAGATGCAATAAATACAACATCATAATTTCAATAAATACAACATCATAATTTCAATAACTATCAAAATCTGATCATTTCATATTTTTTATTTGTACATTGTTTTGAGGATTTATCTTTTTCAATACCTCATTTGATATACTATAGTTGTCCTTATTTTTTTCTATTCAAGTTGTTTGTATATCATTTTCTGCTATTATTATTGGTGTAATGGGCAAGGGTCAAGATCACACAAAACAAATCTTTTGGGGTGATATATAATTTAATATATGATCTAATGTCTTACTAATTGAAACTTTATATCAAACATATCTTTCATGTAGCTTTAGATAATCTTTAGGGGTTGGTGAAGTCAAAAGGTTTTGGGCCAGATAATACTCGTAATTTTCTTCAAAATAACAAAAAACTTTTTTTATTTCAAAGTATTTTTCTGTATCTATATGTGTACCTTTGTTTTCTTGAATATATTTGTACAGCTTACTAAATGATTTTTCTAAATTATAAAAATTATCTTGTCTGTATCATTCAATAATTTCATCACAAATTGTTTGTATTTTCATCCAACTTAAAAACATATTAAAAATTTTGTATGATCCAGGCTCATATTATTGTAGCTGTTTCTACTCTCAGTACAGACTCTCAAAGACTTAATTTTTCTTTACTAATACTGCCAAAATAACTTGATTCATCCTGAGAAAATCCTCACTCTGGTCAGACAACTCACCACAAGTTTTTTGATTTTGTAGATAATGATTTTTTTGATGCTTGAAAGTCTATAAACACAATTTCTTTGTCTTTGGTAAACTTTTTGATATCTTGTACAATTCAAATATTAGGTAATAAAATCTGTCAAGACTGCTCTGCTGCTTCCAAACTTATTTTATAAAACCTATCAAGCTTTTTGTTGTTGATATTATGTATTTGAGATCTTGCTGCATCCCAAAAATATATATTTTCTGTTCATATTTCTGTAAGTTTTTGGACCAGCAGCTCCATTTTATCAAAATTGTTTAGTATAGGAATCAGAAATCAGTTATTATTAATTTGCTTTGATTTTTTGTGTGTTTCAAGGATTGAAGCTTCTAACTGATTTTTATCAATACTATCTAACTGTAATATATAAATTTCATTGTCTGGGCTGTCTCATACATACACAGGTGGTTGTATACCAAAAGTGTATCAGAGAGATGCTCTCAGAACATTTTTTAGTTGGTGTACAATTCTTTTATTGTTAATAAAAACTTTCTGGTCTTTTTGTTCAAACTCTCATATAAAAAGGTGCATTATTCTCAAAATAATCTATAAAAGTAAGCTAATTGATTTTGTATTGTTTCAAGAAAGGTTGATATTTTGGTAAAAAATTATTTGTAGTATATAACTATTTGCTTTAGTTTTTCAATCAGAAAAACAATTTCAAAAACTAAAATGATAATAATTATCTATTGCAATTATTTTATTTTTATATATAAAAACTTTGCTTTCGGCTTACTATTACAATGGAGAATTAAGTATGAAAATTATCATGTTTTTGTTTGTCTTGGCTTTTGCCTCAACTGCTGCTTATGCAGGAGAAGAGGCATACAATTCTTCGACCTCACCAACTTGTGCAAGCTGCCACAATGCGGGGGTGGCAGGAGCTCCACAACTTGGGGATGAAGAGGACTGGCAGTCCATCTATACGAATGTAGATGAACTTCTTGAGTCTGTATTAACAGGCAAAGGAGCAATGCCAGCTTATGAAGGAAGAGCAGAAGAAGATGACTTGATCAATGCAATCAAGTACATGCTTGCAGCCGTTGAGTCTGAGTCAGTGGGACAAAAGACAAAAGAC
Organism: Candidatus Absconditicoccus praedator; assembly: GCF_021057185.1. Lineage (GTDB taxonomy): Bacteria > Patescibacteriota > Gracilibacteria > Absconditabacterales > Absconditicoccaceae > Absconditicoccus > Absconditicoccus praedator. The sequence goes on from NZ_CP054059.1 coordinate 63,564, forward strand.
GATGAATCGTCTGCAGTTAGCTTTCTTCCAAGTTATCCATTCTTTACAATTTTCATCCTGAATCAGGAATAAAGTACACCCCTCGCTAATCCCAGTTGGAATCCAGCTGGGATTTTCTTTTTAAATATTTATATATTATTTAAGATTTTGACTATATATTAATTAGAAGATTATATTTATCTAAAAGCCTAATTGCATAAATTTTACTCTTGAATTAGCTTTTGCAAAAAATATTAATTATCTAGAAAGTTATAAACTTTAATGTACGAAAAAAATTATTTTTGGATATTTACATAATAATTTAGAAAAATTTTTTCTTGTGTATGCATTAGTTGTGATATTAGGAGGAAGATGATTTATTATATTCAACAGTTATAAAAAACATAAATAAATTATTGCTTTATTGTTATTTAGGCATTATTTTATAAAAAAATTATGCTTATTATAATTTGTATTTTTAGTCTTCTTTATATTTTATATAATTTTGAATAAGGCAAATAAAACACAACTTATGATTTAAATAATACTTAAAAATGTAGCACTAACTCATAATTCTAAAAGCTCATCTTTTTCCAATCATTTCATACTTTTTGAATATCTTCAGATAATGTGCTCTTTCAAATCTCATATATCATCAATATAATCTAGACAATTTTCAAAAAATTTTCTATCCATATCTTCATAAGATAGTTTTTCTTTTACATCAAAACATTTTCATTTCAAATTGTCCTCAAAACTTAGTAATGGAAGTTGTTCTTCACCTGTTTGTGGATTGAAATAACCAAATCTTAATATCTTGGGCAGTCAGTAGATATTACCTGGGATATGATTAGATATATTCAAATTGAAATGAGTATAAACAGACTTGTTTTTGATGTATTCGAAATCTGACTGTGGTATTCTTATTATTCAATCAATTTGTTTTTCCTCAAAAAAAGTCTTTTTGTCTACATATACTTCTTGTTTTTTGTTATTTAATATCAAAATTTGATTTTTATTAGCCTGTGATTGTCTTGGAAGATCTTTTTTCATTTTTTTTGTATATTTGTAAATTTTATTTTTGAACAAAACAATTCAAACTACCAGTTGTTTCTCAACTCTCTCAATTTCAAGAAAGTCTCTTCTTCACTTGGAAGATATGACAGATTGAATTTTACTTTTATACTTTCTTTTATTTTGTTGTTGGCAAATCTTAAAAAAGGATTTATCTTTTTTTCTAAATCTATATTTGTCACAACTTCTCAGGGTTGTTTTTTTTGCATATCATTTAACAAATCAATTGTATATTGATTATCAGATTCTATATTCAAACTAAACTTCAAATTTGTTTGCATATAATCATGTCCAGGATATATTTTGACTTCTCATGGCAACTGCAAATAAAAATCCTTGACTGTATTATAAGCTATCTTGGAGTCTCAAGAATAGCAATTCCCAATTCATGCATTAAAAAAAGAATCTCAACTAAACAAAGCTTCAAGCTTATTATTTTCATACAATCAAAATGAAATATGATCATAAGTATGACCAGGAGTATGGTATGCTTGTAAATAAGTTCATTCATCAAGATTTATGATATCTTTATCTCACAAAACACCACTCTCCCCTCATATATTGGAATTGACTGGCACATTAAAGATCACAATTAAAATTATTAACAAAAAAACTATTGCCATTAGTATGGTCAAAATGATGATGTGTGTTTATTATAGTGGTTGGTTGAAGTTGGTTTTCCTCAAGAAATTTGGATAAAACTACAGGAGATGAAGGATCAATTAATATAGCTTTATTTGACGAATATTTAATTATATAATTAAAATTCCTTAGTGAATTTCAAGAAAAAATATTAAATATATCCATAATCACAACAAATAAGGTTTAAAAATTTTATCTGATAGTCTTAATTTCTATCAAATAGTTTTTCTATATCTTCTTTGGATAATTTTACTATGCTAGGTCTACCATGTTGGCATACAAACATCTTGTCTATGTACTTGTAGGCATCTTTTATAAGATTTACCATTTGAGACATGGAAAGTTTTTCACCAGCTTTTATAGAAGTTTTACAAGCTTTTGTAGCAAAAATATTTTCAAATATACTATCCATATTTATATCATCCATATACAACAATTTATCAAATAGTTTTTGTATATCTATACTGTATTCAGATAGAATCTTGGGGATTGCATAAACAACTATAGTATAATCATCCAACAATGAAACATCAAATCAAATATTATTCAATTTTTCTATCTGAGGATGTATATCCAAATTTTGAGGTATATCAATTGATATAGGATGCATTATTATTTCTGGATTTAGTTTGTTTTCTTGCATGTCATTTTTCATTTTCTCAAAAGTTATTCTTTCTGCAACAGCGTGTTGATCTACCAAATAAAGTTCATTTTCAAGTTGTACTATTATATAACTATCCCATATTTGTCAAATCACTTTCATATCTCATATATTGTTTTCTTGATTTTCTATAATATTGGGCTTAGAATACACACTACCCTCCCACTGAAAATCCAAACTTTCTGCCTTTGTCGATTGATATGAAGGTTTTGGAGTAAAATTATTATTTTTATGTAAGTTTCAAAATCATAAGTTTTGACTTTTTTTGAAAGTTCAGCTAGCTACTTTTTTATCAGAAAATGTTTTTGATAAAGTTTGTTGCACAAAATTGAATATACTATTTGGATCGGTAAACTTTACTTCTTTTTTCCTTGGATGGACATTTACATCTACCAAATCAGAAGAAATATCAATAAACATCAAAACTAGCGGATATTCTCAAGGTGCAATCTGTCTTTGATATGATTGCAGTATAGATTTTTTTATTATTTTGTCGTCTACTGGTCTATTGTTTACAAAAATTTTGATATTGTTTTGTGTTGTAAATGTTAGTTTGTTGTCAGAGCAAATTCAATATACTTGTATATCTTTTGATGAGTTTTCAATAAAGTTCAGATTGTTTTCCCAGGATTTTTTGTATATTTGTAGCATTCTATCATATTGATCTTGGTTTTTGGAGAAATTTTTTATTATTTTTCAGTCCTTTATTAGGACAAAATCTTTGTCATAATTTACAAGAGCAAAATCCAAAAATGTATCCAAAATATAATTGTACTCAGTAGTATCTGTTTTCAAAAACTTTTGTCTTGCTGGCACATTGAAAAACAAGTCTTCTACTATCACTATAGTTCAATTATCTTTGTGAAATGGTATTTGTGATATATCTACTTGTTTGTCTATTTTGTGTAATTGAGTTGCAATAATATCATTGTTGGATTTGGTTTGAATGGTAAACTTGGAAACTTCTGATATTGTAGACAATGCTTCTCATCTAAATCAATAACTTGTAATATTATTTAAGTCATTATCTGAAGATATTTTGGAAGTAGCAAAACTTTTAATAGATAAATCAATCTGATCTTTATCAATTCAAATTCAATTATCTTCTACTTTGATTAGAGATTTTCATCAGTTTTTTATCTCCAAAACGATTTTTGTAGCATTGGCATCGATAGAGTTTTCAATAAGTTCTTTAACTACACTTGCAGGTCTTTCCACAACTTCTCAGGCTTTTAGCTTGTTGATTAGATATTGTGGAAGTTGTTTTATTTGCATAAAATAAAATAACTATTTAAATATCATCTAATTTATCCAAAATATTCAAAAATTCAATTAAAAAAGAAAGCCTCCACGTATATAACGCAGAGGCCTGATGTGTTTTGAGTCAGTAAGGCTGAAAAACTTGCACCAATGCTGGTTTTTGCCCGGTAATGCCTTTTATTATTTTGGCAGTTCTTTCATTTCCAACCAACAATTTACCCAATTCTGGCTGAAATACTGGCATTCCAGAATTTTTTAGGTAATCAAACCCAGGTTTTCTATTTTTTCTTTCTTGCAAAAACCGGCAGTACTGACCAAGAGTCATATCATGCATGTCAAATGCATAGACATGACGAATATGAACATAACAATTTTGCTCATTTGCAGTTTGCATTTTACTCATAGCATTTCCTTTTTTCTGTTGAAAGGAAATATTTTATACATACTTTTTTAAAAAATGCAATAGTTTTTTAACCCCAAAACCGCCTTGTATTCAAATTTAAATTGATTATAAAAAATTAATTTATCTTATTAAGAAAAAAATGAAAGCTTATATTTTTATTTTCATATTGGTTATGATTTTTTCGCCTTTTTCATATTGATTTAGTAATTTTTTTGATAGAATTTCAATCACAGATACTATCACCAACTTTATGGATAATATATGAGTACCAAGAAAAGCATCTTTGTACTTTGGTTGAGATATTATGCTAAGCAGAAGCATTTGATACTGGGATGAACAAGAAAATTTTGATAGAATCTTTTCAGGCAATAATTACAATCCAGTAAAACAATCTCAAAACTGTAAAAAATGAGAATGTGTAGTTTTTTTCAATCTAGAAAGTCCCTTTTCCAAAACTGACAACAATCAATTAGATTCTACATTTAGCTTTCAGGCACATACTTGAAGTATAAACACAATAAATCAACTAACAAATTCACATCCTAGTATATTAAGCCTTGCCAATAATCATATATACAATGCATGATATGAATGAATCAAAACAACACAATCTATACTAAAAGAAAATGATATACTGTGAGTATGAGCCTGAACCAACCAACAAGAAAGTAGACAAATAAAATCAATAACAAAAAACAATATAAAAATGTGTTTTGGAGCATATAGTTATGACTGAAGAACAATTCAATATTGAAACGGACAATCATTAGTGCGGAATTCTATAGATGTAAACAAAATTGAAGAAGATATTCAAAAAATGGAACAAAAATGATGTGATGCAAATATTATCTCATTGCATTGGTGAAGAGAGTACAAAATTGAGCCCACCCCTACCCAACAAAATCAGGCACACAAAATAATAGATGCCTGAGCAGATCTTATCCTAGGACATCATAGTCATGTACCTTGAAAAATAGAAAAATACAACTGAAAATATATTTTTTATAGTCTTGGAAATTTTATTTTTGATCAAGATCGATGAAGACAAAACTATTGAGAAAACCATGCTGAATTTGATACCATATGGGATCATAAACATGAAAAATGGACGGTTCCTACTTATATATGATTGAACTGAATTGTTGATATTTACAAAACTTGATCTGAAACTAAAATAGAACTCAACAAGCTAAAAAATATTAGAAGCTATCAGTGAATCCTAGAAAGAGCAGATAAAAAAACTTGAACAGAAATTATTAATAAAATTAAATCTTTTTAAAAAACACCAGAAGATATTCTCTTCTGGCCAATGTTTTTGAAGAACACAAAAACCATTCTATCTTACAAAGTGAACATGCACCTGCTCAATATATTCTTCTTGGATTTGTATTCCAATATGTGAACAGGGAACAAAATTGGAAACATGCCCTTCATCAGAATTTTTTACTTGTACATACAAAATCAGATCGTTGCCTGACTTTCTGATAGTTTGAGGAATAAGCTTGGTTGCAGGATAGAACAAATCCCCGTTATTTTTTGCTATGGTTATTACCGTAGCATAATCTTGAAAGCCTTCTTTTTCATCAGAACCATTCTGAGTTTGGGCTGTAGGATAGTCTGAATTACAGGTATCCTGTTTTACACCCAAAAGTGCAGGTTTGTTATTGAATCTGACTTCTTTTTCAGGAACGTTTACCTTTTCTTCTTTTTTCTGTTCTTCTTTTTCTAGAGTCTCCTCTTCATGTTGTTCATAAATTTCTTCAACTGTTGCACAGCCCAACATCACAAAACAAATCAACATCAAAAATGTCAGTTTTTTCACTTTCACCTCCTACTTGTTTTTAAGCAAGCATTATAGTGTATAATTATTTTTTTGCTGTTGTCAACCATTATTGAAGTTGGCTTGAAAATAAATTGAAAAACCAAAATAAATCATTATAAAAGAACTGTTTTTAAAAATTTAATTTTTTATATATGAAAGAAAAAAATCAAGAAAAAATAATTAGTAAAAGTATTGAAGAAGAAATTACGCAATCTTATATTGATTATAGTATGTCTGTAATTGTTTCTAGAGCTCTTCCAGATGTTAGAGATTGACTCAAACCTGTTTTGAGAAGAATATTATTTTCTATGTACTGATTAAAATTATTTCACAACTCAAGTTTTAAAAAATCTGCTGCTGTAGTGTGAGAAGTATTATGAAAATATCATCCTCATGGTGATAGCAGTGTGTACGAAGCATTAGTAAGACTTACTCAAGATTTTTCACTAAGATATCCTTTGGTAGAATGACAATGAAATTTTTGAAGTATAGATGGTGATGGAGCAGCTGCTATGAGGTATACTGAAGCAAGATTAACCAAACTTGCAGAAGAAATGCTTCAAGATATTCAAATGCAAACAGTTGATTGGAGAGACAACTATGACAACTCCAAACAAGAACCAGTAGTTTTACCAACAAAATTTCCAAACCACCTTTGTAATGGAACTATGTGAATTGCTGTATGAATGGCTACAAACATGGCTCCACACAATCTTACAGAAGTTATTGATGCTTGTCTTTTATTGCTTGAAAACAAAGAAGCAACTTTTGACGAGATTATGAATATCATAAAATGACCTGATTTTCCTACATGATGAATAATATATGATTCAGAAAATATTAAAAATGTATATCAAAAATGAAAATGATGAATTCCAGTTCGTTGAAAAGTCTCAACAGAAGAAGACAATTGAAAAGAAAAGATAGTAATCTCCCAACTACCCTATCAGGTAAACAAATCAACTCTTGTAAGTAAAATATGAGAACTTGTTTCTACCAAAAAAATTGAATGAGTGGATGATATAACTGATGAATCCAACAAATCCAATATAAGAATTGTTATTACTTTGAAAAAATGAACAGATAAAGATAGTGTACTTACTTTGTTGTATAAGTATACTGATCTACAAACCAACTTTAATATAAACAATGTAGCATTAATAGATAAATGAATACAACCACAACTACTAAATATCAAAGACTTATTATTGCATTTTATAGATTTTAGAAGAGAAGTTATTTATAACAGGTCTGTATTCCAATTGAATAAAGCAGAAGATAGACTTCATATACTTTTGTGATTGGAAAAAGCAATCGATATACTTGATGATGTGATAGAAACAATTAGATGATCTCAAACAAGACAAGAAGCAAAAGATGCATTGATAAAAAACTTTGAGTTTTCTGAACCTCAAGCTGAGTATATACTTATGTTGAGACTACAAACTCTTGTATGATTGGAAATCCAAAAAATTATTGATGAGAAAAAAGAAAAAGAAGAATTGATTGAATACCTAAGAGAAGTAATTAATAATCCAGAAAAATTGGATGAAGTAGTAATAGATGAATTGATATACATCAAAGATGAGTACTGAGACGACAGAAGGACAGAAGTTTCTGAAAGCTTGGAAGTTTATCAACTTGATGATAGTGTAAAAAATCTAAAAAGACTTGAAGAGCTTCAAAAAGAAAAAGTTATTCTATGGATGTGAGATGATTTTGAAACTAAGATACTTTATCAAACAAGATTAAATATAATACCAGAAAATACTTTTGAAATCAAACATATTCACAACCAATACAAAATTTTTGCTATAAGTAAAACTTGAGAGCTTGTAATAAAAAGAATAAAAGATTTTGGATGACATAACATTAAATGAAATTGAATAGACTTCAAAAAAGACTTCAATCTCAATGAAGATATAGTATTTTCTGATATAATAGATGAGGATTTTGATTATCTTGTGCTTCTTACAGATAAAAACAACATCAAAAAAGTAAGCAAAGAACTTATTGATAAACTCAAAAAAACTCCTACCAAGATAATGTGACTTTGAAATTGAGAAAGCATAATAAAAATTCAAAAAATAAAAGAAAACGACAATGTATGAATACTTTCTCAAGAGTGAATGATATTGATGTTCCAAGAGTCAAATATTAGACCTAGCTGAAAAACTGCAGGATGAGTAAAAGCAATAGACCTGGACGAATGAGAAAAAGTAGCAAATATGTTTACTAATAGATGAGAGCCTTTCATATTTATCCATACAAATAAATGAGGGAAACTAATAAGCATGGAAGATATGAAAATACAAAAAAGATGACAAGCATGACTTGTAGCCACAAAACTTGATAGTAATGAAAAGCTTTTGGGTGGTATATCTATTGATGAATGAGCAGTTATGATGAAATTGAGTAACTGAAAAATGGTTGAAATTCACTCAAATGACATACCTTTGAAAGATAGAAATACCAAACCTTGAAAAATCACCGAAAAAGAAATACTTTCTGCCTTCAAACCATGGAGAGAGTAATTTAATAGATAACTTTCAAATATGTATCTAATTTATTGAAAATGAGATGTGTGAAATTGAATAAAAAATTTTCTAGGTTTTTTTGATGAACAATATGTTATGTTAGATGATAACGATTTTCACGAATGAAAAATAGATAAAGACACCAAAATCATACCAAGTCCCTGAATAAAACCAACTCATACTATATATCAAAAATATCAATCTCATATATGTTCTGAAATGGATCTTGTGCGAAATATTCTTCAAAAAAACAATTTAAAAGAAAATTTTAGATTTGTTTGAATAACTTGAAGTAAATGAAAATCTACTACTTCCTGGATTTTGTATAATATACTAAAAACCCACAATAAAAACACATTTATTTGAGGTAATTTTTCTCCATCATTATCTCAAACAGTTTATAATATTTTGGAAAAATGACTTGGAAATGATACCAATACTGTTGTTTTGGAAGTATCTTCATTTATGTTGTACAATACTCAAAATTTTGAATTTGATTATGCAGCATTTACAAACATAGAAACAGATCATTTAGATCGACATAGAGATTTTCAAGATTATTTATCAACCAAACAAAAAATTTTTTCTCTAACAAAAAATAAAGTAGTAATTTGAGCCAATATTGATACTGGATGACATGAAAACTATGAAATTTGTTCAGAAAAAAAGGTTTTTGAAACAAATCTTTTGGGAGAGCACAATCAAGACAATATAAATATTGCATTTATGCTTGCCAAACAAATAATTAACTTACCAGAAGAAAAAATCTTAGATTCAATCAGAAATATATACCCACTACCCAACACATTAGAACTTTTAACCACAATAGACAATATAAATATATACAATGATGGTAAATCTACCACACCAAATGCATTGTGATCTGCACTCAATAGTTTTGAAGAAAAAGTTGTACTTATTGCTTGATGAGCAGATAAGTGAGCTGATTTTAGTCAAATAGAACAAATTCTTTCACAAAAAGTTGCTCATGCATTTTTGATATGAGAAACAGCAGAACAAATATGAAAAATTCTAGAAAAATACTGGATTGGATATGAGATTTGTGACAGTCTAGAAGATGCGATATATCAATGATATTTTCAAGCCAAAAATCTTTCTAAAGATCTTGTTTTTAGTCCTGGAAGTTCAAGTTTGGATATGTTCTCATGATACAAAGAAAGAGTTGATGTTTTCAAAGAAAATATAAAATCCTTTATATCCAAATAAACATATGAAAACAAAACTAGATTTTCAATTATTGAAAAAAAAATGAAAAGCTAGAGCAGGGAAAATTACACTAAATAATAAAACAATAACTACACCTGTTTTTATGCCAGTTGGGACCAAAGCAACGATAAAATGAATGGTTTTGGATATGCTTAATGATCCTAAGTATACTTGATTGGATAAAAAAATTTGAATAATCTTAGCAAATACATTTCATTTGTATCTAAATCCTTGAGATGATACAATCAAAAATTTTGGTGGATTGCACAATTTTCAAAACTGGGATGGATTGATACTAACTGATAGTGGATGATATCAAGTATTTTCTTTATGACTTGATAAAAGAACTTCTAGGAACAAGTCGCTTGTAAAAATAAAAGATGACGGAGTTTGATTCAAATCTCCAAAAGATTGATCATCTCATATTTTTACTCCAGAAAAAGTAGTTGATATACAAATAAATCTTTGATCTGATATTATGATGGTATTGGATGTGTGCAGTCCTGTACATTGAAACAACAAGAAAAAAACAGCACAACAAATGCATCTTACTCACAAATGGGCTGACAAAGCATTTGATTATTTTTGATATAAATATAATGACACAAAATCTGTATTATTCCCAATTGTTCAATGAGGACTTCATGAAGATCTTAGACAAGAATCACTAGAATATCTAAAAAAATATTCCTGGGACTGAATTGCAATTGGTTGAGTTAGTGTATGAGAAACAAAAGAAGAAATGTATCAAGTAGTAGAATGGCTGAGCAACACTCTTCCAGAAGAAAAACCAAGATATCTTATGTGAGTAGGGACACCAGAAGATTTAGAACATACAATTTATCAATGAATAGATATGTATGATTGTGTATTACCAACAAGACTTGCAAGACATTGAGTTGCTTTTCATAGTAGTTGAGAAAAAGTAAGAATCAAAAACTCTGCAAACAAGATGAGTAAAAAACCTTTGGATGAAAACTGTGGGTGTTTTGCTTGCAAAAATTTTGCTAGATGATATATCCATCACTTATTCAAAGAAAAAGAAATGTTGTGAGGTATTTTACTTAGTTTGCATAATATTGTACATTTACACAAACTAACTGAAGAAATCAAAGAAAAAATTCTTCATAGTTAGAAAATCCAAAATCAACAATTTTAATTTATATACAATCAAGCTTATTTTCTATACAATCAAGAACCTTATTCATCTCAGATCTAAATTTCAGTTTTCTGGCAGTTTTTATATCTACAAATCTTGCTCAGTCTCACTCCAGTAATTTGAAATCCTTTGCTTTTTTATTTGTTCTTTTCATAAAAACACATCTTCTGATAATAACATCACCTTCTACCCCTTCTTTGAAAAAATCTCATACATAAAAACAGTTATTTATATCCAAATCGATATCCAATTCTTCTTTAACTTCTCTAACCAATGCCTGTCGTTTTCTTCTACTCCTCCACCAAAAAAACTATAATCTTCTCCAGATTTGGAATAACTTCATCTTTCTTGTATCAAAATCTGATTATTTTCATTCACAAATGTGATTCCAACAACTTCTTTCTGTTTCATCATAAAATTTATTTAAAAATAAAAAATTAGTATTTTTTACTAAACACCTGATTGAGTCTATCTTGACCAAGAACCACATCTTCTCATTTATCATATTTTTGTTTTTCTTCTGAAGTTAGAAAATCATAGCAAAATCAAATATTTTTTTGGAATTCCATTTTGTATTTATCTACATTACTTAAGGTTCATCAAGCTTCAACCTTTACCTCCCAGATAGATTTATGTATTACAGCATAAGCTCAATCAAGTATTTGTATATTTACATCATCTTTGAGATTGTATAACATATCAAAAGCAAAGCTTGCTACATAAGAAACAACTATAGTAATGTTCTTGTCTTTGGATAGTCTCTTTAGAGTAAACAGCAAATGATCTCTTATGTGACCTTCTCATCAACCACTATCCAGATGAATAAAAACCAAAGAATTATTTTCACCAATACTATTAATATCTTCAAAAGCTTTTTTTAGAAAATCATCCTTGAATTCTCAATATCGGTAAAATATCATTTTATTTGTTTTGTTTGTAAAATAATTGTATTTTTACAATATAAAATTAAGAATATATTTCAATAAAAAATAACTTACTCATCACTTGTTAAGTACTTTATAATAGCTCTTCAAAATCCAAATATTTCTAACTAAGTATTTAAACTTTCCAACAATTAGATTTCCTTTTTTCAATCTAGTGTTATAACATAGGCAGAACCTTCTCAACCAGAATAAATTCTCCCATCCTGCAAGTAAACTCAAACTCACTCCTCAAGGGCAATAACCGGAAATCCATAATTTCTTATATAATCATATATTTCTGGATCTTGTTTTGCTTTGTAATGACAAAAGATTGAATATCAATCAAAGTAGTTCAACCCAAGACAGTCTTGATCAGTCAATTTGGTCACATTCAAGTCCGGAGATGTGTTTATTTCTTTTCACATTATTATTGCTCAGGCACTTCATCAATATACTGGTTTTCCAAGTTCTGTAAACTTTTTGAGCAGTTTATCAAAACCTGTTTGTTTGATCAAATTCCACAATCTGAAAGTATTTCATCCTCATATATAAACACCATCGTAATCATTTACCAAACTATCTGTATCAAAATTGTCGTCTTCGTGTAATATCTCAAGTTTATATCATCTTTCTGCCGGGAAAATAGTATCTATCCATTTCCTGCAACCATCATAACTTTGGGGATAAAAAGCCCAAGGAATATATAATATCTTGTTTCAAGGTAAAGCATTTTTGTATAATCTATCAAACTTTTCTGATTGTTGTGCATCTCCACCTCCGGAAAGAAAAATATTATTCATCACAAGTTTTTTAGAAAATAAATTCAATTATATTATATAATAAAAATTAGCTAATATCCACAATAATATTAATAATATAGAAACTACAACAAAAATAATTTTTAAATAATACACTATTCTAGTATGACTGAATGCTAACATAAAATATATAATAGCAAAAACTGGAATTGATCAAATGAAAACAACCCATTCAAAACCATAGTAATCATCAAAAAGATATAGTATATAAAAAACAAAAAGTATATATGAAATTATTACAACAATAGATAAGTTTAATTTACTCAATAAAAAATCGTTCTCAATTTTTAAAAGATCTTTGCTTTCAAATTCTGACTTTATATTTTTATATTTTTTATTTATTATTAGATATAAAACTATGGATAAAATTAGCAATAATAAAGTGGATAATAATCATATTAACATTACAAGATCCCTATGAATATAAGGTTCAAAAAATGAATATGTAGTCAATGAAGCAATTATAAACATAAAAAATAAACATATTATTAGATATCATATAATATTATATTTAGAAAGTTTATTTTTGCTTTTGTATAAATAAACTCAAGTAACTGATAGAAGAACAAAAAAAACTAATATAGCAAGTAGCAAAGCAAAGCTCACACCATATGCAATCTGCACTCAATGGGTTGGACTAAATATAAGTAAATAAATAGAATAAGAAAAAATTGAAGCAAAAAAACTACCACTTAACATATACATTATATGTTGCATAATTATTTTATTTTGCACTATTTGCTCAATATCTGTATTATTTTTAGTTTCTTCTTTCATATTATTATAATTACAATCTAAAACCAACCCTAAACATCTAAAACAACTCTCCTCTCTTCATCACTCAACCCACACAAATCAAACACCATCTCATCAATTTGACTCTTCAAATCCAAGATTTCGTTTGTTTGGATTTTAAAAAATGAATATTTAGTCCTTATTATTCATATAAAATGAAAATTCAAGATCAAAGGATTTGCAATCAGGAAAGGTGGAAATTATAAATAAATCATCGTGTAGAAATTGAAAATAAAGCACTTTTGCATTTATCTTTTATTTCAAAAAAATTCTTTTTCCCTATCTTTGATTTTATTTTCCAAATCAATCTGCACTGCTTCCAGATTTTTGAAAATATCATAATTATTATATCTAATAACTTTGATTCAATATCTTTGAAAAACCAAGCTTCTTTCATTATCATAATCTACTTTTTCGTTATGACTTTCTCCATCAAGTTCTATCACCAACAATAATTTACTACAATAAAAATCTGCTATAAAACTAGAAATTGGTTTTTGTCTAGTGAACTTGTATCACAATGGGCGGAATTTCAAAACCATATGCCAAAAAATTCATTCTGCTTTGGTTTGGTTGCTTCTCAATTGTCTAGCAAAGTCTTTTTTGCTTTTATCATAATTTATGAATTGTTTATTTTTCATTTACTTATGATTTATTGGTAAATAGCAAACCCTCCACCGCAAGCGGTCCCCCTCCCTTATCAGGGAGGTAATTAGCCCCCTGATAAGGGGGCAGCTCAGCGGTTAGCTGAGCGGGGGTTTGATGTTCTCCCCTTACGACTGTAATAAGTCCCGCAACTCTGGAGTACTGCGGAGCGAGAACAAGGGGAATACTAAAAGGGAAGGGGTTTAAAAACTAAAACTTTCTTGCAAAATCAGGGAGGTAATTAGCCCCCTAATAAGGGGGCAGCTCAGCGGTTAGCTGAGCGGGGGTTTGATGTTCTCCCCTTACGACTGTAATAAGTCCCGCAACTCTGGAGTACTGCGGAGCGGGAACAAGGGGGATACTAGAAGGGAGGGGATTTAAAAACTAAAACTTTCTTGCAAAGTGGCCTTTAAATTTTATTAAATACCAATTTCATCCAAAAATTCAAGATATTAACTACTCAAATAAAAAAGACCAGCTCCTTTGGATAGAAGCCAGTCTTTAAGTATATTCAAAAATTTTTTAGTCTTCGTCTTCGTGTAAATGAACTCTCACTTCAAATCTAGTCATACCTGTCATCATCAGAGAGTATTTGATATAATTGATCAATCTAGACATATTTCTTCTTTTTTCCATATACACCTCCCAGTCTTCTCATCTAAGTCATTGTTTCCATTCTTCAAAATCATCTTTTGCTTGTGAAATAGTAATTGGTGAAGCTTGATCAAATCAAGTTTTGAAATCTTCAGACAAATCTTCATCAATTTTATCAAAAAGTTCTTCCAAAAATTCTAGTCAAGATTGATTTGTTTGTGGTTTGTAGTACATCCAATCTGGCAAATCTCCATCTTCTTTGGTAAGGGTATCCCTTGATTGTGGTGCGGAGTTTGAGGGGGTATATTTTTAATATCACAAAAAATTATAAAGTTTTTTGATGAAAAGCATTTATAAAAGTATCAACAATTTCTATACTTTCTTTAATATACTCATTTTTCATAAATTTGGGTTGCTCTGAAAATTTTACCATTTCATCAATATTTAATATAGTCATATCATTTTTTGTATGAATTATTTTGTGCCTTATATTGAAAAGTTTTTTCAGATTTTCTAAATTATTAATATTTCAAGTATTAATTCAAAATCATTTATTAAAAGCTTTTTTTAATTTATCAAAATCTTGAAAATTTATCAATTTATCATCAACTATTTTTAATACTTTCTCTTTTTCACTACTGATAGTATTTAATTCAACTATATATTCTGTATATTTTTTTGAAATAAATGTATTTATAATAGCATTTGAGTTTATAATTTTTTCATCCAACAATTCCAAAAATCTTGTCTTTCAATAAACTTCTATTCAAATAACAAGCATAACAATTATTTGTTGATATATTGTTGTCTCAAATAAATAGTCCTTTATTTGTGAATTTTCAAATAATTGATTTATTTTTTCTCTTTGCATTTCATATTTTTCAATCGCACTTGCTTCCAAAACAGTCTCTCATCATACATTTATACTAAAACCCTTTACCATAATATTCTCATCTCATACTTGATAAATATCTCAATCCTTTCACACTCTAAAATTTAAATTTTCATTTTCAACACTTTCAGTTTTTATTAAATCTTCTGAATCTGTTCAAAAATACAAATTATTTTTTGCACTCCAAGTTATTGTTATAATAAAATTATCTTTTTCTTTAAAATTAGTTATATCTAATTTGCAAATTTTTGTTTTTATATTTGGATTACTTTGGACAAATCTTAGAATATATTTTCAGTTTTCTATAACTCTATCTAGGACAAAGACAGTTTTATTTTTATAGTCTTTTATTATAGAAATATAATTATCATTTAAAAATAAATTTCATTTACTAATATTAAAATATATGGTCCCTTCACTTTCATTGATTTTTGAAAAATCTATAATACTTTTTAACATCGCTAAAATTTAAAAACTAAACTATCTAATATATAAAGCTTTAAATATAAAATGCAATAGTGGTCTATACAGCAAAAATTAACACAAAAAAACCCAACTAAATTTTTTTAGTTGGGTTTCTAAAACTTAATCATATTTTACAACATCAAATCTATCATATAGTCTTCAAATCTTATATATGCTCAAGACAAGTCAACTTCTTCTATATCAAAAAGTAAATACTCTACATCTTTATCTCAAGGATTTGATGAACAAGAAATACAACCACTATATCAATCTGGTCTATAATCAGAATCTGAAGCTTGCACAGTACGAGAAATATTATATTCATAACCATCATCTGTAATCAACTTAGCATTTCTAATATATACAGCATTAGGTTTCTTTCAGATATTTTCGGATTCCAACTTAACTTTCAAAAATTCATTTGTTGCAGTAAACTCATTCAAATATCACAGTTTAACCTCACTTCAAGCCCATTCATAATCTCTTATTTTTACTTTAGATTTTTTGTCCGAATCATCTTCATCTACAAAAGTTCAAAAGTCTCAAATTGAGACACTTTCAAAATCTTCATCATCTGTAGTTTCAACATCACTAGAATCAGATAATATATCAGGTGCATTATCAGAAAAATTTTCATAACTCTTAAAGTTAACACTGGAATATTCAGCTTTTAGTTTTGTTTCATAAATATCTTTTAGTTCATCTTCTAGTTCATCCATCTTTTGTTCAATCTCTGTATTTGATAAAGATGAATCAAAAGGTACTGACATCATTTCTTCAACAATATCTTCTGATTTCTCATAGAAGTAGTTTGCTATTTCTTTTTGTTTCTCTTCAGATAAATCTTCAAAATCAGTTTGAGTACAACCAGATAAAATCAAAGAAATTGGTATTACTAAAAATAGAAACTTTTTCATTTTACTTAATATTAAGTATGTAAAATCAAGGCTATTGTTAAATAATTTATATTATTTTTCAATAGTTTATTTATATAGGCTTAATAGAATGTATTCTCCATACATCCCAATCAACAATCTTTCGTAATGTAAATTTTCTTTTAGATAGTCATACAAATTCTCATCATTGAATCTTAGAATGAGTTAAATATCAAGTTACTAGAATAATTTCATCCTTTCATCTTGGACTTTCCTTAATTTCAATATTAATAATTTCAACAGGCAATAAATAATTTTTTTCATGAATATTATCATAGGAATAACAATTATAATTGTTTCTTAAGACATAGTGTTCATCATATTTTTTGTCCTTAGGTATTGATTTTATGGTATCTTTTTCCCATTGTAAAAGATCAATATCTACTGTTCTCATAAAATCACAATTTCTCTTATTTCTGGCTTCGTTATATTTATCAAACCATTGAAACACATCATTTGAATAATCTTCTTTAAATTTTTGATGTTTTGATTCATAAAAGTAAACAACTTCTTCTAAATAATTATTTCTTTTTTGCTCATTTTGTATTCAGTTAATTATAGTATATGGTGTAGAAAAAACAAAATAAAAAGTCATTAATAACAAAAAAATAAGTGCTAAAAAATATTTCAATAATTCATAATCTAATTCAATATTTTTAAATGATACTCATCAATAATTTTTTTTATTTTCCTTTAATTTTTTAATATATTCTTTTCAAAGATCATAAATAGGAATAAAAGGGGATATTATGAAAATATATATTAAAGCCACAATAATATTAAATAAACTTATTAATAAATTACAAGTATTTCTAATGAATCACCAAAAGTTTTCTATAAATGATTTAATACTTCTTTCCATTAGTTTAGAATATATAATATAAATAAAAACATAAAGAGTTTAAGATGATTATTTATATATTTTTCTATTTCTCACTTAAACTAAACCACCTTTTTTCAATTCATCAAAAAACTCACTATATAAATCGCTAAAAGATTTTTCATAAAAGTATATAAATTTTTCGGGCTCCTTGGTTTTATCAAAATTCTTTATCTTATTAGCTTCATTTAAAAGCTTTTCCATATAATCATAATATTTTAAATAATAATAAAAGTCATTTTTTTCATAAGTCCTTAAATCAACTTTATAATTAGTCCAGTTATTTAATTTAATAAATTGATAAAAGTATGAAGCTCTAATAGAAGCATCAGATAAATTATTTGGCAAATCATTTTTATCTTTTTTTATAAATTCTTCTAAGCTTTTTATTTTAGAAATATTATAATCAAGCTCTTCATTTATTAACTCAACAATAGTATTATATTTTATATCTTTTTCCATAAATACTACAAATAATGTAATGGATATTGATAAAAAAAGTCATATTACAGAAATTGTTGATATTATATCATCAAAAGTTGGTTTAAGAAAACAATATAAAATTATAATAATGAAGAGTGGAATCAAAATTAAAAAAAGTGAAAAAAATTTTAATAAAAATATATATAGCTTCATAATTTAAAAAATAATATTAAATTCATTTACTGTTCATCTTCTTCAGACTCAACAAGAAGCTGAGAAGGAGTTTTAGGAGGTTGTGCTGGCATAGAGTGTTTTTGTGATTTTCAGTCATCATTTTGTACAAATTTCTTTTTTTCATTATCAACCATTTTTTAATAATTTATTATATAAAAAATAAATAAAAGCAATAGTGCAAATAATATAAAAATAATAGTTAAAAATACAATAAATTTCTGTATTTTAAAATAAGCATTATTATCATCAAATTTTCTGTTTTTATCCCAAGAATAAATTTGTTTTTCATAATTTTGTGAAGAAGCCCAAAAATAAATTAAAATCAAAATCATATTTGATAAAGCAAGTCACCATGAAATAAAAAGCAGACTTTTACATTCTGTAGTGGGATGTATACTTTCTATTGCTACAGAAAAAGCAAATACTCAAGCAGACAAATATATTAAATGTTGTCAAAACTTATATTCCATTTTATGTTTTTCTCAAATAAGATAATCTCTATATTTATAATAATGTTCAATTTCTAGCTTTTCTGTATCTGTTAAATTCTTCTTTTCCATTACTTTATACCTAACTATCTAAAATAACTCTCCTCTCTTCCTCACTCAACCCATACAAATCAAACACCATCTCATCAATTTCTCTATCACACTCATCAATTTGACTTTTCAAATCCAAGATTTCGTTTTGTTTGGATTTGAACCAAGTGAGTAGCTCCTCTTCTTCGCTCATTGGCATTTTTTTGATTTTCAAAGCTTTTTTGAATTCGGCAAAGTCCAACTCCCAAAACTGCTGCAATTTTTTGCTTGGCTTGTCTATCTCAAATCTTGTTTGCAAAAACTCCAAAGTAGTATTTATTTTGTCATTCAATTCCTTGTTTTTCTCTAGCATAAAATCAGCTTTGGCTATGAAAGGTTTTTGTTCTTCTGGAGAGATGTTAGGAATTGGTAGTTCCCTTAGATTTCAAATCCTAATCTCTGGAAAAACATTTCATTTAGGTGGAAATAATTTTGAATAAACATAAGTAATAAATTTGCTATTAAGTAGAACTAATACATATTTTAAATTAAATTCTTCATTTATAAGATTTCATATATATAAAACATGTGTTGATAAATTTTCATCTTTATCATAAGTTGCTATAACACCATTTCAAACTCTTCTAATAAAAAGTTTTTCTCATCTGAAGTATTCTAACTTAGTAGGCCTTGAAAGCTTTTCTGGTATAAATTCAATATATCTACTTTGATTTAAAATATACCTATTCATATCTTTTCAAGTAACTATAGGAAATGAATTAGAAGATTTCTTAGTATTTGATATAAACTCCTTATCATTTCAAGTTTTGATACTTTCTCTTATTCATAAAATATCACCTAAATTTAATGAATTTTCTTTACTTTTTGATATTATCTGTTTTGAAATAGTATCAATTATTATATTAAATCATTCAAAAGGATTTTCATAAAAATCATTAGATTCAATAGTTCTTATATTAACAATATCTGAATCTTTAGACACATTAATCCTTACAAAATTATTTTTACAATCTTTATAAAAAATAAATATCATTGTAGGCACTGTTGCTTGTTTAAATACTCAATCTTTTAAATTTGATATCTCAGTAATACCTCACTTTTCAGTCATAAATTCTCTTAGTTTTCAAAATGAGTTATTAGTTAATAATACACTTGGATTAATAAATGATAGTATTCAATTTGATTTTAAAAGATTAATTGATTTTTCTATAAATAAAGCATATAAGTCATATATTTTATATGTTGTTTTGTAATTATTTTCAAAAAAGCTTATTTCATCATTAGACAAAACATTACTTTGAAAACTCACATACGGCGGATTCCCCACCACCACATCAAAACTTCCTCCAAACTCTTTCTCCCAATCAAAAGCCTTTTCTCCAGCAACTTCTGGATCATCTATCAAAGAATTACCACACTTGATATTTTCATCCAAATTTGCCAATTTCTTACCCTTTTGAGCTGTTTTCAACCACAGAGACAACTTGCTTATCTCCACAGACTCCTTGTTGAGATCTACTCCATAAATGTTGTTTTGCAAAATATCCTTTGCCAAATCCCCTTTGTCAAAAAGTCATTCCTTACCACCACTTAGCACATCAAAAACCCTCACATTCTCAGCCAAGAGATAATCAAAAACTTTTACCAAAAACGCACCACTACCACAGGCAGGGTCCAAGACTTTGATAGACTGCAATTTCTTTTGATATTGAGAATAAGTTTGATACAACCTTTTTTCATAATTTTTGTCTTGAATATCCTCTTTGAGCCCTACCTCCTCAGCTATCTGCTCAAACTGCTCTTCCAGATACTTTCATACAGAATTTTTGACTATATAATCCACTATATACTCCGGAGTATAAAAAATCCCATCTTGCTTTCTTTTGGAAACTTTGTTTTCTAGGTTTTCGTTGTTATCGATTTTCTCTTTTAGCTCTTCCAAATCACTAATAGACTGCTCAAATATATGCCCCAAAATATTTACAGATAAATCTTCAGCAAAATCATAATCCCCCAAATCTACGAATTTCTCACAGATTTCATCACTTGCTTCCAAGGCTCTCAGCTCGTGGTCTATGGCAAACAGTCAACCGTTGTATCCATCAGGAATTCATATTTTTTCACTACCTGTATCTACTGCACGGAAATACCTTTGTATCAACTCCCAAGGACGAAAATCAAGTTCGGATGCTTTTCTTACATATTCTTTGAGCTTTCCCGCTGGTAGCAACCCCAAATCTTCACAAAAGTGTATAAAAACTATTCTATCTATTATTTTTTGTCATTTTTCCAAGATTAGCTTGTATTTGGCTTTCTTTTTGGCAGGGTCTTTTTTCTCTTCGGGAGTTAGATTTTTTTTGATAAGGTCTCTGAGCAGCTCCAACCTCAAGGCTTTGTATTCTTCATAAAATTTTTTGGTGATTTCTTTGGATTGGATAATCACATCAGAAAGTAGTTTTTTGGTTTGGCTCTCTCATTGTGGAGAAATTAGATTTGCTTGAGAAAGAATATAATAAAACTGACGGAAATTTTGGTAGTTGTTTTCTGGATTTAGTAGATCTGCGATAGTCCAGGCTTCGTATTCATAATAAGAATCTGTATATAGCCTAGTTTCCCAAAAGTTGGAAACGATGATAAAATGACAGTCTTTGAAAAAAGGTTTGTATTTGAAAGCTTGCTGTACTGGGGATAGGTTTCATTCTCTTTTTTGTGGTTTGTCTAGAGAAGTGGCAGCATCTTTGACTTCTACTACTGCTTGGATTTTGTTGTTTTCTGGATCTTGTGAATCAAAAAATCCCAGTCCAAAATCTGCTTTTTGTCAGCCAACGGGAGCTTTGGGCTGTGCTTCTCTGTGATAGATTTGGCTTTCTGTCAAAGATTTGTATCCCAAAATTTTCCCAAGTATGTCTTCGTTGAAAGATTGCTCTACTTCCTGCTCGGATTTCTTGGTCAAAGTTCAGCTTTGGTATAGCTTGTGCCAGTTTTGAAGGATTTGGATTTTGTGGTCCAAGTCAGGAATTTCAAAGTTTTCTAGCTTTTCGTTGATTAGCGAGGATTTGAATAGTTTGTGCATTTTCAGTTCAAAGTTGAAAGGGTAAAGTTGAAAGCATTTCCAAGGCCGGCCTTGTTGTGTTTGTTATGCCTCAAACCCGAGCCCGGGGTCTTATCAAAAGGCGGTCTCTTATATTTATCTTTTTATAGTCAAATTCAGGATTTTTTCAATTAAAAAAACTAGCCGTGTTTTGGCTAGTTTGGATTATAATATAGTATTTATACTACTGATCTCAATAAAAGTATTTTCTAATTTCTTTCGCTAGTCTATCTCCCTCAGCTTGTCCAAATTTTAGATAAGATTCCAATTTAGAGTCTACCAATTCCTTTAATTTAATTAGAATCAACAATTCCTTTAATTGAATCAAAGCTCTTAATATTATAAAGATATTCCTCTACAACCACTTGTTCTTCACTTGTTAGTTTAATATTAACATTTCAAGCTAAATATCTGTTAATTCTATCCAGACTTTCTGGTGATAATCATAACTCTTCTGCTTCTTCTGCAGTTATTTGTGGAAGTGATATTCTGTCTAGTAGCTTTTCATAATTATTATTAACATAATCACCAAATTCCTTAATAAATAGATTTTTAACAATTATAGTATCATCTACAATTTCTCAATTTTCATCATCAGAATTTATATATTGAAATCTAATCATCAATGAACTTGGGTTTTCTGAATCTTCTACTTGTTTTACACTTAATATTTTAGCATCACCTAATCATTGAGATTCTAAATAGGCTCTTGCTTCCTTTTCCATAAATTTTTCAGTCAATATATCTTTTGGTCAAATTTTATTTAATGAATTAATAATGTCTCCTGATAAAGCTTTTCCAAGTTCACCGGCTCTATCTTGAAAGTTCTCTTCAACTCAACCTATTCATTTTCTCATTTCTTCTGTCATTTTATTGTTAATTTAGTATATAAATAATATTGACAACATTGATACTATAATCATAGATAATTATTTTTACTAATTTTTCAAGAGATTTTTATATCTCAAGGCCGGCCTTGTTGTGTTTGTTATGCCTCAAACCCGAGCCCGGGGTCTTATCAAAAGCTGGTTCTTTTTGTATTTGTTATGCCTCAAACCCGAGCCCGGGGTCTATGGTTCGGGGATGTGTAATTTATCTTTTTATAGTCAAATTCAGGATTTTTTCAATCAAAAAAACTAGCCAGATTTTGGCTAGTTTGGATTTGAGGATTAACAATTAATTACAATATATTTAGTTATTTCTTATTTAAAGTAAACTATCTATGTAGTGCTTTAAGTAAAAAATCTCTTACTCTATCAGTAAATTTTGAATTTTCTAAATATCAAAACTTTCTATATAATAAATGCTTATCCAAAAAAATTAATTCACCTTGAATAAAGTATTCTTCAGATGAAATATTTAAGTTTTTTATATATGCAGGAAATCTTTCATTTTCTGACAACCTTCACACCACAACATATCAATTATCCTCCATATCCGATACTAAATCTCTTTCTTCTCAAGATAAATTTAAACAATGTTTTATAGGAGAAATATTATAATCTTTTCATGTCATGGAATAAGAAAACAACACTTCTCAAGTTGCATTATCAATAAATATCTCATTTTCAAAAGTTTCTGGAGAACTATTTATGCCAGAATTTATTGCTACACTTTCCATTATATTTTTATTAACAAATAAAATAAATGTTAGACAAAAGTTATTTTATACTATCTACTTTTATGACCCTATTTCAAAATTTTGAACTTTCTTCTGCTTCTCTCACAGCAACTACCCCAGCTTGTCAGCTTTCTTGTTCAAGTACATCTTCAAAATTTACACTTGCTCATTCAACAGATTTAAGGACATAGTCCCCGTCTGTTGAATCTTTATCAAAATGAAACAATTCTAATTTATCCTCTGTACTTATAGAAATATCATAAGAAATAATCTCACCATGAATACTTTTCCTAAAATCCTCCAAAACATCTTTACTTGTACTAATTTCTGTTTCTCAATAAAGAAACACACTATAAAGGCCTCATCACACCTCAGTGATAAGCTTATCTAAAACAATATCTCATCTAATTTCTCATTTAAAAGTTATACTACCAGCCACTGTATTCATGTTTTATTATTAATTTAATATATAAACATTATTGACAATACAAATATTATAATAAACTTAATTATTTTAACTAATTTTGCAAGAGATTTTTTGTTTATTGCATTAACTCCGGGCTATAAATAGTTGAATTTAAACTCGAGCCTGGGGTCAGTAATTCGGGTCTTTGTAATTTATCTTTTTATAGTTAAATTCAGGATTTTTTCAATTAGTTTCCCGCCCGGGCGCAATCACGCCCGGGCGCAAAGGAAATTTGATTATTAGTTATGAAATTAAAACTACCCATTTATTAGTAAAATTCATAAGTATATCAAATTTTATACACAAAATATTGACAACATATTTTTTTTATTATAAGATAATTTATTTATTTGCCTAAAACTCAATCATGAAAAATAGTTTACAAGAGACAGTTGCAAAAAATGAATGCAGGGGAAGTTCAGAGATTTGAGAACAGACCAGAAGTAAACTTTTACACCTATTATACTGACAAACAACTAGCATAGAATTAGACCCAACATTACAAAACATGGATAAGTTGGAGACTCTTCAAGTGCTTGAAGATGAAATAATATGACAAGATGCTGCTAAAAAACAACTCGTAGATGCAGTATTTGACAATATCAATACAATTAGACCTAAAAAAAGCCCTCTAGGTGTGTTCTTTTTTGCATGACCTACCTGAGTTTGAAAAACAGAAATTGCAAGAGCTCTTGGAAAAGCTTTATTATGATGAGAAGACAGTATAACAAAAATTGAGTGTGAAAATTACACAAAATCTCATACTATAAATAATTTATTTGGGTCTCCTAAAAGTTATGTTTGATATTGAGAATCTACTCCACTTTGTGACACAAACCTATTTCGTCCATTTTACCAAGCCAAAGAAAATTGAACAATATGTCCATCTATAAAAAGACTTAAGTGATTTTCAATAATTCTAGTTGATGAAATAGAAAAAGCACATCCTGAAATCAGACAAGCACGACTTTCTGCTATGGATGATGGAAAAATAACCTTATCTACTGGTAAAGAAGATGACAAAAACCTAAGTTTTTCTAAATACACTAATTTATCAAATTCAATAATAATTTTCACTTCAAATATTTGAACACAATCAGAACCTTCACCAATCTGATTTGTACAATGAAGTCAGGACCAAACAGAAAGAGAAAATTACCTAAATAGTTTGTATGAAGAATTTTCTCCAGAATTTATATGAAGAATAGATAATTTTATAATATTCAACAAACTAACCCAAAATGATTGCAAACAAATTGTACAAAAACATATTAGAGAAATAAACCGATACCTTCAAATTCTTGCTTTTAAAACAAAATTACATGTAGAAGATGAAGTTATAGATTATATAATAAAAAAATGATACAACGATGCTAAATGAGCAAGAGAAATTGAAAGAACCATAAGAACTTATATTCAAAAACCACTTGATAAAATAATACATTCATGACAACTTGATCCATTAGAAGAGCATCAAAATGAAAACCCAAATCACTATCTTCAAATAAATGTTGTACTTGACAATGATTGACAAATAAGGTTTTTTGCTGAAAACAAGTTTGTAACACCTGAAAATTTAGAAGAAGAAAAAAATAATTCAGAAAACAATATACAAGACAAAAACTACAATGAAATGCGATTTAATAAATGATCACTAATAAAGTCTTCTTTAGCTGCTTCCGAAGCATATCAAGAATATATTAACATACATACAGATCCTTGAGCTTACTGAGCATACTGAGAAAATAGAGTACAACAAATAGAAAACCAACTACAAAGGATGTGAATATGACCAGAAAAAAGAAATTTACTAAGAAAAAAATGATATGAGGCTATTTTTAAAAAATTTAAACATATACTAACTTATGAATGAATAGAACTACTTACTCCAAAAGAAAAAGCTCTATTTCGCCCTCATAGCATATGAGCAATTAAAAAAGTCATAACACACATTCTAAAACAATATGATGAATCATTTTTGTATGATGAGGAGTTCTTTTGGGATATTGTAGAAGATATTATGCAAAGAGTATCAGTAATGAATAAATCCCAAATATCAATAAAACAAAAAGTTGTTATAGCAAAATTGATAGATGCATACATCAAAGACAAATATCCAATAACTTAATAATATATATCTATCACAACACAAACAAAAAATTATAATTTTTTTGATTTTCCAAAAACAAACTTACAAAACATCCTCTAAGATTGCCACTCTTTGCTCATTCTTTTTTTTCTGTATTTGTTGGCAAATCTGTGAGATTCATCTCTTAGTTTTATCAAAACTCTATCTGTATCATCATAAGAAAATGTTTTTTGTTTAATATTCAAATCCTGGTCCAAGTAAAATACTATCTCTTTTTCTCACTGATTTTTTCCAGTTTTGGTTCTTGCTTTTCATTTTCATATAGACAAAAAATCCACCTTTTCGTATATTTGTTTGATTTTCTGATTTTCTTTTATAAGTTTTTTCAAGATATTAAGCTGTCATTTACCACCATCTATCACAAACAAATCAGGTAATCTATCATTTTTAAACCTCCTTATGAGCACTTCTTTGATTGCTAGATAATCATCACTTTTTCAGTTTTGTATAGTATTTATTTTGTACATTCTATAAAACTTTTTATCTGGAATTCATCATACCAAGCAAGACAAACCACCAGATATATAATCTCATCAAATATGAGAAATATCTATACATTCCATCTTATACGGATAATTATCAAGAAAATACCTATTTTGCAAGTTAGTAAGCAACTCTCACATTACATTCTTTTTGGAAAAAGTAGAATTTATTATCAAAGATTCTATACTATTATCCAATATGTCTGATAAATTGTTTATTACATCAGTTTTCATATTTTTTCATGAAATAGTTCCTCAAAAGAATTTTTCTTCTGTTTTATCATAATTGTAAATTCTACCAAACTCATTTTGAAATTCTGTTTTCAATTGACCAAAACTGGCACCAGAAGAATGCTCAGTAAACTTCAACACATCTATTAGTTTTCAATTAAAAAACTTCAATGCAGAAAATGCATAATACTCACCTATCTTTTTTATTTTCAAAAAATATCATGTAGTATTATCTTGAAGTTCTATAGTTTGTTTTTGGGTATGTTTTTGGATAGTATACAAAACATCTCTAAGTTTTGCTGCCCATTCAAAATTTTGATTTTGTATTGATTTATTTATATTTTCAACTATTTCATTTTCTATTACTTTGGTATCTCACTGGAAAAATTTCTGAATTTTATCTATATAATCATCATACATTTTTTTTGCATTTGTATTTTCTAATTTCTCATTATTTGTATTACACCAACCATCACACATACCAAAAGAATAATAATCACATAATTTTCATTTTTTGAACTGTGTTTTATTGCAAGCTCTAATTTTGAAAAAATATTTGATTACTTGCAACAACTGCTTGAGGTCTTTTTTATAAACCTTTGGTCATATATATATAGCTCAATCATTGTTTTTGAATCTTGTAAAAAAGATTTGTGGAAATTCTTCATTAGTGATTTTTATGTATGTATATGAATTGTCTCATTTTAATAAAGTATTGTATACAGGCTGATACCTTTTGATAAGATTATTTTCAAGGATATAGGCCTCTTGGTCTGTATTGGTAGTCAAAAAATCAACATGACTGGATTTGTTTACCATATCCTGTTTCCAAACTCATATATCTTTGTTGAAATATTGAGAAACTCTTTTTTTGATATCTTTTGCTTTTCATATATATAAAATTCTTCAAGATTTATTCTTGAAAAAATATACTCAAGGATTATTGGGTAAATGGCTAATTTGTAACATTAAATATTGCTAATATTATCTAAATTTCAATTTTATTATAGCATATACTTTTATATCTACAACATTGTAAACAACTCCAATCTAAAAACAAGAAAATTTTCCAACATACCACCACAATCTATTGTTTTGTACAACAAAAATTTGCAAAAATATAAAAATTGATTAATATGAAAACAATCTATAAATCACAAAAAATACAATGGGTAAAATAAAAAATACATTTTCAAACCAACAAATATCAAATCCTGCAAACAAATTAAGTAGCTTACAAATACATGAGCTGATAAATATTTTTTTGCAAACAAAAAAGTCTATCAAAACTCAAAAATCATATTTTGTAGATTTGAAACAATTTTTTGAAGACTTCCAAATATATGAATGAGCACAACTTATACAAAAACTATCAGACCATTCTATTTCTGAAGATATTACAAACTTTATCAATTCTCACAAAAAATACGACCCTCAAAATCCCAACAGACTACTAAATCCAAGAACTATAAATAGAAAAGCATATTCTTTGTCATCTTTTTTTAAATTTTTACAAAAAAGATTTAAAGTAAACTACAATCCGGTGATTTTTGAACCTGCATCTACACCAAAATTTTCTGAAACAAACAGTTTAAATAAAGAAGAACTTGTATGATTTCTTGAATATCTCAAAGAAAAATACAAAAAAAGTTCAGACAAAAAAATACATATTCATCTTAGAAACTACCTAATATTTGGCTTTATGTTTTTTTCTTTGAGAAGAAGTGAAGTATCACAACTTAGACGAGAAGATATAAACTTTGAAGAACAATATATAAAAGTTTTACAAAAATGATGAACAAACAAATATATACCTCTTCCCGAAGAATTTTTCAATAAGCTTATGCAATTCAAAGATATAAAAGAATCAAAAAAAATTGAAAGTGATTATATATTTACACCATTTTACAACAATAAAACTAAAAATTTTGAGAAACCTCTAACTTCCGAGTATATATACAATCTTACTCTGAAACAATGGATAAAATACAAAAACAACGAAGAATTATCTCAAATATACAAAGAAAAAGATAAATTAAAAAACAGGAAAAAATACCTCAACAAAAAGCTCAAGCTTTCAAAAGACAAAAAAATAGAAAATGAAATTAGAATAGTTGAAGAAAAGATTGAACAACTAAATATTAGAAAGAAAAGACTTCTTCAAACAACAAAAAGCATATCATGCCATAGCTTTAGAAAAAGTTTTGTAGAACAAGCAATTCTTAGATGAGATGATTTTGTTGAGATACAAAATGCCACATGACATTCAGGGCCTGCTATGATATGATATTATCAATCTATAAGTAAAACCAAACACAACTCAGCCAATAAAATGAGTGATATATTTTAAAACCTTTCTGATTAATTAATCAACCAAAAAGCACCACTAAGTGATACTAAGATAGATTAATACTGTGATAAACTTCATTAATACGTGCGATAATCAAGTATTTTCCTAGTTTTATGATTAATTTTATTTTTAATGATAGATATTTCTTTATCAGAATACAAAGAAATGGCAGATCATTTAGGTATAAAAGTTCTAATAAGTCAGTTATGTCAAATGAAAATTTGACATTAAAAGATATATATTTATAATACAAGTGTCTAGCAAATTCTTTTGTGGAAAAAAATCTTGGAGGTGCGCTATGAAAAACCAAAAAAACAATGTTGTTCGTTGGACTGTATGGGTTATTACAATTGTGTTTATAACTATTGCGGGAGTGTTCTTTTTAGATTTTCTATCTTTCTTTGATAGACTATTTATGACTTACTTTGATCAACACCTTGCTGAATCTAAACTTGCAACACTCATCGTCGCATTATTATGTCTTGCAATAGCTATTGCCATAGCTGCGGTGTCTGGTTTTATACTGGACAAAACCCAAGCTGACCACAAAGAAATTGACTTTAAAAACAATAGTGATGGAAGCATAACTATTAGAACTGGCAGCAAATACATTACTGCTGAAACTGGTGAAGATGGAAGCATCACCCTTAGAACTGATAATGGCCCAGTACTTAAGGGTATCTAAAGAAGAGAAAATGCTAGACACTTAGAACTGCTTCCAGTTCTAGAGGTGCTTGCTTATATAGCAGCACCTTTTTCTATTTGTAAGCACACTTATTTAGATAAAAAATTATTAATATAATTTTTTTATCAACTACTATAACTGGGGTAAAAATTTGAAGCATAGATTATATAGCTTTAAGTAAAAACTAGCCAATAAGGCTTGAAAAGATAAGAAAAATCATTAATAAATTAGTTAAACAATTTTAATTTATTTATTAGTTTATAATGACAGAAAGTTTACTTAGATCTAGACATAGTCTTGCACATATACTTGCACAAGCAGCACAAAGAGAATTTGGTGCCAACTTGAAACTATGAGTATGACCTGCTATAGATGATGGTTGTTATTATGATATATTACCTACATCTGAAGAGATCAAAATCCAAGACAAAGATCTAAAAAACATCCAAAAATATATGGAACAAGTCATAAAGCAAAAACAAGAATTTCACTGTATTTCTATGGATGTTCAAACAGCCAAAGATCTAAATAATTTTTTATGACAAGAATTAAAAAATGAACTGATAGATGAATTTGTTTCTCAATGAGAAAGTGAAATTACTTATTATATTAATTTGATACCAGCAAAAGCAAAAGATGCACTTATGAAATGAGCTAATCCTAGCTATATTTCTTACTATGAAGAAATAAACAAACATATGCATCAAAATTTCAGTTTACCAGAAGACAAGTTTGTTTGTTTCATAGATATGTGTGAATGACCACATATTGCACATACTTGAGAGCTAGATCCCAAAACTTTCAAGTTGGCAAAGATTGCTTGAGCTTATCGAAGATGAGATGAAAAAAATCCTATGATGACTAGAGTTTATGCTTATGCATTTGCAAGCAAAGAAGAACTTCAAGAACATATAAATTTCTTGGAAGAAGCCAAAAAAAGAGACCATAGAGTTTTATGAAAACAATTAAAATTATTTACTACTAGTGATTTGGTAGGTGCTGGATTACCATTGTTGCAGCCAAGATGAATGATTATTCGTAAGGTTATAGAAGACTATCTTTGGGAGTTACACAAAGAAAAATGATATGAAAGAGTTTGGAGTCCACATATCGCCAAAAAAGACTTGTACGAGACTTCATGACACTGGGATAAGTTTTGAAATGAGCTTATGAAAATTGAATGAAAATATGAGGATTTTTGTGTAAAACCGATGAACTGCCCTCATCATATGCAGATATTTGCAGACAATCAATTTTCATATCGTGATTTACCAGTTAGATATTTTGAACCTGCCACTATATATAGAGATGAAAAGCCAGGTCAATTATGAGGACTTACTAGAGTAAGATCTATCACCCAAGATGATGGACATTTATTTTGCAGAATAGATCAATTAGGCCAAGAGATAAGTACAATAGTAGATATTATCAAAACATTCTATGAAAAAATGTGAATGATGAACGATTATTGGGTAAGTTTATCAATAAGATGAGAAGAAAAGTCTGATTATATATGAGAGGAAAATGTATGGCAAGAAGCAGAGTCTGCTTTGGAAAAGGCTGCCAATGATAAATGATTGAATTTTAAAAAAGTAGAATGAGAAGCTGCTTTTTATTGACCAAAACTGGATTTCATGTTCAAAGACTGCCTCAATAGAGAGTGGCAACTTGCTACAATACAGCTAGATTTCAATTTACCAGAAAGATTTGAACTTGAATATACAAATGATAAATGAGAAAAAGAAAGACCAGTAGTTATTCACAGAGCCATATGCGGGTCATTAGAAAGATTTATGTGAATTATGATAGAACATTTTGCATGAGCCTTCCCTTTTTGGCTAGCTCCAGAACAAATCAAAATTATACCAGTTGCAGATAAATTTGAGGATTATGCTCACAATATAAATCAACAATTCAAAAATCAATGAATCAGATCAAATGTAGATTCAAGTGACGACAGTTTCAACAAGAAAATAAGAAACTGAGAAAAAGCAAAAATACCTTATCTTATAATAGTATGAGAAAAGGAAAGTAGTAATAATACTTTATCTATTAGAAGATACAGTGACAAAAAACAATATGAATCTACACTAAACGAATTTTTAAATGAAATTTCCAAATAGATTTAACATCTTCACAAAACTTCATATCTACAAAAAATAATATTTAATAATATTATAGCTATAATACTGCTTATTAATGAAAACCTTTGGAATCATCTACAATAAAGGTTTTAGTTTTATCTGTATCAGGAGTTCAGTGCACCATTGATAAGCCTTTATCAAAGTAGTAGGCATAATAATAATCTCCAAAAAACTTATTCAAAGAAGATACATACCTCATTACTAATACATCAGTTGTTTGGTAGCTATTAAATATTTGAATTATTTGATCTTCTAACACCTTAAATAAATGATATACATTTGCTTCCTTAGTATTTAGTTTTTCTGTAAAAACAAGCTTTATTTTATCTTCTCACTCATCATCATTTATCTGTTGTAATAACTCAACTGAAAGATCTGACAACAAATCTAAATTGCCTTTCTCTAAGTTATCATATAAAACAACCAAAAATTCTCTTATATATTCTGCTAGACTGTATTCAAAGCCCAACTTATAAGACAGTTGCAAACATTTTTTGATGTCTCAAGCTTGTTTATACTGCTCAAATATTTGAATTTCCTTCTGTAGTACACCATAGATAGACTCCCTATTTTCCATATAAATTCAAATACTATTTAGTTTTTTGTAAAAGTTAAGTAGAGATTTTCTATATTTTTCTTTTCAGTATATATTATAAATATTTAAAAGTTTAATAAATGCCATATTTAAAAAGCTAGCTTCAAATCACTCCTCATTTATTGCAAAATCTAATGAATCCTCTAATATAGATACTAAAGAATCAAAATCTTCAGTTTTTTCAAGAACATAAATTAACAAACTTAAATATTTTCAAGACTTATCTATACTATAAAGCTCATATAAAATGTCTTTTGCAACATCAAAGTTTCATTCAGAAAACATTAATTCTATATATTTATCAAAAGAAACTGCATCCAACTGATCCATACCCTGCCAGTAAAGATCTTTAGCTTCTTCTATACATCATACATTTTCACAATATATTCAATAATATCAAAAAATATTGTTTCAAAATCTATAACTTATATTTCAATCCATATATCATTCATAATATTTTTCTAATATGTCTTCTATAGTTAGTTTTCAATTAGGAGTATCAATCAACATATCATATCAAGCTCAATCTATTTCCAAAAGATTTATTATAGCTCATAAAATATCAATATCTACTCAATATTCTTTTGTTATATGCAAACACTGTTCTAATGAAATTTGGTGTTCTCAAACATATGCAGAAAAAATTGCTAAAAATTTTTTTTCTTCAAAATTAAAAGCTCCATATATATCTATATTCAAAATTATATTTGATAAAACTTCGATTATATAATCTTTTGATTCATATTTTTCCAAGACCGACATACACCTATATATGAAATAAGTTTTATATAAAGATAGATCATCTGGAATTTGATTTAAATCTACTTCATCCAATCATTTATAATTTTCATTTATATAAGTTACGAATTTTTGAACAAACTCCTCCAAAAAATTATTATTAATATAATATTTCAATGATTCTAATGACTCACCTGATTCAAGTATATGATCAATTATTTGACTTTCTTTAGCTTTTAGATGACTCATAACATCCTCTTTCATTCTATCTGTTAATGCTTGAACAGATGACTCAGCTTCTCAAGCTCAATATACTTCTGTTAGCATATCAGTATCTAAACTATCATACTTCATTAATAAATTTTAGCAAATAAACACTCAAATATATACTCATAAAACAAAAAATGTAAATAGATTTTTTCTAAAAATCATTATCTATCCTAAGATTTTTATTGTACCTTGTATTAAATACGATTCTAAAAAGTATATATTGATTTTTTTTGCTTCTAAAATATAATATGTAAGAAAAGGTAGCGTTGTTAAAAAATTATCAGTAATAGAACTTTTCAATAACTTCATAAGGAGTTTTATTATCTAGTCATTTATGTGGCTTTACAGTGTTATATCGATTTACAAATCTTTTTAAAGACATTTTTCTATGTTCTGATGACTTAAAAACTTCCTTACTGTGCCACATATCGATTAATGTTCTTATAACCCTCTCTGCTTTTCAATTTGTTCTTGGTGTTCTAACTTTTGTAAATTTTTGCTTTATTCAGCTTTTTACACACTCTTTAACAAATTCATGTTTATCATTTCATTTGTACTCAACTCAATTATCTGAGTACACACACTCAATAGTGTAAGGACATTCATCTATTACCTGTCTAAGAAACATAGACGAAGATACTTGTGTCTTATCTTGCATTATAGCTACATAAAGTTCTCTAGAATAGTCGTCTATTCATACAAATAAGTATTCAGACTTTTTGTTTGCTGCTCATCTTATAAGAGGTAGTTTTTTTGTGTCAAAATGCATCATTTCTCAAGGGTAGTTTTTATTGTATCTTCTAGCTTCTTTGTTTTTCTTTTCTATTATCTTAGATTCTATTTTAGCTAATCTAAGTAATCATCGCCTAATGTTTCTAAATCTATTATTGATAGAATTTCTTGGTAAAAACTCTTGAGTTCTTGCTCTCTTTATTATCTTGTATATGGTAGGCAATGATACATTGAACTTAATATGTAAATCCTTAGGCTTCATTCATCTTTTATAGTATTCCCAGACCTCTTTTCTCTGGAGTGGTGTTAGTCTTGTATTTTTATGTATATTCATTACATAGTTTGTTATCAAATAAATAGTATTTTGTATACACATTATTTTTAACAACGCTATATAATCTTACAAATAATTTTTTAATAACTTTCTAATGCTTTTATTCTATCTTCTATGCTTGGATGTGAATTTGTCCACCCATTTTTAGATGATGGATTTTCTATATACATATGGTAAATACTTTTTTCTTCTAAACTTAATGAATTTTTTTCTTTTTGAATTTTTTTTAATGCAGATATCATAGAATCTTTATCTTTGGTTAGTTCTACAGCTCAAGCATCAGCTAAAAACTCTCTACTTTTAGTTATGGCAAGCTGCACAAAAGGGAAAATTATATGGCCAACTATCAATAAAACTGTTCATATAATGAAAAAATAAATCCCTCCTTTGTTCCCTGAACTATTATATCTCAAGCTTCTTATGATTGCTTCTCATAAGGTTTTGATAACTCATATAAAAAGAATAATTATCAAAATTAGTAAATTATCTTTATTCTTAATATGAGTTAATTCATGAGCTGCAACTGCTTGGATTTCTTTTTTTGTTAGGTTTTCTATTAGACCTCTAGTGAAGACTATCCAAGAATTTTTATCATTCCATCATATAGCAAATGCATTTAATTTATTATCTTCTATTATTCAAATATTTGGTGTTTTGAGTCATCTTGAAATACATAAATTTTCTACTGTATTATATATAAAAGGTTCCTCTTTTCTTGTGACTTCATTAACTCAAGTGATAGAAAATATAAAATCTTTATGATAATAGAATGATACTGATCACAAAAATAATAGAACTGGTAACCATATAAGTAAATTTGTAAAAGCATGCAATATAGGGTCTGATACCACAAAAAAAAGAAGTAAATAAATTACTAAAAAAAGAATTATAGGGTATAATATGATCAAAAGAATTGTTTTGTAAGTATTTCTCCAGATACTGGTTTGTATTCAAACATACATATATTTGACTTTTTTGCTAAAAGTTAGTTGTAAATTATAAACTTTTTAAAATTTTTTTCAAATTTCTATAATTATTATTTATGCTTACTGTTTATAGGTTTCAAATGTGTTTGTAAGAAACCTTAAATACATTTCCTGTATAATTTACTTTCTCTTGAAAAAGACAATTTTGTCATTAATAAAAGGATGCAATCCATCAATAGAGGAGGAGCAGAAATGTTCTGGCCGAACAATGATGGTTGAGCTCAGATACATGAGCAGTTAGAGGGAGTTCAATACACTCAACAGAGGAGGAGTTGCCGTGTATCCTGATAATAAGGGGTAACACGGTCGCCGGGGTTAGAATCTAGCCCCGGCTTTTTTTATTAAGTATACAATTGATATCTTTTCAAAATATCAAAACATAAAACAAATTTTCTCAAAAATAAACTCAAACAAGATTTTTAACAATTTCAACAAAATAGTCAATTTTATAAATTTAGCTTGAAAAAACTTGTAAACTGTTTATCTTATATTATAATAAGCTAATTTTATACACTTTCACAACAAAGATGCAATTTTCTGAAGCTGATACCAAAGCCAAATTCATAGACCCAAAACTCAAAGAATCAGCACGAGATGAAGCCAATATCATCAGAGAAGAATATTTTACCACTTGAAGAAAATTTGGAGCCAATACCAGATGAACTCCTGGATATGTAGACTATCTTCTCAAATACAAAAACAAAAACTTAGCAATAATAGAAGCCAAAAAATCTGAAGAATCTCCCACCAAATGACTAGAACAAGCCAAAACCTACTGACAAAAACTTCAAGTAAGATTTGTATATTCTACCAACTGATACGAAATATACGAATTTGACCTAAAACTATGAAAATGAGATTTTGTAGATAGCTTTCCATCTCCAGAAGAATTATTCCAAAAAATTATTTGAAAAACCAACCATCTCAAAGAAAAGCTGTTAAGTACAGCCTACAGTATAGAATGAAATGTCAAACCAAGATACTACCAAGAAAATGCTATCAACAAAGTACTTGAATCCATAGCAGACGGCAACCAAAGAATTCTTCTAACTCTTGCCACAGGTACCTGAAAAACATTTATAGCTTTTCAGATAGTTTGGAAACTGTTTCAAGCCAGATGGAACAACAAATCCAATTCACAAAGACCCAAAATCTTGTTTCTTGCAGACAGAAATATTTTGGTAGATCAAGCAATGAACACTTTCAATCCATTGGAAAAAGATATGATCAAGATTGACTGAAGCGAAATCAAAAGAAGATGATGAAAAGTACCTACCAATGCCAATATATTTTTTGCTATATATCAAGCAATCAGCGACAAAGAAAATATATGATGATACTACAAAGAATATCCTTCGGATTTTTTTGATTTGGTGATAATAGATGAATGTCATAGGTGATGAGCCAACGAAGAATGAACTTGGCATGAGATACTTCAGCATTTTTCTCCTGCTGTACACCTGGGACTTACTGCCACTCCCAAAAGGCAGGACAATATAGATACTTATAATTATTTTGGTGAGCCTGTATATGAATACTCACTCAAAGAAGGGATCAACGATGGTTTCCTAACTCCCTACAAAGTCAAAAGAATCCAGACCAATCTAGATGAGTTTGTGCTAAATTCTGGAGACAAAATTTTGAAATGAGAATCTACAAAATCTGTTTATGATATACAAGACCACGAAAGAAATATAATAATCCACGAAAGAACAGATCTAATAGCTCAAGCAATACTACAAAATATAAATCCTTATGAAAAAA
Source organism: Candidatus Absconditicoccus praedator (assembly GCF_021057185.1). Classification (GTDB taxonomy): domain Bacteria; phylum Patescibacteriota; class Gracilibacteria; order Absconditabacterales; family Absconditicoccaceae; genus Absconditicoccus; species Absconditicoccus praedator. The sequence goes on from NZ_CP054059.1 coordinate 101,109, forward strand.
CTATTGTTTTTTGTGTAGACCAAGATCATGCTCTAAGGCTCAGGGATGCTATCAACAAATACAAATCCAACAATGAAAAAGATTACTGTGTCAGAGTCACTTCTGATGAATGAGTAGAATGAAAACAATACTTAGAAAGATTCCAAGACAACGACAAAACTTTGCCTGTGATTTTGACTACTTCTCAGATGTTAACTACTGGAGTAGATGCCAAAAATGTCAGAAATATAGTTTTGCTGAAGCAAATAGGTTCTATGGTAGAATTCAAGCAGATAATATGAAGGTGAACCAGGCTTTTTGAGTGAAAAGATTATTTCAATATTATAGATTTTGTAGGAGCTACCAACAATTTTTATGATGAAGCCTGGGATGGTGAACCAGCTGCACCTGTCAAAAAATCCAAACTACAGCTTGGAGAAGATGAAGAGCAGTTAGAAGAAGTCTTGGAAGATTATCAAGAATCAGCAGAAAATCAAAATGAAAGTAATGATTATGAGTTTTCTTCTCAGGATCAAGACCTGCCCAAAGAGAAGTTGGAAGTAGAGCTTGGAGACGACAGGACTGTCAAAATCATAAACATAGAAGAAAGATTTATTGATGAGAATTGAAAGCCACTAAGTGCAGAAGATTTTTTGCAAAAGATAGTGGGAAATATACCTCATCTATATCAAGATATAGATCAACTAAGGCAGGCTTGGGCTGATCCAGAAAGTAGAGAAGCTTTGTTACAAAAGCTTTATGATATGTGAATAGACAGAGAACAACTCCAAAATCTAAGGAAAATGTTTGAAGCTGATGGAGTGGATGTTTTTGATATATTGGCTTATATATCTTTCAATGTGGATATGAAAAAGAGGAAGGAAAGGGCTGATTATGTCAGGGAAAATACTGGTATATTGGAAAAGTATGAAAGTTCTAAGGCTAAGGAGTTTTTGGAATTTTTGTTAGAACAGTATGAAGCCAATGGTATTTTTGAGTTCAAAAGTCATAATCTAAAAGCTATGATAGATTTGTATCATTCTACTCCTACGGAGTTGTCCAAGGCTTTTGGTGGGGCTGATAGGTTGAGAGAGGCTTATTTTGAGTTGCAGAAGGATATTTATGAATTGTAGAAAATTATTACTTTTTTAATAAGGTTGAACTCTATAAAATTAGGGATTTATTCTAGGAATTTAGTTTTGAGTGATTTTTAATACAGTGAATTATTGACAGGAATTGAATGTTGATTACATATAGTATAATTTATTTTTTAAAATTAACAATATGTGAAATTATGCCTTTATAGACTGACAAAATCTATACTTATGAACAAGTAGTGAATGATGGAATTTTGATTTAGAAAAGCTTAGAACATATCTTAAGGATAAATACAAAGTTACCAAGGCTTATTATTTTTTGTGATATGTACAGGATGAAAATAATTCACTTTATACTAAATTGCAAGAGTCGGGTTTTATAGTGGTATTTAAAAAACAGATGGTAAATATGACTACTGCCAAAAAGTGAAATATAGATAGTGATATGATATTTTGGGTGATGCAAAAACTAATAGAAGAACCAGAAAAATTTGAGCAAATAGTAATAGTATCAGGAGATTGAGATTTCAAGATATTAGTTGATTACTTGATAAGAAAATGAAGGCTCAAAAAAATATTATTCCCAAATAAAAAATATGCTTCTTCTTTGTATAATGATCTTTTGAATGAATATTTTGCTTATATGAAGGATATTAGACCCAAAATTGAGTATAAAAAAAGAGAAGGTACCTAAAGCACCAACACTTTTCGGATCCCTTCTCGTCTTGATACATTTATATTATAATCAGTTTTTTCAAAAATTCAAGTTTTTGATAAAAAAATTATTTACTTTGTTTCTGTGGTATGTTTGGATTAAGAAAAAAAGGTTTGAAATTTGCTTCAAACCTTTTATATTATAGTTATTAATTTATCTCCATCGCTTTTGGCGATGGGAGGATCCCGGAGGACATTATGAATATATGTTAATTAAAATTTTTTAGAATTCAAATAAATCTATGAAAAATAACATAATTAGATTCTAATATAGAAAGAGGTAATTTATTCTTATTATATTTTAAATAATGCAATATAACTCTTTTAGGAAAATACTTAAATTAATTTTTTTACATCTTTTACCGTCAATTATATTTTATTATATTTGGAAAATTTTTGATTTTCTTAAAATTAAATTTAAACCTTATAAGGCAATTTTAAATAAATTATCTCTTTTTTTATTGTATGTTTTATTTACAACATTTTTAGCTTTATTGTCTATTCTAATTTACAATAACTATATACTTTCAAATGAATTAGATATTATTAATTATCATGATTTATTGATACTACTATTTTTTTTTCTTTTATTCTTATTTTTAAGAAATGCTGAAACTATATTAGATTATACTCATAGTAAAATTAAAATAATTTCTTCTTTAATTTTATTTCTATTTTTATTTTTTAATATAGAGGAAATATATGCGATATGATTAGGTCAGTTTTTAACTGCAATTTTTTTTTACTGACTATTCTTTATTATAGTTTTTAATGTTTCTTGAGTAAAATCATATAATAATTGATTATTAGTAAAATCATATAAGATAGAAAATAGAAGTTTTGATCAATTCTTTGATACATATTTAAATTTATTAAACGAAAAATGAAATTTTATAAATCCAATTTTTGATGAACCAATATCAATTGATAATGATGATATATTTTGAATTAATGATATCGTCCAAAATTTATACAATATAATTTTGTGAATAGACTTCAACAATCAAAAAGGTTCATATAGTATATGAATAGTAGGTGAATGGTGAAGCTGAAAAAGTAGTATTATAAATTATCTAAAAGATAAATATTTATTTTGATCACCAACAATTAAAACACTAGAATTTAATCCTTGGAATTATGAAAAGGATGACTTAATAAATAAGTTTTTCACTGAATTGTCTATTGTGCTTTGAAAATCAACCAATTTGAATAGTAGTATAAAAAAGTATTTAAAGGCATTGTGAGAATTACATAGTTCATTTAATGCTATTAATAGCTTGATTTCAAGCAAGTCTATTAATGAGATAAAAAAAGATTTGAATAATGAATTAAATAACTCATGAAAGAAAATTATTGTGATAATTGATGACTTAGATAGATGTGATCCATATGAAATTCTATTAATGCTAAATTTAATAAAAAACTTATGAGATCTGAAAAATATAATATATTTAGTTTCTTACGATAAAGGGAATATAACTAAAGTTCTTGATGATAAGGGGTTTGATTGAAATTATATAGAAAAGATTATAAATATAGAAAGGTTTGTTCCTGTTTTCACACAAGAACAAAAAAAGAAATATTTTAAAAATGAACTTAAAAATATTCTTTGAAAATTATTTTTTAATAAAATTATTTTACCATTAAATTTTGATAAATGGTTTGAAAGTCTATATGTTCAAGATGTGTATATTTCTAAAAAGGCAAATGCTGAAATTAGAGAAAAATGGCAATTAGCTAAAAGAGAACCTTATTATTTTTTTAAGTATTTAGATGAATTTAATTCTATAGTTAATATTAATTTACCTAAAACACTTTTAAACTATAAAAAATTATATTTAAATAAGCCTGAAAAAATAGTCAATACACTATTAAATGAGTTTGATAAAATGCTTGAAGTAGAAAATCTTAGATTTATAAAAAAATTATTAAATCAATTAAATATTGTTTTGCAGTTAAATTTGAGTAATAATACTAATATGATTCTTGATTTTCATGATGAAGATTATAAAAAAATTATTGCTATAAATTATTTTAAATTAAAAAATTATTCAAAATTTAACTATGTGATAGATAAATTTATACTAAAAGAAGTTTGAAAATTAGTTGATGATAAAAAAATAAAAAGAATTAAAGATGATGATTTTCTTATCAATAAAGATATATATAATGAATATTTTTTAAACAATATATTAAATATTAGCAAAATGGATCAGTCTAATTTAAGATATACAACTATAAGTGATAAAGATTTTAAAATTATAAAAGAGTTTTCATAATAATAAAAAGTAATTATACATTTACTATAAATAACCTACAAACCCAATGCAAAACCTACCTGAATGATGGGAAATAAAAAAACTTTGAGATATAGCAACTTTTACAAATTGATTTGCATTTAAAAGTAGCTTATTTAAGGATGAATGAAAACCAATTTTAAGAATAGCTAATATAAAAGAGAACTGAATTTCTTTTAAAAATCTTGTATATTTTAATGATGAAGATTATTCACAAGATTTGTCGAATTATAAAGTTTTTCCTTGAGATTTAGTAATAGCAATGTCTTGAGCTACTACTGGGAAACTTACTATAAACAACACAGATAAAACCTTTTATTTAAATCAAAGAGTTTGAAAAATTTGATTTGATAATGAAATTACTAAACAATACATTTATTCTTTTTTAAAAACTAAAATAGAATACAATCTTAATCGTTCATCTTGATCAGCCATACCCAATTTAAGTACACAACAAATAAAAAATACTGAAATCCCACTCCCACCTCTCGAAACTCAAAAGCAAATAGCAGCCAAACTTGATGAAGTGCTGGGAGATATTGACCAGTCTATCCAACTAATCCAACAAAACATAGCCCACATAGATGAAATGAGCAAATCTGTCTTGAATCAAGTTTTTGAAGAAAAATGGGAAATAAAAAAACTTTGAGATATAGTAAATTTTTCTCAATGACTTCAAGTTCCTATAAAAGAACAAAAATATGATTGAAATTATAGATTTTTAAGAATAATTGATTTTACACAATGAAATCAGGAACCTAGGTTTATAGAGAAATATGATGAGAGAGCTTTTGTAAAAGAAACAGATATTTCTATGGTTAGATATTGAGCATCTACTTGATTTATATGTACTTGAAAAAAATGAATTATAGCAAATAATTTATTTAAGATTACTGCAACTATAGATAGTCTTAATAAAAAATATTTGTATTTTTATTTTTTATCAGATTTTTTTAAAAATTACCTTTTTCTAAATGTATATTGAGCAGCAATGCCAGCTATTAAATTTTCAACTATTAGCGAATTAGATATCCCACTTCCACCTCTATCCAAACAACAAGAAATAGTTGATTATCTAGACAATATTTTCCAAACCAACGAACAACTCAAAAATCAATACCAACAAAAACTTGCCAATCTACAAGAACTCAAAAAATCTGTCCTAAACTCTGCTTTTGAAGGGAAACTGGTTTAATTATAAGTTTGATGAAAATTCAATGAGCAAATCTATCAAAAAAGCTGTTTATCTAATATTCTTGGCTATATTTATACTTCTTTTATATTTGGTATACACAATCTGACCTGCTCAAATTGTTGATTTTATCTGACTAGAAAATACATACCTTGTAATTTTCTTTTTTGCTTTTGTATGATGAGTATTTTTCCTAACTGCAGCTACATTTTATACAACATTAGCAACTTTTGTTGTATGATGAGCAGATTTGCTTACTTTGTCGCTAATATCAGCAATATGACTAACAATTGGTGATTTCTTCTTTTATTTTTTGGGGAGGAAAGCAAAATTATTTATAAATGATAGCAAATACAAATCAAAAGTTGAAAAATTTTCCAACTGGATAAGAGCCAAATCTGATAAAACAATTTTTTGGTTTTTGCTGCTTTATTGGAGTTTTGCCCCATTGCCAAATGATATACCATCATCATGATTATGAATTGCTTGATACAACTGGAAAAAAATGATACTTCCAATTTTTGTGTGAAATATTAATTATAATTTGCTGATATGAAGCCTGGCAATGTTTGGATACAGTATATATTGAGTACTCTAAAAGGTCTTTACAGGTAATTTAATGGGGTGTCCCCCTTCAAACATCCAACGAATGTTTAAGGGGATCCCTTCAAATCCCTAAGTTACCGCGCGGAGTTGAAGGTATGGACCACCCCTAAATTATCGCGCGGAGTTGAGGGTGTGCGGCATCCCTAAGTTATCGCGCGAAGTTTGAGGTATGCTGCATCCTTCAAATATTCAATGAACATTTGAGGGAGCTACCTAAATTAATAAAAACATAATCATAAAGATTTCCAACCCACATATTAATATTGAAAAAAATATCCAAAGATATATTATATCAAATAAGTTTAGCTTGTCATAACAAAGAAATGACAAAAAAAGATAAATTGGCTATATATCAAAATGATAATTGAGAAATAAAAGTTAATTTTGATGAAAATCAAGAAACTTTTTTATGACTTGATAGTACTTGATGGACATCCCTGAGTGCCATAGCTATATTTTTATCTGTATTAGCATCTTTATTTATTTCTATTTGTTTAGAACCACTAAAAAATAGTTTTAAGAAAAAAAGGATTTTAAAAGTCTTAGAAAGTAACTTAGACAAAAATATTGAAATTTTGAAAAAAATAAAAGAATTTGATTTGTATGAAATTACTAGAAATCAAAAAGAAGAAGAACAAGAAAAATTAAAGAAATTTGTTTATAGTATAAACTTTGAATCTTGGGAATTAAATAAAAGTTTTTTATCTATAACAAGCCCACAGGAATTTGATAAATATAATAATATACATATTAAATTAAGTAATATAAAAAATGAATTTTGTGAACTAGAAAACATCAATAGATATTGGTATACTAAAAATGTTGAAAAGATAATAAGTAAGTTTAATTATACTAAAAATAATATAAAAAAGTTCTTAGAGGAATACGAATAAATACAATGCTATACTATATTTATTTAAAAAATTTGAATAGGTATATTTCTAACTTTTAAATCATTATTAATATCTTCTAATTCAATTAGTTCCAAAATGACACTAGTTTAAAAAAAGCAATGTGCAAAAAATGCACATACCACTAAATTGAGCCTGGTTAATAAAATCAGCAAAACTATTTCCAAACAAACTCAAACTTAGAAACAGTTTGTAATAGTAAGTAGATTTCAAAATCTTTAAACTTGTCACGATTTACAAAACAACATTGTCCGTGACAAAAGCTAATATAAGTTTTGAATTGATTTTTCTAAAAAATATCAAATTGGACCGTGACAATTTCCAAACCCCAATATTAATATTGAAAAAAAAATCCAAAGATATATTATATCAAATAAGTTTAGTTTATAAAAAATCACTTATTTCATATTTTGCAACAACTGTCATTTGTACTATAAATCATTATGTTAAACCAATTTACCAAATAATCATACCCAATGCAACAACAAATAAACAGAATTACAGATATTCTCCGTAGAGACGACTGAATCTCTTGAGCTATGCACTATACAGAACAAATATCCTGGATTCTTTTTCTGAAATTTATAGATGATTATGAAAAAGAAAATTATGAATGAGCCTTGCTTGATGGCAAAGATTATGAATTTATACTAGACCCAAAGTTTAGACGAGATAATCGAGCCTGTCCCAAGACCAAAGACCACAAACTTGATGTGAACAATGCTCTTACCTGAGATGATCTCAAAGATTTCGTAAACAATGAGCTTTTCCCTTATCTTCAATCTTTCAAAGATACCAGTAAAGATTACAATACTATGAAATACAAAATAGGTGAAATCTACTATTTCATAGACAACAGGATAGAAAGCTGACACACTATCAGAGAGATTTTGGATATAGTAGACTGACTCAGTTTTCAAAGCGAAAAAGATCTTTTTGAGCTTAGTAAAATATATGAAGACTTGCTTCAGTGAATGGGTAGCGATGGTTGAAATTCAGGTGAGTTTTATACTCCAAGACCTGTAATAAAAGCTATGACAGATACTATCAACCCCAAGATTGGGCAAACTATTTATGATGGAGCCAGTGGTAGTTGTTGATTTTTGATAGAAGCTTTTGAAAACCTAAAAAAACAAGAAAAAACAACTGATGACTACTATTTCCTAAGGAATAAAACCTTTTATGGAAACGAAAAGACACCAATAGCTTATATTATGGGTATGATGAATATGATACTTCATTGAATTTCCAACCCAAACCTAAGCAAGCAAAACAGCCTCACCCAAGATGTAAGATCTATTGAAGAAAAAGACAGATACGATATTATCCTTGCCAATCCACCTTTTGGATGAAAAGAAAAGGAACAAATTCAAGCTAATTTCCCTATCAAAACCAACTCTACTGAAATGCTATTTCTCCAACATTTTATGAAAAAACTCAAAACTTGATGAAAAGCTGCTATAATTGTCCCAGAATGAGTTTTGTTTAATACCTCACAACCTTTCCAAAAAATTAAACAAGAACTTATAGAAAATTATAATCTACATACTATTTGTAGTTTGCCTGCAGGAGTGTTTTTGCCTTATTCTGGAGTAAAAACAAATATTATATATTTTGACAAACAGTGAACTACCAAGGATATACGATATTATGAAATAAATCCTTGAAGAAATCTTACCAAGAATTCCCCTTTGAAATACGAAGAAATCCAAGAATTTATAGATCTTTTTGATAGCAGGAAAGAAACAGAAAATTCATGGATAGCTCCAGTAGAAGATATCAAAGACTATGATATATCAGCCAAAAATCCTCACAAAAATAAACCAGAAGAATACAGAACTCCTCAAGAAATACTAGAAAATATTGAAAATAATGACCAAAAAATCAATGAATTAACCAATAGACTAAAAGAAGCTATCTAAAGTTTTAGCAAACTTAATTTTATACAAAGAAAAAAGCGCTAGCAGTATAAGCAAGCACCTTCTAACCCAGAATTGAATACAATTCTGAGTTAGTTTTCTTCCTGGAGATTTTCTTCTTCAGATTCTTTTTTGAGGGAGCTGTAAAAGCTTACCAGTATAACTAGCATAACTGCTAAAAAAGTGAAGAAAAATGCAACCAAAAAAGAAACATAAACTGATATTCCTAATTTGGCAAAGATTTTGTATAATGTTATACTGTAAGAAATGTTTAATAGGATATTACAAAGATACACAATAAGTTCGATAGGCTGTACAATTGGTTTTTTTACCTTTTCATTTACATGACTGAACCCTGACTTCTTTTTTTGTTCTTAAACATTGGATTTATGGACATAAGTACTCTCCTATCATCCTTTGGGTTACAACTGTGGAAGACTAAAAAACAGGAATCTGGTTATAATTATTTTTTTCTAATGTCAACAAAAACTTATTTTTTATTGACATTCAATATCTTATTATTATAAAAAAACATGCAACAGATTTCTTGTAATACAAAAAGCTTTGAGGAGGCTGCTATGAAAAATTCTACCATTCATCTTTGTATCTACATTCTTGTGACTCTTACTTACTTTGTTGTGTGGGGATTGTTTTGCGGATTTGTGCTATATGTTTTGTGGGAATGGTTTTTTGTTCCAATATTTGGTGTCAGTTCTATCTCAATTGGGGAGGCTTGGGGGCTGGTGTTGATTGCCTTCCTTTTCATTACATGCATTAGTCTCTATAATAAAATTTTAACTTCCTTCTCCTCTGGTTGGAAGTTTGCTAAATTCTTTTTTAGTCCCATTGTTATACTTTTAGTGGGCTTGTTTGTCTATCTATTTGTGTGAAATTACAGACCCGTTGCAGGAATCTTTGCAGCGGGTTTTAATATTATGAAAATTTTTATGAATTAAATGCAATGTGATCGGCAGGTATGTCCCGGTTGTCTTTTTTCATTATCAAAAAAATAAGATAGTACACTAAATAGACTTTTTAATAAATTGTGTCTTTGAAATTTCAGATTGTATCTTTGGCGTAAGCCTAAGTTCTCAAGTTGAATATTTCATAACTACTGGAGGCAAACTTATAGGAGTTCTTCTTTTGAAAATTCAAAAAATATTGACATATTCTATCAAAAAATTATATTAACATTGCCTTTGAAGTCTCAACTTTTGGAGGTGAATATGAAGGAGCATAGATTAGATATTGCATATGCTATGGTGAGGAATGGTTCTCATGGAGGGGATGTTGATGACAGGATAGTTTTGTGTCCTCAAGATATCCTAAATGACTACTTCTCAGGAAGTTTCAGAGAACTTAGGAGATTTGTTTTTGCTGACTTGTATCAGAGAAGGTTTTTTTCAAGTCCGTTTTTTGTTAGGCCTATCAAAAGATACAAAGTAGAATCAGGCACTGTGGACTGTCTTGAGCTCAAACGGACGATACCTACAGGGCCTTTGCTGGATGCTGCAGTTTATGCAGTAGGTCTTCATGATGAGCTCCCTGATTTTGAAAAATACCCAATAATTTTGGGTATCCATAAAAAGGGATCTAGTATAGTTATCTTTTTGGAGCGTGATCATATTGAGGAGGTTCTTCGCGAGGAGATAGTGGAACTACTACGAAAAAAGAGAATATCTAGCTGATGCAGGTTCAGCTTTAGTAGCTCTGGAGGAAGTCCTCTGGAGCTTTTTTTCTTCAAAAAAATTACAACGAAAAAAGCCCCGGAAAAACCGGGGCTTTGTGGGAAAAGTGGATTTCACGGCCTCAACAGTTCGTTGATGCCGACCTTGGCGCGGGTTTTTTCGTCTGCATACTTGATGATTACCGCGCAGTAGAGGCTGTGGCTACCATCATCAGCCGGCAGGTTGCCGGGGACTACCACAGCGCCTTCCGGAACTCGTCCGTAGTGGACTTCACCGGTGGTCCGATCATAGATCTTCGTGCTCTGGCCGATGTAGACGCCCATGGAGATGACTGCACCGCGGCCGACGATCACTCCTTCGACGATCTCCGAGCGGGCCCCGATGAAACACCCATCCTCAATGATGGTCGGATTGGCCTGCAGCGGCTCGAGCACGCCGCCGATACCGACGCCGCCGGAGAGATGGACATTTTTGCCGATCTGGGCGCAGGAGCCGACAGTGGCCCAGGTATCGACCATAGTGCCCTCGTCAACATAGGCGCCGATGTTTACATAGGAAGGCATCAGCACCACCCCGGGGGCGATGTAGCTGCCATGGCGTGCAGCTGCTGGTGGCACCACTCGTACGCCGGATTCGCGGAGGGCATTCTCGTCCCAGTCGGCGAACTTCATCGGAACCTTGTCGAAGAAGTTGGTGACACCGCCGTGCATCAGACGGTTGTCGTGGAGGCGGAAGGAGAGCAGCACCGCCTTCTTCAGCCACTCATTGACCTGCCAACCGTTGCTGCCCGGCTCGGCGACCCGCGCCTGGCCGCTGTCGAGCTGCCGCAGGGCTTTAGTCACAGCATTGCGGATTTCCGTAAGGGTGTCGTTCGGGTTGAGTTCATCTCGTCTCTTGAACGCTTCTTCGATGATTTTTCTTGTATTGTCGGAGAAGTTACCAACATCAGCAATCATGCTACCTCCATTTCTTATGCATCACAAAGGTACACTCTTATAATCATAAAGAAATAAATGTCAATATTTTTTTGAGTAATAACAAACTAAAAATAATATAAAATTAAAATAGTATTCTATTGTCTTTTACTACAAATATATAAATTTGGAATATGTTGATAACTTTTTGTACTTTTAGTTAGAAATTTTATCTCAACTTAAATATAATGAAGTAACAATCAAAGAAAAATTATAATATAGATATTTTGATGAATATTTTGCAAAAAAAGATTACAAATAAATAAAACCCTAGGAGAGGCCTAGGGTTTTTGAAGTGTGATTTTTATTGTGTGTATGGATTGTCCGGTGGCGGTCTGTTTTCATGGTCATAGTAGTTATTGCCACTAAAAATATCTTTCAGCATCATTAATGGCAAGCTAAAGCCCACAAGTACTGCCACCAAAATCATATCACCAAGTTTTTCTTTCCCATCGCCCCATTTCTGATTCCAAGTGTAGAAACCAGTAGCAATCAAGACTGCAATCAAAGCAGATACTACACATGCAATTAGAATTGATGTTAGCAGGATCACTGCTAGTGAGCAAAGAGGAGCAGCTTCACCAAAGATTTCACACATATTACACTCCAGGTGTTTTTTACTCAAGTATATATCTTATAATAATTTGTATATGATAAGTCAACAAAATTATTTAAATTTTGATGTTTTTTATTTTGTTTTTGGTGGTTGTCAGATTCATAATGATCTTAGTTGTGCCGTAGTGATTTTCTGGTCTGCATGTTTTGTGTTATGAGTCTGAGATTTATTTTTATCTTGTTCTTCACAAAATTTTAGTATTTCTCTTAAATTGTGTATAGATTGTTTTATATACTGGTTGGATTTATCAATTAGATGTTGTGTTTTGGGTGTGTTCATATTTTGTTTGAGAATATAAATTATTTTTTTGTGATTTTACATACTTCAAGGTCTTTGAGTATAAAAAACAAACTTATCAAAAGAACAAGTATTCAAACTGCTTTGATTTCAAGTCAAAAATAAGGCATAGAAAGTATTGTTCCTCCAATTCCAATATATGATGCCAAAGTAATGCTACATGCAGGACATCATATTGTTACTATACTTGCAATGCTTCATATTATTCAACCTCAACTTTGATACTTGCTAAAATTTCCAAAAAAATAAATCTTGTAGGTTGTACTAGCTATTAGCAATCAAAATAAAAACGCAATCAAAAAATTCGAATAATATTCTATATTTGCAAGTATAGGTCCATAATTTCATAACATTAGATCATAGTTCGTAAAATCATTGGATATTCGTAGTATAATTCATCATGAAATAATTCATGCAGTAATAGACAGTTTGCTTTTAATTACTTTGATAAGATTTTGGAATATTATTTTTAGCATCCATTTTATTGATTTTGTAAATACGATATTAAGGATAAAATTTTTAATTGTTTTTGCAACTAATTTTGTACATTTTATATTAGAAAAATGTCTGTTTTTGGATTGACTTTTGTAATATTATTGTTTATTATTTACTTTTATAAAAAATTTAAAAAATAAAAATTAATTATGAGTAAATGAGTAAATACTGGTTTAGCTAATAAATTTGATGGTTATTCTGAAACTTATGTAGATATTAGTGAGCTTCCTAAGTGATGTGCAGATGAAATTGCTAATACTATTCAGCATGATCCAGAAAAAGATATTTTAACTAGAGAAGAGCTTGAAGCTTTGGGGTTCAGAGTGGTTAGAAGATCTTCAAAATAAGTTTATTTGTATGCTATTTATAAGATAACCAAAATTTAATGGTTTTTCAACAATTTGAACCAAATCAGTATAGAGAAAGCGCACAAGCTTCGGATTGTATTTGATCTAATATGGATGCTATACTGGAAGAAAGTTGACAAGAAGCTTTACAAAATTTGATGGATGAATTGCCTCCAATTACCTATTTGGATGATTTGGATTAAGCTTTTACTTCTCAAAGATATAAAATAAAATCTTTATCTTTTGGTGTTGTAGACTTAGAAAGTGCTGATGCTGAGGTCAATTTTTGATCTCAGAATTTTTTATTTATATTATTAATCTTCTTCCATAGGTTGTCATTGTTATTGTTTTCAAAAATTGATAAAGGCTGTTGGTTTGAATTTTCTAATTTTTCAAGGTATATTCATGTGCTTCTATATGGTATATTTTCTTTGAATATTTCATCAAAAAGGTTTTTTGCTGTTTTGTATATGAATGTTTTGTCATTGGTTTTGGAGTTAAGAATTTTTGTTGTTTTATATTTTTGAAAAAATTTGTCTTTCAAAATTATGCTAATTTGTTTTGTATATAAGTCTTTTTCTATGATTTGAGAAAAAGCTTTTTCAATGTTTATACATAAGTGGGAATAAACTTCTTGTTTATTGGATGAAAAATGTGGGTTGAATGAGTATGTTCTTCTTATTGATTTTGCTTGTTTGTTGTTTTCAAAAGAAATTGCATTCACTGAATTTATCTCAAACCATATTTTTGTTCAACCTCCTTGAAGATTTTTTTTGATAGTTGAAAAATTAACTTGTTTGAACTCAAATACATTTTTTAAAAAATCAATTTTTTCTTGTGAACTTTTTCAAATAAAAGGTATATCTTTGATGGGTGTTTTTTTTAATATTTTGTTGATTTTGTTTTCATCTATTCAAACTGTTACTCAGTAAGGTTTGTTGATAGGAGAGAAGGTCTTGGCAAGAATTCTTGTTGGTGCTACTCATATTGATACAGGTATTCAAATTTGTTTGTATATTTGAAGCTGTATTTTTTTTGCAAGTTCATAGTATGATTTTGCTCAAAAAATATTCAGGCTGTTTGTGATATCTACAAATGCTTCATCGTTACTGAATACTTCTACTTTTGGAAAAAAGTTTTTTAAAAAATTTTGTAAGTTTTTTGATACTTTATTATAAAAGTTATGGTCGGGTGAAATAAAGATTCATTCATTATTTAGCATTGGTTTGGCTTCTCGTATAGGTGTTCAAGTTTTTACTCAAAAGTGTTTTGCTTCATACGATTTTGCAATAACTATATCTTTTCATACACATACTTTTTTGTTTTTTAATTTTGGGTTTCTTAGTACCTCACAAGACACAAAAAAACAATCACAGTCAATCAAGGCCCATACTTGTTTGGATTTTTCTCAAATCATTTATTATTTGTACTTTCTAAAAACTCATATTACAACACCAAAAACTACAAGTTCTTCTTCTGGATAAATAGGAGGATAGTCACTATTTGCAGGTTCCAAGTAGTAATTTCAATTTTTGTCTTGCGACAAGTATTTTAGTGTATATTCTTTGTCTACTATAGCAACTATTATGTCTGAAACTTGTGCTTGTATTGATTTGTCTACTATAATATAATCTCCATCTTTTATTCCTTCTTTAAGCATACTTTCTCAGCTAACTTTAAGATATACCGTAGAATATGGTCTCTCCACAAGAAAATCTTTTAAGTCTATATTTTCCTGGGTTGTATCATCTGTAGATGTGGGGAATCAGGCTTTAAGTCATTCAAATAGAGGAATTAACATTTGTTGGGTAGGTTATTCTATGTTATAAAAGTTATTGAAAAATGGTGGGATTGCGCTCAAAAAAGCATAAACAAATTGGTCGGTTCTTGTTAGGTTGTCATCGCTCCAAGCTCAAAAAGCTCAATTTTTTTTGCTTGCTGATTGTATTCAGGTAAGTTCTTCCAAAACAACACCAAGTTCTTCTCCGTTTTCATAGATTCTTTTTCTAAAAACTTCTGGTACTTCCATCATATTTGATATACCAATATGTTTTTTTCAGTTTTTGTCCAATATGCATACAACTCAAAAAAGGTAAGCCTTTCAGTTTATATAGCTTGTTCATCATTCCATTCCTATGTATAAGTCTGCATTATTATGTTTTTTTTGCATATCTATACTACGATTTTCTGCTCATCTGATGTTTTCTTCTAAAGATTTTGGCATGTCTGAAACATTACTTTCAGCTGAGTTTGTGATGAATTCTATGTCTTGGTTGTTTGTATATGAGCATTTATCAATTCAAATTTTAATTGCTTCAATTTTTGCTGGATTTTGAGTTCAAATAGCTATTTTCATTTGTTCATTTATTATAATTAAAAGCAACTTATAATTTAATTCTATTGTATTATAAATCAATAGATATTTTATTTTTTAATATTTTTAATTTTTTACAAAAAATATTGACTTTGTGTGTTTTTTCTTTATATATGAGCTTACTTTTTTAAAATTTAATTAATTAAACAAACTTTTGATATGAGTAAAAATTTTGAGAATCAAAATCATTCAAATACAAATGGTAATTTAAAAAATTCCAAAGTTTCTTCTAATACTGCTTTGTATGTAGCAATTGCAATTTCATTTACTTGAATGTCTGCAGAATCTAGATCTAATACAATTGATGATTATTGTGATACACAAGAAACAACACAAACTTATCAAGTTGTTTCTTGAGATACTTTGTATACTGTTATGAGAGATCAGTTTTGACTTGATTATAGTGATGCTGAAGATAGGATGGCTTTCAAGCAAGAAAATAATATGCCTTCACCTGCACTTAGTGTATGAGATGAACTTACTTGGACCACCACAGAAACTCAATGTGATATTCCTGATAATGCTTATGTTGTGCAAAGATGAGACGGTCCTTATTATGCTATGAATGCATTATGATTAGATTATAATGATTCAGAACAGGTAGAAAGATTTTTTGAGTACAATCAAATAGAAAATCGTTGAGGAAGATTTTATGTAGATGGTGAGCCTATGGAAGAATGACATGTGTTCTTTGAGCCAGAAGAATCAGAAGAATCTAGGGTTAAATGAGATTTTCAAGAAACATACAAATTGCAGCCATGAGATAGTATAAAAGAGGCAATGATATGACTTTGAATGGATCCAGATGATGAAGAACAAAGATCTGATTTTTTCAATTATAATAATATTACTATACTTAGAGGTCTCCCTCGTATAGATGGTGAAGTTTTTCAGCCTTGAGATGAAGTAAAACTTCCTTCAAGATATTTGTGAAAAGTTAAGTTGCAGGAAAGTTATGAAGTACAACATTGAGATAATTTGGATAATGTGATTGAATGACTTGGGCTTGATCCAGATAATGAAGATCACAAACAGGATGTTTTAAATTATAATAATATGCAGGTAGTTGGAAGATTTGCTTATTACAAGTGAAGAATAATTTCTCCAGGAGATCTGATAGAACTGCCTGCAAACTATCATACAAAGAAAAAAGTAAAAGAAGATGAAGTAGCACCTGATGCAGATGTAATGCAGGATGTAAGTGAGTTTAAGATATGAGAGTGAGTAAATGAAAGAGTTTTGTCTGTTTGACAAAAAATTTACTATATGGATGATGAAGAAAATATTTATGATGCAAAGGTTGAATGAATAAATTATTGAGGTGATGTGGTAGTTTCCATAACAGGTGATCCCTTTAGGAAAGTTGCTCAGCATGACCAATTTAGGCTGATCAAAGATGGTGATGCTTTTGAAAGAATCAATTTGATCAAAGAGTATAAAGAAAGATTTGAAGAAAGGATAGATAGGACATTAGCATGGGCTGGAAATGAAAGCAATCCAATACATGTTCCGTCCAATTATCAGGAAAAACTTGAAAATGAGCTTCAAGCTCTAAAAAATGTTGCATTATCTCAAGTATCTGAACAAGAAAAAAGAGAAGAGCTGGTAAGGCAGTGAAGATATTTCACAGAAATTATTGATTATCCATTGAGAACTATGGATTTGGTTCAGTTATTTGATGATGTGGCAACTATGATGAGAATAAAAAATGCCAGAATGTATTTTGAATCTATGGATTCTGATACATTTGTAGAATATAAAAACAGATATGGTTTTAATTCTGTGATAAATATGCTAAGATTAAAAAGAACAGTTAATTATACTGCTCAAAGTAAAAATTATATAAATCAGATAGATGGGTTGGTGGAAGACTTGTTTGAAAGATACAATTACAATGAAAGGTGATGAAAAGAACTTCCAGATTATTACAAGATATTGCTTGTGTGATTGATTGACTTGGAGTCAAAATTTAATCCATTCAATATATGACAAGCAGGAGAACTTTGAATGGCTCAAATAATGCCAAGTAATTTTTTGGCTTGAAATGCTTGGTTCAACAGGAAAGAAATAAATCCTTTCAATCCAGAGATATCACTTTCTTGGGCAATAACTTATCTTAATTATATTTACAACAGATTTCGTACTGTAAATTTGTGAGATGGTGGATACGACCTGGCTGAGATGGTTCTTACTTGATATAATATGTGACCATCAAGAGTTATTAGATGAAGTTGACAAACTTTTAGGGTGGTTATAAACAGGTATCCTTGAAGAGTAATTAATAGTGTAAATGAATTGTTGAGAACTCATGATAATATTAGAGAAATGGCAGCTTGAATGTCCCAGCAAGATAAAAATAGATTACAAGAATTATGAGTAGATCCAAACTTATTAAGAAGGCATTACTAAACTTTTGTTTGTAAATATTGTTGAAAAAAAAAGAAAAAATATTATAGTTTCTTTATTTAAGAATTTAAGTTTAGTATATGCCAACAAAAACTAAAGCTTCCACAACAAAAAAGTCTACTAAATCTACCACCTCAAAAACCACAACTTCTAAAAAATCCACAAAACCATCAAAATGAAAAAATCTTGTGATTGTGGAATCTCCTGCAAAATCCAACACAATAAAAAAATTTCTATGAAATGAATGGGCAGTAGAGGCTAGTATGTGACATGTAGTGGATTTGCCCAAAAAATGATTTTGAGTAGATATAGACAACAATTTCAAGCCAGAGTATGAAACAATGCCCGACAAGAAAAAAACAGTTAATAATCTTAAAAAACTTGTTAAAAGTTATGAAAAAATATGGATAGCAACAGATGAAGATCGTGAATGAGAAGCTATATGATGGCATTTGATAAATGTTTTAAATCTAAAAAAAGAAGATACTCCAAGAATAGTGTTCCATGAGATAACAAAAGATGCGATTCAAGAGGCTGTCAAAAATCCTAGGACAATAGATGAAAATTTGGTAAGTAGTCAGCAAGCAAGAAGAATTCTTGATAGGTTAGTATGATTTAAAATTTCTCCAGTTCTTTGGAGTAAAGTAAAAAGATGACTTAGTGCGGGTAGAGTTCAGTCTGTTGCAGTAAAGTTGATTGTAGAAAAAGAAAGAGAAATCCAAAACTTCAAACCTGAAGAGTCTTGGTCTGTTTTGTGATTGTTTAGTTATAATAAACAGGAATTCAAAGCAACTCTTGAGAAAATAAACTGAAAAAAAATATCTCTCAAAAAACAATCTGATTTACAAAAAATTTTTGATGAGATTTGATTGACCAAGAAGCCAAAAGAATCTTCAGAAGAAAAAACTTGAAATAAAATAATATATTTTGATGAAAAAATTCCTTTTCAAATAATACAACTAAAAAAATCAACTAGTAAAAGGTCTGCTTCTGCTCCTTTTATAACTTCAACATTACAGCAAGAAGCTAGTAATAAGCTTTGATGGTGAGTAAAGCAGGTAATGTCAGTTGCTCAAAAGTTGTATGAAAATTGATATATAACATACATGAGAACGGATAGTTTGAATTTGTCGTCTTGATTTATCAACTCTGCATGATCATATATTAAAAAAAATTACTGAAAAGAGTTTGTTCAAACCAAAAACTATAAAACAAAATCAAAATGAGCGCAAGAAGCCCATGAAGCAATAAGGCCTACAGATATAAATAAAACCCCAAAAAATGTTGGGCTTTCTGGGAATGAAGCAAAGTTGTATACATTGATATGGACAAGAAGTTTAGCTACTCAAATGGCAGATGCAAAGCTTGAAAATCTTACATTGAAAATGACTGTGAAATGAAAAAATCATGAATGGTCTGCCAAAGGTCAGACAATAAAGTTTTTGGGTTTTATGCAAGTTTGGCAGGATGTTTTTGGAAAGATTCCGATGCAAGAAAATATTTTGCCACCTTTACAAAAAGATCAAGAAATTGAGTCGGACAAAATTTTGTCAAATCAGCATTTTACAAAACCACCAGCAAGATACACAGAGGCTACTTTGGTGAAAAAACTTGAAAGTGAGTGAATTTGAAGACCTTCTACATATGCACCAACAATAAGTACAATAATAGATAGAGGTTATGTAGAAAAAAAAGATGACAAAAAACTTCATCCTACAGATATAGCATTTTTGGTGAATGATTTTTTGGAGTCAAACTTTAAAAGCTTGATGGATTACAATTTTACAGCAAAAATGGAAGACAAGCTTGATAAAATTTCAGAATGAAAGCAAGACTGGGAAAAGATGTTGAAAGAATTTTGGAAAGATTTTGAAAAAGATTTGCAAGCATCAGATAAAAGCGAAAAAGCTAAAATGTATGTATGAGAAAAATGTCCTAAATGTTGATGAGATTTGGTGTATAAGTTTTGAAAAACAGGTAAGTTTATAGGTTGTGATAATTATCCTGACTGTAAATATGTTACAAACACCAAAGAAGAACAAGATTATATCCAACAACTAAAAGATAAATATGAATGAAAACCTTGTCCAGAATGAGGTAATATAGTGGTAAAAGTATGAAGATATTGACCGTTTTTGGCTTCGGATAAGTATCCTGAAGTAAAGTGGATATGAAAAATACCAGATGAGAAAACAGAGAAATTGCAGGAACAATTTGGCTGAGAAACTTGTGATAAATGTGGAGAATGAAAAATGGTTGTGAAAAAATGAAGAAGATGACCATTTTTGGCTTGTGATAAATATCCAGACTGCAAAAATGCCAAACCTATTCCTAAGAAAAAATAATTTTTTGATATTTGACAAAATAAAAAAGATGGTTATAAATAGTATGCTGGTAGTTTTGCCAGCGTTTTTTATAAAAAGGAGAATATATGCACAAAGTCCAGACTGTCCAGACTGAACGGGCTGCAAACTCTATCATTACTGGCAGAGAGGTTATGAGACTCCAAAGCGAAGATGACTTTTGGAGACTTGTAGATGAACGTAGGGGAAATGAGGATGTAATTCCTCTCAGCCCCTTAGCTATAGAGTGTGCGGCCAAGAAGGGATGGTTGAAGACACCTGAGGTGTTATAACACTTCAGGTATCCACCTTGGAGTTTACTCCAAGGTGGTCTTTTTTGTTGAAAAATATTTAAAATTATTTATAAAATACTTATTTAGGAGGTTGCTCCTTTTTTATTTATATTGTTATCTTAAATGTTTTTAAATTCTTCTTAAGATTAACTTTTAGATAATAGTTTTTAGTAATTAAGCTCTCAAAAAAATATGTTGTATAGTTGAAATATGATTGGTAGGTTGATAAATATTGATGATAGTTATGAAAATTTAGTAAAAAATTTAACATTGAAGTCTTGTGAAGTAGAAGAAGTCAAAAAAAGACAGCTTCCAGATGAGTTGGTTGTTTGAAAGACTACAAAAGTAGAAAAACACCCTGATGCAGACAAATTGTATGTTTGTCAGGTAGACTGTGGAGAACACTGAAAATTTCAAATAATTACTTGATGAGAAAATATAGTTTCAAACAGATTTGTAGCTGTAGCATTACCAGGATGTTACCTTTCACATATAGATCTAAAAATTTGAGAAAGGAAGATGAGGTGACTTGATTCAGCAGGTATGATTTGTTCAAAAGAAGAATTGTGAATAAATGAAGATACAGATAAACATTGGATATGGTTGTTGGATGAAGATATTTTGGTAGAGCAGTCTGATATATGAAAACCTCTAAAAAATGTTGCAACTTATTTAGAAAATGCAATTATAGATGTAGAAAATAAAACTTTGACAAACAGGCCTGATCTTACTGGACATTTTTGATTGAGTACAGAAATATTTGCAATATATCCAAAAAACAAATTAAGGTATAGTAAAATAAACTCATATATGGAAGATTTCTCAAACATAAATGTTTTTGAAATGTTAGAAAATACAAAACCATTAGAAAAAGAGATTATTTCAGAAACTTCATGATTGAGATCCTATATTTTGATGAGCATAGATAACATAAATGTTGAACAATCTGATTTTTATACAAGATTGAATTTGTTAGACTTATGACTTACTCCAAAAAATAACTGGGTTGATTTTAGTAATTTATTTTTGTTTTTTACTTGACAGCCAATTCATTTCTTTGATGCAGACAAAGTGAAAGGGAATATAAGAATCAAAGATGCAAAAGACTGAGAAGAGTTTGAAGATCTGTTTTGAGAAAAGCATACTCTAAATAGTAATGATCTTGTAATAGCAGATGATGAAAAGATATTGGCTTTAGCTTGAGTAATGTGATCAAATAATTCTTGTGTTGATGAAAATACCAAAAATATACTTGTTGAAATAGCAAATTTTGATAATGTTAGGGTTAGAAAAACTTGAACTAGACTTTGATTGAGAACTGATGCTCAAATAAGATATGAGAAGAATATTAACCCACTTTTTTCTTTGTATGCTAGCATAATTTTTTTGGAAGAATTAAAGTTTTTTTATAAAACATTGTGAGATTATCAAATAGGTTGAACTAATTTTTATGCAGATCAGTTTACAAGGTCTTTGTATACCAAAACAATTGATATAGATATTTCAAATATAGAAAAATTTGTTTTTTGAAAAGAAGCAGATTTACAAGGTGATATAAAAAACACACTTGAATGATTGTGATTTGTATTTGTATGAAATAATACTATAAAAGTACCAGTTCGAAGATCTCCAGAAGATATAAATATCAAAGAGGATGTTGTAGAAGAATTTGCTAGAATTTATTGATATGATAATATTAAAGAAATTCCATTGTCTTGGGATCTTGAGAATGTAGAATTTACTCAAGAAGTTAATTTACAAAGAAAGATAGAGGATGTTTTTTCAAAAGATTATGATTTTGATCAGATAGAAACTTATCCATGGATAAATGAAGATATCCTTGATGTTTTTGGAGTTGATAAGTCACAACTAGTAGAGCTTGAAAATCCTATAGACTATCAGCAAAGATACCTAAGATCAGATATGCTTTGAAGTATGGTTTCTTCTGTAGCTAAAAATTTTAGAGAGTTTGATTTTATAAAAATATATGATACTGGTAAAGTTTGGTACAAAACTTCAGATAGTGTAGTGGAGCAAAAAAGACTTTCATTTGCTTTATATAAAAGATCAATTGACTGATGGCAAGAAGATTTGAGTTTGTTGGCTAAGTCTTATGTTAGAGGTTTTATATGAAGTATGTGAATAGATTTGAATATTGATTATCAGCCAACTGATAAATCTTATTTCCATCCCAAAAAACAATGAAAAATATTTTTGTGAGATGAAGAGATTTGATATATATGAGTTTTGCATCCTATATATTATGAAAATTTTAAATTTTTTGAAAATAGTCAGATATGTTATGTAGAATTGTGTTTGGAGAAAATAAGTAGTATTGTTGAGGCATTTGACAAAAAGATCTGAAAATCTTATTATGAAACATTACAAGATCAAATAGTATTTAGAGATGTTAGTTTTGTGGTAGACAAAGATTTTCAATATTGAAAAATAATAGAACAAATCAATAAAGTAGAGTGAATAGAAGATGTGGATGTTTTTGATATATATTTTTGAGAAAATCTTCCAGAAAACAAAAAAAGTATATCTTTGACATTGAAAATAAGATGAAAATGAGATAGTAGTTCTGATGAAATTAATAAACATATGCGAGAAGCAATAGAAAATGTAAAGTCAGTATGATGAGAAGTAAGAGAGTAGTTTTACATAAAAATTGTATTTTAAAATATAAAATCTTATTATCAAGAAGTATTGACTTTAAGTTATAAATAATTATTAATTTTGTATTTATAAATTATTTTGTTTTGATAATGAAAGACAGTCTTTGTATCCTGAAGTTTGGTTCAGAAACTATCTGTCCAGAAAACACTTCTTGGTCTCAACATGTTGAAAATTTTAGAAAACAAATTGGTAATGTGATCTCTTCAAAAAAGGAAGATATGGACTTTGTAGTAGTTTCATCTTGAGCAGCAAAACTTTGAAGAATGTTTCACTGAGAAAATATGTCAAATGATGCATTGATGGCAAGTTTGTGACAACCAGAGCTGATAAATTTTTGGAAAGAGGTTGTATGACCTAAAGTATGACAGATTTTGATAAACTATGTTCCTTCTATTGATATAAATAGTATGGAGACTAGTCAAAGAATTAGAAAAATACTTTCTAGCCTTTATGATAATATTAAAACCCAACAGGATAAAAACATATATGATACTATAGTGGCAAATTTGGGTGTATGATCAATACCTGTTTGTAACTATAATGATTCTACTGATAGAATAGAAATTGAGTGAATAGATAGATTGGAAGATAATGATTATAATTCTGGTTATGTTGCAGAGTTGATGAGGCATTATGGAAACTGGGAGAATATATATTTGGTGACTTACTCCAATTCGCCTTTGTGTGAAATTACTCAAGATTGACAATTTGTGATTCCTTATGTAAATCCAGATAAAACACCTCAAGAAGAGATTGCAAAATTATGCAACTGAAAATCTTCTTCTTGAAGATGATGAATGAAAACAAAAACTTGAATTCATCACTGGTTGGTGAGTAACGATATAGTAGATAAAAGTGTGATAGCAGACACTTCTTCCGATCTTGCAACTGTATTGTGATCTTTTGATAGAAGTGTACCATCTGATAAGTTTACTACATTTTCTAAAAATTAATGTCTAAATTATACCAGTCTTTACTATGGAAAACTATTAATAAAGATATTTTGAAAAAGCCTACTTTTGAGGTAGAAATTTTGGGTAAAAAATATTTTGGAATTGTTAAAGAAAAATCAAAATTTTGAGTTAAATTTAGGTGGTATCAGGTGATGGGGGTTGATGTAGATTTTGATAATAACTTTTCAAATGAACTTCAAAACATAAAAAGACAGTTTGGGGGTGACTTTGGTAATATACTCTTTCAGTTTGGTTTTACAAATATTGTTGATGAAGCAAGATCTTCTGATATGAAAGATTCAGTTATAGTAGAAAATATTAGAAATAACCAAAAGAAAATATCATCAGATATTACAAAAAAATACAATCTTAAACCTTCATTTAGAGAGAATATGCCTCCAGCAACCGTTTTGATAGATTTGGAAAAATCCGAAGAAGAAATTTGGAATGAAATAAGTAAGAATACAAAACAAAAAATAAAAAAAGGTAAATCAAAATGATTAGAGTTTGGTATTGCAAATAAAGAAGATATTGAAGAATTTTACAATTTGTGGTATACAACTTTAGGTTCAAAATGATATTCTATTTTACCAAAGAAAGATTATGAAAACTTGATTCACTTTTGTAAAAATGAGGAAGTAGGTGATTTGTTTTTGGTCAAAAAAGATTGAAAAATTGTAGCAGGTTCAATTTGTGTTTATGAAAACGATGAGGTATACTATTTGTATTGAGCTGCTAGTAGAGAGTTTGGGAATATATGACAACATCATTTTCTAAAATATAGTTTGTTCAATCATTTAAAGACTCTTTGATACAGGCAGTTTGATTTGTTATGAGTGGCTCCTGCCGGTGATGCTGATCACCCGTTGGTATCAGTTTCAGATTTTAAAAAATCTTTGGGCTGAAATTTTGTGCAGTATGTTGGAAACTTTGATTTGGTTTTGAGTAATTTTTTGTACAATGTTTTTGAAGTATCAAGAAAATTTAGATCATAAAATAACTTGGATTTAGGTTTATTGGTTTTATATTTGTTTAGACTCCAATTTTGCTTAAAAAATATATCTAATAAATTTAATGAATATATTTATTTCTATTGAAATATTAAACTATTTCTTTATTTATATAGTGTATGGATGTTTGATATGTATTCTTAGAATAATAGAGAGTTTTTTGTGTTACAAGCGTTTTTTCATTAAATATATATTTATAAGCTAATTTTTTATTAAAGTGCAGATAATAGTTGTTTGAATATTGCTAACTATATTTGGAGTTTTGGCTATGTACTCGGTAAGTATATATGAATCTTTCCGCCTTACAGTATGATTGGAAAACCTAGAGCCTTCCAATTATTTTTATTTCCTAAGACAAATGCAAAGTCTTATTATATGACTGATAGTTGCAATTATAGCTTACAAAATTCCTCTTAGGTTTATCCAAGAGTACAGAAATATTATATTTATATTTGTGGTCTTATTCCAGCTTTTAGTGTTTACACCAATTTGAATAGAGCTTCAATGATCAAAATGATGGCTTTATATACAATGATTGTGAACTGTACAGCCAGCAGAGCTGTTCAAGCTTTGATTTGTAATATTTTTGTCTGGATGGTTTGTAAGAAAGAAAAAAGAACTTTCTAGTATTCCCTGATTTATAGCTTTTTTGATAGTGGCTGGTGTTTTTTCTGTAATATTTTTGGCGATTCCAGATCTTTGAACACTAATGGTGATAGGTCCAGTGGCTTTGATAATGTACTGGTATGCTTGATGAAAGATTAAATATGTTTTGTGACTTTTGTTTGTATGATTGTTTTTGTGATATACTATATGAATGCAGTTTGATTATATTAGAGTAAGATTTGAGTACTTTTTTGATCCAAGTGTTGATGAGGATGCTAGATGAATAGGTTGGCAAACTCAGCAAGCTCTTACTGCTATATGAGGCTGATGATTCTTGTGAGCTTGATACTGAAAATGACTTCAAAAATTTGGTTATATTCCAGAAGCTCAGTCTGATTTTGTGTTTGCAGCTTTTTCAGAAGAAGTAGGATTTTTGTGAAATAGTATATTGCTGACTTTATATTTTTTGCTTTCATATTTTTTTCTCAAAAACCTAAGGTATGTCAAAAATGAGTATTTTAGGGTTTTATGAGTGGGAATAATATCTTTGATAATGATACAAGCTTTTGTGAATATATGAGTTAATGTAAATATACTACCATTGACTTGAATAACATTGCCTTTTGTAAGTTATTGATGAACAGCATTGATGATAAATTTTGTCCAGATAGTTTTGCTTTACAAAATAATAACCGAAAAAACATAATGGCTTTTTTGGATGAAAATTGATTTGTGTGTGGGAAAAGTATTTTTGATGAAATTGTAGAATTTTCTATAAACTCACAAAAGTTTAAGTGCAAAAATAATTCTTTGATTATATATTATAGACAAAATCTGAAAGAAAAAGATATCAAACTTGTTTCTGATAAAATGACTGTTTTTAGGGTTTTGGATAGGCAGCCTTTTTTCTATGATATACCAAATATTTTGTTTTTTCTTTATGGAGTTAATATTTTTCAAGAATTTGATGAGAATACTTGAAAATTGTATTCGGTTTTGTTTTGATATGATGTTGATACTCAACAGGAAGTGAATGATGTGCTTGAAGTTTTGGGGAGTGATGTTTTTTTTCATCCAAGTTGAAAGTATATGATAAATAATGATATAAATTTTTCTTTTGAAGATATCAAAAAGGATGTGTATGAGTGTATCGAGTACAATGATGTAGAAAAGGTTTTTTCTTTTCTTTTAGGGCTTGGGCTTTTTTATTGAAATTTTGATACACAAGAAAATGATAATGGTTGATTTCAAATCAATAACTTCAAGTTACACCTACCATTGAGCCTAAATCTTATCTGAGGAGAGGAGTTTTTCAGCGATATTTGAAATTTTTTGAAAAACAACTGAATTTTTGTGAAACAGGATTTTTTGAAAACAGATATGTCGTATGTTTATCAGTTGTCCACATCAGATTATGAGGTTTTGGAAAGTTTCAAAAATTACTTGAAAGATATTGTAAATATAGATTTCAATCCTAAGAAATATTTTGTAGAAACTATTAAAGAAGAAATTTTGTCGTGATTTGAGTTTGAAGATTTCGACAAGGAAAAGCTTGATTGTTGAACTTTGAAATATTTTGTAAAGTAATGCTTTGTTTTATGGAGTTTTATTGTTATGAAAGCTTATATTCACAAAAGTCTAAATTTTTAGTAATTTAAAGTTTTTCTTAACTCAGGGTAAAAAGGAAATTTGCCTCAAATTATTATACTTTACCCCTAAATTATCGCGCGAAGTTTGAGATATACAGCATCCCTAAGTTACCGCGCGGAGTTTAAGGTATGGACCACCCCTAAATTATCGCGCGGAGTTGAGGGTGTGTGGCATCCCTAAATCATCGCGCCAAGTTTGAGGTGTGCTACATCCTTCAAACATCAAATGAATATTGTAGGTGTGATTTGTCTTTAAAATTGAAATATCATAATTTTTTGAATGTCAATTTGTTAGTTTGCTCTTGAAATCAGAGTTTTTTTGATTATAAAAACTTTTTGTTTTTAAATCCTTAAAAATATTATGTGATCCTTTCTTAACTATATCTTGAAAAGAAAAAATAATCTGATAATTTGACTTTTGGCATTTTTGCTTTTGTATACACCTTTGACAATGGCTGCCTGACCATCAGAATTGGCTTGAGAAAGTGTTGCTTTTACTTTCTTTGCTCTGGCTATAATTCTAATTTTTTCAAAACTATGATGACTTGTAGAAAAAATTTGATTCCCTTCGGTCTTGTGACAACTTTTGGCTTGAGTAGTATTATGAAACCTTTTTCTGGTTTGAATAGATTTTTTTGAACCAATCAAAGAAAATCCATTGCTTATGTTTTTGTCTCAGTTGTGAGTTTTGATACTTTTGTTCCAGATATGACTGGAATCAGAGATAGGGCAAATGAAAAGAGTATGAATCAAGGCAATAAATGTAGCATTGGTATGAGTGATTTTGCCCTTTGTATTGGGTTATTTTACAAGTATGCGACTTTTGCCAGATGATGGTATTGCTACTTGGTTGTTCTTGTGAGCTGCCTTTACAGCAACTTCTGTGGGTATTACCATGTCTGTTTTCAAAGATAATAATATGGTGCAATCCAAAGAGTGACAGATAGTTCTTTGAGCAGCGGTGATAGACGATGTTTTGTGACTTTTGATACTGGCTATTATTACAGCTATAGTAGCAGATCCTACTGGATGATTGAATTTCATGGAAATAGGATCGATAATTTTACAAGCATTTGTTTTCCTGTTTTGAGCTATAGTTTTGTGACAGCTTTTGGAGTGACCAATTAGTAAAGCTTTTGCTAAGATAAGTACTGGTCTTTGAATGAAGTTTACTATAGTTATTTCTTTTTGTTTGATATTTGCATATTTGGCAGATTTGGCAGGTTTGGATCCTATAATAGGTGCTTTTGCTGCATGACTTATACTTGATCCTGTTTACTTCAAATATTACAAAGATATTCATGTGGTTAATGATATGAAATCTTATGTAGATTCTGTAGATCTAAAAAAAGAGGATAAGGATAGATTTGATAATATATTAAAATCTCATGAAAGAAGAAACTTAGAAGATCTAATAGAACCAATATGAATGATGTTGATTCCATTGTTTTTTGTGATGACCTGAATGCAGCTAGATTTGACTGTATTTAGTGACTTAAGTGTTGTAGCTTTGTCTTTGATACTTACTGTTTTGGCTTTTCTGTGAAAATATCTTTCTTGATTTGTAGCTACTGGCATGAATAAACATGTAGTTGGTCTTTGAATGACTCCAAGATGAGAGGTATGACTTGTGTTTGCATCTATAGGTCTTTGAATGTGAGCTATTAGTAATGAGGTGTTTGGTATAATTATTATTGTTGTGATACTTACAACATTTATTGCACCAGTGATTTTGAATAACTTGCTAAAAAAATGAGCTTGTGATAACTGTTAATAATCTATTGAAAAATTTTTTTAGCTTGTTATAATCTTAGAGTTTAAAAATTAGACTTATAATGAAAAAACTTTTGGTGATCTCTGGATTGAGTTTTGTTTTGTTTGTATCAACATGATGTAACATTTCGGATGAAGCTGATAAGGTTTGAGAAAAAATCTATGAGTGATGAGAAAAATTACTTAATGAGTGAGAGAACTTGTCTGAATCAGAAAGTGAAGCTGAGCAAGCAGATGATGTTGATCAACATATTGCACCTGATGAGCAAGAAATCCAAGTAGAAGATGATTCTGATGATGATCTTTGAGAAATGGAAGATGTTTTAAATCAGTTATTAGAATAGATAAATGAATTATACATTAAAAGATTATATTAACAAAGTTGATAACAATACTATCCAACCTGAATCTATAGTAGAAGATTATCTAAATAAAGCTCAAAAAGAAAATGACAAGTATTTTTCATATGTTAGATTTCACGAAGATTATATAAAAGAAAATATTCAATCCTTGCAACAGCTTCCTTTGAGATGAGCTCCAATATGAGTAAAAGACAACTTTATTACAAAATGATATGTATCAAGTTGTGGTTCAAAAATGCTTGAAAATTATATTTGAGTTTATGAGTCTACAGTAACACAAAATCTTAAACAAGCCTGAGCTTGTATGATTGGGAAAACAAATATGGATGAGTTTGCTATGTGAAGTAGTACCGAAAACTCATATTTTTGAGTAACAAAAAACCCGTACTGAGAAAATATGATTCCTGGGGGGTCTTCTGGATGATCTGCAGTTGCTGTTGCTTCTGATGGCTGTATAGCTGCTCTTGGTACAGATACTTGATGAAGTATAAGACAACCTGCTAGTATGTGTGGGGTAGTAGGTTTGAAACCAACATATTGAAGAGTTTCTAGATTTGGTATTCAGGCTATGGCTTCATCATTGGATCAGGCTTGAACATTTACTAAAACTGTAGAAGATGCTTCTATACTTTTGAAGGCTATGTCTTGAAAAGATGAAAATGATGCTACAAGTGTACACAAAGAAGATTATGATTCTTGGGATGATGCAGTCAAAACAAAAGATTTGAAATGATATAAAATTGCTGTGTTCAATGAGTTTTTTGGAGAATGAATTGATGAAGATGTGAAAAAAGTAGTTAAAGAAAATATTTCTAAAATTGAATCTTTGTGAGCACAGGTAGAGTATATTGATTTTCCTATGCTTGAATATGCTTTGTCTGTGTATTATGTGGTGATGCCAGCTGAACTAAGTACTAACTTGTCTAGATTTGATGGTATAAGATTTTGACATCAAAAAGACAGTTTTGATTTTGATAGTATATATGATTACTATTCTAATATAAGAAAAGAAGGTTTTGGTGATGAGACAAAAAGAAGAATAATAGTAGGAACATATGTTTTGAGTGCAGGTTATTATGATGCTTATTATCTTAGAGCTCAGAAGATAAGAAAACTTATAAAGAAAGATTTTGATAAAATATTTGCTGAATATGATGCAATAGTAGGTCCTGTAGCTCCTACAGCTGCCTGGAAAATATGAGAAAAAACAAATGATCCATTGAAAATGTATCTTTCTGATATATATACTATACCAGCAAATCTGGCTTGATTGCCTGCAATCTCAGTTCCATGAGGTTTTGTAAATAAAGACTGATCAGATTTGCCAGTGTGAATTCATATAATGGCAAATCAGTGGAGAGAAGATAATATTTTTGCTGTATCTTCAGCTTTGGAAAAAAACAACTAAAATAATTTTAAATTTTGTTTTGATTTTTTATAAAAATATATATAATGTTGGATAATAAGATTTATTAATTATCTTAATTTATGGAAGTTAAAGTTTATGATTGAGAAAGGTTTGAAAGAACTCAATGGTGGTATATTACATTTGTTGCGTCTTTTGTCTTATTGATAATAGCTTCATTTGTAACAGGAAATATATCAGGTATAATTGTGCTTTTTTTGATGTTGTGATGATATTTGTTGTATTCAATAATTTCTTTGAAAAAAGTGACAATAAAAATTAGAGATGAGTGATTAAAAATATGATCAAAGTTTTTTCCTTGGGAAAATTTTTATGGTTTTGCTTTGGAGCTTGATGAACAAACAGAATCTATAAAAAATATAGTGTTTGTTACAAAAAATGCTAATATGATTCATACTTTGGCCGATGAGCCTGATACAATAAAACAATTTGTATTGAACCTAAATGATAAGCTTCAGATGTTATCTGATTTTGAGCAATGATTTGCAGAAAGATTATGAAGAAAGCTGAAAATTTAAAATTAATTCTAATAATATGGCTGCTGAGTCTTCAAACGCATTTAAAGAATTTTTAGAGGAAAATAAACAATGACTTAATAGTCTGGAGACTTCTATAGTAGAATCAAACTGCAATAAAATGTTGGATTTTTTGTATAATGAAGATGTTAATGTTTTTTTCAAATTGCTTGAAAAGTCAAAAAAATATAAAAATTGATTAATAATAAAAAAATTTTTAAGTAAAATAGATAGTGAGTCTGAATATACTGACACACAAAAAGAAGCATTATCAGTAGCAAAATCTTATATAAGCTAATATTTTAATTTTAATGTTGATTCAGTATGGAATGATATAGAACAGTTTGACATAAAGATATATGGAGTATTTTTTTGGTATTATTGAATTGATTATCAGTTTTGATATTAATAAATGCTTGGGCGGTTTTGATATTGTTGTGATGGGATATCCCTTGGTATTATTACCTTGCTATAGTTGTTTTTGGTTTTGGGTTTTATGTGGTAATAAGAATAGTTAATTGAATTAGTTATGAATTTGACAAATCTTGAATTACTATAAACTCAGTTTGAAACAAAAAATATTTTATAGAAAAGCACAATATAGAAAAAGTTGAATATATATGAAAAGAGTCTTGGTTCAAATGATTTTGAGTTAGGTATAATTTTTTTACTTGAGAAGTTTTATTTACTACAGGTTTGAATAATATATATAAGATATATACCACAGATTGAAGGCAAATTCTTATTTCTCCAAAAATTTTTAAAAAAGAGTTTTTCACATATTTCAATTATTAGTTTTGATATTTGGTTTATCCTAAGCAAGTTGTATTTTTTGTATAAAATTGAAATAATTTTGAAATATAATTTCTGCTTGATTTTTGTTGTTCAAATGAGTAGTATTTTTATGTAGTTATTTATGTATAAAAATATTAGAATGAAAAAATTATATATTAATGCATCACCCAATTGAGAAAATTCATATTCTAAAGTTTTGTGAGATTATATAGACTCAAAAATCGTCTGAGAAACTGATTTTGTAGATTTGATAAAATCAGAAGTGCCTTTTCTTACAAGTGAATCTTTGGGTTATCATTTTGGCAAACTGGATTATGATGGTCTTTCTTCTGAATCAAAAATAATTGCAGATACTCAGCAAAATTATATAAATAAGTTGTTGGAAGCTGAAATTCTTATAATTTCTACTCCAATGTGGAATTTTGGTATGCCAGCTATTTTAAAAGCTTACTTTGACTTGATAATAAAACCTCAGTCTACTTTTAAGATTTGAGAAAATGGTTTTGAATGACTTGTACATAATATAAAGACTGCTTATGTTGTATGAGCAAGATGATGAATTTTCAAATGAGAAAAATCTGAAAATATGGACAATTTATCATCTGAAACTAAAAAATTATTGAATTTTATTTGAGTAAACAGTGTAAGACAATTTTGGCTGGAGTGAACAGGTGTTTTGAGTGATAACCAACTACAAGACAATTTATCAAACTTGAAGAAAGAAATAGATGAAGTGGTTTAATTTAAAAAATTTTAGAGGATTTTAATTTTCTATTTGTCTAACAAATTATGTATAAAAATAAAAATGATGACTGATTTAATAATTTAGCATTTCAATATTTTGAAGCTATACAAGAATGAACTATTGTTTCAAAAACTGATATAGACTGAAATATCACATACGCAAACGAAAAATTTTGTGAAATTTCTGGATACACTCGAGAAGAGCTGATTTGAAACTCTCATAATATGGTAAGACATCCTGAAATGTCGGATGAGTTTTTCGCAGATATGTGGGATACAATAAAAAATAAAAAACAACCATTTTGGTGAACAATCAAAAATCAAAAGAAGAATTGATGATATTATTGGGTAAAAGCTATGGTGAAGCCTATACTGGATGAAAATTGAAACATATTGGAGTTTATATCTTTAAGGCAGGATATTACTAAAGAAAAAGATTTTGAAGAAAAGATTAAAAGACAGTATGATTTTATAACATATGCATTCAATAAGTATGTTTCTCAAAATCTTATAGAAAAAATAATTTCAGAAAACAAGTTGCCTACTGATTTTGAAAAAAGAAATCTTACTGTAATGTTTGTAGATATGGAAGATTATACATTTCTTACTGATAAGTTTGGTACAAAGAAAGTGGTGGAATTATCTTCTTTGTTTTTCAAGTATATTGTAAAATATGTTCAAAAATATTGAGGAAGTGTTGATAAGTATATTTGAGATAATGTAATGTGTGTGCGAAACTGATTTGAAGAAAATGAGTTTCATTCACAAAATGCTTGTAAGGCTGCTTTAGAAATTATTGGGAATATTTCTGAATTTAAAAATGAAGTAAAAAAAATTTTGTTGGATGATGTGAATATTCGTATATGAATAAGTAGTTGAGATTGTTTGGTATGAAATATTTGAACAGATGTAAAGTTTGATTATACTGTTATTGGATGACCTGTAAACTTAGCTTCTAGACTTGAGTGAGCAAACAAAAGATTTTGAACCAATATCTTGATAGACTATTTTTGTTATGAAAATATAAAAAATTCTCTTCAAGCAGATTTTATTGGTAATATAAAAATTCGTTGATTTCACAAAAAAGTTGATGTGTATTCTTTGTAGTTGTTTTCAAAAATTCTTAAACTTGCTTTTAGATCTGTTTTATTTTTTTGTTGAATTGGTTTTCTAAAAAACTTAATTTAACTCCAAGAAAAAACTTTTTTTCTTTATTACATTTGCAAAATTTTCTCAAAGTTTTGGGTCTATACTCATAGAAATTTTATACAACCTATTGATACTTGTGTGATACTTTCAAAGATCTATAATTTTTTCTATAACTTTATAGTCAATAATTTTTTTGTATTTTTTTAGAATTTTTTTGGTTAGTTCTTGATTGTATTTTTCTACAATAATATCTGGACTATACAAGCTTTCAAGTAAGGCTAATTCTATACATGAATACTGGAACACGTTTTTTCAAATTTTTGTCTTGTTGGTGTGTTTTTTTAGTTTTTTGAAAATGTTTTCTTTTCAAGTTTTATATTTTTTAAAATTTACATACTTTCAGGAAAGTACAACCTCCTTGGCTTGTTTGTTTGGATTTATTATTTGAATTTCTTCTGGTATAGAAAAATCATTTATGTTTAATTGTAGTGCTTTTATTCATCAAATATATCGATCTTTATCAAAATTTTCTTTGCAGTGATTTTTTAGTATATCCCAGTAATATTTTTCTATTAGATCTTCTTCTGTAATTTCTGTATTAGGATCTTTTACAAAAAAAATGTTTTTTTTGATTGATACGATGTATCATCTATTTTTTAGGTAATAAATAATTTTGTATGCTTTGGAGTCATTGTAGTTTGTATCTAGGATGTTTTGTACTATTTTTTTTATTTTTTGTGTTGATACAATCTTATTTTTGCTTTTTAATATTTTCTTAACAACATTGTTGAAATAAGTGTTTTTCATTTTCCTGTCTATTAGGCTATTTAAAGTAAAAAATTTATAACGATTTTTCTATAAAAATCAACATAAAGTTTCTATAAAAATTTTAAGAAAGTGTCTATTGAAATTAATTAAAAAAACTGTAAAACTATTTCAGTCAATTCAGGAAGTAATATGTAAGAATTTATATGTTAAATAATGTTTTAATGCAGCAGTTGAAATTATTTATGTGTGATAATGTATCTTGCAAAACAGTAAATATTGAGTCTATAGCTGCTGCATTTAGAAGGGTCTGAGATTCTACATATGAGGTGATCCTAGAGATTAATTCAAATAAGTTTTTAATTCTTTTTCAAACTACTATGAATAAAATAGAACAATTTGAGGTACTTGCTGTTAAGTGATTTGTGTCAGTTAGTAAAAATATTCTTAAGACATTAAAAAGGATTGTATACAAATTATATTTTGAATACTAGCATTCTAATTTTTTGTTTTGTTGATTAGAAAGAAAAAATTATTATTTATGTTGCTAAAATATCATTAGTTGATATGAAATATTTAAATTATAACTAAGTTTTTATGGCTTGAGGAAAAGTAATAGAAGTAAACGATCAACAATTTGAGCAAGAAGTTTTGAATTCCGATATTCCTGTAATAGTAGATTTTTGGGCACCTTGGTGTGGTCCTTGTAACCAATTTGCTCCAACTTTTGAAAATCTTTCTGTTGATTATGAATGAAAAGTAAAATTTGTAAAAGTAAATGTAGATGAAAGCCAGCAATATGCTGCTAATTATGGAGTGATGAGTATACCAACATTACTAATTTTCAAAAACTGACAAATCCAGGGTGAGCCTATGATGGGTGTTCAATCAGTGGATGTGATAAATCAAAGATTAAATGAGGTTTTATAAAAACTATACCTTGAAGTTTTTGTTGCCTTTACAATAAAATATCTACTTTCTTTATAATAACTCAAAATGAAAAAATTTAACTATCCGGATTATTGTTGAGATAGTGTATTGAGAGTTTCAGTTGCAAACAAAGTTTCTTTGTTTCAAGAAAAATTAGTAGGTATTTTGAATAAGAATAGTTTAGAACAAAGTTGAGAAAGAGTATTAACTTGTGTGTGATGAGCAGCACAAGTTTTTGATTATGAGTATCTAAAAAGATTGGGTGCTTTTGATTTTTCAGTAAACGAAGACTGAACTTATGATGCAAGGTTTTATATACCAAAGGAGATTCAATATCAAATTATAAGAGAAATTTTGGAGAAAAGAGAAAAGCTGGTGGAGTTTGATCCTTGAAGAGAGGTGCTAGAAGAGCTATCTATTGAAAAGGTATGAGATCAAGAAGATGTGATTTTGGATATAAAAGATGCTTTGGAAATTACTTATAAGTATCTTGGTAGTTATGTATGAATGCGTAAATCTACAAGAAATCCAAAAGTTCAAACAATTGCTATATGGAATTATTTTGCATGAGAGCTTCCAGAGGATGTTGCTCAAAAATTGTTTGCAAGTAGTTATTTGTTTCAGATATGATCTCAAGAACTAGATAGGGGAATGTATTCTAATATATATCCATTATGAGAAGATATCAGAAAGGCTTTATCTTTTGAAACAAAATAGTTATGTGATTTATATTAGTGTATGTTGTAAATTCTGATAATAAAGAAGCAGATACGGTAATTTCTCATTTATTGGAACAAAAGCTCATAGCCTGTGCCAATAAATTTTCTATACAAAGTAGTTTTATGTGGAAGTGAAATCTTGAAAATGAAAATGAAGTGGTGGCGTTGTGCAAGTCTATGGAGAGAAATTGGTCAAAGATCAAATCTGAAGTTGAGAAAGTACATTCTTATGAAACTCCTTGTATAATAAAAGTTCAATCAGAAGCCAACAAAGAGTTTGAAGAATGGGTGGATAGTGAAGTTTTGTAGTTTTTTATCAAATTTTATTGAAATTTTTGGGTTGTTTTGTAAAATTAAGTTGTTTATTGGTAAAAATGTTTGTATGAAAGTGTATACTATGAAATTCTATTTTTACAAGAATCAATGTTTAATCCAAAACAAGAGTTTTTCTGACTCTTGTTTTTTTTATAATTAAAACGAAATAAAAATGACAAACTTCAAAGACTATACAAAACTTTATGAAATATCTAAAACCTTGAGATTTGAATTGAAACCAATCTGAAATACACTAGAGAATCTAAAAAAAGATTGAATTATCCAAAAAGATAGACAAGTACAAGAAAACTATACAAAAATAAAAGATTATTTTGATGATTTACATCGTGAATTTGTAAAACAAGCTTTGCAAGATGTATATTTGAATCAGTTAGAAGATTTTTATAATTCTTATATTGAATTAAACAAATCTCCTGAAAATAAGAAAAATAAACAATTACAAAAAAAATTTGAAAAAGCATCCAAAGATCTGAGAAAAGAACTTGTGAAATTTTTTGAAGCTCAATGAAATAAGTGGAAACAAGAATATTCTTTTCTAAAAAAATGATGAATCGCAGTATTAAACGAAAAAGAAGTCTTGAAACTTATGTGAGAATTCTATCCAGAACAAAAAGATTTATTTGCTAAGTTTGATAGTTTCTTTACTTATTTTGTAAATTTTAATGAATCAAGAAAAAATTTTTATGTTGATGATGGTAGAGCAGGTGCAATTGCTACCAGAGCTATTGATGAAAATCTAATTACTTTTATCAAAAATATACAGGACTTTCAAAATTTCAAAAATAACTTTCCTGAATTTGTAAAAAATGAACTATCACAAGATGAACAAGCAGTTTTTGAATTAGATTTTTATAATAACTGTCTTTTGCAAGATTGAATTGATAATTACAATAAGATTTTGTGAGGTTATTCATTAGAAAATTGAGAAAAAATACAGTGAATAAATGAAAAAATAAATTTATTCAAACAAAAACAAACTCATTCCAATAAGAAAGACATAAAATTTCCTAAATTTAAACTGCTTTACAAACAAATACTTTCAGAAAAAGCTAAACAATCTTTTATAGAAGAATTAGAAGATGACAATGAAATGATTGAATTTATAAAAGAAAGTATTTCAAGAAATAAAGAAAAATCAAATCAAGCCAAAAAGCTTATAGAATCTTTTATTTTCAAAAATAAAACTTATGAATTAGATAAAATATATTTAAGTAAGCAAGCTATAAATACTTTATCAAGCAAATATTTTTCTGCTTGGGATTATATTAGATGATATTTTGGTAAATGAGAAATTGCAGATTTTGTGAGTTTTGAAGATTTGAAAGAAGTTTTGGAAAGTATTCCCTATGAAAAGCTTGAAGATGTATTCAAACATATTTATACAAAAGAAAATATTGTTTTTGAAAACAAAACTTTGTATCAAAACTTTTTGAATGTATTTTACTATGAATTCAACAAAAATATTGATGAATTAATCCAATACGAACAATCTTTGAATCCTATTTTATCAAGCTTTGAAAAAAATAAGGAAAATATATGAGTTATTAAAAATTACTTTGATGCAGTTTTGTCAGTTTATAGTATGATGAAATATTTTGTATTGGAAAAAAATAGAAAAAAAGTAGAAGACAAAGAAACTGATAATAATTTTTATAATGAATTAAATGATTATTATACAGATTATGAGATTTGGAAGGATTACAATTTGGTAAGAAATTATTTGACCAAAAAGAAAGTAAAAACTGATAAGTTTAAATTAAACTTTGATAATTCTCAATTCCTTACTGGTTGGGATAAAGACAAAGAAAAAGAAAGACTTTGAGTAATTCTAAGAAAAGATTGAAACTATTATTTATGAATACTAAAAAATAATAAGCTTTTTGTAAATTATGATTACAGTTGATGAGAGTTTTATGAAAAGATGAACTATAAACAATTAAATAATGTTTATAGACAGCTACCAAGATTGCTTTTCCCATTACAGAAAAAATTAGACTCTCTTTCTTGAAATGAATTAGATAAATATTTGTCAAAATACATTGAAAAATTTGGTTATAATGAGGAAATTGCTAATATCAAAAAAGAATTTGATGAGTTTCAAGCAAGCAAAGAACAATGAGAAAAATTTGATCCCAAAAAATTAAAAAAACTTATCAATTATTACAAAAATGGATTATTGTTTTTGTATGGTGATGTGTATGATTTATCTGCCATAAAGTCAAAAGAATATGATGATTTAGCTACATTTTATAAAGACATTGAAGAAAAAATGTATTCTCTAAACTTTAGCAAAATCGATTCAAACTTTATTGATGAAAAAGTGCAATCTTGAGAATTATACCTTTTCCAAATATACAACAAAGATTTTGCCCCTGGTAAAAAAGCTTGAAGCAAAGAAAATATTCATACCAAATATTTCAAACTTTTATTTGATCCAAAAAATTTAGAAAACTTAACTATCAAACTTTCTGGTGGTGCAGAAGTGTTTTTTAGAGACAAAACTGATGATTTGAATAAAGTGCTTGATAAATCTGGTAAAGAAGTAATACAACACAAAAGATATTCTCAAGATAAAATACTTTTCCATATTTCCACCACATTGAATGCAAATAAATGAGACAAATATCAATTCAATCAAATGATAAATGAATATCTAAATAAAAATAAGGATATCAAAATTATTTGAATAGATAGATGAGAAAAGCATTTGGCATATTATTCTGTGATTGATAGAAATTGAAATATTATTGAAGTAGATACATTAAATAAAGTAAATTGAGTTGATTATTTGGAAAAATTGGAAGCTATAGAAAAATCAAGAAAAGATGCAAGGGTTAGTTGGTGAGAAATAGAAAATATCAAAGAACTAAAAAATGGTTATATCTCTCAAGTAGTTAACAAGTTGGCTGATTTGATAATAAAACACAATGCTATTATAGTTTTTGAAGATTTGAATCAATGATTCAAGAGATGAAGACAAAAAATAGAAAAGCAGGTGTATCAAAAATTAGAGCTTGCTTTGGCAAAAAAATTAAATTATCTAACTTACAAAGACAAAGAACTTGATCAAGCAGGTGGTTATCTAAATGCTTGGCAGTTGGTACCCAAAGTTAATGATTATCAAGATATAGCAAAATATAAGCAATCTTGAATAATGTTTTATATTAGAGCAAATTATACTTCTACTACTTGTCCTTGTTGTTGATTTAGAAAAAATGTTTATATTTCAAATTCTGCTACCAAAGAAAAACAAAAGAAATTTTTTGAAAATGTAGCTATTAGTTTTGATGGAAACAAATTTGTCTTTGATTATGAAATTGTGCCAGACAAGAAGAAAAAAACAAACAAGACTAAATTTTCTATCAATAGTTCAAACAATAGATTAAGATTTAATACTAGAAAAATGGAAGTAGAAGAAATTGATATTACTGCTTGATTGAAAGATTTGTTTGCAGATATAGATTTGGATAGAGATATAAACCAGCAAATTTTGGGAAAAGATTCTAAGTTTTATAAGTCTTTGACTTTTTATTTCAATTTGCTTTTGCAGTTGAGAAATTCAGATAGTAAAAATGATATAGACTATATTATATGTCCATCTTGTGATTATCATAGTAAGGATTGATTGCAATGAAAAGCTTTTAATGCTGATGCAAATGGTGCATACAATAT
Organism: Candidatus Absconditicoccus praedator; assembly: GCF_021057185.1. Classification (GTDB taxonomy): domain Bacteria; phylum Patescibacteriota; class Gracilibacteria; order Absconditabacterales; family Absconditicoccaceae; genus Absconditicoccus; species Absconditicoccus praedator. Next base: position 141,739 of record NZ_CP054059.1, read on the forward strand.
TGCTAGGAAATGAATTATGATTTTGGATAGGATAGATGCAAATCCTGAAAAGCCTGATTTGTATATTTCTGATGATGATTGGGATAGATTTGTGCAAGGGTAAAGTTTTTATTTATTAAAATGAAATATAATGACAAATATAAAAGATTTACAAAATTTGTATGAAGTAAATAAGACGGTGAGGTTTGAATTGTTGTCAATGTATTGAAATGAGGAAAGGTTTGATTTAGAAGTTTTTGATGATCTAAATTTCCTAAATGATTTGCTAGATTTAGAAAAAAATATCAAACAAATTGAAATAAAAACAGATTGAAAATCATTTCAAAATTTATTGGATAATAATATTTTAAATGATATTATAGAAAAATCATTTCAAATTTTAAAAAATGAAATTTGTAGAATTATATATAATTGAGTAGTTTATGATACAAAGCCACAATCTAAAAAAAGTCAATATCAGTCTAATTTGGAATCTTTTACATGAAAAAATATAGATTATTTTAAACCAAAATGATTTGTAGGTAGAGATTATACACCCTGAGAAGATTTTTCTTATTCAAAAAAATCTGAATTGTTTTATTCATTGAAATTGATTTGAAAACTTGCATATGATAATGATTTTTTGGATAAATTAACTAAAGAAAGTAAAGAAAAATTACAAATGATAAATAAATTTAATCCTAACTCAGAAAGCTTTTTTGAGACATTTACATTAAATCCATATACAGTAAATAGATGGAAATTAGAAGAAATTCAAAAAAAATATAAAATTGTAAAAAGTAATTTTAATAAAGAAAAAAAAATAATAAATAATGAGTGAAAAAAAATAATAAATGAAACTTTAGAAAATGATATTTTTGAAAATAAATCAGAAGATAAAAAAATAAAATATTATAAAACAGTTTTTAATAATATACTTAAAAGTTGTGATAATAATGAAGATGATTTGTCTCATATTTATTTGTTAACCAACAAAATAGACTCTATACAAAATGATAAGAAATTGAATAATAAAATTGAAATAAAGAAAAATAGAATAAATGATTTAAAAAGAAAAATGAGAGATATTAATAAAATTAATTCTGAACTTTTAGGTTATAAAATTCATTTGATAGATAATTTTTGAATAGAGAAGTATAGCTTTTTGGTACAGTCAGAAAATTATTATTTTTTGTGTCAAAAGAATTTTGAAAAGTTAAGTGATTTTTTAAATTATATAGAAACATTAAAACATTGAGATTCTGAATTGATTTACATTGATAGTATGACTTTTTGGGGATTTCAAAAAATGTTTTTATCTGAAAAAAGTGATGTAAAGTTTACGGATTGAAGCAATATAGAAGATTTGAATAAAAAAATAATTGAGTTAGACAATAAAATATTTGAAACAAAAAGATGAATTGTTGATGAGTATGAGAAAAGAAAAAAAGAATTAGCTGACTCAATTAAAAACTCTATTGAGAATAAAGAAACAAATGATGATGTTAATAAGTTTCTTAATTTTATATGAAAAGAAAATATTGATGAATTAGTTAATAAAAAAGGAAAATTTGTTTATGATAAAAATTTAAACGAATATTGTAGAAACTATTTTAATTTAGATGAGATAGAAAAAGAATTTGATTTAGAAAATTTACAAAAACAATATCTAAATTTAGTTATTGATTTGTTAGAAAAGATAAAAGATAAGAAATATGTACTATGAACAGAGGAAAAAGATTTGGCTTTTTTATGAGATATTACTAATTTTAAAAATGAAGATAAAACTTTAGAAGATTTTAAAAATTATTTTGATGATGTATGATATTGAATAGAGACTAAAAATGTTGATTTGGATGCTATTTTATCACTTGCTAAAAAATGAGAAATAGATATTTTTCAAATAAAATCAAAAGATATGCCATATCATGAAAGTTTTGTTAATGAAAATAATTGTGGAATAACTGATACAGCTTTGAATGATAAAAAACTACCAAATTCCAAAAAAGACTTACAAACTTATTATTTTGAGTCATTCTTTGAAGATATAAAAAATAATAATAATTTTTCTAGAATATGAGCTGATTATAAAATTAGATGAGTAAATGCAAGTGCTAATATATGAGATGAAATAGAGAGTTTTTGGCAAAAAGAGAAAAACCAAAAAAGGCATGGGGACAAAAAAGATAAAATAAATAACTTTGTCACAAGATTTAAAAGAAATAGAAAATATGTTAACTTTTTTATGAAATTAAATGCTACAAATCATAATGATTTTGATGAAGTTAATAAAAAAGTTAGTAAACATATAAATGACAAGAAAAAAAGTAATAAATCACTAAAAGTATTGTCCATGGATCATTGAGAAAGTAGTTTTCTAACTTATAAAATATATGAATTCAAATTTGAGGATAGCGGAGGTTATAGTATAAATTTGTTAGATGATTGATGAAATTTTGATAATTTTCAGTTGAATACATCCAAAGATAAAATTGATAAATTTCAAAATGTAATACAAGAAAAAAGTCCTCAAGATAAGCAGTTTGATGAATTGATTTGAAACTATATTACTAAATATCACCAAATTATCCAAGATCAAAAAAGGGAAAGGCAGGTACAAGAATGAATTAAAGAATTTGCTAGCAAAGCTATCTCTAATATAAAAGAAATTGTAAGTAATGATGAGGTTGACAATAATTGTCCTGAAGTTTCTAAATATACTATAGATAAAGTATTTTCTTTTATAAATTCAATTGTTAATGATTATGACATAAAAAATAAAAATAATATTTTTACAATTCTTGAAAAAAATAAATTTAATTATTTTAAATATGAATTTTATAAAACACATCCAGATCAAAGAAACTTAAAAGAAGAGATTGATAAATATATTTTTTGAATTCAAGAATTGCTTGAAGATAGAAATAAATTAGATGATTTTTGTAAAGAGATAAAATCTTCCTTTGATTGAATAAGTGAATCAGATCAAAAAAAATTAGAAAATACAGAATTCTTTAAGTATAAGAACAACTTTAAAACAAGCTTATCACAGATAAATAATTTAAAAAAGTGATATTCATCAGCTATTATTTGATGGATATCAAAAAAGATAATTAATAATGAAATTGACTTAATAGTTTTAGAAAATAATATACTATCATATTGAGTTGATAATTCAAAAGTTTTTACTAAGCATATGTGAACACAAAATCAATCAACTTTTGTACAAGCATTGATAAATAAATTATCATTTGTTTATGATAAAGAAAGCAAACAAAGCCATCAATTTTGTTATCCGGTGAAAGCAACAAAAACTAAGGATCTGAAAGATTCTCAAAATTGAATTTTAGTATTTGTTGATGATAACAAAACTTCATTACTTTGTCCTAAATGTGATGAAAAATTAACAAGAAAGAAAGATAATTGAAATGAAATATTGTCTCATAAAGATGGTGAATGTGACTTCAAAATTGAAAAATGAATAAAAGAAGAGGTGTATGATTGAATTGTATTTAAGAATTGAGATGATCTTGCAACTTATAATATTGCCAAAAAATGAATGGAATATATAAAATCTAAAGTACAAAATAATTAAATCTTCAACCCAAAAATAAAAATGCAAAACTATATCAAAATTTCTACTCTCAACGACTTTATCTTTTGCCCTAGATCTATTTATTTTCATGAACTGTATGCCAAATACAATACCAAAAATTATCATCAAAAAGCTCAAACTGTAGGCAAACACAATCACGAAAATAAGGAAAACCAAAACTGGAAAATCAAACATCTTGTTACAAAATATTTTCTATTTTTGTAATATGAGATTGTACTATTACCACCAAATTGGTAAATAAATTATTAGAATTTGGAATAAGTGTTTATTTTCTCAATCATAGCCTTGCTCCCAAATTTTTGATATGAAATCAACTGGAATGAAATTTTTTACTGAGACAAAAGCAATATAGTTTTGATAAAGAACTTGATATTTCCAAATTGATTGTCAAAAATAAAGCCGAAAATCAACTCATCTTGTTAAAATCTATCAGAAACAAAGATGCCAAAACCAAACAATGAATAAATAAAATCAAATCTACAATTTCCAAAATAGATGCTGTCACAAATCAAGACTCTTTGAGATGATATGAGTGAAATGTTTCCAAAATCTTTTTTGATATATATTTCCAAGATATGAACTGGTACAAAAGAATGCCAAGGACCAAAATAGATCCTGCAAATCTGCTGATGGATATATGATATACTTTTTTGTATAATTTCCTTGAATCCAATTTGAATTTGTATGGTTTTGATATTTATAAATGATTTTATCATCAGATGTTTTTCCAAAGGAAATCATTGGTTTGTGATTTGGTAGAGCCATTTAGATGTATCATAGACAAACAAATTGTAAAAATGAATAATCTAAATCAAATAAATGAAAAAGATTTTAAATTTGGAAAAGGGGAGTATTGGCTTCCTTGGGATAAAAGAAATCATTATGTCAAATTATTGCTAGAGCCGATTTTGGAAAATAAAGAGTGAATTTTTAAATTTAGTAAAAGTTATTATAGAGCATTTGTCAAAGATGATTTGAATGAATTGGAATATTTTTATATTTAAAACCAAATAAAATGTTGATAGTTTCTTATGATATAAGTAATGATAAGGTTAGGACTAAGTTTTCAAAATTTTTGAAAAAATATGGTAGGAGATTGCAATATTCAGTTTTTGAAATCAAAAATAGTGAAAGGGTTTTGTGATTGATATTAGCTGAAGTTGATAAAATTTTTGCAAAATCATTTGAAAATACTGATAGTATTATTATATTTAGTATGTGTGAATGATGTGTCAAAAAAGTAGTCAGATATGGCTATGCAGTAAATGAAGAAAGTGATTTGCTGTTTATGTAAATTCATACATAGTTGATCTTTAACAGTTATTTTGATAAACTACATTATTAGAAAATCATACTCTATGGTGATAGAAATAACAATGTGGGTTGTAATAAATAAGAAATTATAGTTAAGACTTGGGTTTGCAAAGAAAAATTGCAAAGCTATAGTCTTTATAAAAATGGATTGGCGGTCCAACTGGGTTTTGGAAGCTCGGACATAGATCTGTATGCTTCCAAACTCCAGTAAATAAGCCAAAAGTGCTATTTATAACTCATATGATATTTCTACTATTGTAGATGCATAGGTTTTCAGTGTATCCAAGCAAAATTTATAACTCATATGATATTTCTACTATTGTAGATTGCTCTTTCAATATTCCATATTCAACATTTATAACTCATATGATATTTCTACTATTGTAGATTGTTTTTCTATCTTTAAAATCTTCTTGTAATATATTTATAACTCATATGATATTTCTACTATTGTAGATGTTGTGATGGACTCTGACTCTAATTTTAATTTATAACTCATATGATATTTCTACTATTGTAGATGCTCAATAAGATTGCCATTCTTCTAGAGGTTATTTATAACTCATATGATATTTCTACTATTGTAGATTAAAGATATAAAAGCAATTTATCTATAAATTTATAACTCATATGATATTTCTACTATTGTAGATACCTATCTCAGTTTTGGTTGTTTAGCCTAAATTTATAACTCATATGATATTTCTACTATTGTAGATTGTTGCCGTGATCCTAAATGTTAATGGCATCATTTATAACTCATATGATATTTCTACTATTGTAGATAACTCTTTTTTCATCAGCTCTAATATAAGAATTTATAACTCATATGATATTTCTACTATTGTAGATTTTTTCTAATTCTTCGTTTTTGTTTTCATATTTATAACTCATATGATATTTCTACTATTGTAGATTTGTCAGTCAGGTGAATATCAAACTGAATATTTATAACTCATATGATATTTCTACTATTGTAGATGGGCTAAGTAAGGAGCTTATACTTATTATTTATAACTCATATGATATTTCTACTATTGTAGATGGTGGTGGTGCACCTACGAGACAAGAAATTTATAACTCATATGATATTTCTACTATTGTAGATTGGGGTTCCGATTTTTTGTTGACTATTATTTATAACTCATATGATATTTCTACTATTGTAGATAACTTGATGTATCTATTCATGCATAAATTTATAACTCATATGATATTTCTACTATTGTAGATATTTGCATACTTCCATTTAAATCATCAAATTTATAACTCATATGATATTTCTACTATTGTAGATTCTTTACAGTATTTAAGTAGTTCAGAATTTATAACTCATATGATATTTCTACTATTGTAGATACTTCATTGACTTCATTGTCATAATAATTTATAACTCATATGATATTTCTACTATTGTAGATTTGCGGAACATTGATACTTCAAAGATAATAAAATTTATAACTCATATGATATTTCTACTATTGTAGATCAGTTTAATTTTGTATTTAATTGAAAATTTATAACTCATATGATATTTCTACTATTGTAGATACTATCATACACCTCAAAACTTCATGTATATTTATAACTCATATGATATTTCTACTATTGTAGATATATAGTTTTTGATATCAAGAAATTCAATTTATAACTCATATGATATTTCTACTATTGTAGATTTTTTGTCTTGATATAGTTTTGCTATAATTTATAACTCATATGATATTTCTACTATTGTAGATAATTGTAGTCGTTCAGTCAACAAAAGAATTTATAACTCATATGATATTTCTACTATTGTAGATATTTATTGAATTGCTTTGAATTGTAACATTTATAACTCATATGATATTTCTACTATTGTAGATTGGCCGATATCTGATGACGCAAAAAAAACCAATTTATAACTCATATGATATTTCTACTATTGTAGATGAAGAAACACTAACAGAAGCTGGGGACCGTATTTATAACTCATATGATATTTCTACTATTGTAGATAGGTGCAAGAACCTGATTTATATTATTAAAATTTATAACTCATATGATATTTCTACTATTGTAGATATCAGGACTGAATGTTACTGAATATACATTTATAACTCATATGATATTTCTACTATTGTAGATTCCTTCTTGCTTTTTCTCTTTCGTTTATTTATAACTCATATGATATTTCTACTATTGTAGATATTATTAGGAAGTTGAATATTATCAGCTGATTTATAACTCATATGATATTTCTACTATTGTAGATCAAAGGGGCTGAATGTTACTGAATTTATTTATAACTCATATGATATTTCTACTATTGTAGATGCTATATTATCGTTCTTTTTATATTCATTTATAACTCATATGATATTTCTACTATTGTAGATAATTGAGTGAGTTAGTGATTTGCATTTATTTATAACTCATATGATATTTCTACTATTGTAGATAATCTGATTTCTTTTCTGTCTTTAGATATTTATAACTCATATGATATTTCTACTATTGTAGATATTTTCATGAGAATTCTGATACTGGATTATTTATAACTCATATGATATTTCTACTATTGTAGATGTTTTGAATACCATTTTTATTTTATTAGATTTATAACTCATATGATATTTCTACTATTGTAGATTATTAGGATATAAACTAGATACATAATCTATTTATAACTCATATGATATTTCTACTATTGTAGATTCACACTGTCTTCTAAATCTTTACAAATTTATAACTCATATGATATTTCTACTATTGTAGATTTCAGCTTGCTTGTCCATATTTTCCATATTTATAACTCATATGATATTTCTAATTAAAACAAAAAAAAGGAAGCCATAGTAGGCTCCCTTTTTTTGTAATTGTAAACTCAAATTATTGTTCACAAGCTTCTCACCAATTTGGTTGTTTGTCATCATTTCATTGGAATCCAGCTCATCTATCAAAGTGAACTACTTGATTTCTTCAATTTATATTTTCAACACACCAACTACTAATATCTTGCTCAAATTTTTCAGCACTTCTAAACATAAATTTCATATCTTCTACAGAATCAACATTCCATTCACTTATATCTTGATTAAAAGAACTTGCATTCCAAAACATTTTACTCATGTCTGTAACATTGCTTACATCCCAGTGAGTAATGTTATTTGTATCCCAGAAATCAACCTCATTTTCATCAGAAGAATTGTTTCCTGGTGCGTTTCATCTTCAGTTTCATCTTCAGTTTCATCTTCAGTTTCATCTTCCATTTGAGTTTCTATTATTTGAGTTATTAAAGTTTTTGATGTCTTGAAATAAACCGCTTAAATCTTCTATGTTGGATCACAATTGTAGATCATCTAGTGTATATTGATTTTCATTAGGCTCTCAAGCTCAAGCAAAATCATATTTTTCTCAGTCTTTATCAACGACTTTACCTCATTTAATAGCATTTTCCAGTTGTTGTCTATTATCAACAACTATATAATCTTGTTCATCTTTGTCATCATCTTCTTCCTTTTTCTCCAAAACTAGAGTAACAGATTTATCTTCTGTTAGCTCAATTGATCTAGATTTACTTTCATATCAATCTTTTGAAGCTGTAAGTTCGTAGTCTCATTCTTCAAGCTCAAATGTTGCATTATATCATTCTTTTTGTTTGTCTCAAACACTCAAAATTGAATCTAGTTGTTCTCAATCTTTGTTTTCTGTATTAACTTCTAAAGTGTAAATTTTGTCTTCATCATCTTCTTTTTTCTCTAAAACTATAGTAATGGATTTGTCTTCTGTTAGTTCAATTGTTCTAGATTTGTCTTTATATCAGTCTTTTGAAGCTGTAAGTTCATAGTCTCATTTTAATACTGAAGTTACTAAGTTTTGATATGTTACATTGGATCAATCTTTAGTGTTTCAGTTAAGATTTAGTTCTGCTTCTAGAGAATCTCAATTTTTATTTTCAACATTAATTTCTAGGTCAAATGTTTCTTCATCCAAAACTAGAGTAGTGGACTTATCTTCTGTTAGTTCAATTGTTCTAGATTTGTCTTTATATCAGTCTTTTGAAGCTGTAAGTTCGTAGTCTCATTCTTCAAGCTCAAATGTTGCATTATATCATTCTTTTTGTTTGTCTCAAATACTCAAAATTGAATCTAGTTGTTCTCAATCTTTGTTTTCTGTATTAACTTCTAAAGTATAAGTTTTGTCTTCATCATCCTCGTCCTCATCTTTATCTTTAATGGCCATTAAACTTTCATATAAATCAGGTATTTTTCCCGAAGTAGTTTTTGATGCAAGAGAATCAAGATTTCTTCAATTTTCTAATAATATGTCTTTAACTTCCAAATATGTAAGTTCTGGATCATAAGACCACAATAGTGATAATGCTCATGCTACATATGGAGCTGCCATAGAAGTTCATTGTTTATTTGAATATTCATTGTCTAATACTGTAGATTTTATACCAACTCAAGGAGCAGCCAAATTTACAAACTTGTCTCAATAGTTAGAGAACCAAGCAAAACTCTCATCTGAGTCTATTGCAGCTACTGTGATAACATTATCTAATCATTCGATTTTTTCTCCTCCACAACTAAAATCTGCTGAATATGATGCAGGAAAGAACAACTCTTCATTCAGATTTGCTTCTACATTTCAAGCTGCAGCAACCACAATTCATCATTCTTCCTTAAAATTTTCAATTTTATCATAAAAGAACATATCAAGCATTTCTTCATTACAACTATCTTTATCGTATGGTCCAGCTCATAGACTCATGTTGATTATTTTTGCTCAATTGTTTTTTGAGAAACTTATTGCATCTATTATGTCTTCGGTTGTTGAAGCTGATCATCTTTCATCCAAAGCTTTTACAGCCATTAATTCAGAATTTGGATTGATTCATGCAATTCAAACTTCGTTATCCATTTCTGCTCATATTATTCAAGCAACATGACTTCAATGTCAACTGTCATCTTCAGGATTGTTGTTTTCATTCACATAATCATATCAATGTTTGCATCATCCACTTATTTCTTGAGAATCTTCATCTACACAATCAGAACCATCCCATAGTTGATTTTTGAGATCTTCGTGTTCAGAATATATTCAGCTATCTACTACAGAAACCAATGACTTACCTCAAGAAGTAGTATCTCAAGAATATATGTTCATAGCTTCTTGCCAGTTGATAGCTTCATGTCACCATAGTTCATCTATGTGTTCATCATTAGGTTGATATGGTTCAAAATCTAATTTTTCATATTTAAAATTGGGTTGAACCTGACTTATATCATTATTATCCTTAAATTTTGATATAAGTTCTTTGGTTGTATGTTTTTCTGATTTAGCTTTCAAGATGTTTTTTGCATTCTCTATTCATCTTACATCTAGATCTTTGCTTTCAAGAACTTCTAATGCTCTAGATATTCCGCCTCAATTATTTTTCACTAAAACTTCTCATTCTACATAATCTCTATTAATTTCAATATCATCATTACCTGAGTTTCAACTATCTCTATCAGAATTTCAAGGGTTTCATATTTGATATCAAATATCTGGTGGGTTTGCTCATCATTTAGAATTTTCTCATATTCATGGAATTCATCTAAAAGCAAGACTAAAACTACTACTAAATATTAGTAATGATATTGCAGATATACAGGTTAGTTTGACCAAAGGATTGCTTTGTTTTTTCATTTTTGTTTATATTTAGTATATAAAAGTATTTTTATTATATTTACAAATATTAGAATTTCAATATTTTTTATTGATATTATTCAAATATTTGTTGATTTGGGACAAAATAAAAAAACGGTAAAGAATTAATCTATCGTTCTAGGTTTGTGGTGATGAAATATTATTTGTTTCTCTTGTTCAGTTGAAAATAAGACAATCAAAACTCTTAAAATTGTAAAGTAATAATTGAGAAAATTTGTAACATCTAATTAAGGTTTGGAGTATTAGAGAAAATCCACTATGCTACTATCAAATAGATGCACTGAACTTTTCAAAAAAACCATATCTCATATTTTTTATAGATTATTCTTGGCTATATTGATGCTAGTTATCCAAAAATAATTATAGTAGTGGCTGTTATAAATAGGTATAGATTGCCATTATATTCTATTCTTTCAATTTAATAATTGGATTTTTTATATCCAAAGACAAACTCAATCTTTTTTGAATTAAGTTTTATAAGAATAATTTAAAAAGGGTGAAAGAAATGCTTTTCACCCTTTTTTGGGGAGACTGTTTGCTATTCTAATTTTCCCCAAAGATTCTTGGGAAAAGTGTTTTTTCGTGGGATACCTCACGAAGTATAATTACAACTATAACACTTAGCAAAAGCCCAATTACATGATATATATCAAGATCATGCTTGAGTACTATTTGTCTACAAAATGATAGCACAACAAGCACAACAAAATGATACAAGAAAAGAAGCGTGGTTTTGCCTATTAAGCGAAAATAGGCCATTTTGATAACTTCGAAGCCTATTATCGTCCAGAATAGTTGATAAGCTAAGAAGTCATTATATTCTTTTACAGGAAGGTCGCCTAATACCATACTTTTAGTATTAAGGACAACCCAAACTGCTATAAAAATCCAAAAAAAGGTCTCTGCCCATCTGAATCCTGATTGAAAAAGCTCAGATAGGTAGTTTTTTTCTGGAATCTTGTTCCATATTTGTGCCAATGTATTATTCAACATTTAATAGCTCCTTTGCTTGTTGGCCGTATGTAGGTTGATATTTATAATTTTAATGTCTGAAAAGTCAAGCTTAGATTAAAAATCAAATTTATAATTATATTTGTGAACAGTAATATGTAAGATTATATAGCGTTGTTAAAAATAATGTGTATACAAAATACTATTTATTTGATAACAAACTATGTAATGAATATACATAAAAATACAAGACTAACACCACTCCAGAGAAAAGAGGTCTGGGAATACTATAAAAGATGAATGAAGCCTAAGGATTTACATATTAAGTTCAATGTATCATTGCCTACCATATACAAGATAATAAAGAGAGCAAGAACTCAAGAGTTTTTACCAAGAAATTCTATCAATAATAGATTTAGAAACATTAGGCGATGATTACTTAGATTAGCTAAAATAGAATCTAAGATAATAGAAAAGAAAAACAAAGAAGCTAGAAGATACAATAAAAACTACCCTTGAGAAATGATGCATTTTGACACAAAAAAACTACCTCTTATAAGATGAGCAGCAAACAAAAAGTCTGAATACTTATTTGTATGAATAGACGACTATTCTAGAGAACTTTATGTAGCTATAATGCAAGATAAGACACAAGTATCTTCGTCTATGTTTCTTAGACAGGTAATAGATGAATGTCCTTACACTATTGAGTGTGTGTACTCAGATAATTGAGTTGAGTACAAATGAAATGATAAACATGAATTTGTTAAAGAGTGTGTAAAAAGCTGAATAAAGCAAAAATTTACAAAAGTTAGAACACCAAGAACAAATTGAAAAGCAGAGAGGGTTATAAGAACATTAATCGATATGTGGCACAGTAAGGAAGTTTTTAAGTCATCAGAACATAGAAAAATGTCTTTAAAAAGATTTGTAAATCGATATAACACTGTAAAGCCACATAAATGACTAGATAATAAAACTCCTTATGAAGTTATTGAAAAGTTCTATTACTGATAATTTTTTAACAACGCTACCTTTTCTTACACATATGCTTAGTAATACTGAGTGAGTTGAATATTCAAGAAGCCGTGACTTTTATGATTTCGAATACCCTAATTGAGATGAAATAAAAATTAGACTAGATAAACTTGAAATTACAGAAAAAAGAAATGGTGAAGCTAATAATGTACAAGATTTTGAAACTTTTAAGGAAAATGTTCGAAAAATTAGTATTAAGAGTAGTAGAGATTTACCAGGTGAATGAGAATTTGATAGAACTGCTTAGTTTTAACTTGAAATAAAAAAGTATGATAAATTATGAAGAATATATAAAAAGCTTTAAAAAACTTGATTATGAAGGGAAAAGAAAAAAGTTATTAGGTATGCTAGATATTCTTGCTGGGAAAGAAAGTGTTTTTGATGATATTCAAGGTTTGATTAAAAATTTAAATATAATTAATGAATGATTTTTGGATACTATTTTTTATATAATAGCAAATATAATGTATTCATTTGAAAAGTCACAAATTGAAAAATCAAAAAATAATCTTGATAGACTAAAAACCAAACTTAGAAGATTACAAGAACAAGAATCAAAAGAAAAAGAAAAGGAATCAATAGAAGCAGATAACTTATTGGATAAAATTTAATTTTTAAAAAATAAATAATGACTGGACTTGAAACTTATCATGAACAAATTGAAAACTTGCCTATAGATGAATCAGAGTATGAAGCATTAAATTTGGTAAAAGAATCTATGGAAGAAGATGATACAGATGTAGATTTAAGTATGTCTATAGAACAATCTGATCATGTAAATATCGAAGAATTTGTTTCACAATTAAGAGATGTTTTTAACCAGCTTGAATCAAATAATGCGGAACAATCTCAAATTGATTCTGTTATAAATATTGCTAGAGAAGTATGAGTTGAAGAGCAAGTACTTTGAGACAGGTCAGAAGATGACTTTGACTCGGATGAAGAATGAACTGAAGATAGAGAATGAAATAACGATGAAGATGAAGTAAATGATAATATAGATCAAGAAGACTCAGATTTGGAAAATAAATCTTTTTTTGAAAAAATAGATTATATATGGAATAATGATTCAGCTGATTGAGTATTATGAAAAATATCAGCTACATTTTCTGTAGTTGTGGATAAATTTAGTTCTTCTAAAAATGTTGAATCAACTGAATCCAATGAAGAAGAAATTTCAGAGGAATTTAATCATTGGTTAAGTATTTTAGATACTTTTACCGAAAAGGAGCTAACTTTTGAAAAAGTTAAAGATAATCTAAATGCATGGTTAGAGGTTAATAGTGATAATAATGATGTTGAACCAATAAAAGAGCATGATTTTTGAGAAGAAACTATTCAAGTATTGTCTATTTATCAATCATCACTTAAAGAGGAAGAAAAAATAAATTCTGATTCAGAAAAAAATTGACTTGTATGACCAGAAATATTATACAATCTTTTTGAAGATGAACTAGAAAATCATGATTTAGAGCAGTTAAAATCTATACAGTATCTTAATGATAGTTTATCAGAAAATTGAGTAATAAAAATACAAAACTTTTTAAAAGAAATTTGACAAACAATTAACAAACAGGAAGAATGAGTTTTAGGAAAAAGCACATATGAAAGCTTGAAAGAATCTTTTGACGATGCACCTGAAGAACAAAAAGAAGAGTTAACAGATAAATTGGTAGAGTCTTTGAATTATGAAGTTTTAGAATCTTTGGCAAATATTGATCATAATAAAGCCTGAATAGATCAGTTATTTTCTAGAATGGTTGACAGGGCAAAACAAACCATAAAAGATCAACAGGAAAGTTAATTATTAAATTTTAATATTTTTTAGTAATAAAGATATATATTGTTTTGTGAAAAATATGTAATAGCAAACAAGATTATGATTATAAATAGTTGATTTTTTTTGTTTTATCCTTAAATTAATTACTAATTTACTTATCAAATTTTGAATATGAAGAAATTTTTATTTTTCTGGGTAATCCTCATTTTTTGATTTTGATTTTGATACTTAGAAAATAATTCTGTAAACAATGATTGAAACAATAATGAAGATATACAAGAATGTGTAGAAGATAAATATAAAATAGAATGAAATTTTGATTTGAAGCTTTGAAATCCCTGAAATTACGAGGTGACTGCTGGTGATATTGGTTTTTTTGTGCCAGAAGAATCAAATTTTTATGTTTATAGCTGATCAGAAGAGCTTTTTAATTATCAATGAACAAATTTTGCATATAATTTTGAAGAAGCTTGAGAATATCAAATATTTTGACATTTTGTAGATGAAGATTGATGTGAGTATGAAGTATGGGAAACCATAAATGTTTATGAGCAAATATATTTGTATATTACTGATCAAGAGGGTACATTTGATTATATTGGTACTCAAAGATTTGCTGATAATAATATTTTTTTGAAAAAGGTAGTTTTGCCACAAAAAACATTTTTAGTAGAAGATGATTTTTTTCAATTATTCTCTGATGATATTTCTAACTTTATAGATGCAGAAAGAATAATTATAAACACTTCTAATTTTCCAACTATATTTGATTTTATGTGAAGGTTTTGAGATTTATATAACATAAATTTTGCTGATAAAGATATATATCTTGTAACATGAACTGGTTTCAATTTTTTAAAAAGAACAATTGCTCAGTATATAAATAAAATTTGAATAACAAGCATAAATGTGGTATCACAAAATGATTTGATAAAACTTTTTAGTGATCTTGCAGACACAAAAAAGGTAACAAAAGATAAAGACTATGTAGAGTTGTTTTCTATTGATTTTGAAGATGTCCAAAAACAATACTTTCTTTCTTATGTGGTTGATTACTTGGTTTATAATGAGTTTCCTATAAATCTAATTGGCTTGATGCTTACTATTTCTGTATGAGTTTTGATAGTAAGTATATTTAGGCAGGTTATCTGATTTTCTGTGTTTGGAGTTTATAATCCAATTTTGTTTGCTGTAAGTATGGTTGTATTATGAATTCAACTAACATTTGTATTATTGTTTATATCATTTTTGTCATCTATTATAATCAATCTTTTTACAAGAAGAGTATATTTGCTACATAGTGCAAAAATTTCTCTATTGATGATAATATATTTTGTGATATGATTTTTCGTATTTTGGGCTGATAGATTTTTTGCTTTTAATATAGTTGATTATTCAATATTTACAAATAGTTTCATAATTTTTCCATTAATTTTTCTTATCATAGTTGCCAACAAAGTATTTAGTGAAAATTTCTCTTTGTTTAGTAAATGATGGATAGTGTCTTTTATTGAATTTATTATTGTTTCTTTTGTCGTATATTGGGTTTTGACATGGCATTGATTTCAATTTTTTATGCTTTCATATCCTGATATTATATTTTTCGTTTTGCTTTTAAATATATTAGTATGAAGATTTACTTGACTTCAATTGTTGGAATATCTTCGTTTTAGACCTTTGATGAAAAATAGTGGAGAAGAAGAGTAATTTTTTGACAAAATTTAATTTTTAGTATATAATAGAATAAATTTAGAATTCTAACTATTTTCTTGATGGAAACCATAGAAAGATATTGATGAATGAATGAAAGTATTGAAACTATAGATAGAAGTAGTGAATCAGTTGATAATGAGGTAGATATTGACAGAATGCAATCAATAGAAGAAAGAGAAGTTATTACAAGCACAATGATGGAATTAGAGAAACTTAGAGAAGAAATACAGCCATTGGAGAGCAGTCTTGATAATACTTTATGAAACAATGAGGATGTTTGGGACGATTTGTCTAATGAAGAATTTCAAGAAACAATAGATGATATAGATGACTCTCGTTTTTCTGATATGAATGGTTTTGAAGAAGGTGTAATGAATTTTTGAAGACATTTTAGTCAAAGATTAAGTGAAAGACAGAAAAATTATGAATGGGAACAAGAAAATAAAGATAAAATTAATAGTCCTGATTATGTCTGGTGTTATCGATGAGAAGAAAACAAAGATAATATTCCAGAATATGCCAAATATCAAAATGGTGAATATTGAAATTTTTTGGTAAAAAGAGAGGATTTTGAAAATGAGTTGAGAGAGTTTGATGTTACTAAGATAAGCTCAAAATGAATTGCTGACTATTTTATGAAATTGTATATTGCAAACTGAGAAAGTTCTGAAAAGACTGTTTTGAATTTGTACAATATTATGTGAAGAGAAAATATTGCAAGACTATGAGAAATATGGAAAAATACAATTGATAAAAAACAAGACTCTTTACCAAATGCATTAGATACACTAAGAAACAACTGAATGGAGCAGTTAATCCATGAGTTATTGAAGTTTGTAGAAAATTTTGGTGATTTTGAAGAGTCTGTAATAGATGACACTATTGAAGTATCTAAATCTCCAGTAGGTGTGGATGTTTTGGGTAGAGATATTCAAGACCCTCAAAGATGACAAAAACTTGTAGAAAATGCTACTTCCAAAAAATCTATAGAAGAAATTAGAGAAAAAATATCATATCTTGAACAGCAAAGAGTTGATGGTATGGATATTTTTTTGGAAAAGATTGAAGATAAGAATGAGGAATTTCATTCATTGATACTTGAAAATGAATGATTAAGAAGTGATATCTGACAAATTTTTCAAAATATAGAAAAAGAAGATGATCCAGATAAAATTTCTGTTTTGGTGGCGGAATGACTTATGAGAGCTTTCGATGATAATTTACCACCTAATAAGTTAAATGATTTTATGGATGAGTCTGAAAACTTGGTTTTTGGAAGGAATGTTAAATCTTTTTGAAATATTGTTGCAGACTCTCAAAGACAGGCTGACAATACAAATCAAGAAATTAATAGAAAACTTTTGTCTTATCATGATAATTATGAAAATCATATCTTGCAAGAAAAGAATTGATCTGATGAGAGTGATGAACTTGAGCAGTTAGAAGAGGAAATGCAAGAGCTACAAGAAACACAAGAAGAATTAGAAGAAACTCAAGAAAGAATTGAAAATCGTCAAGAAAATTACGAAAAAGTGTATGAAAATCTTGAAGATGATGAATTTGTAAAAGAGGTTCAAGAATATTATAATCAATGATATTCTGCTACAAATATTCATAAAAACATGTCTGAAAAATCCGATTCAAATGAAACTAATAAAAATACCAATCAAAATAAAACTACTTCTCAATCAACCAATAATAATTGACCAGTAAATAATGAAACAGCAACTGTATGATCATTTTCATACAACTGAAATACAGCAACATTTTCATCAAAGGAGTGAGAAAAAGAAATAGAAGTTGAGTGATATTCTCTTGTGGATTTAAATAAAAACTTACTTTTGGAGCATCTTAAGGATTTTGGATTTGAAAATATTGACTGAATTAATTGAAATGTTGATGATTTTTTTGATAAATTATGAGTTAGAATTTATAATGAGTTATCAGAAGATGATATACAGACTTTTATTAAATATTTATGAAGGATTATTTATGAAAAAATAGAATGAGAATATGAAACAAGTAATAAAAATCTTCAAAATATCAAAAAAGAAATAATAAAGAGTCCATATGAATGATTAAATAAATTTTTTGAGTATTGTAGAGAAAATACCCATATCTTGTATGAATTATGACTAATAGATAGAGTGGAAAATATATTGGATCTTTCTGATATACCAACTTTTGAAGGAAGTATAGAAAATTTTTATAAGAATAAATAAATTTATTAATAGTTTGACAAAGCAAAATATTTAAATATAATAATATTAGTTTAAAAATAAAAATAAAAAAATGGTCAATGAGTCTGGCGAAAGAATTGAAAATCCTCAAGTGGAGTCTTTGTCTAACAAAGAAATCATTTATGAGAATATATGAGATGAGAAAAAAAATGGGCTTGAAGGAAGTTTTATAGAATATATATCAGATAATACTGAATTTTCACAATTGTCAGAAAAACAAATTAATAATTTTACAAAATTTGTAGAAAATGCTTTTGAGGATTTAGATGAAGATAAAAAAGGTGATTTATATGTTTTGATGATTGTTTTATTATCCAGACTTAGTCAGGAAGAATTTTTTAATTTATTAGAAGAAGATTGGAGCCCGGAATTATGAACTAAAATTAATGAAAATAAAAATATTTTAATATGATATGAAAATGATAATAATTTTGCTAGATACCTAGAAGATAAACATTTTGGTGATTATAAATGATTTTTGGAGGAGTTGAAAGATATGTGAAAAGAAGATATAGTTAAAAAACAAATTTCCAATTTCCTTAGTGATTCAGAAATAGACTTAGACTTTGATATAGAAGAAGCATTAGAAAATATCACATTTGATCAAAATGAAATAAAAGAGTTAAGCAAGATTCTCAATAAAAACTGATATAATGATATTTATAAGTTTTATGAGCTTTGTAGTAAATGAGTGAATGATTATAATAATAAACAAAAATTATTAAGTGAGGTTTTTTGAATATCAAATATTCCTGACTGATGAAATTCAAATTGAATAGGTTTTGAATATTGAGCAGATAGGTTTAAGAATTTTTCATTTGAAGATACTTTTGAAAGCTTATTAAAGACTTCATGAAAACCTTTTTTAGATTTTATCTACAAACTGGAAAAAGCACAAAGTTATGAAGAGTTAGAAAATATTTTACAAAATGATTTAAATTCTTATATTAGACCAGAAAATAGGCAAGATTTTGAAAGTATGGTGATATATTATATGAATACAAATGAGAATGTAGATTTAGAATATTCAGATATTGAATCTTTAAATAGTGTGTTAGGATTGTCAATAGAAAACTATAATATTTATATGGTAGAGGTTTTAAGGCAGAAAGATAATATTGATTCATCAATAAAAAGTTTTGTTGATGATATTGATGGTTTGGATGAGACTTCTAAGAGAGAACTGAGGAGGTGAATTAGAGAATCTCTTGACGAAGCATTGTTTGATGAAGAAGATGAAAATGAATCAAATAATGTTTTAGGTACTTTTTTTGATACACTGAAAGGTAAAATAGGGGACAGTGATAATATTAGTGAAAATGAGATTAACAATATTATTATGCCTGCATTTGGTGATGCAAGAGATGATATAGATAAATTTGTAAAATTATTTTTTGATTTAGAAAAAACTAAAGAAACTCATGAAATAATAAATAATACTACTCATGAATTGTTGCAAGAAAATGAAGATTTGCTTGAATGAAATGAACAAGACCTTAGTTATATTATTAGATATTATATAGAAAATGATTGATTTGAGTGAATTTCTTCTCATTCTGAAAAAGTAGCTATTACAAATATTTTAACTCAAACAGATAAGATAGATCTATGAGATAATACAATCTCTGAAATAAGGGGATTTATTTGGTCAGATGAGTATGATTGATTAGATAGTTTAAAATGGTATCTTGATGATGATCAAATAGAAGTATTATGAAAAGAAGTTGAGAATAGACAAAGTAATATAAATAATTTGATTGATCAAATTCAAGATGATGAAAATTTGAACTCAATTTTACAGAAAAATTCAGAAGAGCTGGATAATACTATAAATGAATTAGATGAAAGGCAAAATGAAGTTAGTAGTTTTATAGAAGAAAATTATGAGGAAGAGTTTTACTGAAGTTTTGTAAGTTGACTAAATTCAGAAAAGTATGAACAACGAAAAGATAATCAAGATATAACTGATATTGAAACCAGCTTCGATGAGTGAAAAACTTCTTCAATAAGAAGCTCATTTGATAGTCCTTTTCAACTACCTTGAGAAAGAGTAGAGTATGAGTCATCTAATAAAGCCAAAAATCCATTCTATGATTCAGAAAATCCTAACAGTAAAGAATATATAGAATGAACTTGAAAAATAGATACCAATAAAAATATTATTATGGAGTACTTTTCAACAAATTGATTCTGATTGAATAATATGGAGTGCACTCCTGATGAGTTCAAAGAAAGGTTTGGTGTATCTTTAGACAAAGATCTTACAAATGATGATTTTGATAAGATATGAAAAATCCTTTGAAAACATCTTATTGAAAAAATGTCACAACTACAACAGGAAAATTCTAATTTTTCATGAAAAAATTCTGTGATAACAGAACTTATTAGTTGAATAATCAAAAATCCTACAGATTGATTAAAAAAATATTTTAATTATGCTGGAAATGTAAATACCGAATTCAATGAAAAAATATGATTAATTGATCATGAATGAAATTTTGATGTAAAGCAAATTCAAGAATGATCTTGGTCTAATATACAAGAATACTACAACACCAAAAAAGAAGAACTTACAACTCAAAAAACATGATTGGCACGAATAAAAGCACTTTTTTCAAAATAAAATAAAGTTGAAAAAATAAAAATTTTCAATACAAACAAGAAGTTATTTATTTCTTTTAAGTGTAGATGAAAGAATTGTTGCAAAAGTACGTGTTTGATAAATATTCAAAAGAAGGAAATGTAGGAATATTTTTTTCTTGATTTGATAAAAATTGAACTCAGATTTTTTCGAATTGAGTTTTTCAAACACAAGAAACTTTAGAAAGTGTTTTGGAAAATATTTATGATTGAATCATTGCCGAACACGAACAAAACATAAATATGATAGCTGTTGATGTTATTTCAGAAAAAGAAGAACTTACAAATCCTAATGATATACTTTCTACTGATATTAAAAATTATTGATTTTTGTTGGTGTCTTTGAATGACGAATCATCTTGAATAATATTACCAAACACTTCATGAGTTGCAGATGCTAAAAATTCGTTATCTTTGATCAAACAAAAATATGAACTTTCCTGAAATGTTTCTATATATAGATTCAAAACAGATAGGTTTGTGATCAGGAAAGAGTAGTGTTGAATTGTGAAAATTTATTTTGAAACAATAATATTATGGTGAAAAAAAAACTTAATACAGAAGCTACAAAAAAAAGATCTCAAAATTCATTATTTACAGCTTTGAAAGATTGATTTCAGCTTACAATAAATCATATACAAAAAACTGCTGTTGATGTGTTTTCTACACCTTCAGGCGGAAAAAATCAAATATCAAAAGATTTAGAAAAATTTGAAAAAACGCTTATCGAAAAAAGAAAAA
Source organism: Candidatus Absconditicoccus praedator (assembly GCF_021057185.1). GTDB lineage: Bacteria > Patescibacteriota > Gracilibacteria > Absconditabacterales > Absconditicoccaceae > Absconditicoccus > Absconditicoccus praedator. The sequence goes on from NZ_CP054059.1 coordinate 163,451, forward strand.
TTTAATATTCTAAATTAAAATTTAATGTTTAGTCTTATTAGGAGAATAATTTTTGTTGGATTAACTTTTATGTTTTATTTTTTATTTTTTTATTTTTTGTTTTTCCAACATGATTGGATACTTGGTAGTATGTTTTTGGTCTTATTTTTCATATTTATACATTTTTTGTTGTTAGAAAATCAAAATATTCCTCATTATTATATAGTATGAGCATTTTTGATAGCTTGATTTTTGGGGATTACATTTATATGACTAGATAGTTGGCTTCTTGTTTCCTCAATACTTGTATCTCATATATGAATTTGAGTTTTGATTACAAATATTCATAATGCAATAACAAACAGAATAAATATAAGTTCTTTTGAAATATTTACTGCTTGAACTTCTTTTTTTGTAATATTTTCTGTATTATCCTATTGACTGCTGTTTGTGTCAGTATATGATGAATTTAATATAACTTGTGAAGATATGGAAGATTTCTCCAGTCAGGCTATTTCTTATCTAACTTTAAATTTTGATGTTTGAGAAGAAGATGAAGAAAATATTCAAAGCATAATAGACTGATATTTCAATAAGTCTGTATCCAATATTTTGATAGACTGAATTTTAGATAATATCTGAATCTCGCTTCCTGAGTCATTAGAAAAGGAACTGCTTGCTCAATGAGAAGACTGACTTATTTCAAGATTTTTGTGAGAAAAATCAGAAGTGGATGATGAAATATGTTCAGTATTGATTACAAATATTAAAGATATTTATGATAATCCATGATTTTCTGCTGCAGTAGTATTTTTATTATTTTTGTTGTTTTGGCCTATTTTTAGGTTGGTATTATTCATAGTATCTTTTGTTAGCTTCATTTTTTTCAAGTTATTAAATTTATTTGGAGTTTATTATTTTTGAAAATCTCAAGAAGATGTTGATAAGATTTATTAATTAAACCTATTTTGATTTTTTATAACAAATATTTTTAACTAAAAAACTCTTCAGATATTTTTTGTAAAATCTTTTCTTTATTGTTTCTGTTTTCTATATCTTCTACCACCCAGTTTGTGATATAATTTAATATTTCTCATATCTTAGGCGATGGTTGTAAATTGAAATTTTTTATAATATCATTTCAGTTGATTTGTAAATCTTTTTGTGAAAATTCTCATTGTTTTTTGTATATTTGTTTTATTAACTTTTTTAGATTTTGTAAAGATTCTGTATTGGGTGATTGCATTGGATTGAACTGTCCTAATCTATCACTGATACAAATATCTACCAAATTTCTAAGTTTTGTGTATCAGTATTCAATCATATATTTTTTGATTTTTTTGGGGATATTTTCTTGAGAAGAATTTAGTAATTCACCAGGAAGATGATGTTTTTCAACATAAAAACATATTTCTTGAATTTGCTTTTTGGAAAATCATAATGCTTGAAAATCTTTTTGGGTATAATAAGAACCAATAACAGGATGATGAAAACCAGATCAATGTACTTGTTTTCTTTCCTGTTCATTTGTAGCAAGTTGAGCAAAATAATACTGATCAGGCTTTCATACGTCATGATATAATATCCCAAATTTTACAAGAGGTTTTTTGTTGTTTTTTTGAATATTCCACAAGCATAACATTGTGTGTGTATATGTATCAAATGGATGATATCTTACAGGCTGGTAGTTGTTTTTGGTTTCATAAAGTTTTGGAAACAAAAACTTAAGTATATTCAATTCGTCCAATAAACTTACAAATCCAAAAGGATTGTCTTCTTTGAAAACTTTTAAGATTTCATCTTTTAGTCTTTCTTTGGGAAGATATTGTACCAAGAAATAATTTCTTTTCATTGCTTTCCATGTTTCTTTTTCATAATCAAAAAATTTAATTTCTTCTATTTTTGAATTTTTTTTGTGTTTTTTTTCAAGCTTTTGATTGAGTATGTTTGGTATTCTTATGGCTCTAATGATTCTTAGTGCATCTTCTTGGAATCTTTTTTCTGGATCATCAACTGCATTTATTTTGAAATCTATCATATCTTTTATTCAACCCCAAGGATCTATTATTATATTTATACCATTGGATTTAATATTTCAAAATCTTTTAGTTTTCTCCAAAATTTTTCAAAAAATTTCTTGATTGAATTTTCAGTTTTCAAATATAGAACTAATGTACTCTTTGGAGTTTATTATAAGATTGTTTTTAATTAAGACAATTCAATCTTTCTCAAGGTGTGAATAAATTTTGTCTTCTTTGATTTCTTCTCATTGTTCTGTATGTATATTTTTTGCTAAGTAGTAGTAATAAATACAATTGATTGTAAAATCTCTTCTTTTGCTATCGTGTATTATACTATCAGTCCAATTGATCTTATTGGGATGACGAAAATCCATATATTCTCACTCTTCACGAAGTGGAGTTAGTTCATACTGATATTTTTTTCATTTGGGAAGTATAGTGATTGTTCAAAATTTTTCTGTTTGGAATATACTTATATTGGTTTTGTTTATAGAATTATAGATTTCTTGTGGCTTTCAACTACAAGTAACATCAATATCTTTGGGATCTTTATCTAGTCATAAAAGCAAATCTCTTATGCATCATCAAACCAAAAATATGTCTTCCTTATTGGTTTGTTTTTGAAGACTTATAATATGTTTTTGTAAATTGTCTAAATTTTGGAAATTGATTTTCAACTTATTTTAGTTATTATGTAAATAAATAACTTATAAATATTTTTTATATATTTTCAATTATTTTAAAGCAAAATGAAAAAAGTGAATGAAAAATTTTTTTGTATAAATTGTTGAAAGTATGTTTCTACTGCTCAAAAAACATGTAGAAATCATTGTCCTTATTGTTTTGTTAGTATGCATGTTGATAAAGACACACCTTGAGACAGGATGTCTAGTTGTAAATGAGTTATGTATCCAGTGGATTATTATTCTTGAAAAAAAGGAGAAAAAATTCTTTTTAGATGTGTAGACTGTTGAAAAGAGCATTGGAATAAGGTTGCTTTTGATGATGAAATATCAAACATTTTTGATATTATAAAAAAATATTGATATTTTTAGTTTTTATTTTCTCAATTGTTGTTTTATCATTTTTCTGATGACTTATTTTTAACATCCTCTTGAGTTTCTACTTCATCTGATTTTTTTGATCATTCTTTTAATTTATTTTTAACATTATCTGGATTGGCAGATTCAGTTAATTTTTCAGTTCATTCTTTCAGTTTACTGGTTCATTTGTTAAAAATATTTTGAACAATTTGTTTTGCTTCTGAAAAGGATTTTACTCATTCTTGTTTAATATCATTAAAAATTTTTTTGATATGGTCTTTTTGCTCTTTAGTGAGACTTTCATATCTTTTCTCTAAAAACCCTACAACTGGTTTTAATATTTTTCTTAGTATAGGGTTATAACTTTCTATTTCATCATTTATTTTTTTTATGAATTCTTCTTTATTTTCTTCATTTTCTTGAGGCTTTAAGTTTTCTTCATTATTAGGTGTTTTGTTTTCTTCTTGCATTTTGGTGCTAATAAATAAAAATAAATTTATAATATGATAATAAATTTACTTTTATTTTCAATTGATTTTAAAAAATGTTTTAATAAAATTAAAAGGTTATTAAAATTTATATGAATAAATAAACAAAACTATGAAATTATTGATTTTTTCTATGTTTGTTTGAATACTGTTTTTTTTGAATTTCTTTATTTATGATTTGAGGACATGACTTGATAGGGGAATTGTAATGTATTTTTCAAATTTATTAAACTTGCCGTTTGAATGATTTTTGTTTTCATTTGAATGACCTTTTTGAATTTATAGTTTTTTGTTATCATTATTGCCCTTGATATGATATTCTCTGTTTTCTTATGTTTGAGTGATTTTAATGTTTCTTTTTCTACCTATTTATCTAATTTTATGATTTTTTCTTGTATTTTTGGGTGGTTATTATGATTTTTTTCTTGTTAAGAATTTAATCTTATTTTTTTCTTCTTATTTACTTGTGTTATTGTATGTATTTTATAAATATAACACATCTCTTGATAATGTTAGTAGAAATAGATTATGAGAAATTTATTTTAGATCTGATAAATGAAAAAAATTCTATCATGATGATTTTACTATAATGTTTCTTGATCTACAAAATTTTACTACAATATCTGAAAAATTTAGAGACGCTAGATTGATATGAATCTTTTTAAATTCTTTTTTTGATTATATAGAAAAAACAATAATAAGATTTAATTGACATCTTGATAAAGTAATGTGAGATTGAGCTTTGGTTGTTTTTACTGGACCAAATAAAGAAAATAATGCTGTAGCTTGTAGTTTGTATCTTTTAAAACAAAAACAGTCTTTTATTGATTATGTGTGACAAAAAGTTGCCAAAGATATCAAAAGATGAAATTTATACAAAAACATATTAGATACATTAAAAAAATGTGATTTTGATATAAGAATTTGATTGGCATCTTGACAGACTCTAATATGACCAATATGATGAAAAAACTTAAATGATGTTACTGTAGTATGAGATACTGTTAATCTTGCATCAAGAATAGAATGATTAAATAAATTTTATAGAGTGAATCTTTTATGTGATGAAAATACAATTAAAAAGCTATGAAGTAATTTTGTTTATAGATTAGTTGATAAAATTAGAGTTAAATGAAAATCAAATAGTGTTTTCATATACCAACCAATTTATAGTAAGGTAGATAATGCATATAGTACGAAATTGACTCCTACTGACTTACAAAAATGGAGGTCTATTATAGATAAATATTTTAAATGAGAGTTTAATGAAGCTTATTTAGAGCTTTGACAATATGTAGTTGAATGAGCTAATGATCCTGTGGCTGATGTTTTTTATCGCAGGTTAAAAGATATTATGAATTGACAATTGAAAATTCCAATAAACTGGGATTGAACTTTTGAGCATATGGAAAAATAATTTAAAAAAACTTGAAATACCAAAAAAATTATATATAAATAAAACAATAAAGTCCCCTAGGTAGGGGACAATTTTTAAAAATTAATTCTAATAAAAAAATGAAACTTGACTGAAAAACTTTACAAGAGTCCATAAGACAAATAATAGATGAGTACAAATTTGATCCACAACAAGTTTTAGAGATTGTAAAAATGTGAGTAAAAAGTGCATTTAGAAAAGATTATCTTAGTTGAGATAAAAAATATAATATTTATGTTAGTATTTGAAAAGACTGACAAATAAAAATTTTCAAAGAATTGGAAGTTGTAGAAGAAGTTGAAGATACAAACAAACAAATTGATCTAGAACAAGCAGCAGATTACAAGGAAAATGCACAAATATGAGATATAATATATATAGATATAACTCCTGAAAATTTAGAGTTTTCTAGGATATCTGTACAGGCTGCAGCTCAAACAATAAAGCAAAATATGAAAAAAATAGAAAGAGAAAGATTTTTTGAAAAATTTAAAGACAAAGAGTGAGAAATACTAAAAGCAAAAGTTTTGAGACTTATAAATGAAAATGTAGTACTTGATGTTGAGGGAACTACAGTAATTTTGTCTCAAGACTGACAAATACCAAATAGAATTTATAATGAGTGAGAAGAAATACTTGTGCTTTTGAGACAAATTTCTAAGTGATCTTGAGGTGTAGTTTTGGATATCACTCAATCTTCAAATGATTTTATAGAAACAATACTTAGAAAATCAGTACCAGAACTGGATGAATGAGTAGTTGAAATACTAAAAATAACTAGATTTCCTTGAAAAAAAACAAAAGTATTGGTAGATAGTGATGATGATAGAGTAGACCCAGTTGGAGTTTTCATTTGACAAAATGGTGAAAGAATAAGTAATATCCTATCACTACTTGAATGAGAAAAAATTGAATTTATTCAAAAATACGATGACCCTATAATGTTTATCAAAGAAGCATTAAAACCAGCAAGAGTAGAAAAAGTAAACATAAAATGAAACACAGCATATATAGATGTAGCAAGTGATCAGAAAGCTTTAGCAATTTGAAAACAAGCAGTAAATATTAGACTAGCTAGTAACATAACTTGATACAAAATTCAAGTATCCTAAATAAATTTATTTTTATAAGTATTTTCAAAAATGTATGAATATACTGTATGATTAGAAATCCATGTGAAACTAAATAGTAAAACCAAACTTTTTTGTAAATGTAAAAACGATCAAGAGTTTGATAACATCTCTTCCAATGAAAACATATGTCCTGTTTGTACTGGTCAGCCATGAGCATTGCCTGTATTGTCCCAAGAGCCTTTTGAAAAAGCAGTAATGTTATGACTTGCTTTGAATTGTAAAATTGCAAATGAATCATATTTTGATAGAAAATCTTATTTTTATCCCGATTTACCACTTTGATATCAAATAACACAATTGAATGCACCTACAAATGAAGAATGATATGTCAATTTTTTTACTGAAAACTACAACCAAGAAAATAGTGTGAGGATAGAAAGAGCTCATATAGAATCTGATGCATGAAAAACAATTCATGAATGAGGAAAAGCAATGTTGGATTTTAATCGTGCAGGAACTCCTTTGGTAGAAATAGTTACTTATCCAGATTTTGAGTCAGACGATCAAGTAGTTGATTTTCTAAAAGAACTTCAAAGATTGGTTAGATTCAATAATATATGATTTGCAGATATGGAAAAATGACAATTAAGAGTAGATGTAAATATATCTACCAGAAAAAAAGGTGATGACCAACTTTGAACTAAAGTAGAACTTAAAAACATGAACAGTTTTTGAGCCATTAAAAGAGCAATAAACAACGAGTTTGAAAGACAAAAACAGATTTTGGAATCAGGAGAAGAAATACAACAACAAACTAGATGATGGGATGATGATCTTTGAGAAAGTTATTTGATGAGAAGTAAGGAAGATGCTCTAGATTATAGATATTTTCCAGAACCAGATATGCCACCAGTATATATTACAGAAAATGAAATATGAAAAATCAAACAAACATTAGTAGAACCAACTTTTTCTAAAATCAAAAGATATACTAAAGATTATGGTTTTAATAAAGAATATGTAAATGCATTGATACAAAATACTGATATCAATTTTTATTTTGAAGATATTGTAAATAATTGAATCCAGCCAAAATTGGCAGCCAAATGGATAGTTACTGAACTGTTGTGATTTATGAGTAATGATATACAGTATTTAACTGATTTTAAATTTGGTAAAAAACAGTTTTTTGATTTTTTGGAACTTATCCAAAACTGACAGCTTATGGATTCTCATGGAAAACAAGTTTTGAAAGAAATGGTAAATACAGGTAAAAATCCTACACAAATTATAGAAGAAAAATGACTAAAACCTATGAATCTAGATGATATTGAATGATTTGTGGATGAAGTACTGGCTGAAAATCCTCAAGCAGTAGAAGATATCAAAAATTGAGAACAAAAAGCAATAGGATTTTTGGTGTGACAAGTAATGAAAAAATCTCAATGAAAAGCAGAACCAAAACAAGTTAATAAACTTATACAAGATAAAACTTCAAAATAATGTTTGATTTTATAGTTGAATATATCAAAAAACCAACTCAAATTGGGACTTTTTTACCTTGTTTTTGATGACTGGTAGATTCAGTAATATCAAACATAGATTTTTCTAATGATTTGACAATATTGGAGTTTGGCCCATGAAACTGAAACTTTACAAAGAAAATACTCAGAAAAGCTACTCAAAAATCTTGTTTATATAGTTTTGAAATTAATGAAAAGTTTTATGAAAACTGTCAAAATATTGAAGATGAAAGGCTTGTTTTAGTCAATGATTCTGCAGAAAATATATCCAAATATATTGATAAAAAAGTAGATGTTATAATTTCTTGAGTACCTTTGTCGGCTTTGGATAAAAAATTAAGAATGAAAATAATAGAAAATTCTTATAACTTTTTGAGAAAAGATTGAAAGTTTATTCAGTATCAATACTTTTCTTCAGCATATTCTGATCTTAAACTCTTTTTTCCAAGTATTCAAAAATATAGAGTTTATTTTCATTTACCTCCTGCAATTTATTATTTTTGACAAAAATAATGTCGTATTTTTTTACAAAAAGATTTTTGAAAAATCCATCATTAGTAGGTTCTATGGTGCCGTCTTCTTCATTTTTGATTGAAAAAATACTATCAAATATAGATTTTTCTAAAGATTTGATGATTTTGGAGTTTTGACCATGAGATTGAAATTTTACCAAACAAATTTTAGCCAAAATGACTCCAAATTCAAAAATTATCTGTTTTGAATTAGACGAGGAGTTATTCAAAATATGTAAGAATATCAACGATAATAGACTCCAAGTATATCAAGAATCAGCCGAAAACATTACCAATAAAATAACTCAAAAAGTAGATACAATAGTGTCATCACTGCCTTTTTGAAGTATGGATATTTATACCGTAGAAAGTATCCTTACAAACTCTTACAACCTTTTAAAAAAAGATTGACTTTTTTTGCAGTATCAGTATTTTCTTTCAAACAAAAAAAACTTTACAAAAGTTTTTGACAAAGTTGATTTGGATTTTGAGGTTTTGAATATACCTCCTGCTTTTATTTATAAATGCCAAAAACATGAAAATTAAGTTGTTGTTGTATGTTTTTGCTTTTATTGTTATTTGATTTATATTTTCTTTTTCTACATATCTGCTTTTTTCAAGCTACTCTGACAGAGTATGTTTTGATGATTTGTGTTTTTATGTAGATATTGCCAAAACTCAAGAACAAAAACAAAAATGACTTATGTGAGTTGAAGAATTGCCTGAGGATTCTTGAATGTTGTTTGTGTATGATGAGTCTGATAAATACAGTTTTTGGATGAAAAACACATTGATAGAGCTTGATATGATTTGGATTGATGAAAATTATAAAGTAGTTGATATCCAGCATAGTGCGGTACCTTGTGAATCTACACCTTGTGAAGTTTATGAACCTCAAAAACCTGCAAGGTACATACTTGAACTAAACTGATGAAAATCTGAAAAATACTGAATTGAAGTTTGAGATAAGGTAGAAATTTTTTATTAATTTTGCAGAGTGATTCAATTTTTTTATACTATTTTCTTGCCAAAAAACATTGCATTAATTAGTTAAATTTTTATAACATTTTGTGTTTTTATATTTGAAAGTTTGTGTTTTCTATATGTTTGATAAAATATACGATAAAATTTACAAGAAAGACAACTTAAAAGCTTTTGAAGATATTATTCAATATTATCAAGATAATTGATATTGTATAGTAAATTTTTTGTATTTTTACAATCTGATACATTGATGAATTTTTACTGAGTCCAAGGATCAAACACAACAAAACTATAAAAAATCTTTATTGAATTCTGATTTTTTGTTGCCGGATGGTATTGCTATGCAATTATTAATCAAAAGATGGTACAAACAAGAAATCCAAAATCTTAACTGAACTGACTTTTTGCCATTTTTCTTAGACAAACTGGAAAAAGATGATTTGTGAGTTTATTTTTATTGAGCATTCCAAAAAAATATACAAAAAGCAAAACAATATTTTGAGCAAAAATTTGGTCAAAAAGTAAATCATTTTCAAAATGGTTATGAGCATTTTGATTGGGATCAGATTGATGATGATTCAGGCATGAAAATATTACTAGTTGGTAAATGATCTCCTATACAGGAAAATCGGGTTTTTGAGAATATTGAAATTATTAGACAAAAAAAGCTTCTTGTTTTTTGTGTATGATGATTGTTTGATTTTTGGGCATGAGCAGAGAAAAGAGCTCCAAAACTGATAAGGAGTTTGAAACTTGAATGGTTTTGGAGGGTTTTACAAAATCCAGCTAAAAATTTCAAAAAAAGTTTTTTTACGATGTATTATTTGGTTTATTTTCTTTTAAGTAGTAAATTTAAAACCTCTGGGGAGAAATGAAGATAGTATATATATTTATTATTAAAAAAATTCTATAAACTGATATTATCAATCACCCCAAAAGATTGTAACAAAGTTGAAGAGGGTCGCCCCTCCAAAAGATTGTAACAAAGTTGAGGAGTACCCCCACTCCCAAAGATTGTAACAAAAGGGGTGGAGTATTCCATTCTTATGGTTTGTTACCAAAAGGATGGAGTAAGGCATTGTTTTGGTTGTGTTTTTAAATAGATTCTCTTGAAGTGTTTTTGATTCTATATCAATAATTAAAAATTACTAAAATCAGGTAAAAAGTTTTTCAAATGATTTTTTAAAATAACTAAAAAAACCAAGGAAAACACATTTTCCTTGGTTTTTTGAATTTTATGCTTGTTTGAGTTCTTCTTGCACTTTTGAAATGTCTGAATCTATATTTTTTACCAGATCATCTTTTCACTCTTCTTTGAATTTTTTTCTATACTCTCTTAGCTTTGATAAAGTTGATTCTAACTGATTTTTTTTGGCTTCTTTGGCTTTTTTGTCGTTTTCTATTTTTCTAAGTTCTTGTTCGTATTTTGATAAATCAACTGGACTGTTTTCAAAATAAGGAAGTTCATTTTCAGTTTCTCAAAAATCGTATCCAAGTTTTCTATCAAAAAAATCATCTAAGTATTTATTGAACTCTCTTAGGCTTCACCAATTAAATCCAAACATAGATTGATTTTCATTGTTTTGAATAAAGTTTTGATAATCTTGTTCATTATCAAACTCTCTTTCTATTTTATTTTCCTTTCCGTTTATATTTGAATATTGATATACTTTTGCTTTGAACATCTCACTTAGGGTTAAGATGTAAAAGCACACAAAGCACCTACAATTATTTGGTGCTATATAATATATAATCAGTTTTAAAAAAATTTCAAGATTTTTTAAGAAATTTATAAAAAATAGTTCTGATAGGATTTTTGAGGAAAATCTTATTTTTGATACTTATTAAATAAACCATTATTAAAAATAGTTTAATTTGTATGAAAACATCCTTATTTTTTGTTGAAAAAAGCAAAAATTTAGTTATTAATATAGATAACTTTTATTTTTTAATATAATTTGATGAAATTGTATCAGCAAAGTGAAGTTTTCATAAATAATAAAATTTCTTTTCAAAAAGATTTTTGAGAGGGAGTATATTTGGATGTAAATATTGTTTTTTTAACTAACAAATTTTTGGAGTATCAAAAGGACTTATTTTGAGAGTTTGTATGAGAAATTACTGATGCATTATCAAATTATGAAGACAAGACATTAAAACAGTTTCAAGAAGAGTTTGAAGAAATTTTGCAAAACATGAATTCCAAACTATCAACTTTTTCTGAAAAAATAGAAGATGTGGACAAATTTGATATTAGATGAAGCATACAAGTATTCCTTGGAGAAACATATATGTGATCAATGATATGAGAAGTAAGTACAGTAATTCTTAGAAATAATCAAATCAATTATATAGTTGATAATGATAATAATGAAGAAGATAAAATAGAATCTTTTTCAGATTTTATTGAATGAGAATTAGAACACAAAGATCAAGTTGTAGTTTTTGGTGCAAGAATTTCTGATTTTATAGAAAAAAAAGAACTACAAAGTATTGTTTCTGAAGATTTAGCACTCAAAGAATGTTTAGAAACAATTCAAAATAGCATAAAAGAAAGGACCGATATTAATCAAATTAATTTTATATCTTTGCAAGAAGTAGAGTTTGATATAGTTTTGAAAGATTCAGACATCAAAGAAAAACTTCAAAAAAATATGAAATATTTTACAGATGCAAAAGATCTTATAATAAGTTATAGGTATCCAATATCTATAAGTATATGATTTTTGGTGATATTATGAATACTGTATGCTTTTGTTTGAAATTTGATATCATCAAATACTGGAAATGTTATAGAAAGAGATGGTGAGCAAATTGTAGTAGATTTTGATATAGAAGATCTTCAAAAAGATATTGAACTTTTTAGAAGAATAGACGCATGATCAAATGAAAAAATTGAAAAGTATAATCAGATAATGGATAGACTAGAGATTTTAGAAGATCAATGAAGATGGTCACATGATGTTCAAGAACTTAAATCAATCTTAAATCAGGAATATTATGAGTGATTCAATATAATATTAGCAGAAAATATAGAAGATAATCTTTCTTATGAATTTACTGAAGAAGAAAAAGAAGAAATAGGTGATATGCATACTATTTCATACAATGACTGAATAATGGTATGATGAACAGATGGAGTTTTGCTTAATGCATACACAAATGATTCAAGATGAACAACTGTAGATTTTGATTTGCCAGTAAGTATAAGGTGATGTGGACAAAATCTTTTGTGAAATGGTATGTATTGTTTTTCTGAAGAATGAGATTTGATAAATATAACATCTGGTTGAATTAGTAGTGTTACTACTCAATGATGAGACTTCCCTGATGATATAACTGGAGTGTGAACATTTTGAGAATCAAATATTTATACTATATTCAACGATGATGAATTAAATGATCAATGAATCTTTATAAATAGGTATACAAATCAACCTTGATCTCAAAATGATTTTTGAGCAGCTACAGAATATCAAATAGAGCCTGATTTTTATGAACAAAATACAGATGTATTTGCTACTTGATTTACAAATATATCAATAGATTGAAGTTTTGTTACTTGGTCTCCAAAAGAAAACTCAGTATTCCAATTTCATAGAAATGATCAAACCTGATATCTTGATGCAAGAAAGATTCCAATGCATTGATGACCTGATATATTATCAAAATGATGAGAAAATACTCAGGTTTTGTCTTATCAATGAAGTAGATTTGTATATACTTTTGATCCAGATACAAACATGTTTACTGTATACCGTTCTACTCCATACAAAACCAATACAGCATTTACTATGGATTATGAATTGAACTATTTTTTTAGTATAAACTTTGATGAGGCAAATATTGAAGTTAAGTCAGTTTATGTAGATAGCTGAGAAAGATCTATATTGTATGTGTTGACAGAAAAATGAGTAGTAAGATACAATCTTCATAATATGATGGAATCGTTTGATTCTTAGAATCAATGTATTTTAAAATTTAAATCATAAAATAAAGTATATATGGATGTAAACTTAGATACTATATCTGCATGGGCTAAAAGAAAATGATTTGTTTATCCAGGAAGTGAGATTTATTGATGATTATCAAATGCATGGGATTTTGGTCCTTATTGAGTTCAACTAAAAAATAATATTAGAGACCTGTTTTGGAAAGAATTTGTGCAAAAAAGAACTGATGTGATTGGTTTGGATGCTCAAATAATAATGAATAGAACTGTTTGGCAAGCAAGTGGACACGAAAAATGATTTAACGATCCTTTGATGGATTGTAAAAAATGTAAAAACAGATTTAGGGCAGACAAACTTATAGAAGAATATATAGAAAAATCATGAGATACTGAATATCCAAATAATTGGGCTTGAGAATGAACTCCTTTGGAAGATTTGGAAGATTATATTTCTCAAAAACAAATTAAATGTCCAGAATGTGGAGCTTTAGATTATACTAACATTAGGAAATTTAACTTAATGTTTAAAACTCATCAGTGAGTTGTAGAATCAGATGAAAATATGCTTTACCTAAGACCTGAAACTTGTCAGTGAATTTTTGTAGATTACAAAAATATACTTAATACAACAAGGATGAGAGTACCTTTTTGAGTTGCTCAAATTGGTAAAGCTTTTAGAAATGAAATTACTCCAGGACAGTTTATATACAGACAAAGAGAGTTCGAACAAATGGAGATAGAATATTTTGTTCATCCTGATGAAGCAAAAGATTATTATCAACACTGGATGGATGAATCTTATAAACGATGGTGTGATATTCTACAAATTCCTAGAGAAAAAATGGAAGCAAGAAAACTTCCAGATGAAGAAGCAGCTCATTATGCTGATAGTACTCACGATTTTGAGTTTAAATTTCCTTGGGGATGGTGAGAAGTTCAGGCTCTAAACAATAGGACAAACTATGACCTCAAGAATCATCAAGAACATTCATGAGTGGATTTGCAATATTCCGATCCGAAAACATGAGAAAGATATATTCCTTATGTGATAGAAGTTAGTATGTGACTTAGTAGAACAACTTTTGTTGCTATGGCAAATGCTTATGATGAAGAAACTTATACAGACCCTAAATGAAACGAACAAAGTAGGGTAGTGGTAAGATTTCCTTTTGATTTGGCTCCTGTGAAATATGCAGTATTGCCTTTGATGGAAAAAAACGAAGATATGGTAAAAAAATGAAAAGAAGTTTTTGCTAAAATTTCTGATAAGTACCTTTGTGAATTTGATACAAGTGGTAATATATGAAAAAGATATCGTAGACAAGATGAGATAGGAACCCCATACTGTGTTACAATCGATCATCAAACATTAGAAGATGGTACAGTAACTATCAGAAATAGAGATGATATGACTCAACAAAGAGTTAAAATAGAAGATATTATATAACTTAATAAAAATTAAATGGAAATAATCTTGTTAATAGCTACTTTTTTTGTGGGTTTGCTTACCCTAATCGTTATGGATTATTTATGGCTTTGAAGAATCATACATGATTTCATAAGGCAACAGTTTTGAAGCCTAGTTGAAGTCAATAATGGTAGTATCAAAATCAACTTATTTTATTGACTAATCACATGGGCTGTTATCAGTATATGATGTCTTTTCTTTGCAACATTTAGATGAGAATCTTGACTAGAAGTTTTATTGTATTGAATGCTTTTTGGTTTTGTTTTGTATTTTACTTATGATTTTACATCATTAACTTTTATCAAAAACTATCCCTTGAAGTTTGCAGTAATTGATGTTGCATGGTGAACAGTTTTGTGCTGAGTTGTTTCACTAGTTTCTTTCTTATTTTATAGTTTTGTAATTTGACTATAAAAGATTTAATTTTTTATTGTATTTTATATGAAATGTATTCTGCAAGACGAAGAAATGTCTTTGATAAAAAAAGTTGAGCTTGAATGATCAAAAATATCTTGAGTTTCTAGTCTGGCTCAGTGAGTACCTTGGTATTGAGTTCCTGAACCTATCCAAGAATTTGTGATGGAAAAAATAAGAAAATGAGAAACAAACAGGTATAGCATCGTACCTTGAATTCCAGAACTTAGACAACAAGTTGCTTTGAGATACTACAAAAACAATTCTGTAGAAGTAGATTTTGAAAATGAAATAGTAATAACTGCTTGAGCTATACAAGCAATATCTTCTGTACTATTAACAATTCTAGAAAAAGATGAAGAAGTGATGCTCTTGGATCCTTGTTATGCATCTTATGATTGATGTATTAAACTTAGTAGGTGAAATCCAGTATATTCTTCACTTGATGAAAATCTAGATATTGATGTACAAGATGTTTTGAGCAAGATAAATTCAAAAACCAAAGCTATAATTATATCAAACCCAAATAATCCTACTTGATCTATCTTTACTATAGAAAAAATAAAGCAAATATTGGATGCTATAGATTGAAAAGATATTTATCTAATTTTGGATGAGGTGTATGATGAGTTCTTGTATGATGGGAATTTTTTTGAAAGTGGTATTAATTTGTACAAAAAATACAAAAAAAATCTAATACTGGTAAATAGTTGGTCAAAAACATTTGGTATGACATGACGAAGAGTTTGATATTTTTTGGCGGATAGTAATATAACAAAGGAAGTTTTGAAAGTACATGATTGATTAGTAACATGTGCACCTGTACATAGTCAATGGGCTGCATTAGCAAGTTTTGAAATATATGATCGGTGGATTTGAAAAGTAAGAAAAGAATTACAAAAAAGAAGAGATTATACTATTCAAGAAATGAATAAGCTTTCTTCTTATATTGAATTTTGAACTCCTAAGGCTGCTTATTTTTTGTTTCCAAGATTTAAGTATACCGAAAAAGATTATGAAGAATGTTTGAAAATTTTGCATGAATCAAAAGTAGCATTGGTACCTTGAAGTGGTTTTTGAAATAGGGGAAGAGGGCATTTTAGAATTTGTTTTTGAAGAGATTTTGATGATCTGAGTAGTTGAATAGAAAAACTTGGTAAATATTTTAACAAATAGTATATAATAATGATTTTGGGAATTGATCCTGGTGTTAGAAAATTGTGATACTCATTGATAGACAAAAATCTAAATATTAATGATGCTTGAATACTATTACTGGATCAGAAATGACCTCAAAGATTAGATCAGTTTACAAGAATACTGAAAATATATGAATTTTTTGAAGATATTGTTAATAATTATGAAATCAATAAGGTTTGAATAGAGAAATTATATTTCACAAAGTTTAATCAATCCAATGCAGAATTTGTGTATTGAATTAGATGAGCATTGATAAGTATGTTTATCAAAAAAGAAATCAAAATAATAGAATATACTCCTATCCAGTTGAAAAAATATATTACCTGAAACTCCAAAGCCAACAAAATATTGGTACAGCAAATAATAATGAAAATATATTGACTAGAAGAAATGCCTGAGTATGATGATGCAGCTGATGCATTGGGATTGGCTTATTTGGCTATGAGGCAAAATTAATATGTGGAATTAGTAGAATGATATTGAAAGCATCCTCTTCCCTTGGTTGGGAGAGTTTTTTTGATTGAAATAACGCAAGAAAAAAAGCTTGAAAATAAAAATTCTGTTATTAAAATTATTGATAATTTAGTTCTAAGAAACTGCAGATGAAGTTGGATATTAAATTTCAGTTTGAACAAACTCAGGAGTGGAGTTTTGATAGCTACAAATTACAGTGACTTTTTTTCAACCTAATGAGAGAAGATCCCAATAGGAGTTTTCATAACCTGCCTTTTGGGCTTTTTTGTTACTCAAATATTTTTCCTTTTGAGAAATGAAAAGATTATCAGCCCTGAGTAGACTATAATATTACTTTTTCTAGTATTGATCAGGATATTATCAATCAAGTGTATCAGGGAGTGTTAACTTACAAGCAACTAAACTTTGGTGATGATAATAAAATCCATATCAAAAATGCTTATGTGAAAAATCAGTCCCCACTGTATCCGTGAAAACAAATAAAGCTAGTAACACCCGTGGTTCTGAGTCTGGATGAACAGCTTATCAGAAGGTATGAAATACCTCAGAAGCCGGAGAGGAAAGGTAAACCTCTATACTGGAAAAAAGAAATGTGATTTGAGGTTTTTATCAAACAGCTCAATAAAAACATCCTCAAAAAATATGTATATCTTATCAAAAACAATTATGTTCCCAAATTAAATGATTTTGACCAAAAGCTTTTGGAAAAATTTGAGGATATAGAAGCTTTTGAGGAAATAGCAGACAGGAGTGATTTTTTTAAGTGATATAAGTTCAAGAGATGAGCTTTGGTGGATTTCAAATGAGGTAAAATTGCAGGTAGTTTGTGGGATTTTGTGGTTGGAGATGACAGGAATTTGAATAAAGCACTTAAATATGTTTCTGCTATATGAGTAGGAGAGAGGTGTACTGCAGGTTTTGGGTTTATTAAGTAAAATAAGTCATATGCTAAAAGAATTAAAGGATATAGGAGAGTATGTAAATACAATTAAATCACCTGTAGAAAGTTTCATAACTGTTCCTAGAGGAGATTTTTATATAATCAGTTTGAATTTTGATTGAGAAAAATTTGTATTTGAGTCCAATATAAAAGAGTGAGATATAAAAGATTTGATCTGAATGTGTTATAAACCCTGAAAATGAAGAGTTAAACCTATTTTTCCTAATTCTTATATAGGAGTGGACGAGAACTGAAAATTTGCTCAACTTAAAAAAGACGATTTAATATCTGTTATCTCTAAATTAAAAGAAGATCATAAATTTTTCCAAAATCTGGAAGAAAAATTTAGAAATACATCAATAGAAGAAGTTGAAAATTCCCAGTTGATAAAACAAAAAATTCAGGATCTTCCTTCAAAGGATCAAAATAAAAAGCCTACTACAAAAATTTTTACAATAAAAATCTCAAAGAATCTTATAAAAAGCTATTGATTAACACCATTAAGAACAGAAGAATTTGTATATTTAGGAGATATACAGGAATTTCAGGATATATTTGTAGCCAAAAATAAATGAGAAGGATCAGAAATTGTTTCTGGTTTTTGTCATGTTTGTGAAAAGACAAAAGATAATTTAATAGATTTTTATAAAAGTAAATGAGTTTGATTTCCTTATAAATTTTATAATCTGGATAAACCTTGATTTACTTATAATCTTGATCCCAAAAATGGGTATAAATCTTTTGGAGTTTGTCAGGAATGTTATGATAAGATCCAGTCTGGGTATTCTTATTTTAAAGAAAATTTACAAAAAAATATTTTAGGTGAGTATTGTTATATATTTCCATCTATTTTTTTTGAGAAAAACAACAAGGTTTTTGAAATAATAGAAAAATATGATAATAAAAACTTGTCTTCAATAGAAAGTAATATTAAAGATAGAATAAATGCAAATGCTACTTCTTCAAAAGGTTTAGATAGTATGGAACCTTTGTTTGTATACTGAGAATCTAGTGATCAAAAAGAAATATCAGAAGAAAAATTTGTAAAACTTAATATAATTTTTGGTCATATTGATCCTGCGAATTCAGATAGATTGCAAATTAATTATTTTTTGAGAGATATACTACCATCTAGGCTTGGAAAATATTATAAATCTAATATGTTTCTTTTGAAAAGAAGTAATAGTTATATGGATTATATGAAAAAGCTTCTTGGTGAAAAAAATATCAGTTGAAATCTATATGAAAAGATGCCAGAACTTCATCTTTATCCAAGTTATCAAAAAAATGAAAATATATGGAATCTTAAGAACTTTTTTGAAACAGAAGGTATACAGGAATATTATAAATTTCTTGATAAATATCTTCACAATAAAGGATATTTGTCTGATGATTTGTTTAAAATAATTTATAAAAAACTTTATAAAGATTATGTGGATAAATACCTAAATTCAAAAGATGGGAATCTTTTTTTTAGTATACTACAGGTGTATCTTGTCCATATTTACTTCCTAGAAAATAATCTTTTAGATACTAAACTACAGGAAATGAATACTATAAGTTTTGACACTCAAAATGAAAGACTGTTGAATTTGCAGGATTATTTTAATCAGTTTGAAATATTTAACAGTTATGATAAAATATATGCAAGTTTGATAGGATTGTATGTAAAGCTTTTGCTGGAAAAACAGCAAAATGAAATAGGGAGTAATCCATTCATTACCAGGATAAATTTTGAAGATTTGGATTATGATGGATTGTTAAAACTTCTGAATGAAACAAGAAGCAAATTTAACAAGTATGCAGAAAAAAAGTTTAATTATTATCCTTCTCTTTATTGATTGATATTACAAATAAGTATGAAAGGTTTGGATAAAAATTTATCCAGAGATGAAATAGTTTATTACTTTGGAATATGAATGGAAATATTACCAAAAATATACTTCCAGCAAGAAGAATCCAAAAAGGAAGCTCAAGAAGAATATAATTATATTTAGTTGATTATAAAATCAATAATGAATGATGAAGATAAAATAAATAAAGTTCTGGAGCAAAATCTTGA
This sequence comes from Candidatus Absconditicoccus praedator, assembly GCF_021057185.1. Classification (GTDB taxonomy): domain Bacteria; phylum Patescibacteriota; class Gracilibacteria; order Absconditabacterales; family Absconditicoccaceae; genus Absconditicoccus; species Absconditicoccus praedator. The sequence goes on from NZ_CP054059.1 coordinate 183,019, forward strand.
CAAAGATAGATACTGTTGGTTTTTGTTTGGCTCCAGAGCAGAATGAACATATAATAAAAGATCTGATTATGATATAGGTGTCATAGGAGATCAGCCACTTGAGTTTAGAAGTTATCTCAAACTAAGAAGAGAACTTGACGAAAGTGTTGGCAAAAAGGTGGATTTGGTGGATTTTGCAAAAGTGGATAATCAATTCAAAAATTTAGCATTAAAACATATTCAGATATGGAACCAACCCAAAAATTTAATTATAAAGCAAAACAGTTAGAAAAAGCTTATAAAAGGCTTGAAGATGCTGTAAGTCAGGAAAGGAATGAATTTGTACAAGATAGTGTAATTCAAAGATATGAGTTTACATTTGAATTATTCTGGAAAGTAGGGAAGTTTTATCTTGAAATTCAGTGAATTCAGGTAAACTCTCCTAGAGCGGTAATGAAAAGTTTATATGAAATAGGGGTTATAGATGATGTAGATTTATTCCTTGATATGATGGAAGTTAGGAATCTAAGTTCTCATATATATGATGAAGAAAAGTCAAATGAGATTTATGATTTTATAACTAAAAATTATCAGCATTTGTACAATGCTTACAAAAATATGGAAATATAATATTTATATACTAAATCAAAAGAAATGGCTATAAACAACAGACACGAATTAGTATTTATCTATGATAGTAGATTTGCAAATCCAAATGGTGATCCTTTGGAGAACGATGAGCTTAGAATGATACATGATAAACTTTATGTTACAGATGTTAGATTGAAAAGAACTATTAGAGATTATTGGGATCAAATCTGAGAAAATGTTTTTGTAAAAGAAGAATTAAAAGACAATCAGGATGTTAAAAGTATAAAAGATAGGCTAAGCGATGAATGAATTAATGATAAAAAAGCTACGAAAGAAGATATTCAGAAGTTCAAAGAAAAGTTTGTTGATGTAAGAGCTTTTGGAAGTGCTATATTAACTAAAATTACCTGACCTGTACAATTTAATTTTGGTGAGAGTATGCACGATGTAGATCAGGTAAGAGTTCAATGAACTACAGTTTTTAGTTCGTGAGAAAGTAAAGGGCAAGGTACATTTACAGAAATGTTTGTTGTACCTTATAGTATTATAGCTTTTCATTGAATAGTTAATGAAAAAGCAAGTAGTTCAACTAATTTTGAAGAAGAAGATTTTAACTCATTAAAAAATTGACTTTGGGATGGTACCAAGAATTTGCTTACAAGAAGTAAATTTGAACAAATGCCAAGAATACTTGTAGATGTTAAATTCAAAGAGTGAGTTAATACTCATATATGAGAACTTGATAAGTATATAAAATTTGTGCCAAACAACAAAATAAGAGACTCCAAAGCACTTAATGATATTAGTAAATGATATTTTGAATTTGGAGAGTTTGTTGAGAGAGTAGAGGACTACAAAGATAAAATTGACTCTATAGACATAAAAATAGACAAAAGGGCTTCTATCCAAAATCTTGAATCCCAAGAAATAGATTTAAGAGTTGAAAAAGTATAAAAATGAATGTATTGGCCTTCAAAATATCAGGAAAGTTTGCTCATTTCCGTAGATTCTATACAACTACATCTCCTCTGACCTTCCAAATACCTCCCTTTACAGCTGTCAAAGGTATTTTGGGAGCAATTTTGGGATTGGAAAAAGATAGTAATAACGAGAGTATGAATACTGCAAAAATTTGAGTCAAACTAAACAATAGTGTTTCAAACAAGAAAATGTTTGGAATGAATTTTTTGGACACCAAAAGATGATCTGGTCATATCCAAGTAAGATTAGAAACAATTATAAACCCAAGTTATACAATATATATTGCTGATGAATGATTTGAATACTATCAAAAGCTAAAAAACAATCTTGAGCAAAACTACCGATATTATACTACTTATCTTGGTATTAGTGAGTTTATTGCCAATATCCAGTATATGTGAGAGCAAAATACTGTTTCTTTTGAGAACAAAGAAAATGTATATATAAATAGTTTGGTTCCCGAAGAGTATTTTGAAGAAGGTAAAAACATATCTTTGGAGGAGTGAGTGCCATTTGAGTTTGAAAAAGTTCCTTTCCAGATGGATAATCAAAGAAATGTATTGTCATTGAAAGAGTTTTTGTTTGTTCCAGATGGAACTGCTATCAAACTTAAAAAAGCTTCTTGTATTGATTTTAATGGAGAAAATATAATCTTATGTTAGATGATTTTATTCCAGATGGTTATATTGCACATCCTGGAGAGTCTCTATATGAACATTTATATTTTGTTGCCAAAGAAAATCAGAATATCTGAAAAAATTATTATATGGGAGAAAAAAAATTAGGTGATTTTTTTGCCTTGGTATGAATTCTTCACGATATTGGAAAATATACAAAAATATTTCAATATTATATCCAAAAGTACAATAAGAATAATATAGATTGAGAAGTTGCTTCATTGATACAAAATTATAAAGAACATAGTGTTTTTGGAGCTTTTTTTTATTTTTATATAATATGAAAAAATCTTCCAATAATACAGGAGCAATGATTTGATAGAGAGGAAGCAAAATTTCTGATGCTTGCCTGAATGTATGCTATATTAAAGCACCATTGAAATCTTGAAAATATTGTAAATGTTCAGGATACAGACTGGTTGGCTCAGAGATTGGATGTAATTAGAACTCAGCTGGAGTATATTGATTTTGATGCTACTACTAAAGAACTACATAGGTTGTTAAAAGATTTTGATATATATTTTGAGTTTGATTTTGAAGAGTTCAAAGATGTAGTTAATGCTGAATGATTCAAGCAACAGGTTTTGGGTATTTTTGATTCTGCTTATTCCAGAACCCAATCAGATGCTATGAAAATAAAATACCTAAAAATATTTTATTCTTCTTTGATATATGCTGACAAATACAAAACAATTTTTCAGAATTATAGTTTTTCTCCAAATATTATCAACAAACCTGATTTAGTTGAAAATTTCAAAAAAATCAAAAATCTTGATAATCCATCAGATGAACTAAATGTATTCAGAAATAATATTTATAGAGATGTTTCGGATTGACTTGAAAAAATAGATACTTACAACCATTTTTATACTCTAAATGCTCCAACTTGAGCTGGAAAAACTTTTAACTTGTTAAATATAGCTCTTAAATTACAATGAAAACTCTCTGATCAGGGAATAAGTGCAAAAATAATTTATTGACTTCCTTTTACTTCAATAATAGAGCAGGTCTATCAGGAAATTTATAATATTCTGAAAACTAATGGATATTCGCCAGATGAGGATAATTTATTATTGAAACACCACTATCTTGCTGAAGTTGATTTTGATGATGAAAACGAGAATTTGCTTGAAAATTATGACAAGAAAAAATTTATGATTAACTCTTGGGATGCAGGAATAGTAGTTACAACCTTTGTCCAGATTTTTCATACCATTTTTGGTAATAAAAACAAACAACTTATAAAATATCCTAACTTCCAAAACAGTATATTTATTCTGGATGAAATACAAACAACTCCATATTGTTATCGGTGAAATTTCAAAGAAATGTTTAGGATACTTGCTAAGTATATGAACTGCTATTTTGTTTTAAGTTCTGCTACTTTGCCAATGATTTTTGATAAGGATGAAGCTATTGAGCTTTTGCCCAATAATCAGAAATATTTTGATCAATTGGATAGAACAGGTGTTGATATAACCAATATGAACAACTTAATATGAATTCAGGAGTTTTGTGAACAGATAAGCAATTCTTTGGAAAACAATCCAGGCAAAAACCATCTTATTATACTTAATACTATAAAATCCAGCTTGAAGGTTTATAATAGCTTGAAAGATGAGTACAATGATGAAAATAATGAAATTATATATCTTTCTACAAATATAGTTCCTGCCCACAGGAAAGAAAGAATCAACAAAATAAAAAATATAAAAAATTCGGATAACAATAAAAGAGTTATTGTTGTTTGTACTCAATTAATAGAGGCATGAGTTGATATAGATATGGATATCTGATTCAGGGATATTGGACCAATAGATAGTATAGTACAAGCTCTTGGAAGAATAAATAGAAACTGAAAAAATTCTAGTAGGTGAGTTCTTTATCTTTATTCTCTGATAGATGAAGATAACAAAAAACAAGAAAAATTTGCAAAGTATATTTATGATTTTCTGAGTTTGCAGTTTACCAATCAGGTATTATCCTGAGACTGAATTATTTATGAAAAAGATTATAAAAAACTGTTTGATAATTATTTTGAGTTGATACAGCAAAATAAAGGTAAAGATATAGAAAATAAGTTGTTGGACAACTGGAATCACTTGGAATTTGAAGATATGAGCAGAAACTTTAATCTGATAGAAAAAAGCTACCAAACAGTTGATATCTTTGTTAACATTGATAATTATTCCAAGAATCTACTCAAGCAATTTGAGGATATATCAAATATTCCCAACAAATTTGAAAGAAAAAAGGAGTGGGATAAAATCAAACCGTATTTTTTGCAGTACATAATATCAGTTGATATAAGTAAAATACAAAATTTGTGATTTGCCAAAAGAGAACTAGAAAGGTGACTTATATATGAAAATCAGGATTTGATAAAGGAGTTTTATAATGAAGAAGTAGGTTTTGATGTTTCAAGTGCAAATGATGTAATGTTGGAGGATAACATTATTTAACTGTTAATTGGATATAATGAAATTTCAGATAACAGCTTCTTTGATAGCCCAGTATATGCACTGTCCAAGACAAGGCTGGCTTTTTTACAACAATCTGAAATCTGAGCATACTTCCGAAAAAGTAAAAATCTGAAAACATTATCACGAGCTAAGGTATGATGATCAAGATGAAAATGTAGAAGTAGAACTGGATGGGATAAAAATAGACAAATTAACCAAAGATTATGTAGAAGAATTTAAAAAGGCAAATACTGAATTTGAATGAGTAAAAATGCAGATTTTGTTTTATCTTTGGAAACTTAAACAAAAGTGAGTAAATAAAAAATGACTAATCAAATTCAAGGAAAACCAAGATAATATTCAGATAGAGTTGACCAAAGATAATGAAAAAGAATTATTAAATACTATACAAGATATAGAAAGTATTCTAAGTAGCGAAAAAATACCAGATAAGCTTATAAATAAGCAGTGAGGACCTCACAAAAAATGTAGATGATGCAGCTATTATGAATTTTGCTGGATTTAATTTTGACTATAAAAAATGGAAAATAAAAATCTTTATATAACTCAATCCTGACAGCTTAGCAGAAAAGATAATACCTTGTTTTTTCAGAATGAGTCTACTCAGAAAGTAATTCCAATAGCTAATATTGAACAGATTTTTTGTCTTTGAGAGGTTAGTATAAATTCAAAGTTATTAAATTTTCTTACCCAGAATATGATAACAGTTCACTTTTTTAATTATTATGGATATTATTCATGAAGTTATTATCCAAGAGAAAATTATGTAAGTGGTAAGCTTTTTGTGAATCAGGTAAACTATTATCAAAATACTTCCAGTAGATTAGAAATAGCATCCAATATAGTTGAATGAATATGAAACAATATGATAAGTTCATTGAGGCACTATCAGAGACATCACAAAAATGTAGAAAAATATATTCATAAAATTCAGGAAATGTTGGTAGGTATAAAATCCAAGAAGGATATCAATCAGGTATTATTTGTAGAATGAAGTTTGTGGGATGTTTATTATAATAGTTTCAAAGAGTTCCTGCCAGAAGAATTTGTTTTGAATAAAAGGGTAAAAAGACCACCTGATAATCCTATAAATGCCTTGATAAGCTTTTGAAATTCTGTGCTTTATACTTATGTACTAACAAAAATTTATCATACTCAACTAAATCCAACAATTTCTTATTTGCATGAACCTTTCCAAAGAAGGTTTTCTCTTGCTTTGGATGTATCAGAAGTTTTCAAGATACCGTTGGTTTATGGAAACATTTTCAACATGGTAAACAGGGGAGTACTAAAAGTAGAAAAACATTTTATGCATGATGTTAATTATGCTGTATTAAATGAAGAAGGAAGAAGGTTGTTTCTAAGATACTGGGATGAAAGAGTTCAGAAAACAGTAGATCATCCCAAGCTAAAAAGAAAAGTAAGTTATGGAAGTTTGATAAAGTTTGATTGTTATAAGCTAATAAAACATATCATGTGAGAAGAGCAGTTTGTTCCTTTTAGTATGGAAAAAAATTATTAATGTATGTAATTGTAATTTATGATATAACAGAAAAAAAAGTAACCAAAGTTCATAAATATTTGAAGAAAAAACTTAATTGGATACAAAATAGTGTTTTTGAAGGTGAACTTCCGGAGTCTGATTTTGTTCGTATGAAAGAAGATCTCAAAAAAATGGTAAAAAAATTTCAGAAGGAAATACCAGAGTGAGAAAATAGTATAATTATTTTTCATATGCCATATAAATGAGCTATGGAAAGACAGGTAATATGAGAAGAAAAAAGTCCAATTGATAATATGATATAATAGATTTTTTTGGGATGTGAAACAGATTTTTTGTAAAAAACTTTTATTTGTTTTTCAGTTGGAAAAAACTTATTAATTATATTTGAAAAAATCTTGCATTAGAGCTTTATATAAATATTATTTAATTAAGGGTTTTGGCAGGTGTCCAAAGCCTCTTAGCTGAACTAATGTAGTATTGAAATATGATACAAACCGAGAACCAAAAAAATGTCATATTGCTCTTAGCTGAACTAATGTAGTATTGAAATGTTATTAAACTTATATTTACATTATATCAACTAGCACCTCTTAGCTGAACTAATGTAGTATTGAAATGACCTGTTCCTTCTATTATATCGTCAAGCCTTCTAGCTCTTAGCTGAACTAATGTAGTATTGAAATAGAAAATGAACACAAGATAGAAGTACAAGTTTAAATCTCTTAGCTGAACTAATGTAGTATTGAAATATCAAAGATACATATAAATGAAAAGCTAGAGAGCATCTCTTAGCTGAACTAATGTAGTATTGAAATCTTCTGCTCAATCTTCTATTCCATCTAATTTAGTTTCTCTTAGCTGAACTAATGTAGTATTGAAATGATTATGAAATAGTAGTAGAATTAGGGGAACATCTACTCTTAGCTGAACTAATGTAGTATTGAAATTGAGAATATATATGCTGATTACTCATAGGCTTTCATTCTCTTAGCTGAACTAATGTAGTATTGAAATTATGAATTTTAGGTATGACAATAGGACCAATAATAACTCTTAGCTGAACTAATGTAGTATTGAAATCATCTTTGAAATAATTGACAAGCAAGCACGGAATGGGCTCTTAGCTGAACTAATGTAGTATTGAAATCATCTTGGCTCTCATCTTCAACAATAAATTCCTCTCACTCTTAGCTGAACTAATGTAGTATTGAAATAACAATGAAGGAAGTCAGAGCAGGAAAGAGAAATGGCTCTTAGCTGAACTAATGTAGTATTGAAATAAAGCTTCATCACAAAGAAAAAACGATAATGCTGACTCTTAGCTGAACTAATGTAGTATTGAAATTGCATAAATGTATCTCTATACTCTATCGTTACTTCTACTCTTAGCTGAACTAATGTAGTATTGAAATAGTGATTGATATACACCAGTTAATAAGTTTTTAGCAACTCTTAGCTGAACTAATGTAGTATTGAAATAAACAACAATAATAATATTTTTTTCATTTTTTTATGTCTCTTAGCTGAACTAATGTAGTATTGAAATAAAACTATAAAAACAATAATATCTTTTTTGTTTTTGCTCTTAGCTGAACTAATGTAGTATTGAAATACCCATCATAATAGTATACAAAATCTTGTTAATATTTGCTCTTAGCTGAACTAATGTAGTATTGAAATATTCCACCAGCTCATCAATATTTACTTGTTTTGCTTTCTCTTAGCTGAACTAATGTAGTATTGAAATCAGCTATTGAGCAGTACAATATAAAATACCAAGAGACTCTTAGCTGAACTAATGTAGTATTGAAATTTTATGTTTGTGACTCACATTTTGGATAAAAGAAAACTCTTAGCTGAACTAATGTAGTATTGAAATGATACTTTTTCTGGTATCCAACAAGTTGTTATCATTCTCTTAGCTGAACTAATGTAGTATTGAAATAAATGATAGCTTTTTTTACTTTTTAATAATTTTCTCTTGAAATCCAAAAAATCATATTTTGATTATTTACTCTTATAGGGGATGTCATTTTTGTTTGATTCTATTTAAGTATTTGGACTTGGGAATATGAAAATGTGGATAGCTAGATCATAGCTTCCATATTTTTTTTATAGAACAAAATTTAGTAAACTATTACTATAAAAGTATGGCTTCTACAAGCTGGAATTAAGTTTTTTTATTGAAAAAGCCAGATAATTACTTATATTTATTATAATTTTAACCATTAAAACAAAATAAGTATGTACGAAGAGTTGGTAAAAAAACTAAGAGAAATTAGAAATTTAGATAATATGCAAGCTTTGGCCACTTGGGATAAAGAAACTTATATGCCTAGTTGAGCCAGTGATGATAGGTGAGAAATGCTTGCTACATTGACAAAAATAAAATTTGAAAAGTTTACTGAAAAAAATCTTTATGATTTGGTAAATAAACTTTTGGATAACCAAGATCTAGAAGATATCCAAAAGAAAAATTTGACTGTAATCAAAGAAGATATAGAAAAAATCAATAAGTTATCTTCTCAGCTTTTGGAAAAAATAGCTTTGCAAAAAACTAAGACAAATACAGCCTGGAAAAAAGCAAGGCAAGAAGAAGATTTTTCAATTTTTGCCAAAGAGTTCCAAAAATTGTTGGACTTGAGATTAGAAGAAGCTAATCTGGTGGGTTATGAAGATAATTTATATGATTATTTTTTGCACGAGTTTGACCCTTGGACAAAAACTTATCAACTTGACGAAATATTTCAAGAATTTAAGCCAAAGCTAAAAGAATTAATTGACAAAGTAAAAACAATTGATCCAAAAATACAAGAACTAGCAAACAAAAGATTTAATAAAGATAAAATCAAAGAACTAGTTTATGAAGTTTTAGAAGAACTTTGATATGATTTTGATAAATGAAGGCTTGATATTTCGGTACATCCTTTTACTCGTTCAATATCATTAAATGATGCTAGAATAACTACTAGACTTTGAGATGGTGATCTAATTGATTGCCTAACAACTACTATACATGAAATGTGACATGCTTTATATCATCTCTGAGTTGATAAATCTCAATACTGACTACCTGCTGGTGAGATTAGATCTTTGGCTTTGCATGAATCACAAAGTATGATTTGGGAGCTTTATATAGCCAAAAACCCGAAATTTTGGGAGAGATTTTTTCCAAAATTATCTAAATATTTTCCAAAAGAGTTTGAATGATATGATTACCAAGATTTTGTAAAATTAATTCATAATATACAACCAAGCTTGATAAGAACAAGTGCTGACCAACTTACTTATCATATGCATATTATCATAAGATATGAAATGGAAAGAGACTTGTTGGCTTGAAAAATAAAAGTTGAGGATATGCCAAAAATATGGAATCAAAAATATTATGATTATTTGTGAGTACAGCCTACTACTCTAAAAGAATGAATTTTACAAGACCCTCATTGGGCTAATGCAGAATTTGGTTATTTTCCTACTTATTCCTTGGGTAATATGTATGCTTCTTGGATTTATCAAAATATGGACCAACAACTATGATTACTTGATAAGATTATTGCAAATTGAGAGTTTGAACAAATTAAATCTTATCTAAGCAACAATATTCATAAAAAGGGTAGTGTTAATAAATCTTTGGATGTGATAAATTCTTTGGCAGAAGATAATTTCTCAGTAGATAAGTATATTAATTTTATGGAAGAAAAATTAAATAGTTTGGGCTTGATTGAATAATAGTATCAATCCAGTTATTAATACCCTATAAGATAAGTTTAAGACTCTAGTTCATTTAGATAATCTTTTATCTTATCATAAGAATATCATCTATAAAGCATTTTTTGTATAAATTTATTTTTTTGATTGTAATCAGACAAATTATCAAAGTTAAATTTTTTGATTACCTTGTTGGCATCTTTTTGTATATCTTTTTCTTTGTAGAATTTTTCATGGACTTGATATCTTAGTTTTGGAATTTGTTGTTTTTCTTCCAACTCTTTTATTGCATTTAATATCAAATTGTATCTGTATCATTTCCTTTGTAGTTTGGCAAGCAGCTTTTGTCTTTGGCTTTGTAGTGATAAATCATTGAATTCATTGTTTCAAACAATTTTTGTTAAAGTTTCAAATAAGCTTTCATACTCATCAATTTCTAGAGGCTTTTGGTCTCAGGTATATCATTTTTCATTAAGTTTTTTAATTATATGATAATATCATTTTCACTTATTAAGTTGTTGATTTATATAAATTTCAGCAAATCTTTCATCGTTTATAAAATTTTTTTCTTTTAGTTTTTCTATCACATAATTTATATCTTCTTTGTTTGAGGTTTTTGTTTGCATTTTTTCTCTTAGTTTGTTTTCTGTATATAGTCCAAATCTGTCTAAAAGTTTAATACAATAATTATATAATTTTTCTTTTTTTCGGGCAACAGTTTGAGTTTGTTTTTTAAACTTTTTTTTGATTTTTTTATCTAGTTTTTCAAGATAACTTTGAAATTCGTTTGCAGTATTAAACTCTGGAAGATAATATTCCTTTCAAATCAATTTCAATTTTTTTTCTAAAAGCTCTTTTTGTTTGCTAGTAGGCTCAAACATTTTAATCACATATTGTTAAAGTTTTTTGTCATGATAATTATTTTTACCAAAACATCAAACACAATTTTTATTTAATTGATTGGTTATAGATTTTGATAATTCTTTTGGCAGCATTGTGATATTCTTTATCTTTTCATTTTTCAATCACACAAATAAATTTTTTTCAGTTATTTTTGTAGACTACATACGGATCTTGAATACTTACTAGTTGACCATTTGAAAATTCTAATTTTACATTTCTTCCTAAAAAGTTGATTGATAACGAAAAATTTATTTCTCAATAGTTTTCTTTTATTTCAGAAAACATTGTTTTTAAAACATCTGAGCAGACTCATATAGTTTGTCTAAAACCATCCAAATCAATAGTTCAATTACACTTAACTGCATCATCCAAACTTCTCAAAAACATATCTTTTGATGACAAAGTTTGGGAAATTTCTGCTTTTTTCAAATTACTTTCCTGACTTGGGTTGTTTTCACCTGGGAGTCAAAGGTCAAGTTTTACTTGTTCTGACATTTTCAAAATTAAGTAAAATAAATTTTAATAATAATTTAATTAAACCACCTACTATACTGATAAGTTTAATAATTTTTTTCTAAAAATCAATTGTTTTTAAATTTTGTCAATATTGTTTTGACTTTTTAAGAATTTTTTTTATTATGGCAATAATTTTTATCATAAACAAATAATATATGCAACCAGATACATTGAAAATACTAGAAAAAGTAAGTAAAAATTATTGATGACCCAACAAATCTCAAATACAGAAAATACTTTGACAAACAAATAAGTCACTTGAAGACATTTTTTTCCAGAAAGCATTGGGGTATTATGTAAGTAAATATAAAAAAGAACTTAGAAAAGCACTTGGTAAAAAAAAGATTAAAGCAGAAGATTATAGCGAACAAATACCAAGTTATGAAGAGACAGTAGAAACAAGATCTTTTGAGCAAAGAGATTGACAACAAATGGCAATTGATTTTTTGAATGAAAATCAAGATAATAACTGTATAATTTCATTAACAACCTGAGAATGAAAAACAATTGTAGCACTCAATGAGATGTTGAAATATTTGTGAAAGCCGTGAAAAGTAGTTTTTTGTGCTCCCACAAATGAACTTGTAAAACAACAATATCAAGCTTTTTTGGAGTTTTTGGAAATTAATTGATACGACAAAAAAAGTATTGAAATATGATATATGAATAGTAAAGATGAGTTGGAATCAAATCCCAAAATTGTTTTTACAACACATCATTGACTAGAAAAAATTTCATCTACAACAAATGATCTATGGATAATAGATGAGATTCATATCTGAGAAGAATGAAACAAAGAGTCTTGAACTCATAATTATCCTACATTTAAAAATTATGAATATCAAAAAGAACAATGAAATCAGCCTAGAATACTATGACTTACAGCTCTTTCTACAAACCAAGAAAAAATTATTACAAGTTTTGATATACAAGACTGGTTTGTAGGCTCACAAGAAAAAAACTACAAACCAAGAAATTATCTACTACATAGTCAAGCTCCTCAAAATAGTCTGGAATCAGAAGAGTTCAGAAACCTACAAGAAAAACTGGAAACTGCAAGAAGTTATATTATTCATAATATTGATAGTTTTTTTAAAAACTTAAAAACTCAATGAGTAAAAATTCCTTCTGATATCCTTGAAACTTTTCAAAAAAACAAATTAAAGTCAAAATCTTATATAAATAAAACTAAACAGTTGCAAATGCAAAAGTTGCTAAAGAAAAGAATCAGAAAAAAATTTTCTAAAGAATTTTATCAACACTTAATTTTCAAAAAATTAGTATACATTTTGGACAAGTTGAATAATCTTAAAAAAAATCTTGAAACTGATGATTATACAAAAACTCTCAAAAATGTAACTGACCTTATTGAAGAAATTGATAAAGAAATAATAAAATTTGAAAATAAATGTGAGGAGAATCAAAATTACGATAGCTCTAAATTTTATCACAACATAAAATATTCAAATTTTGGATTACAGCTTTTTTCAAAACTTAAGCACAAATATCAATTAGAAAATTTTGCAAAAATTTTGGCCGAATATGAAAACTCTTGTAATCATCCAAAACTACAACAAACTCTAGAAATATCTGAAACTAACAAAAAGCATGGTAAAACTACAATGGTTTATGTAGAAGATAAAGAGTTGATTTTTAGATTTATGGAAATAGCAAAACAAAAATGATTCAAGGTTTGATATATGGTATGATGAAATAAAAGCAAAAAACAGAAAATAATTCAAAATTTTGTTTCTGATCAGGTGAAATCTTGAGATATTGATATAGTATTTACTACTTCAGTAATGAAACTTTGAATGAACTTTGATATATCTGAGTTGGTTTTATATAATTTACCAAAAAACGAAAAAGATTTATTGCAATTTGTAGGTAGGGTAGGAAGATACAAAGCATGAGCTAATGTACATTTTGTTTACCCAAAAGATACCATTGAATATTATCAACAGTTTTCAAGGAAAAAATCCGCAAAAAGACAGTTGTTAGATCAATTTAGAGAATGAGAAAAGTTAAAACAAACTTGGGATAAACTCAAATCACCTCAAGATTTTTCTAGTAGTGTAAAAAAACATCAAAAACAAAAAATGTTAAAATTTGACAAACCCAAAAAACAAACAATTTGAGACTATCGGATCAAACAAATAAAAAATTGAGTAGTAGAAGAATGAGAAGTTGTTTGTGGAAGATTTAAGATAATGAAAATATCCAACTTAGAAGATTCTAAATTAATTATGGAATTATCTGATAGTTCTACTGATCAAATATTGTTTTGTGAGGTTAGTTGATTTAATAGTAAAAATGACAAAAATAGGTTTAAAAAGAGATTGAACTTTCAAAAAAATTCAGACAATATTTATGTATTGAGCTGAAAAGTTAAAAAATGAAAAATTCATATAAATATAAATAAACAGTGAAGTAATTGCATCAAAAAACTAACAGAAGAAGATTATGATATAGATGAGTTTGATCCACAATTACAACTTTTTAGGTAATATTAATTATTTGCTAGTATTCAAGTAGTATATTTATAGTATTTTTTCAATAAAAATTCTTGGAATGAAGTTAGCCCACTTCTTAACAACATATTCCAATCAATATTATTTAGTTGATTGAAATTTATTTGGAAGTGTTTGTGTCTAGTAGTAATTGCTTCAAAGACTGAACAATCTGTATATTCTCAATCAAAATAAATACTACAACAATTACCAATTTCATTAATATGATGTGCATCACTTCATACAGCTATAAAATCTAAATCTCAGCTATAGTCATTTACTGGAATAGTTTTTGTTTTAAGTATTTTATCAATTTTTTTATGAAATATTTTGTTAAGAGGTGTTTTTTTCAAAAATAAATAAAAATTATCAAAAGCTCAATTTGATATTTCTACTGCCTTCAAAAGTTGTAAAGAAGTTTTATATTGTGATTGTCAAAGTTTGCTTACAACTCAACTTAAATTCAAACTATAAGGATGAGTTACAAAGGAATACAAATCATTTTTGGATTTTATAAAATCAATAAGTTCAAAATATGTCAGTCTAAATGGTTTTAATTCTTCATATTTGAATATTTTTTTATCATAAGAAAATACTATAATATCTATTCAGTCTTTGGTAATACATTCCATTCAAGGAAAGCAAAAATATCAACTTGGTTTGTATTTGTTCATTATTTGATAAGCTCTTTGTGGATTTTTGTATGAATGTTCGGTACTTAATATGCAGTTAATGTTTTTTTCGGTAAATTTTTTTCGTATTTTTTTTACTTTTTTTTGTGCCAGTAGATTGTTAATAGAAAGATTAGGATGAAAATGATAATCTATATTTAATTGCATGTTGTAGATTTATTTTGAATTATTAAAGTATTTTAATATTAATTATAAGAATTTGTCTTATTATTTCAAATGATTGATTGGTAAAATAAAAAACGAAACTTGAAATACAAAAAAAAATAATTAAACTGATAAAAAATTAATTTTATCAAAAATGTTCTCAAAACTTAAAATAACTTTAGAAATTAATTTAAAAAAATGCCTCATCCAGAATATCAATATTTAAACTTGCTTGAAAATATAATTAATAATGGTATCGACAGATGAGATAGGACCTGAACCTGAACAAGAAGCATTTTCTGATCTCAAATGAGGTTTGATTTATCAAAATGATTTCCATTGCTTACTACAAAAAAAATGTTTACAAGATGAATATTTCATGAACTAGTTTGGTTTCTTAGAGGTGATACTAATATCAAATACCTAGCTGATAATGATGTACATATATGGGATGATTGGCCTTATAAAAATTATGTAAATGATGTATGAACTGAAAATGCTTTATCTCAAAAAGATTTTATAGAAAAAATAAAAAGCTTACCCAAAGAAGATGAATTTGTACAAAAATATTGAGACTTAGGACCTGTTTACTGATACCAATGGAGAAATTACAACAATAAAAAAATTGATCAACTTCAAAATGCAATTGATCTTATCAAAAAATCACCTGAATCAAGAAGAATAATTGTTAATGCCTGGAACCCTCAACAAGTTGATAGCATGTTATTGCCTCCTTGTCATTGTTTGTATCAATTTTATGTATGAAACTGAAAATTATCTCTTCATATGTATCAAAGAAGTGCAGATATGTTTTTGTGAGTTCCTTTTAATATTGCTTCTTATAGTGCTTTATTGATTGTGATTTCTAAAATTACCTGATACAAGCCATGAGAGTTTATACATACAATATGAGATTCTCATATATATCACAATCATTTTGAACAAGTTGAAACTCAGCTTTCAAGAAAGCCTCTGGATTTCCCTACTTTAGAAATAGCAAGAAATATAAAGGATATAAACAATATAGAATTTGAAGATTTTATTTTGAGTTGATATGAGAGTTATCCTGCCATTAAGGCTCCTATAGCTGTATAAAAAATAATTTATTATTAAATCTTAATATGAATAGTATTGTAATATTATCTTGACCTAGTTGAGTTTGAAAAACTACAATATGATACAAACTTATCTCAAATCATCCAAATTTTTTTGAAAAAATTGTTACTACAACTTCTAGAAGTATTAGAGACTGAGAAAAAAATTGAATAGATTACTATTTTATTTCAAAAAACCAGTTTGAAAAAAAAATAGAACAAGGTGATCTTATAGAATATGCCCAAGTACATGGCAATTATTATGGTTCTACATATAGTGAGCTGCATAGAATTTTAGAGGCTTGAAAAATTCCAATGTATATAGTTGATCCTCAATGAGCTATATATCTAAAAAATAGTTTATCAAATGATTTTTTGGTGACTAGTTTTTTCATATTGCCTCCTTCTATAGATGAACTTTCAAATAGAGTTACCAATAGATGAACAGAGTCAGAAGAACAAATCAAGATAAGAATGGAAAATGCAAATTATGAATTGCAAACAAAAAATAAGTTTGATTACAATATAGTAAATGATGATTTTGATAAAGCTATTGAAGATTTTGAAAAAATCTTTAAAAACAATTTATGATTTATAAAATAATAAAGCTTCAAATGGATAACATAAAAAAATATATCATAATATGACTTGTATGAATATTTCTAACTATATGATTTTGATTTTTTTTAATGAATTTACATTGAGATGACTATTCTGAATCAGCCTTAATAGAACATATTCCCTGACAACTTTGACAAGTTTTTTATATGTCAGTTGATGATAGAATAGAGTCTTTATTAGAATTAACAGATTGACAAGAAGCAGAAGAGATGATTGGTGTGCTGGATTGAATCAATGAACTAGCTGTTTTTCAAGAATGAGATTGAGTTGATGCAATAAGTTTTATTCTTGTAGATGTGGATAGATGATTTGATATCCAACAAGTTGAAGAAATATGATTTTTAATGGAAGAATGATATGATTTTCAACAAATAGAATGAGGAGTGTATGTATATTGAAATCAAGAATCAATTAGCTTTTTTGAAGATTACGACTGAAAAAACCTTGAAGAACTTGAAAGAACTAAAAACTATGTTTCAACTTTATGAAAAGAAAATAACTTTTGAGTTTTATCTGCTGCCGATGCTGATAGAATGCAGCAACCTACTGAACAACAATTATTTCAAAATTATATAGACATTTTGGAGTATTCTTTGGTTGTTGGTAACATTTCTTCTCAGTGATGAGAATGACAAATTTCTGCCCTATTTTCTAAAGATTTATGAGTTTCTGACAACATAAGTTTTCAGCCAGAAATTTTAGAAAATAAAAAAGAATGAGCACTGGCTCATATCGAAATAGGATCTTTATTTGAGTTTTTGTGAATTGATGCTGATGAGGTTGCTGCAAATGTTTGACTAACATGATGAATGTGAATGGTATGACAACCAGAAATGTTTAGTGACGAGCAGATTGCTGATATTATAAGAGGTCTTGATAATAATATTTCAATATCTTTGGGACAAACTTCAGCAGGATTTTGAGTTTGATGAGAAATTATAATAGACTGAATAGAATTCTTTGATGCAGTAGAATGAGCTATGTGAGATGATATAGAACAACTTGTTCAACAGCTTGGGATAGGGCAAGATGTAGATTATTATGAAACAGAAAATGGTTTTTGAGTAGATGTTACAATAACTCAATGAATGCCTATGCCAATTTCTTGAAGTATAGAATTTGAAGGTAAAGATTGAAAAACTCATATTAATATATTTGATCCAACTATAAATTGAGATTTATTAGATATGAAATATACAGAAAACTCATTACTTACATATTATATAAACTTGGAAGATATTGTTGGTTTGTTGAGGTGATTTGCTGTTACTCAAATGTTTTGAATTGATGACTCACAATTAGATATGTTGGAAGATAAAAAAGTGTATGGTAGTTTTGATATACATTCTGATGAAGCTATATTTAATTTTAAAATGGATTAAAATGAAATTTATAAATACACTTAAGAAACATCCTTTATTATTATCATTCTCTACAGCAATATTTGTTGTATTTGTATTTAATGCAATATTCAATCCTATATTTAATGATTTTGTTTGATACATGGTTGCAGACTGATTGTGAACATCATCAATACAAATGGACCTGATGACATTTATTCAAATGATGTTGGTTTTGCTTGTAGAAATATCTTTGATTTGAGGAGTTTTTTATTATGTTACAAAAAGGTTTTTTATATAAATGAAAATATATGTAAAAGCTTTTCCAAATAGTAAGGTTGAAAAAGTAGAATTAAGTTGACAATATAACTGACTTGATTTATACATTATTAAATTCAAACAAAAACCAATAAAATGACTTGCAAATAAATATTTAATAAATATTCTTTCAAAGTATTTCAATAAATCCAAAAGTTTTATTGAGATATTATCTTGAGAAAAATCAAATTTTAAAAAAATATTAATAAATTAGTATTTTATTATATAAAAATTTATAATGAAAATCTTTGTTTCAATAATATTGGCTTTTATTGTTGGATACTTGTTTTGAGCTTATTCTTCTTTTAATATTATGGCTGATTTTTCCGCTGAAAATGCTTCAAAAGCATTTAATGAAGCTATGGAAAGATGATATGATGTTTATACCTGAGATGAAATAAATATCGAAGATGTTATACAACAACAAAGAGACCAAATTGTTACTAATTTCAACCAAAGAATTGAAGAATATACTCAAGAAATGAAAGACAATACTACTCAGTATCTAAAAGAAAGAATAGCAAGTATCTTTTCTTCAGATAATGATAATTAATATATTTAGATTCTAATTACGCAGAATGTTTTGGTTTTTTGTTATTTTAATATTAGTTATTTTAGTTTTAATAATATTTTTGTATTCTATTTGGAAAGACGAAGAATTAGACTCTCAACAATCTAATAAATTAGACGATTCATACCTAAAAGAAACAGAAAATATTTCTTATATAGATTCATCAGTTTTTTCTGATGATTTATCTGATTTGAGCATAAAAAATGAAGATATTATTGAAGTTAAAAATCAACTAAATAATACTATTATATGAATGGACTGATTTTTAAATGCACTTTTGGTTAATCTGTTTTCTAATTGACATATTTTAGTAGAATGATTACCATGATTAGCTAAAACAAAAACAATAAAAACTTTATCAAAAATAATGGATTTTGATTTTAAAAGAGTACAATTTACTCCTGATATGATGCCTTCAGATATAGTATGAGTAGAGATATACAATCAAAAAGATTGACAATTTTATATCAATAAATGACCTGTATTTACTGATATTTTATTGGCAGATGAGATAAATAGAACTACTCCCAAAGTACAATCAGCTTTATTAGAGGCTATGGAAGAAAAACAAGTAAGTATATGATGATATACGCATGAGATATCTAATCCTTTTTTTGTTCTTGCAACTCAAAATCCAGTAGAGCAAGAATGAACATATACTTTACCTGAAGCACAAGTAGATAGATTTCTATTTAAGGCAATAGTAAATTATCCTTGAAAGGATGACGAATCCAAGATAATTTCAAGTATAGAAAATGAAAAAAATATAACCACCGAAAAAGCTTTGGATAAAAACAAGTTTTTTGAAATTATTAAAAATATTGAAAACGTGCATGTATGAGAAGATGTAAAAGATTATATTGCAAGATTGGTTACTTGTACAAGACAGGAAGATAGTAGAGTAGTATATTGAGCAAGTCCTAGATGAAGTATATCTATATATAAAGCTTCAAAAGTAATAGCATTTTTTCAAAATCGTGACTATGTGATTCATGAAGATGTACAAAAAATTGCTATACTTGCTTTAAGACATAGATTAATACTTAGTTATCAAGCAATGATTGAGTGATATACACCAGATCAATTGTTAATAGAAAAACTTAAAAAGGTAACTCTTGAATAAAAAAATATTTCCAATTTCTAAAAAAAGGATAAAATGATTTGATATCAATTTATCCTTTTTTATTTATTTTACATATATTTTTTAGATATCTAGATTAACTCAATATACTTTAATTTTATCAATTAATTCTTTATTTTTAATTTGAGCTTTTCCTTTTTTATTTGGGGTTAAACTTATTTTTTCATCTCATACTTGTAAAACTACATCAACATTTGCCAGCTCTATAGGAAAATACAGTAATACTGTTTCTTTTTTATTTTTTTTGGTTATTTCATAATTAAAATCTTGAACCAATTCACCTTGGGGAACTTCTTCAGTTGTTCTAACTGAAATTGATATTCACAACTGTTTTTCTAATTCTGATATTTTTGCTCATTGTTTTCATATTATACTTCATTTGTTTTTTTCAGGAACATATAATTTTATACTATTTGTTCATTCTGGTTTAACTTTAACTGGAAAGTTATATTTTTTTTGAAGAATATTTTGAATTTGTTCTGATCAATATTCCAAAAGTACGGATGATTGTTTTTCTCACATGTATTCTTCTACTTTTTCTGTTGGCATTACTACAGTTTGTTCTCAATAGCTATATATTTCATATTCTACTTTTTCTGAAAAAAAGTCATATATTTGGATGACAGGCCTTGCAAGGTCAGAAGATTCCATTCATTCAGGAACTTTTACACAATATTTAAGTTTTAATATTTTATCTAAGCTTCATCATTTTACAAATATCACTGTATCAACTACTTGAGGAACGATTCACATTTCTATAGTTCATAAAAATCTTTGTATACTATCAACTGGATTTGTAGCATGAATAACACCCACAAGTCATATTCAAGTAAGCCTAAGATCTTTAAACAAGTTGAAGTCATCCACATTTCTCACTTCATCATATACTGTATAATCAGGTCTAGAAAGCAATAATATATCTCTTATTTCATTGTGTGGAGCATAAGAAAAACTATACTGAGTAACATCATTTGGTACTAAAAGATCTCTAGGAGATTCTATTGTTTTTACAATTTTTTCATTTTTTACAAACATTTCTATCAAAGCTTGTGCAAAAGTAGTTTTTCCTTCTCAAGGAGATCAACTAATAAGTATTCACTGAGCTTGGTTTTGAAGCAAATTTAATACATCATCATCAAGATTATAATCTTGTATATTTAATTTTTTAACAGGCTTTACTGCAGTTATTTCAATTCAATCTGAAAGTGGAGGCAAAACTATTACAATTCTATAAGGTCATATTTGTAAAACCTTTGATAAATTTTTGTCAATTTCTAAAAATGCATTATCTGTATCTTGAATTTCTTTGTATAATTGATTAATTATATTATTTAGATAATTTTTGGATGGAACTTCTTCATCAAATTTTGTTTCCCATCATCATGGTTTTCATATTTTTTTTATTATATGAACATTTTCCTTGAAATGAACTGACATTACTCATTCTTCAAAAAAATTATCCAAAATGCTTTCTTTTTCTCAAAAAACTTTTTCCATTTAAATTTGATTTTTTTTTAAAAATATATAAAATATAATTGTTTATATTGATTTTGAAATTATTTTCAATAAAAAAGCTTTCAGTTTAAATAAAAAAACAAAACATGAACTATTTTGAAATTAAGTGATTAGTTCAAAAAGGAGGATGACAGGCAAAGTTAAATATGCTTTTTTCTTGAACAGATGAAACAGAAATAAAAGAAATTCTAAAAAACTATTGAATAGTAGTTTTTTCAGTAAATAAATATTACTGAAAACCTGAAGACTTTTGAAGTGTAGAGTTTACATTTGAGTATGAAGAAAACAATTATTCATGAGTAATTGATATTGGAAGAGTTAGGGACTGTTTTCATTTTTTAACTGAAATATGATTTTCTATAAAATATATTAATTCTTTAAAAAAGCCTGTTGATAATGATAAAGTAAAAATAATCTTATGAAAATTATATAAAGAACTAGAAGACGAAAAAAAAGCTAAAGAAGAAACTGAAAAAACCAAAAGTAAACTAGAAGATGATAGTAAATATTCTATAAAAGATTTGGAAAATATTAGAAAAATAATAGAGGAAACTCTAAATGATTATGAAGAATTATTGGAAAGGGTAGACTGAAAAGTTTCGCCAGCAGATGTAAAAAAAATTTGAGAAACTGCTTGAGAGCTGAAAAAGCTTAGAATGGGGTCTAATATTGAAAAAATGTCTTGAGTAATGGAAAGCTTGCTTTTTAAAATGGAAAGTATAGAGTTAGAATATATAAACTCTATTAAAAAAGAAGAAACATGAAAATATATAACTTGAGCTGTATCTGATCTTGATTTTATTATGGAGTATGATAAATACAAAAGAGCCAAAAAGGTAAAAACTATGTCTAATGTTACAGCTACTACCAAGACACTGGATGACTATTACTATTGAGTTTTTTGAAGGCTATGAATTTATTTAAAATTCTTATATAAAGAAATATATAATAAGGCAGAAAACTATATATCATTACTAAATAAGTCCTTTTGGTTTTTTGAGATTGTTTTTATATTTGTGCTGATTGAATTTGTTTTATATATGTTGTATAGTATTTATGCATGATCAGGCATCTATCTTTCTTATTATTTTATATGGAATTTTTGACTATTATGAATCCTAGTTTATATTTGAAAATTTTTTAAGAGTTTTTCAATCTTTAATATTGTTGTAATTTATTTATTTATAATTATATTGTATTTTATTGTTAGAGGAATATTTATAAATACTTTTTGATTATAAAATATGGTTTTTTTATTAGTCTTTTTCAACTTGCTTTTTGTGTATTTTTTTTATTACATTTGATTGTGGTATTTTTGATTGATTCCTATAATATTTACAATTTTTCTTGTTTTTAATATAAAAGAATCATTTTTTTGAGCCTGAAAAAAAATAAACTTTAAAAAACTTATATTAACAAATATTTTTTCTATATCTTGGATTCTAATGAATATTTGATTATATTGAATCCTACAAAATGTTGAATTCTGGGATTTAAGTAAAATATTTATTATTACTTTGATTATATGATTAAATATTTTTTTATATTTGATTTCTTACATAATAAACTATAAGGATTGAGTTAAAATATTTCATGTGTGATACTACTTTTCCTGGCTACTACTTTTTTATGAAGCAGTAGGAGTTTTATCAATATCTGATATATTTGATGTTTTTTTGATATTTATAGTTTTAAGTTTTGTTGTTTATACTTTTATAATTTTTATACTGAGTAATTTCACTCAAATAAATCTTTCTTATATTAGAAATTTAAACTTTTTATATTTTCTTTTATTTGTAGTAGTATTTATATACTCAAATTTATATGATACTACTTATGTAGCATTACTAATATCGCAATTGTTTTTAATGATAGTTTTTTGATTTATTTATATTTGCTATAAATTTACAAAGAAAAAAGAAGAAGAATCAAAAAATAAAATAGAAACAATACTGTCCTGAGGTTCTCTTATAGAAAAAAAACAAAAAACAATTTATGATTTGTTTTCAGATATATCAGATTTTTTTAAAAATATTCCAGAACACATAAAACTTGCACTGGCCTTAGTAAACTTGTTTTTAATGTTTTGACAAATATATATTTTTTTCTTAAATATAGGAAGTGATGATATTTTATTTTATGAAATACTTTACTGGCTTTGAATACTTGTTTTCTTCATAAACTTCATATTATTGAAACTGATTGATTATTATTACTATATACAAAGAATAATGGCTTTTTTTGTGATAAACTTTTGAATTTATTTAACTATTTTAAACATTTTTGGGCAAGATTATTTTTATATTGTGGTAATATGAATTTTGCGAAGCATAATATGAAGCTTATTAATATTTTTTTCTAAATCTTTTATATACAAAAAACTATTATTTAGAGAAGATTATTATTTTTGGATATTAGCTAATTGAATGGCAATGTTATTAAATGTATATTTCATTTTTCTTTTGGATATAAATAATGCCTTGAAAATAAACTTTATATTGTTATATGTATGATTGTGGATTTTTATGACGTTTTATAATATAAAATTTCTAGAAAAGAAATTTATTTAATATGAAAAACTTAATATATGAATTATACAGAAACTTTTTATAATACTGAAGAATTAGATAATAAAAATCTTTCCAATTATACAATGATTGAAAAAATTAAAAACTGAAACACTGACATTTTGAAAATAATAAAAATGATAAATATGAAACTTATTTGAACTTCATATGAACCAGAAACTATTTTGAATAATTTTTTTGATATAATGAATGATTTTTTAGAAGAATATGAAAAAATGAATGATGAAATTGACCTTAGTTTTACTTGTTCTCAAGAAAAATATTTTATAATATGAGAGATAATTGAAAAAAGATCAGCAAACAGTTCATATGATTTTGAATCAATACAAAAACTAAACGAGTTTATAAATATACATAATGCAATAATTTTAATATCTGAAGAATTAATGAATTTTATAGATGAAGAACAAGTTTCCAAAATAATATCAGACAAACTTAAATCTAATAATTTTAACACAATAGAGTTAAAAAAATGGATTGATATATTTTCAAAAATTAAAGAAGTTTATAAATCAAATATAATCTTTTCTTCTATCCTAGTGAAGAATTTAAAAGATAGCTCTTTTAGATTTTTTAATAAAGAAAATAAAGTACAAACTTCTCTAGAATGTAAAATTAACAATTATCAAAAAGACAAAAAAAGGGTTGAAAAATATGAAGAAAGTATCTATTTAGAATACTTTTCAAATATTTCAGAATTAGAATTTATAAAAGAGATATCTAAAATAGTCAGAAATTCAAAGAAAAATTATTCTGAATGATTCAATAAAGACATGGATAGTTTGGAAAATTTTAGAAATAAAATAAGAAACTGTAAAGAATTAATTTCTTCTGAAGAAAAAGAATTTCATAACAAACTATATATTATGGAGTTTTCAGTTCAAATAGTAAGAATGCTTTTAGTTTTTAGACTATGATCTGCTAATGTTATTTCTGACTTCAGTAAAAACCATATAGATGATTATTATAATGAATTTTTAAGTAATATCGATTTGTTTGATACTAATGTTAAAGCTGCTATATTTAACATGTTTTGAGTTTTATATCATTTGATTTTAAAACCTGATGTTTGAAATAGTGTATTTGGAGAATGAGAAAAGATTTGTAAAGAAACTAATAACACAGAATATGAAATAACAATACAAAGAAATAAATCTTTTTATCAAGTAACAAATATAACTGCTAATTTACAGTTTATTAACGCATTAGTAAAATATCCAGATTTTTTTCAGTTAAATAATTTTAATATAAAAGAAAAACTTGAGCTTATAAAAAAACAAATTGATGAATTTTTATTTTTTTCAAATAAAAATATTGTACCTTTATACTGAATGTCTTCAGAAACTATTAAAGAGTTTTTTTGATTACAAATATTGGACACAATGGATGATTCTATGAGTGAGTGATATTTATGAAAAATATTTAAAAGCATTCAAAACAACAAAGAAAATGAATATTATAAGTATTCTAAATGAAAAATTATTTTTACAGCATTAATATTAGTTTTACAATTTTATATGCAGAAAATCTTTAATGAAACTATAGAAATATCATGAATTGATTTAGAAAAGTATGATTTGGATTATGAATATTTAAAGTCATTGGTAGATAAAAATACTTTAGAAACTTTTAAATGTGAAGATACACTAGAGTTAGACTATCTTGTAAAAACATATAATAGTATATTTGGTATTAATCAAACTGATAATGAGCTTACATTTTCAAGTATATTGTCTTCTATTGAAGATAAAATACTTATTGAAGACAATAAGGTTGAAAAAATTTTGGCTCAAATTCCAAAAGTTCATTCTTGAGGTGCAGAATTTTTTAGTTTAGTTAAAATTTATAATTATCTAACTAGAATATGAAAAGTAAAATTCAACCATATTTTAAACTTGATATCCAATATAATTGATACATTTGACTTAAGTTATAGTCCTGGTCACAACAATAGAGTAGCTGAAAATTCCAGGATAATTGCGGAAATAATCTATAATTCAGAATTTCTATATAATGAATTCAAAAAAGAAATTGAAAGGATTAATTATGAAATATACTGACTTTCTTTTAATGATTCATTTGAATGAATAGATAAAATAGTAGATTTTGATTGAGATGAGTCTTTTTGTCAAGGTATTTATTTATCAGCATTATTTCATGACTGCGGTAAAGTAAATACAGACTTATTGGTATTATCTTCTAGAATAAAACCTAATGATGAAGAATATCAGGAATTAAAATCACATTCAATTAAAGGAAAAAAAGTTTTAGAACATTTTTTATGAGAACAGATTGCTGTACCTCAATTTATAGTTAATTGAACACTCCATCATGAAAGACCAGATTGAAATTGATATCCATATTGATTGGTAGATCCACATTCTTATAAAGATATATTACCTTCAGAAAAACTACCTTTAGAAAGCAAAATAATAGCAATTGCAGATGTTATAGATGCTATATGATGAGAAAGAAGTTATATTTTAGAAAAAAAATCTATAGAATTCTTAGTATCAGAATTAGTTAATAATACATGAACTCAATTTGATAAGAAAATAGTAGAAGAATTAGTAAGAAATGAAAACTTTATAAAATACTTAAAACAAAGATATTGATAAAACAAAAAGACACCCATTTGAAGGGTGTCTTTTGCCCAAAAAATATTACAAATCACACATTTTTATTTATGTTTATAAAATAAATTTTGCCCTCTTTTTTATTTTTATTTTTATTGACTTATTTGAGGGTATATATATTATATAACTTTAATAAGTTTTGTCAACATTAACTATAAAGAAAATCTTTTAAATAGATGTTGAATGTTTGAGGCAATTGTTTATACTAATTTTTGTTTTAGAAATATTAATAGTAAATGAAGTCAAATATTCGTAATTTTTGTATAGTAGCACATATAGATCATTGAAAATCAACATTGGCAGATAGAATGCTTGAAATTACTAAAACATTAGAAAAATCCGATAAATGACAAGTTTTGGACAAACTTGATTTGGAGCAGGAGAGGGGGATTACTATCAAATTAACTCCTGCAAGAATGCATTGGAAGTGATATGAGTTCAACTTGATAGATACTCCTGGACATGTAGACTTTCAGTATGAAGTTAGTAGGTCTTTATCATCTGTAGAATGAACAATTTTACTTGTTGATGCAACACAGTGAATACAAGCACAAACTTTATCAACATTGTATATGGCAATTGACTACTGACTTGAAATAATACCTGTACTAAACAAAATAGACTTGCCAGCTGCACAACCAGAAAGAGTTGCAGAAGATATTGAAAACTTGGTGGGTATTGATAAAGAACAAATTATAAGTGTTTCTGCAAAAACTTGAGAAAATGTAGATAAAGTACTGGATACAATAATAGACAAAATTGAATCGGCAGAAAGTTTTTATGAGCAAAACAAATCAAAATTTTTTCTACCATCTTCATCAGAACAACTAAAAAACACAACTTGAGTTTCTAGAGCATTGATATTTGACAGCGTTTATGATAAATACAAATGAGTTGTAGCATATGTGAAAGTACTAGATTGAGAATTTACCAAAAAAGATACTATCAATCTTTTGTACTCAGAAAATCAGGTAGTGCCGTCTCAAATAGGTTATTTTGCTCCAGATTATATACCTACAGACTCAATAAAAGAATGACAAATATGATATATAGTAACAGGTCAAAAATCTGTAAGAGAGGCAAAAATATGAGATACTATGCTTAGTTTCAACAAAACTTGATCCGAAAATATTAAAGCTCAAAACATAGATCCCAAATCATACAAAGATCTTAGAAATTTTGCCATACCTGGATTTAAGAGAATGAAACCTTTTGTATATTCTGGTGTGTATCCAATGCAAGCATCAGATTATGACAAACTAAAAGATGCTTTTGAAAAACTTGTTTTAAATGACAGTGCTATTGAATATGATAATGAGACAAGCTCTGCTTTGTGACATGGTTTTAGAGCAGGTTTTTTAGGAACTCTTCATATGGATATTACAAGACAAAGACTTGAAAAAGAGTATGATATCCAAACTGTTTTTACTATTCCAAATGCACAATACCTTGTAAAACTCAAAAATCTTTCTCATGATATAATAAAACAATGAACTAATATCACAAAACTTATAAATACCAATCTTTACAAACATATAATAGAGGAGGATGTACAACTAACTCTTTGAGACATTCCTATGGAAATTAAAGAATCTTTAAAACCTTGGATAGTAGTTAGTTCATGAGGACAAATGCCAAATCCATGAGATATAGATATTATTCTTGAACCTTATTCCAGTATAGAAGTAGTATGACCCCAAGAATATTGATGAGAAGTTATGCAACTTTGTAACGAACATAGATGAATAATGCAATGAATGGAAAGTATTGATGAAAACAGAATACTACGAAGATATAAAATTCCTTTAGCAGAAATAATTGTAGATTTCTATGACAAATTAAAATCTAACACTCAATGATATGCTACTATGAATTATGAGTTTTTGTGATACGAACAATCAGATCTTGTAAGATTGGATGTTTTAGTAAATCATGAACCGGTAGAAGCTTTTAGCATGGTAGTACACAAAGATAAAGCTTATAGCCTTTGAAAGTCTATTGTAGAAAAATTAAAAGACCTTATACCAAAACATATGTTTCCAATACCATTGCAAGCAAGTATTTGAAACAAAGTGATAGCAAGAGAAAACATTCCTGCATTGAAAAAAGATGTTTTGGCTAAATGTTATGGTGGTGATGTCACAAGAAAAAGGAAGCTTCTTGAAAAACAAAAAGAATGAAAAAAGAAAATGAAACAAATGTGAAAAGTATCTGTACCCAATGATATATTTTTGAAAATGATTAGCAGGTAACCCCAACAAAATATGCTAGAATTTTTTGAACCTTTTATAAAATATATAGATAATATAAAATATGAAATATTATTGAGTATTTTTATGATTTTTTTGTTAACTTTTTTGCAACAAGTTCATTTCAAAATATTATTTAAAATCACCAAGAAAACATCATTAATCTTGGATTGGTTTGTGAGGGTTTTGTTGAGGGTAGGAATTATATTGCATGAATTTGCTCATTTGATAATGTGATTTTTGTTTTGAGCCAAAATTCAAAAAATTGAACTTTTTTCTAAATACTGATGAAAAGTTGTTTTTAGTATGCCAGACTATCTATGAGGGATTTGATACTATCATTCATTTCGGTTTTATTTGATGGTAATTGTTTCAAGAATATGAATATTTCTTACTTCTTTATCGCCTTTGTTGGTTTGAATTTTTTTCAATACTTTTCTTTTCTATTTTCTGTTTTGAGGTAGTTTGTTTGATTTTGATGAGTTGTCTTTTTGATTTTTAAATAGTTTGATTTTTGTGGTTTATGCTTTGGTGTTTTTGCCTTCGTTTTTGTTGTCATATCAAGACCTAAAATCAATGTTTTTGTACAATTGAAAGTTTTTAATAGATAGGATTGTTTGAACTGTTTTGAATATTTTTATTGTATTTTTTGCTATAATTGGCTTGTGAGTATTCTTTGAGTATCTTTTGATGTTTTTTATTACATACTTGCTGGCATTTGGTTGAATTGTTTTTATTTTTTGATTAAATTTAATTTATAATTTTTTCAAAAATGAAAGATAGATATTTATATTTATTGCTTTGATTGGTATTTGGTGTATTAATAATTCTTGTATTGTGAAAACTTGATAAATGATGAATATCTCTTGAATACTGAGAAAATTATCAAATATGATACCAGAATATACAATGAGACTTGAAAATATGACCTTTTGGTGATATATGATGGTATGAAGACATACTCAAGTCTTCAGAAGAAAAGATAGATATATTTATGTATGGGTTTTCTTTTGATAGGATAAAAGATTTTTTGGAAAAGTTATGATATTTTTGAAGCAATATAAGAATTTTGATAGAATCAAATAAATTTAGACATTCAGATGAAGATTATGAAAATCTTTTGAAAAGATTTGAAGATAATGAATCTGTGCAAGTTGAAAATGCTGACTGATTGTGATTAAATTTTCAGCATGCAAAAACATTGCTTTTAGACGACAAGTTTATTATCCAAACAGCAAATTTTACATATTCTTGATTTTTTAGATCAAAAGAATTATTTTTTATTTCAGAAGATGAAAATATCAGAGAAAGTCTGGAGTACATTTTTGAAAAAGATTGGAATGAAGAGCATATTAATGAAGAAAAAATTCATCCAAATTTACTTGTTTGCAACATAAATTGCAGAGAATGATTTGAAGATCTGATAAATTGAACAGAGGAGGAGTTGTTGGTTTATTCCCAAAATTTTTCGGATCATTCTTTAATAAATAAAGTAAACAATCTAAAAAACACGGATGTGAAAGTGCTTTTGGCTGATAATGATACAAACTATAACACAAAAGAAAAGATTGATAACTGAAAAGTCAGGTTTCAATCTGAACCTTATTTGCATGCCAAGTCTTTTTTGGTAGACAACAAATATCTTGTAGTTTGAAGCTCAAATTTTACCCAAAACAGTATTGATAACAACAGAGAGATAAATATCATAATAAAAGACGAACAAATAATAGAAAAATACAAAAATGTTTTTGAAAACAGCTGGTAATCGTGCCCGGGATTTATTTTGAAATATTAAAACATGGAAAATACCTGAAAAATAATTATGATATCATGAGGTATAATTTTCTTTATTTGATTAACAATCTTTTTGTTGAATAAATTCTGAATTCCGTTCTGAAAATTACCATGAGATATTTATATTGATAATGAAAATACAAAATTTTATTTCCCAGTGGTAAGTTTTTTGATTTTATCTTTGGTTTTAAGTGTTTTATTAAACCTTTTACTAAAGATATTCAAGTAGAGATCAGCAATTTAGATAATTACCCTTATTTTCTATTATTATAATATACATTATCAGGATAGAAAATTTTATAGTGTGGTTGTAGGTTTTGAAAAATAAAATCATTGGCTGTATTCTATTCAAAGATTTTTTATATATTCTTGGTCTTCTTTTGTATCTATGAATTCTGCAACAATTTTTGATCATTTTTGTTTTCACATATTAACAATGTGTTTTATTATTTCTTGTTTTTCCGGATCTTTATGTACTCAATTAACTATACTTCAATCAATTTTCATATAATCAGGATTTATTCTAATAAATTTTGAAATATTTGAATATCCAACTCAGAAATCATCAATAGAAATTTTTATTCCAATTTGAGAATATTTATTTAGCATATTTAAAACAGCATTATCTTCACTTACAACTTGTTCAAGAATCTCAATACTTAATCTTTCTGGATTTATATCATACTTTTGAAGGTAATTTTTAATTTGCTCAAAAACTTCTGGATTTTTAATATCTTCTTCTGTAAGATTAATTGAAAATCAAAAATTATTACCTTTCATTGCTTCTATTGTTTTTCTTATCATCACTTGAGTAATTTCTGGCATAAAACCAGCATTTTCTGCATGTGGTAAAAACAATCATGGAGAAACTAATCTTTCATCTTGTTGGATTCTTACTAAAGCCTCATATCTAGTGATTTTTCATTTTCTATTGTCTACAATTCATTGAAATGCAGGCACTACTCTATCTTCGTATAATGAATTTCTTATCTCATTTACCCAGTAAAATGCGTTTTGTATATTTTCCCTGTTTTTTTCTTCCAATTCAGGAGTATATTGAACTGGTTTTCATAGTTTTTTGGACTCATACAATGCAATAAGAGCATTATTATATAAGCTTGAAGAATCTTGGTTTGTTGCTTTTCATATACTCAAATTAAGTACTGCTTTTATATTTAATTCTTGTATACTTATTTCATAATCAACTTCTCATCAAAAAATGTCTTCAAATACAGTTTTCCGAGATATTTTGCTTCAGCTTGTATTTAAAATTCAATACTCCATTTCTCAGGTTCTATACAACTGTAATCAATAATTTTGCAATACTTTTCCCAATTTTTCTGTGAATTTTGTTATTAATACATTTCAGGCTTCATATCAATACAATCAATTTATTTTGGAAAATTCATTTATTTTTATTAGAACTGTTTCTTTTTGTCAAAACGTCTCCACATCTTTTTGGAATTGCATAAGATTTGGAAGTTTTGTAAGCTGGTCTATATAAACCATATATTCTAATTTTTTATTTGATTCTTCAAGATTTTCTTTTAATTTTTCTGATTCTGTTACATCAAAACGGATTACTACATATTTTATGATTTCTCATTTATAATTTCTTATTGGAGTTATAGTAGTATCCAAATATATAAAATCTCATTGTTTATTTTTATTTTTTATAACTCAATGCCAAACTTTTCAAGATGATATAGTTTCCCACATTTCTTGCCAAAATTCCTTAGTATGTTCTCATGAGGAAAAAAATGAAGTATGTTTTCATAACAATTCTTCTTTACTGTCATGTCCTGTTGCCTGTACAAGTTTGTTGTTCATATTTAATATAAATCAATGCTTGTCTACTTCTATTAATATTGCTGCATTATCAATAGCATCTATTCGTTGTCTTATTTGAGCTTGTAATTCTTGATTCTCTAATAATGTGTCTTTTTGAGATGATTCCCACTCCTCTCTTTCATTGGAAAAATATTCATAAACAATCTCCATCTTTTTTTGAAGATAAAAATTAATATTATCTTGAATTTTTAATATTTTTTCAAATTCTTTACCTCAATATAATTGAAAATTATTTATAATTTCATCATTAATTTTTATTAGTATTTTTTTTTTGAGTATATCAAAAAAATTAATAATTTGATGTTGGTTTAAATTATTATTTAAAAGATAATTTATAACTCTTTCTACGTAATAGTATCAAATCTGAGCTGTTTGAGTATTTATAGATTCACAAGTTTTTTCTATAATTTTTTTTATATTTTCAAATAAAAATTTATCATCAAAATTTATATTGTATTCATAAACACTTCATTGAGATAAATTTTGCAAAAACTCTTGTGATAACTGATGTGATTGATTAAATAATTTTAATATAATTTTATAAATACTGTCATTATCTAATAGTTCAAATAATTTATCTTCTATTACAACTCATAATCAAATATAACCAAGATTCTGAGATTTTTTTAGCTTTAAAACAATATTTTTTAATAATTCATCTTGATTATTTGAATCGTCTATTCAAATTTTTTTATCTAGATACAACAAAAATCATACAATAATTCTTATATTTTTACTTAGTGTGTTTATGTTTATCTGATTTCAATTTTTTCTTTGAAAAAAAATTTCAATACTTGATTTAACATCATGTTTGGAGGGATTAAAGTCTTCTACATCAAGATTATCTAAATTAATAGCTAACATTAATATTTACAAATAATTAATAAAATATTATTTTATACAATATTATTGTTTATATTGATTTTTTAGTAAAAGACAACATTAATTTTCTTAAATTAGAATTCAAAATACAACAATACATAAATATAATAAAAACTTGCTATTTTACAGACAAAAAATATTATGATAAATTATAAATAATATAATCTTTTTTTAATATACAAATCAATAGAAATAATCAGCAATAAATAAACTTCTATTACATTAAGTCTATACAAATGAGTAAATTAACTTGACATTTTTTATTAATTTATTATTATGCTTTGTATGGTTGAACACCATTTAGGAGATATAAAAATGAGAGATGATCTAAAAGCAAGCAAAACATTTCAAGGAATTGGCATTGCAGTATTTTTGTCAATACCAATTTGGATTCTAATAGTTACAATTTTGGATAACACCTTCTTCTAAGCATCTCACCCCTTTGGGCATCACCCAAAGGGGATTTTATAAAAAAGTAAAATCTAATATAAAGATTCTGATTTATATGTTGTTAATTTTGAATACTTTTTCATGTATTTTGAGTAGACTCAAAAGTTTCTTGTAAAAATTAGTTTGTAATAAAAAATATTTATTTATAAAAAGTGTCTAACAATAAATTCCAGCTTTTTATTGTTAACAAGTTAGCCTCACATATTAAATAGAATAAACACACTCTTTCAATTAGAGTCAATATTCTTCACAAATATGCTAATAGTCCTATAAATAAACTATAACAAAAAACAAATAAAATTGAGCATGATTACAGAAATTTTGAAAATATCTTATTAAATTGAGCAAAAGATTTAAATATCACTCATAGTTCTTATATTAAATGTTTAACAATATCTTATAGGCTTATTATCTTTAGATTTGCTATCATAATATGGGTTTTTATATTTCATTTTAGTTCTAATGGGGGATTTTGTTTATCATGAAATAATGTTTATGGTTTTTATAGAAAGTATTAACACATTTTTTTCATAGCTTATATGAAAAACCTTATTTATTCTTTGATGAATAAGTATTCATCTGGTATAATGTATAATGGACCCAATCTCTGGACCAGTATTTAAGGTGGATAGTTAACAAAATTGTTGAAAATTAGGCATAAGAAAATATTATAAATTAAATATTGTCTAGAGAGATTTAATTTATAACAAATCAATATTATGGGAAATAAGAGAAATAAGTACAGTTCCAAATTTAAACTACAAGTCATTACTGAACTTATACATGGTCATAAAACTCAATCTCAAATAACCAGCGAATATTGAGTCCATCCTAATCAACAAAACAGATGGAAACAACAATTTATAGAAAATGCTGAAAGTATATTTGACGACAAGAGAGAAAAAAACAATAAGGATAAAGAAAATGAAAAGCTAATTGAACATTTATATTCAAAATTATGAAAAGTCACTATGGAAAAAGAGTGGCTGGAAAAAAAAATTGGAGAATTACCTAACATATTCTGAAAAAATTAAATTAATAGAAAAGGATAACAAAGAAATATCTATTAATAAACAATCTGAATTATTATGAATATCTAAATCGAGCTTATATCATGAAAAACAGGTGTCAGATAAAGAAAAACAAATTATGGATAGAATTGATGAAATATACACAGAACATCCATATTACTGAAGTAGAAGAATTAAACACCAACTAAAAAGAGAGTGATTTAATGTTTGAAGAAAGAAAGTCAGTAGTCTTATGGCAGAAATGTGACTAACAGCTATATACCCTTGAAAAAAAACAAGTATACCTAATAAAGAAAATGAAAAATATCCATACTTATTAAGAAACCTAGAAATCACAAGACCAAATCAAGTATGGGCAACAGATATAACATATATCCGTTTAAAACATTGATGGGTTTATTTGGTAGTAATAATTGATTGGTATAGTAGAGCAATACTATCTTGGGAATTATCATTAACACTAGAGTCAGAATTTTGTATAAGTGCACTAAATAGAGCACTTGCATTATATGAACATCCAGAGATAGTTAATTCTGATCAATGAAGTCAATTTACAAGTGTAAGATATACAAACAAACTAAAAGAAAATGGAATAAAAATAAGCATGGATTGAAAATGAAGATGGATAGACAACATTATAGTAGAGAGAACTTTTAGGACTATAAAACAAGAAGAAGTATATATATATGATTATAGAACTCCATTAGAAGCATATAATTGTTTGCAAGAATATATTGATAAATATAATCAAGAAAGACTTCATTCGGCATTAAATTATAAAACTCCACGAGAAATATATTGATTATCTAAAGACATCAATATATTTAATACCACTGTCAATAGAGCACCATTTATTTATAATGTTTAATACAAATAAAATGTCACTACCTTAAATAAATGCATAAACTGGTCTTGAAAAAGGGTCCACTTATTACTTATATTTAAATTTAATTGATCTTGGAAGTTTATATTTTATTTATTAGTATCAGAATTTTTATTAATAATTATATTATGAAATTTATTTGCTTTGTTGTGAATTTTTTCTGACAAATATTCAGTTTTTTTACCTATATGAACAATACTTTTTATTGCATTGATACAATTATTATTAACAACAATGTATTATATAATGGAATTAAGCTGAGTTAAAAATAAATTTCAAAAACTTTTTGGCTTGTATGTATGAAAAAATGTTTTATGAAATGACTATGATTGAGAAATTTGACAAAAACAAGCAAAAGAAAATGAAATAGCAATTTATTTTTCTGATATTGCTTGATTTACAGATATGTCTGAAAAACTTTCTCCAAAACAAAATATTGATTTTTTGAATATATATTTAGAAAAACAAAGCAAAAATATATCTTTAAACAACTGATTTATTGATAAATATATTGGTGATGCAGTAATGGCATTTTGGGAAAATAATGATAGTTGTTTTGAAGCAAGTAAATCTGCTATTTTAAATGTAAAATCCATTAAAGAAATCAATGAAATTGTTAAAAATAATTTAAATATTGATATTAATTTAAATACAAGAATATGATTACATTACTGAAAAGCTATTGTATGAGATATATGATCTGAAGAATACAAGCTTAATTATACAATTATATGAGATAATGTGAATTTGGCTTCAAGACTAGAATGAATAAATAAATATTATAACACAAGTATATGTGCATCCGAAAATTTTGTAGAAAAAATTACAGATAGTAATGAATTTTTATTTAGAAAATTAGATAAAATACAAGTAAAATGAAAAGAAAATGCTATAGAAATTTATGAAATAATACCTGAATTTAAAAATATACTATCAAAACAATACTTACAACATATAGAAAAATTTATAAATATGTTTGAAGATTGATTACAAAAATATTTTAAATGAAACTTTGAAGAAGCTTTATCAATTTTCAAAAAATGTCAAAATATTAAAAAAGACAAAACATGTAATATCTTTATTTTAAGATGTGAAGATCTAATAAAAAACAAACCAAAAAATTGGAACTGAGTCTGGAAACATGAAAACAAATAAGTTTATTAAAATCAATTTAAAAACAAGACTATTATACTTCAGAAAATAATTTAAGATTACAGCACATATTCAACTAATATAAAATTGAGTAAATGCTTATCCTGACATTATTTCCACTATAAAAATCTAGTTAAAAATTATTAGAAAAGTACATCTTTACAATTTTGTTTTATATACTAAACAGTTAAATTCTAATATATTTGCCTATTGTTATTGAATATTAACATGTCAGTCCACCTAATTCAACAATTTTAAAAATCACAATATAATTAAAAAACCTATCAAATTAAGCTTGTCTAAATTTAAATCTATCTCACATTCTGTCATGAATATCAACTCAGTTAAGTTCAGAATTTCAATTTTTCAATAATGAATACACAACATCTACAAACTCGTCTGAGTCTATTGTATATTCAAGACTACTTCAAGCTGCAGATCAAGAAATAATAATATCTCAGTTATTATTGCTAAATTCCATAGTATATCAATCATCTGGTTTTGCCTCATGCCAATCTCGTCATCAAAGAGGATTTAAAGAATTCCATTTATATTCAACAACATAATTGTTATCACCAACCTCCAACTGATAATTTTCATTAAAATTTATGTGACCAGGTAATTCTATACCATTTTCTTGAGCTCTAGACTCCAAAGCAGCTTGTTTATCAGAATCTTCAAAATAAGTTATATTTATTGGTAAACTTGTTCATGAATTTCTTATTGAATTTTGAAGTGAAAAGTATCTAATATCTAATATTTCTTGAACAGTTAAATTTTCAATTTGTTCAATTGATAAGTTTTGAAAGCTTTCATAACTATTTATATCCACTTCTCAATCCACTTCCTCGCCAGCCTCAACTTCCTCATCACTAGATTCTTCATAGTCTGTCCAATCAAGTAATTTGGCTCATTCATTAAATGAAGCTTTATTAACTGAATTTTCTGTTTCAAACAAAACAGCATTTATATCAGAAAAGCTTGTTTCATCATCCATATCTGTCACATTATCAGATATATAATCATAATTCACTCTAATTAAAGTAAGATATCTATTTAGAAAAGCTCTTTCATCAGGATTCAAGTTTTGGGGCTCATCTTGTTCAGACAAATCATTTATTATTTCAACAACCAAATCATCTATAGAGTAAGCATCATTATTAAGTTTACCATAAACACTTTCAAATGGAATAGCATCAATCTTATTTAAAGTTGATTTGATATTTGGCTCACTATCAGAAAATCATTTTTCTAATAATAATTTACTTATTTTTTCATTTTGACCTACTTCCCCGGATTCAGCAGATTCTTTATCTCACCAGATAAGATCAGCAATAAAGTTTCATATATCTCAAAGTCATCTTACAAATCATTCTACTCAAGAAACTTCTCTGCCGTCTCATTGAGATTTTGAATCACTAGAAGAGTCTGATTCTACTGAATCATTTCATGAATTAGAAACTCTTTCAACTCTAAGTCATGACTGTATCATATTCCTAAGCTCTATTTCATCACAAAGTTCTTCAAGCTCTCAGCCACATTCAGACAACACTTCTTCAACTTCTTGTCTTTCTTCTTGTTCAACTTGCTCTTTTAAATTTTCATATTCTTCTTCTATCCTTTCAAGCTCTCCTTCTCTTTCACTTTCTTCTATACTTTCATAGTCTTCTCTTAGTGAATTTACATCACTTTCAAAACTGTCTCTTTCTCATTCAGGAAGTTCACCTGACCTAGCTTCTAAATCATCCAACCTATCACTAAAATTTTCTACCATAATTTTACTCAAAAACTAAATATTAAATATATTATACCACAAACAAATCAATTTGTCAAATTGTACAACAAAAGATTGATTTTACACAAAAAAAATCTATGAATAAACTAGCTCAAGATCTACTTTACTAATAAATTAAATCAAATGGAAAATTCAGTACTATTAGCTCAAATAATATGACCAATAGCTTTGGTAATAGGTATCAGTCTTCTTTCATGACAAATGAAATACAAGGAACTTGTGAAAGACCTAGAAAAAAGTCCTCTATCTACATATATCTGAGCTTTGTTTGCTTATGTAGTATGAGCTTTGATAGTAGCAAATCATAATCTATGGGAAATGTCTGTTTATGTTTTGATTACTATATTTTGATATATTGGTATAGCAAAATGAGTTGCATTGGTACTGTTTCCCAAAACTATGATAAAATTTACAAATTATTTATTGAAATGTAATTATTTGTGAATTATAGGATGATCCTTTTATCTTATTATATGAGTTGCTTTGATATATTGAGGATTTTTTGCTTAGACTATTAAACATCCTCATAATGTCTCAAATCATCACAAATTTTTCTATAAGTGCATGTATGACATTTTTTCTTATTATTTGTTCTTTGGAAAACTATACTATTTATTGGAATGTTTTTTTGGATATCTCCATCTTGGATGAAAGTTTTTTGTAAAGACACATCTTCAATAATTTTGTCTTGAATATCCATAATATCTTGAGTTTGTATCTTTCCACCAAACACAGACATATCTTCCAAATACACCTCCCAAGCATAAATCTGCACATCATCAATTTTTTCCATTCATATATTCAACAAAAGTTTGTAAGCATATACTTTGAGCTGGTCAGAAATCTCTCAATCTTGATAAGGAGGCACCCTACCAGTTTTCCAATCATATATAATATATTTATTTGAATCTACTATCACAGCAAAATCTGGATTTGCCCATAGAGTAATTCACAAAAGCTCAGGTACATTATCAACTACTACTTTCATTTTTTCAAAATCAGGCTCTTTGGGTTCTATATATCGTTGATTGGGGCTATGTAAATAGCATAATATCTGTTTATGCAAAGAGCTATTCAAAAAATTATCAAATCGTTTTTCTAGTTTGTCTTTAGCATCCTCATATTTTTGGTCTATATCTATTTGGTAATAATGTTCTGAAAGTCAAAATTTATTTTCTTTGTCATAGGCAGTATAATCTCTGTTTTTGGAAAAGTTGAACTCATGATCCATGATAGTAAAAGTTTGCTTAACCAATTGTTCTTTATTGAAATCTTGCTGGTTGGCTACAATATTTAAGTAGTCTGAAATTAAATTATGAGCCTTTTCTCAAATCCACATATCCAAGCTTTTGATGTTTTTCAACAATAGATATTCCAATCGGAACGATTGATCAAATTCTTGGAGCCAGTTCCCATAATAGCCGAAAAAATATTTCTTCTGACAGTAATGCAAAAGGTTTGAACGAGATATCGACCATCAAAGTGGTGGATTTTGAAATTTTTCCATTGGAATAAAAAGAAATTTTTAAATCTTTAGCAAAGTATATATTTTTTTGCAAGATTTTTGCAAGTAAATATGAAAACAATTAATTTTCATTGAAAAAAAATCTTTTGTTCTTAGTATAAAATCTGTTTTAAAAAATAAAAAGTCCTGAATGAATAAGAAAGAACTCAAAAACAAAATTCAGTACTGGAAAGATCTAATAGAAAAAGAAAGACAAGAAGAAAAAAATATATATGCAGATGAAATTCAAAGACTTTCAAAAAAAAGAGAAAAACAATGAAAAGCTATAAGCAAACTAAAATGAAAAAAACAACAACAAATGGATCAAATTGCACTTGTTAGATTTTCAAGAAAAGAAAATATAGAAACTGAAATAAAAGCTCAAGACATAGTACTTATTACAAATGATAGCCTTGAAAAATTAAGATCTTATAATTTTAAAGATTTCCAAGAAAATATAGAAAACTTTCCTTTGTGAACAGTATATAAACTTGGTAAAAATTATATAGATGTATGGCTAAACACTCCTATACCTAGATTTGTATTCAAAGATAGTCTTACTTTACATTTGTATGTAAATGATATTACTTTTTATAGACAAAAAACTTGTCTTGATTTCTTTTTCAAAAGAAAAGACCAAGACAAACTCAAAGATATTATTTTTGATAATAAAGCTTGTGAACAAGAACATGAAGAAATTCCTTATATTGATTTTTTCAATTATGACTTAAACCAAGAACAAAGAGATTTTGTACAAAATTCATTGGAAAACAAAAGTGTTGCCATACTACACTGACCTTTTGGTACTTGAAAAACAACAACATTAGTAGAAAGCATATATCAACATTATCTTCAATGAAACAAAATTCTTATATCAGCTGATTCAAATATAGCAGTTGATAATATTTTGGGAAAACTATTAGAAATATGAATTTTCCCCAAAGAAGAAATAACTAGAATATGAGCTTTTTCCAAATTATACGATCATGAGGCTATATCATACACTATCTACAAAAAAATAGATGATAATCCAAGAAATAAAGATATAAAAAATCTCAAAGACCAGGTAAATACTATAAAAAAACAAAGAGATAAATATCAAAGACCAAGCCCAGACAAAAAAAGAGGTATGAGTGATGAAGAGATAATAAAATTTGGAGCTGAATGAAAAGCTTTCAGATGAATAAAGAAAAAAACAATGAGCTCTATGGCAGAATGGATAACAAACAATCAAAAAATAAAAGAAATCTATCAGCAGATAGATGATATAAGAGAGGGTATCATAAATCAAACAATTCAAGATTCAAGTATAGTACTTGCCACCAATTCAATGGTATATTCAGACTTTTTGGAAGAACATTTTTTTGATGTATGTTTTGTAGATGAAGCAGGACAAAGTAGTTTCCCATCTACACTCTTGCCTATATCCAAATCAAACAAATTTATTCTTGCCTGAGATCACAAGCAACTCCCACCTACAATACTTTCTGATAAAGCAAAGGATTTAGAATACACTCTATTAGAAAAATTAGCTAATTTTTATGAAGATAATCCCAAATATTACACTCTCCTAGCTATACAATATCGTATGAATTCAGACCTTATGTGATTTTCTAGCAAAATGTTTTATCACAACAAACTATCTGCAGCCGAAGAAGCAGAAAAAAATAAACTAACAAAATTACTTCCTCCAAATTTAGCATCAAATTATCCATCTAATATTATCTGGTTTGATACAAAATGAGAAGAAAATAAAAACGAAGAAACACATAGTATATACAATGAAAAAGAAGCAGAAACTATAAAAAATATAGTAAAAGATTTGGAATGCATATGAAAAGAAAACATATGAATAATCACTCCCTACAGAGCACAGGTAAATCTATTGAAGAAAAAAATAAACGATGTAGAAATAAATACTGTAGATGGCTTTCAATGAAAAGAAAAAGCTCTAATAATCATTTCATTTGTCAGATCCAATCCTGATTGAAATATAGGCTTTTTGAAAGATAAAAGAAGGTTGAATGTAGCAATCACAAGAGCTAAGTCATGACTGATATGTGTAGGTAATACAGAAAGTCTAAAAAATGATGGCCTATTCAATGAGTTTATTAGTTATGTAAAAAATCTATGATGAAATAATAAGTGAGACATTTTTTAGCTTACAAAAAATATAGTCATAACTGACAATCATATCTAAACTTATACTATTCCTTGCTTTTTCATATCGTTTATTCTAATTTTCACCATATCGTGAATATTTTCATCATCAATATCAAAAAATTTGAAATCTGAATGCTGTGAATCCAAGTTTAAGTTTTTCTCTTCATTTTGATCAAGTTTGTACACAAAAGTAATTGGGCTACAGTGAGTTGATATATTATCAAATGCAGAATCATTAAAAATATCATCATAAACTCACAAAAACACTAATCTGCTAGGATCTATATCTATTCCCAACTCTTCCTTGGATTTTCTGATAGCTGACTGGTATATGGTTTCATTTTTGTGTCTCCTTCATCAAGGAATATAATAAACTCACTTCAGTGGACTATTATTTCTCAATCACAACAAAATCTTCATTTCTCTACTCAAAAACACTATATCTAGAGTTTGAACTATAGTCTTTTCTAGTATTTTTTTGTATAAACCATCCTGTATATACATGCTCTTATAATCTTATTAATTTTTTAAAATAATGTTTTATTATAAGTTTTTATCCACCAGAAATCAACTTTTAAATAAAACTATTATATTCTATACTCTCTAAATTTATTTGTTTGTAATGAATTCAATAAACTATTCTTTTCATTTTCATATTTGTTATAAATTTCTGAAACCACAAAAAAGTAAGCCAACCAAAAAATTAAAAAAACAAATAATGACAAGAAAAAATCTTTTATATCTGTTATAGAGTAAACCGTTAAAGAAAAAATTAATGTTATAAGTGATGCATGAAATGTAAAATAATATTTAAAAGATACAGGTGGTCTAAATTTAATTTCTATCATTCTAAATTTGCCCTTGTCTAATATATTTC
The DNA here is from genome assembly GCF_021057185.1 of Candidatus Absconditicoccus praedator. Lineage (GTDB taxonomy): Bacteria > Patescibacteriota > Gracilibacteria > Absconditabacterales > Absconditicoccaceae > Absconditicoccus > Absconditicoccus praedator. The sequence goes on from NZ_CP054059.1 coordinate 226,165, forward strand.
ATTCTTTGACAAGAGGAGGAACCATTTTCTTACTAGTGAAAACTTCATAGTTTGCAGGCTCAACAATAAATTTATTATTTTCATTATCTTTTGTTTCTACTGATTCCTTACTAAAAACTTCTCCCAAAATATTTACTATTTCATCAGTATTTTTAGTTGTTCATATTTCTAACTTCCAATGAGGACTAAAAAAACTATAAATATAATTCCAATAAGGAAATAAGAAATCTTTGATATATATAAATACAAAATAAACCTTTTTTCTAATCTTGCTAGCAAATCTTCATATAATGTTATCCTTAGTTTCAAACAACCCAAGGACCAAATATAGAAGAACTAAGTAAGGCACACCATACATTAATAATAATCATATTATATCTATATAATCCATATTTCCCAAAAAACTCATACCAATATATTTTTGAACATATAAACAATTAAATTATATTTTTTTTCTGTTATAAATCAAAATTTATTACAAACAAAAAAGTAAAATAAAAAACCCTCTTAAGTAATAAAATTATTTAAAAAAGCGATCAGGACATCCCTGTTGATCGCTTTTTGTACATTTGGTTATCCACTTACCAATATGCCATACAAAATAACTGCCAATATTGAAACAACAATTGCAAAAGCTAATAACAAACTAGCACGCTTTATGTAATATTTATCTTTGTGAGTCCATGTTGAAGGGGCAAACATTTTACCTTGTAAGCGTAGTCTCAGAAGCGGAAAGATAGTGTAGCCCAGCAAAACAGTGCATATTACAACAAAAATAATTAATAGCAAGTCTTCCATACAACCTCCTTGCTGATCTGAGACCAAAATTTGTCTAATTAGACAGATAGTTTATAATAAAAAAATATATTAATGTTCAAGCTCTTAAAATTTTTTTATCAAAAAAATTTCTAGACAAACCAAATAAAATCAGCTAAATCAGCTTGTATCATTTTCACAAAAAAATCGTATATATAATAAAGCTTTATTCTTTCACCCACAAAAAATGACAATTCAAAATATTATTATTGTAGTTTTGTTTTTTGTTGCTTTTATGACAGGTTATTTTGCTTTGGTGAATTATTACTCACTAGAAGAATATATGTCTACAGAACATACTGTTGTCAGCCGAGAACGCGAAATATTTGATTCTGAAACTATATCAGCATACAACTATATAAGTTTTCATTTGTACCCCAAAAAACAACTGGACACAGACAATTTATTTGTAAACTACTCTATTACAGAACTTCCATCAACTATAATCAAACAAGTACAAGACAAAAAACTTGATACAATTGCCAAAAATGATCATTTTCAAGTTTGATGGGAAAGAGATTATGATAAAGATTATGAGTTCAATATTGATATATACGACACAAGTAATGAAATAACACACAAAGAAAAGATAACTTTTGAGTTTTTATCAAAAAAAGGTACTGAAACTATAACTAGCGAATCATATGATAAAAAAAATTAGATCAACAGCTATGAAAAATAAAAAATAGTAATTTAATAGTTTGAAGAAAAATTATTTTGGGGAACTGGCCTTTGTATCTAAATACATCAAAGTAAAAGCAAAAATAAGCACATTTATAGCAAACTGTCCTGCCAGATACATCATCAATAAGTCCACAAATTCAATAAATTCAAACCTTATTCAAGTTCAAACAAAAGCAATAAGTATTGAGAATAAAATCAAATTAACAACAAATGCATAAAATCCTGCACGATATATGTTTTGGGTAAGTGCTTGGTCTCATTCTGGAGAAATTCACGAAAAAGCAAAAAAAGCAAAGAAACCAAAAAATCATGGATTATCAAAAATAAATCACAAAAATCCAATAAATCAAAGTAAGCCTAGTAATCTTATTTTGTTCATTTTTTGTAGTTAAGAATAAACTTTTTTCATAATATGTTTTTGGAAGAAAAATACAAGAAAAAAGGATTGTATATAATAATAAATTTACCAATATTTTCTTATAGTTATATTCTAAATTTGAGATAACTTCCAAGCTAATTTTTCTATCTATGAGACAAATTGTAGATATTAGTTCTTAATCAAAAAAAATATTTCAAGAAAACCTCTCAAAGATTGTTACCAAAACATTGCTTTATTCCATCCTTTTGGTAACAAACCGTAAGAATGGAATACTCCATCCCTTTTGTTACAATCTTTAGGAGTGGGGGTACTCTTCAACTTTGTTGGCACTGCTCAGAAAATTGTGTCTAATAATTTTATGTGGATAGCTTGATTAGTTTATTTATAATCCTAATTATACATTTTTTCAAGTATTTTTAATAGTTCATTGTAAACTCTTTGTACCTGTGATATTTTATAAGAGTATTTTTCTTCCATTTCCATTATTCAGGCAAATATTAATTTGTATACTGCTTCTTCATTTGGTAGTCATCTCCTTACTTTTAACTTTTTTCTTATAGTATTATTAAATCTTTCTATTCGGTTTGTAGTATATATCATACTCCTAATGATCAATGGGAAGTCTAAATATGTTAAATAGTATTCTACTACTTCTTCCCTAAATGTTGATCTTATAAACTTGTATTTTTTCTCCCATTTTCTTATAAATTTTTCCAATCTTTCTTTAGCTTCTTCTTTCGTATCTTCTTTATGTACATTAAATACTTCTTTCAAATCTTCTGCTATATATTGCTTGTCTTGGCTTCTTACTCTTTTCAAAATATTCCTCTTCTTGTGAACTACACACTTTTGAAACTTTGCTTTTGGAAACACCTTGTTTACTATGTTTTCAAATCCATTTATTCAATCTGCTACTATTAATAATGGACTTTTTACTCATCTTTTTTTTATATCATCTAACACATCTTCCCAGCAATATATAGATTCATTAGGTGTAGAATATACTCAAAGAATCTCCCTTGTCCCATCATATTTTAATCACAGAGCAATTGTAAATCATTCATTTTCATAGCTTTCTCATCTTCTTAGTTTGCAATATATTGTATCTATATATATAGCAACATATTCATCTTCTAATTCTCTTTTTTGCCATGCATTGAATTCTTCTAGTAGACCATTTGTGATATTAGATATTGCTCCAGAAGATAGAGAATTTCAGTATATTTCATTCATTATATCACTAATATCATTATGAGTAAAACCTTTCAAATATAGTTGTTTTATAGTTTCATAATAATTTTTTTGATAATTTTTAATAATTTCTATGATAAGAGGTTTAAATAATCAATCTCTATCTCTTGGAATACTGAGAGTGAACTTTCGGTTTAACAATTTAGCAAGCCTTTGATAATATCAATTTCCTTTGTTATGTTTGTTAGAATCTTTAAGGAATTCTTCTCTTTCTAGCTTCATAATTTTTTCTAGAATATCTATTAAAATATCGCTAAGATTTGAATCAGGATCCATTCTCAATAAATGCTCTTGAATTTCTATTAATTTATGATTATATTTCATTTGTGCTTATTGGTTAGCATATAAATAAAAATGTGGAAGCTTTGGGTCAAGCTATCCACATTTTTTAATTATATTGATATTAAACACAATATCTTTCAGACACAATTATTTGAGGAGTGTCACTTTGTTACAATCTTTTGGAGGGGTGACCCTCTTCAACTTTGTTACAATCTAGAACTGACCCAGATAATTATATCTACTATGTTTACTAAACTTTTTATTTTATAAAAAAATGTGGAAGCTAAGACTTAGCTATCCACATTTTCATATTCCCAACCCAAAATACTCAAATAGAATCAAACAAAATGAAATATCCTCTTAGACTAAATAATCAAAAGGACTCAGATAACACTTATAAATAAGGTTCAAAGTTACATACTACCTTTTTTAATTAGCCGGCTTCATCAAAGGTAGCACAAATATTATATAATATAATTTTTTTGATTTCAAGATAAATTTTATCAAAAAATCATAAAAACTATAATGCTACAGTAGCTCAGCCAACAACCTTTGTTTACAAAATTTATGAGATATATTCAATCTCATAGAAAGACTCATTTTTTGATAACTCTTTTCTGAATTAGGTGACTATCTCAACTCTTATACAGAAAACTCCAAACATTATAAGTATTTTTTTAGATACTCTCTATTTGCCACCAAAATTGTAAAAAAACTCAAAACAAATGCATATATCACAAACAAAACACCTAAATGTTGAATACTTATATTAGCTATGTTAATACCTACATTATACAATCAAACAATATAATTTTCAACAAGGTTTATCAAATAAAAATTGAATATAAATGATGCCACTACAACCAACAAAAATGAAAACAAAAACAGTATAAATATTTTTGAATATATCAATAAAAATATTTTAAACCTGGTGGCTCCATGACTTCTCAAAACCTGAAATGTTTTTTTGTTGTCGTTTATTAATGAATTTATCACAAAAAACATAAAACTTAATATGACAAATAAAATCATAAAAAACATCCACACCAATACTCTTTTCAAAATATCTGTTTTTTCATTTATACCTTCCAACTGAGAATCCAGGGTATATACTTTGTAATCATCATAATTTTTTGCAAAATCATTTATATACTTTTTGTCTTTGAAAAACACAATTGCTTTGTAAAATTTTTTGTTTCAAGTTTGAATCTCCTCCAAAATACTGTCCAAATCTGAACAAGGGATACTAATTCACAACATAGGAAATCAATTATCTACTTGAGATATTCTTCATTTGTATGATACATAATCTGATTGTATATTGAATATTGATGAATAATTAAACTTCAAATCAACCTGAATTGTTTTTAGAAGGTTCTCTGATAGTTTTGGAAACATACTTCTATTTGCCAGTTCTAGATTATAAAGATCCAAAATCCTTTTTGAAACTCACAAAGGAACATAATCTACATCATCTATATTTTCAAAGTAATTATCAGTTACACAATACAACAAAAAATCAGTACTAAAATTATTTCACATCAGATCCATACTCAAATTATTGGGTATATCTACACTATAAAAATAATACACCTTGTCTATTGTATCTTTTTTCTCCAAGTCATATATATTGGTTGAATCAAACTCTGATTGCTCTCACAAAAGTCATCCCAAATAATCTCACTCTGGAAATATTTCTACCATATTTGGATTTTCTATCATCTCACTGATAGTAGTATGTTCAAAAAAGAAATTGTTTACAGTCTTATCAAAAACAAACAATATCAAAGAAAAAAACATTATCAAAAAAAATGTAAAAATTATTAAACAATTTTTTAATTTATTTTTAGTCAAACTTAAAAACACCAACTTGCCGAACATAAATTACTTGTAAAAAATTAAATTTTTATTTTCACAAAACTTATCTACTCAAAAAAAATCAACAATATCCTCATCATGTGATACTATTATACTAATATTGTTTTGTGAATACTCTTTTATTAAAGAATAAAGTTTGTATTTTAGCTGTTTGTCTAGATATGTCCCTGGTTCATCCAACATCAAAATTTCAGGCTTGTGAACCAAGCTTTTGATAATTGAAACTCTTTCTTTTTCTCCTCAACTAATAGAGTTGATATTCTTGTTCAAGATTTTTTCTATTTCCAAATATTTTACAAGATAATCAAACCAGTGTTGGTCTTTTTGGTTTTTTCATATCAAAAAAGGTAAGTTTATATTTTCCAATACAGAAAAATCATCTATCAGCCTAAAGTCTTGGAAAGCTACTCCTACAGACTGATTTCTATAAGAATAAAGAAACCTATTTCCAAAGTTAAAGATGCTTTTATTCTTCCAACAAACATCTCATTTTGTAGGTTTTTTCAGACTAGATACTATATTTAACAATGAAGTTTTACCCGATCAAGATATTCCACATATTATCAAACTATCTCACTGATTGAGTGAAATATTTAGGTTTTCAAAAAATATCTCATTTTTATGAGAAAATGATATATCTTTTATCTCCAACATTATTGTAAATACATTTAAAATCCAGGAGTATTGTATATAGCAAAAAACATTGAGCTAGCAAATCGTGCAACTCATACTCACAACAGATACTTTACTCCATCTCTAAAATCAAAGAAAGCATACACCATAGAACCAAGTCATGCTAATCATAGTCACCAATTTATAAAATCTTGATAATCCCCTAAGCTACCAATTGCATCCTGCTCTTCTCATGCTCAAGCTACACCAACACCGTCAGAAAACTCTTGTGAACCAAATGATCATGCACTATCCTCTTCTTCTTCTCAAGCCACATCAACTTCAAATCAATCAGTTTCTGTTCAAAATGTTCCTTGTTGATCGGATGCAAAAACTTCCTGCCCATTTCCATAATATTCAACATAATATACTGAATAAAATGAAAAAAGGAATACAGCTATAATAAGAATTGTTATTTTTTTCATTATTTTTTTGTATTAGTTAATAAAATTAATTTACCTTTTTTATTTAGACATAATAATTACCAATTGTTATTTATATACTGTTAAATCTGGTAACTGAAACACAAAATCATTAGATGATTCTTCATAATTTTGTGGTATTTCATGCTGCATATCTCCATAACTATAATCAATCTCCAAGCTACTTGATAACAACTTTTCTCACATAGATTGTAAATCTACAAAAGATGTAATTTGATTATCAATATGAGTATAATTTACATCAAAATTAGCAATTTCTTGTTGTTGTGGTTCTTTGTTTCAAAAAGATCAACTCAAATCAATTTTTTCTCATACCATCAAATCTCATTCAACATCAACATAAAGAATTTCAGCCTCTTCTCTAAATTCTCAAGCATCTTTAAACTCTCAAGAGATTATTAGATGATCGTTTTCATGAGAAATATTTCATTTGATATATCAGTCATCTTGGTGTTCTTCTTCACCTGGTTTTGCAGACAATTCCAAGTTTGTATTATTTTCTCATACAGGTCAATATATATATCATTCAAGAAGATGCTCTTCTTGCTCACCTGTTTCTTCATCCAAATTAATTTCATATATATCTCATTTGAAATCTATATTATCACCTTCATACAATCAAGAAAACTTGAAATTTTCTACAAGTTCTCATCCTCAGAAAACAGTTCTATAATTAGAAACATCCAAATCTAATTCAAAAAATTGTATCATATTGTCAACAATTTCAATTTCTCATAATAACGAAGCTTCCAGTTCACCGTCAGCTTCAAATGAACTATCAAATTCCCATATATCACCATCTCCCTGAATCATTGTAGACAATCTAACATCAGGTATTGATAAATCAAAATCATATATATCTTCAGCATAATCAAAACTCAAATTGGCAAGTGGAGAACCCCTTTCCTCTAAAATCAATCTAAAATCTCCTTCTGTTTCATCTCAAGATCATTGCCATCTTAGTAAATCAGTTCTTTCTTCAATTTGTCATTGAGTAGTATATTCTAAAAGTTTGTCATCCTCTATTTGCATATCAAACATAGCTCTTCAAAGCTCTCACTCATATCCAAAATTTATATTTCAGGATGTTTTGTCTTCAAAATCAAAGTTGGCTTGAAAGTTTACATCATGGCCTGCCATCTGCAAAAATGGAGATGAAAATCTTATTGATAAACTATCATCTTCATAGTCAGAATTTAATCAAACAGGAGTTCTCAAATTATAAGACATAATTTCTCATCACTGATATGATATATCAAAATTGAAAACTCATTCGTATGTAATAGTTTCTATATCTCAATCATGTGACACATACAACTGTCCAGCCAAAAAATCATTAGCATTTGATACCATTCAGTTACACATTTGTTCATCAAATTGCATCATCCTTAATTCTGGATAAAATTCAGAGGCTGAGTTATAAACATCTACAGCAACATTACAATTGTTAGAGTCTAATTCTAAATATTTTCTATCTCATTGAGTATCTACCTCTTCAAAAAGCAAATCATAAAATCATTTATTAAAAACTATTTCTCAGATTTCTTGATCAATTCAATGTTTTTCGAAATATGCAGCATAGTTAGATGTAGAAAGTCACCTTACTATTCACTGCACTAGTTCGTTGTTTCACAATTCTCACAACATTTCCAATGGGATTTGCGAGTTATCTACTTTTATATAGTCTTCACCAAATTCTATATCTTCATAAATATCTTTTATAAAATCTAATTCTGGAATTTTGTAGTAAACTTTTTCTTCATCTGAAACAATATCCAATTTTCATCCTTCTACAGTCTCTTCATCTCAATCTTCAACAACTTCTATATCCAAGCTATCAAATGAAACTCTTTGTTGTAATGCATTATTTTGTGATAAAACACCCAAATTTTCAACATTAATCATTATATTTGAATTTTCTGCTGGCACATCAAGCTCAAAATCAATATTGGATGTTAGATTGATTTTCTTACTGTCACTTATATGGGTATCTTTATCTGATTTACCATCACCTGAATCAGTATAGTTTAAATCTCATTCCATAACAAAGATATAATATCAAAATCACAAAGCCAAAAAAATGGCAATAATTGCAAAGTATAAAATATTTTTTTTCATAGGATTTTTGTTAAGTTTAAAATCATAGAAAAGTATATATATAAAACCAATATTTTCAAGTTGGATTTTTTTGGAGAAAGTCGGCATACTATATTTTTAAATCAGATTACTACGAAAAACTTTAAAATGTACTTCAAAAATTTTCTCCTCATATCACGAAGCAATTTAATATTCAAATTTTTGAATATGTTTTAAGTTTCAAATATTAAATTCCTATATTTAATAATAGCACACCTATACTATCAGTTTCTTTTGCCATATATTTGAGTTTTTCTTTCAAAAAAATTATTTACTTGATAATTTTTCATCTTTAATATGCATTATCACATCTGCAATGGTTTTTAAACTCAGAAAAAGAATTAATCACGCATTTATAAAAACACCAAACATAATCATAAAATGCATTGGAATTATTCTAGCATAAGGATAATACATCAATAAACCAAGGTTTTGTTTCTTACTTTCATCTATTTTTCTATTATTAAAATGACTAAAAATATGTGCTATTAAAAAAGACAAAATAGCTAATAGAAAATAGGTTGCTCAGGAAGAATCAGTATCAGAAGCTTCCATCTGAAAAATTATTAAAAAAATCATATACACAAAATGAAAACCTCCAAAATGAAACAAGAAGAAAAATGCTATAATATACTTTCTAACTTTTATTGGTATTGGGTGCTTACCATTGGATTTTTTAGATTCCTCAATACAAGACTCCTTCAATTTAATTATTCTCAAAAAATTGAAAAAACCAATAATCACACTTTGAAACCAATAAATCCACATCACAGTTAGTAAATCCCAGTTTTGAGTGACTGCAAAAAAAATTGTCAAAATATTTGAAAAAACCAATAATCATAAAGAATTATCAACTCATCTAAATAATTTATCCATTGTGTTCATAGCTCAAATCTAAAATAAGATAGTTTGCCTGAATATAAATACCTTTCTATAGACTTTTCAATAGCTTCTTCAATATTTAAGACATCAACACCTAACTAAGTATGAAAACCAATTGATAAGTCTAAACATATCACATATCAAGTATTTTTTATAATATTTCACTTCTTCACATTAGCATCCTCCATCTAGCTTGAGTTCTATAAAAAACTGACAAAAAATAATTTGTTCAATCAAACTTTTCCTCTTCTCATAATTTAATATAAAAATTTTTATTTCATATTCTTGCATGATAATAATACTCTCAATTTTTATTTTCCAACAAGCCTACATGATCAAAGATAATATTATTCATACACTTTTCTTCTTCTCATAGTTTTATATATCATTCTTTGTCTCAAATTCTTGCCTTGTAATAACATTCTCCATTTATTTCTTCTATTGGTCAAGCATAATCAAAAACTATTTTTTCCCTAAATTTATCTTCTTCTCACAATTTAATATATCACTCTTTTGGGCAAATTGTCACAAGATAATAAATTTGTCAATTTACTTCTCTTAACATAGTAATTGAGAAAAAAATAAAATCTTCTTCTCTTGGTTGTTCTCACTGTTTTTTCAAACAATATCTATACTCTCAGTCTACTAACATTCTATATTCTTCTAGCGAAAATCTTGAGTGATAATGAGTTTTTTCAATTACTTTTCATCAAAGTATATCTACTACTTCCCTTTTTGCTTTATATTTTAGACTATTTATGATTTTATCTGCTGGATAATCTTCCAAAAAATGTCTAACCTCTTGCATTGTCATATTTGTAGCTTTCAATCTTGAGGTGATTTGGGTAGCTATATGTTTTATTTCTTCGTTTTCTAATAATTCTAAAAAATCAGCCTTTTCTAATCTCTCCAAATTTTCATTATTTCTTATTTTTTCCAAAATATTAGAGAAATATCCAATATTATAATATTCTGACTTTCTAACAACCATCTCAAAAACCCTTTTGAAATCATTTGAATTTATCAAATCATCCATAGTTTTACAAAAATTATCTTTCAATTCCAGGGTGTTATTATCTAACCCTTTTTCTAGCTTGCTTACCATTATTTTAAATTTAAAACATAAACTCAATTGACAAAAATCTCAAAATTTTTTTAATTATTTAAGTGGTTTTTTCAATAGGTTTTTAATTTTCTCCAACTAAAAAAGCCCTTGGAGGATATTCTCCCCAAGGACTCAAAACTTTTTTGTAGGTTAATTATATAGGTATTTATATCTTTCCTTCTCTCAACCCAAAACCTCACCTCTTGGTTCTTGGGGTACCCACACCATCTTTTTCAAACCACAAACCATCGCTTCTTACTTCTCTTGGAGGTTCTTTCGGTGGAGGATAAAACAATTTTTTAAGCATCTTGGCAAAAATAAATCCTCCAACAAAAGGAAGAACACAAGCATAAAACAAAAACTCCCAAAATGACATAAGGTCACCTCATTAATTTAGTTGGCTTTATGTAAAGCTTATAATAATTACAAAAAAACAAATATCAATATTTTTTGGTTTGGTATTAATTATGTTATACAAAACACAACACTTACACCCAACCTAACAAAAACTATTATTTATTAGACATATCAGATTACAAATTTAGTTGTAGCATATTTATACAATAAAAAACAATCATGAAAAAAATACTAATTAGCATATTATCACTTATAACAATATTTAATTTCGCAAATGCATATGAAAACGACCAAGAGTTTATAGAGGCTTTAGACTGGATGCATGAAAATAATCTCACCCAATACTACACTCCTAGTGGCTTTATGCCAGAGAATGAACTTACCAGAGAACAAGCAGCGCACTTTTTTGTAAACTTTGCTATGCAAGTGAAATGAATGGAAGCTGAATGAGATATGCCAGAATACCAAGATAGCGATCAATTTGATGAAACTTTGGCTGAATCAATTAATTTGGCTTATCAAATGGATCTTATGAGTTGATCTGATGGAAACTTTATGGCAAAAAATAATATCACAAGAGCAGAATTTTTTACAGTAGCAGTTAGAATGCTAGAATGAGAACAAGATCAAAATGTAGATCCTTGGTGGGAAAATTATTTCCAAAAAGCTATGGAACTAGAACTTACTCAAGAAACTAATGCTTGGGAACAAGACAGAAACATATCAAGATATGAGGCTGCTTTGATACTTTCAAGAGCTAGTGATGATGTAGATTACGAAGAAGCAGACCACAGAGTCCTTGAAATTGAGTGATATGATAGAACTTTTGAACCAGATGAAATAGAAATTGAAGAATGAGATACTGTTGAGTTTGAATTTACTAATACTGGAGGAACTCATGATTTCTATATTCCAGAATTGGATGAATGAACTGGGATGCTAGAAGAGTGAGAAACTGACAGTGTAGTTGTTACTTTTGAAGAAGCCGGAGAATATGAATTTATTTGTACTGTATGAAACCATGCTGAAGAGTGAATGACTGGAGTAATAAATGTAATATCAGAAGAAGATGAATATGTACAACATCAAGTAGATGAAGTGGCTCATTGATTTAATCAGGCTTGGTGAATAGACTTTTTACCAGATTGAGATATCCTAATAACAGAGAAAGGCTGAAATTTAGTACATGTACAAATAGATTGATATGAAACAACAAATATAGCAAACACTCCAGAAGTTGATAGCTGAGGTCAATGATGATTGCTAGATATAGCAGTTCATCCAAACTTCCCTGACCAAAACTGGATATACCTAACCTACTCTGCAGCAAATGATGAATGAACTTCTACATACTTGGCTCGTGCACAACTAAACTTGGAAGATAACGAATTGTATGATATGGAAGAACTATTTGTGGCTGATCCACATGTAGATTCACAACAACACTACTGATCTAGAGTTAATTTTGATAATGATTGATATGTATATATGACTATTTGAGACCGTGGGGACAAAACTTTTGATGAGACACATAATTCACAAGATACTCAAAATCACCTAGGTACAACAATTAGATTGAGCCAAGATTGATCCATACCACAAGACAACCCTTTTGTTTGAGATGATGATATTTTGGATGAGATATACTCTTATGGACATCGTAATTCTCAATGAATGACAATTCATCCTGAAACTTGAGATATTTGGCAAAGTGAACATGGTGAACAAGACTGAGATGAGATAAATATTATCCATGAATGATGAAACTATGGTTGGCCGCTAGCAACTTATGGATGTACTTACTGAATGTGAACAGAAATATGAACTTATCCAGAAGATAATCCTGATACAGTAAATCCTATATATTATTGGGAATGTGGTAGCGGATGATTCCCACCTGCTGGTATGACTTTTATAAGTACTGATACTTTCCCTCAATGGCAATGAGACTTGTTTTTGTGAAACTTGGCTTGAACTTATCTTTGACATTTTGAGGTAGATGGAGAAAATGTATCAGAGTCTGAACCACTATTAGCTGACAGATGAGATCGTATTCGTGATGTATGAGAAAATTTGACTAACTGATATATATATGTATTAGTAGATGACAGTGATGCTCCATTGTTAAGAATTACTCCAAGTGAATAATTCAAAAACAACAAAATCAAAAGATAGAGCCGGAAAAGCTCTGTCTTTTTTTATTACAAAAAAGTTGACAAACTGTTTTTTTTATGTATAAAACATGAGTTTAGAATTAATTATAAAAATGAATCAAATAAATCACTCACAACACATAAATCACCAAAATCAAATGGAAGAACAAAATCTTACTTGAGACATAAAAAATATTATATCATCCTTAAAAAACGTAAACAAAATTCCAAACATTCCTACAAATACTATAAATCAACTAATAGAAAAAAGCCAGGAAATGCTACAAAATTTCAACTTTGAAACATTTAGAGAATTTTTAATGCATTTTATTTATGCAAAACAACAATGAGTGTATTTGCCCAACATAGAGGATGAAATAGAAAATATACAAAAAGACCTTATTATCAAAGATATAGATGAACTTTCCAAAGAAACAATGTACACTAAGAGAGCTTATGCATACCAGCAACTTTCTGACAGAATTTCTGAAGCATTGTCTCTAGGATTAACTATACCTCAAATACAAACTCAGAGGATAGAAATGGAAGATAGTGTTATTAAAAATGAATTAGATATATCTTATCAAAAATTACAAAACAAACTAAGAGAATTAGAACTATATGAATTTGAAAAATGGCTAAGAATAGCAAAAACAATATGATTAGATGTACAAAAATACGAGGAACAACTTCCAGCATTAGTAGAACAAGCATTCCAAAATGAAATTGAAACAATTATATATGATTTTGAAAAAAACCCTACGGATAATATATACAAAAAGCTATCTTACAAGATTTCTAATGCTACAAAAAGATGAATAGATTTTTCAAATATTCAAAAAATTAGAATTAGCATGGAAAATCAAGTAATTCGCGAACAAGTAAAAACAGTTTTGAAAGAAATAAATGAAAGAAAAAGAAAACCAAGCCTAAAACCTCTTAAAAAATTAATTAAAAAAGCAGCAATATGATGAATATATATAGAAGATTTACTCCCAAGTTTCCAAAAGATACAAAAAGAAGTTTATATAAATGAAATTCAAATAGCAAAATCAGAACTTGAAAAAGAATACAGGCTCAATAAACTTATTAAACTTGAAGAAGTCTTAAAAGAAGCTCAATCAAAATGAGTTGACACCTCAGAATTTGAAGAAGAACTAGATAGACTAACAAAAATTACCCATCGCAGTGAGGTTATTGTCACTTTGAACTGGATAGAAAAAGAACCTTTACCTGAGTATTATTATTTAATTGTAGAGGAAATAGAAAAAGCAAAACTAATTTGAGCTTATGTTGATGATATACAAGAAAAATTAAAAGAGATAGAAAGTATTATTTTCTTTTCAAGAAATCAAATTATAGGCCATTATGAAACATAATAACATTCTTGGAAATTATCTTTAATATTCTGTTTTATTTCATCCAACTCCTCTTCTTTGAAAGCTACTCAGTCAAACTTTTCATCCAATGTCTTTCAAGGAGTATAAGACTTGATAACATATCTTTTTGCTCAATTAATTTCAGAAACCAACTCATTAATAGTTTCAAGTGTATGGTATCATTTTATTAATGTGGTTCTAAACTCATAGTCCACTTTGTTTTCCTTAAGAAACTGAATTGATTTATAATATCAACTATAGTCAAAATTTTGTACTCACAAAAGTTGATCAAGATTTTTTTGACTGGTTTTAATATCCATAGCTACATAATCAACCAAACCATTATCAATCAAGTGCTTTAAAACTTCAAAATTCGTTCAATTAGTATCAAGCTTGACCAAAAATCATTTGTCTTTTATCTTTTTGGCAAAATCAGATATATCTGGTTGCAATGTAGGCTCTCATCCACAAATTACTACTCAATCAAGAAAAAACTTTCTTTCGTCAAGAAAAACCAGAAAACTTTCTTCATATATAAAATCAGAACTTATTTCCTTGATTTTCTCTGGCACAACAAAATCAGGATTGTGGCAAAACCTACATCTTAGATTACAACCAGGAGTAAACACAGTACATGCAACTTTTCAAGGATAATCAAGCAAAGTTGTCTTTGTTATACCTGATATGTTCATATTTATTTTTTATAATTAAAAAAAGTCCAGTCCAAAAGACTGAACTATTTCAAACATATTAATAATCTTGATAATATCTTGAATTAAAACTTTGATTTTCTCTAAAGTATCTTCTTGAGTATGCTTCAGACTTTTTACCAGGATTAAAATGACTTATAGGTCTATAATATCACATTACTCTTGTATAAACTTCACATCTTGTTCTTTTTTGTTGAACATCCTGCTGAACTTCTTCTTGGTTATTTGTTTCTTCATTGTTAGTTAGTTGTGTTTGTTCTTTAGTTAATGTTGTTTGTTTCATTATTGTTTATTTTAATATATAAATATCTTTAATTTAAGTTTTACTTATTACTTGTATATATTTCTCTTGATTGGTAGTCAAACTCACTACCAGTATATCATATCTCAGCATCACATTTAGGACAAAAATCATACTCACCTGATATATATCAATGTTTTGGACATATACTAAATGTTGGAGTTATCGTAATATACGGTAGTTGATAATTTTCTATCACCTTCTTCAGCAAAGATTTACAAGCTTGCACATCAGACAACCTTTCTCACATATAAAGATGCAATACAGTACCTCCTGTATATTTACATTGCAATTGATTTTGATAGTTTAGAGCATCAAAAGCATCATCAGTAAAATCCACAGGAAGCTGAGTTGAATTTGTATAATAAGGTGCCTCTTCTGTTCATGCTTGTATTATTCCTGGAAGTTGTTTTTGGTCTTCTTTGGCAAACCTATAAGTAGTACCTTCTCCAGGAGTTGCTTCAAGATTGTATAGATTTCCAGTTTCTTCTTGATACTGCCTAAGCTTTTCTCTCATAAAATCCATAACCTCTAATGCAAAGTCATGTCAATATTTGGTAGCAATATCTGATTCTCAATCTGTAAAGTTCAATATCGCCTCATTCATTCAGTTTATTCATATAGTTGAGAAATGGTTATTGAAACTATGAAGATATCTTTTAGTATATGGATAAAGTCACTCATCCAACCATTTTTTCAATTCCTTTCTTTTAATTTCCAAAGATGTTTTGGCTACTTCCATAAGAGCTTCTATCTGCTGAAAAAATCATTCCTTATTTCATTTGTAATTATACCCTATTCTTGCCAAATTCAAGGTAACCACTCATATTGATCAAGTCATCTCAGCAGAACCAAAAAGTCAATTTCATCTTTTTTCTAGTTGTGTTAGATCCAACTGCAATCTACAACACATACTTCTTACCGCTCCTGGAGTATATGCATCCGGATTTCTTTCTTTTTTTAAGTTTCAGTTTTCATCTTCTACCCATCTATACTGAGAACCCACAAAGTTTTGAAAGTAAGGAATACCATATTTTGCTGTCATTTCGAACACTCATTCTAATTCTGGATCATCCCAAGGAAAGTTTTCATCTATATTAAATGTTGGTATAGGGAAAGTAAACACATTTCATTTTTTATCTCCTTTGATATACACCTCAACCAATGCTTTATTTATCATTTTTCTTTCTTTTTCTAGTTCTCAGTAGGTTTTTTCATAGGGTCATACCTCATATCATCAAAGATACAATGCTTTATCTTTTAAATCATCTGGACAACTCCAATCCAAAGTTATATTTGTAAAAGGAGTTTGAGTTCACCACCTAGAAGGGACATTAAGACCAAAAATAAAGTTTTGCATTTGTTGAAGAACGTACTTATATGTTTTTTCTTGTATATATTTTTCTTTGGAGTCTTCAGAATCAAAGCTAATTCAATAATTATCAATATCCTTTCTTAATTTTTGCTCATATTTGTGAACAAAAGGAGAAAGATATGTATCAAAAGATGAAAAAGCTTGTGCTCATGCTCGCTCATTTTGCAAAGTCCCCAAAAAATTAATCATCTGGTTTACCGCAGATTGTAAGTTTTTGGGAGGCTCTGACTCTATCCTATTTGGCAGACCATTGAATCACTCTTCCAAAAGCTGCCTCAAAGACCAACCTGCACAATACCCACTAAACATATCAAGATCATGAATATGAATATCTGCATTTCTGTGATGATTTCATATATATTCTGGATATACATGAGACAACCAGTAATTTGCAGTTACTTTTCAAGATATATTAAGTATCAGTCAACCAAGACTATAACCTGAGTTTGCGTTGGCATTCACTCTTCGATCATTTTGATGGAGATACTCATCCATACTTTTAGCTACTTCTACAGCAACTTTTTTTTCTTTTCTACTTTCTGCTCTTTTATTACGATATAGTATAAATGCTTTTGCTACTTTATCATGTCAGTGCTTTATTAATACCTCCTCTACTTTATCTTGAATCATTTCAACTTCTGGTATAGAAGATCAAAGTTCTTGCTCTACTGCATCCAAAACCTCCAAAACATACGTATCAACCTTATCAAACTCAGTTCCTCATACCGCTTTTATAGCATTAACTATTGCATCATGAATCTTTTTTCTATCAAAATCTTCTATAGCTCAGTTCCTTTTTTTTATCTTATAAAATGTCATAAAAAAACCTTTAAAAAATAAAGCACTATATATAGTAGTCCTTTTTTTGATTTTTAACTATATATAGCCTTTGTATAATCAATAAGTTATTTTTTTCAATAGAAAAATCATTTAAATTTTTTATTTTACAAAAACAATTCTACAAACTGTTTATCAGACAAATTATATCACTTTAAAATTAGATAAAACAATTTACTATTAAAATCACAACTATTTAGATAATAAATGAAAACAAATGAACTATTTTGAAGAAAGCCTAAAAATGCATGCAAAAGCACAATGAAAGATAGAAACCAAATCAAAAGTACAACTTGAAAATCAAGATGATCTTAGTACTGCATACAGTCCTGGTGTAGCACAACCATGCAAAGAAATAGCACAAGATCCAGAAAAAATGTATGATTATACTATAAAACAAAATACTGTTGCAGTAATTAGTGATGGTAGTGCAGTTTTGTGACTTTGAAACATCTGATCAAAAGCCAGCATGCCAGTAATGGAATGAAAAAGTATTTTATTTAAAGAGTTTGGCTGAGTAAACTCATTTCCTATTATTGTAGACACCCAAGACGATGAAGAGTTTATTCAAACAGTTAAAAATATTGCATGAGGTTTTGGAGGGATAAACCTAGAAGATATCGCAGCACCAAGATGTTTTTATATCGAAGAAAGACTCAAGAAAGAACTTGATATACCAGTATTTCACGATGACCAACACTGAACAGCTATTGTAACTTTGGCAGGTTTGATAAACTGACTAAAAATTACATGAAAAAATAAAGAAGATATAAAAGTGGTGATCAACTGACTTTGAGCTGCATGAGTTGCTATAGTAAAACTTTTGAATCTATACTGAGTAAAAGACATAATAGTATGTGATAGTAAATGAATCATATCATCCCAAAGACAAGATCTAAACGAAGAAAAACAAAACATATTGAAAATGACAAATAAAGAAGACATACACTGAAGCCTAAAAGATGCAATGGTATGAAGAGATGTATTTGTAGGAGTAAGTGTGTGAAATGCTATAGACAAAGAAGATATAAAATCCATGAACCCTGATCCTATGATATTTGCTATGGCAAACCCTATCCCAGAAATCATGCCACAAGATGCCAAACAAGCAGGCGCAAAAATTATTGCTACCTGAAGATCAGACTACCCAAATCAGCTGAACAATGTGCTTGTATTTCCAGGAGTTTTCAAGTGAGCACTGGCAAACAGAGTAAATGATATTACAGACCAAATGAAAATAAATGCTGCTACTTGACTTGCCAACCATATTGAAAATCCAAATCCAGACTATATAGTACCATCTCCTTTAGACAAAACTGTTGCAGATACTATTGCAAAATATATTGTTTAGAAGTTGACGACAAAAGCCTCACTCATTCAAAAAATCAACTGTCAAATGGTCTTATTACTGCCTTTTGGCAGTTTTTTTGTTGGGAAAAATTTTTGATAGTTGATATATCTTTTTTTTCTAGCTTTTTCTTGAGCTTGATTTCAAACGCTCACATAAAATTTTTATCATCTACAACCAGATCTATTTCTTTATTGTACTCATCATGCCAGTAGTACATATTTTCAGGCTTTACTCACTGCATTACAAACTGTGAAATCACAAATCATTCAAATAAAAATCAATCATCATGCCTATACTCAAGTCACAAGAAATTATTTATACTAAAATTCAAAATTCAATTATCCAAAAAATAAATTTTCATATCTCACTCAAATCAATAAGGTTTCAGTATTATCAACAATCAATAATTCTGCATAATATCCAATACTTCCTGCACATAAGATCAATCAACAGATAAATAAGAAGATATGTCTGAAATTTTTATCCTTTGTCAGTTTTTCTGTCACACAAAAAATAAGATTTCATCAAAAAATTCTATTCACAATAAGTTTTTATAATTTTGATAAATACTACTCAAGTAGTTTTTTCTATCAGCAGTTCAGTTATGCTGATAAACTTTTTCTATACTTCACCATACAACATACTCCTCAAAAGCCTCTCACACTGATATAGAAAACTTTCCCAAAAAATCATTAAAAGACAATTTTTGAAGCCTCAAAAGCAATTATTAATTAATAAATAATCTTAATTATAAAAAAAATTAAGTAAAAAATCAATAAGAAAACCCGCGAGGATACCCCGCGGGTTTGATTACAGCAGCTCAGCTGCATTAGTCGTCCTCAGGATCGCAATCCATCACGAAATCGCGACGATCCTTCGGAATGTTGTGGTTGTAGGTTGCATGCCACTCAGCAGCCCGCTCGGTGTAAGGATGCGGGTACCACTTGACATCCACCATGGAGTCCCCTTCCACTCCGACACCATAGCCATAAAGGACCATGTCATTGCCCTCGTAGCTGGGCATCGGAGCAACGGCGAAGACCTCAAAGTCTCTCACCGTAGGAGTGGCCTTGAGGTTCTTGCCCACCGCATAGCAGGCTTCGACTTCTTGACCGTTCGTAAACTCGACATCGAAGCTTCCCTTGCCCTCACCATCGAGCTGAATGGAGGAAGTAGCAGCCTGAAGACCGAAGCTGTAGCCCTCCAAGCGAGCCACGGAAGCATTCATTCGGTCTTCCAGAGAGCCCATCTCTTGCCGAATTTCCCGAAGCTTCTCCCTGGCCTCATCGCTCATGCTGGCCGATTGATTGAAATCAGCAAGCTGAGCTTCCATCTTTCCGAGGGCTTCTTGAAGCTCCCCGAAAGAGGGACCATCGGGCCGACTGAGCAGTCGATCAGCACTCTGGAGAGTCTCGGCAAGCTTGGGAGAGATGTCATTGATCTGCTCAACCAGATTGTTAACCTTCTCCACCACCTCCTGCTCGGAAGTGGCCTCACCGACGACCCAGGCCTTGTAATTGGCCTGAGGAGTCAGGGACATGACTTCGATATCTGCTTCCATATCAGCAGGCATCGAGTCAGGAGTTTCTCCTTCGTACGCCCACAAAGAGCTGGAAACGAAGAAGAAGAGCACCGCAAGAATGAACGTTTTGAGTTTCATAATTCACCTCCTAATGGAAATCAACCCAACCTATGGGATGCATACTGTTGATAATTATTTTAACAAAAAAATCAATAGATAATATATTTTTTTCAAATATTACACTAATTATAAATTATTGTTGACATATTGTTTTTAATATGTTTAGTATGGGAAATCTTTACAGTCTTGAAAGTCAAATTCTTCTATTCATATTTGTTTTTTGATATTTTCTATCCTAGTAGATGTCATAGGATGAGTAGAGAAAAACTCTTGCATTTTCTGATAATATCAAGACTCTTCATCAAAAAAGCCTAAAGCACAGGCAGGATCAAGTCCTTTGTCTTTGACAAATTCAATACCTTTGTTGTCTGCTTGGATTTCCATTTCTTTGGTTACAAAATTTCACATCAAATTTCCAATTCTTGTCAGATCTACACCTATATCATAGCCAAAATACCTCAAAGCCATCATAAAAGGAAACTGGGTAGTAAACATTCTCAAAGGATCCTGATTTACTACATGTCATTTTTCATGACCTATCACAAAAAGCAACTCTTCCAGATATTCCACTTCTTCTAAAAGTCATCTGCTAACTGCAATATTTGCACCCAAAGTGGCAAAAGCATTTGCTTGATCTGCTTCCCAAAGATACAAATCATACTCAAAATCATCTAAATATCAATTTACGATTGATTTATCAAACTCCTGATATTCTCATTGCATCATCATAAAATCACCAAAAATTTCTTTTTCCTGCTCCAAAGAAATATTTTTTACTATAAGATATGAAAAAGCATAAAAACTTCAAAAAGCCAACCCAAGAAAACCTAAAGTCAACAAAATCATCTTGAGTCACCACCCCCAATCAGGATTGGTAGGAGTTGCTTCTTTTGGTGTATTTATAGGTAACTCTACTTTTTTGTTCATAAAACATCTTGGTTAACAACCTAAAATTTATCTCAATATAATGATTTTTTGACAAAAATACAAATTTTTTTATACAAAATAAAAAGCTTCCAAGAAGAAAACCTCTTGGAAGCTAAAGCCTACTGACACCTTTTTACAACATTTAATATTTGCTGCTTACCTCCTCTTAGATCAAGAGTTACCTGGGTTAGATTACCAACTTGCACATAGACGAAATTCTCCATCAAACCATTATCAAAAAATGCAAAAACATCATCTTCATTTAAATGATTTGATACACCCAATGCATGACCATTAAAAACCTTAAACCATTGGGTGTGAGTTGGGAAATCATCGCCTCTAAATCGATATACTACATTTCCATAAACACTTTGTTCATAAACCTCTCCGGTACCAACATAAAAAGCCAAGAACTTATAATCTGGACCTACTTCGCATTCATAGATAATCCCCACAGATTCATCAGCTATAGACTCACCCACGGCTCTATAAATCACACTATTGTTGCTGTGATTTTCTACTTCTGTATAAGCCCAACTTAAGACAGAACCAGAAGCATTAGAAATAGAAACAAAAGCCAGAACAATGAAAACAAACAAAATCCTAAACATCGGTCAACACCTCTTTTCAGTCAGCAGTAGACAACACAATATAACATATTTTTTCATAAATTCAAGACAAAAATTGAATCTTGATTTTATTTGCAAAAAATATATACAATTAAGGTAAATTTATATTTAATAAAGATTAAAATGAATATCAAAATCCAATGTTCTGAATGCTGAAATGAGTTTGATATCAAAGAAGCAAATCTTGGTAAAAATGTAGAATGCCCAAAATGTTACAATATATTCCAAGCAAAATTTGAGGATGATATGCTTCCAGAAACTCAAATTCAATACACAAAAAATCAAATTTTCAAGCCAAACTTCAAAAGTTTTATGACTCTATCCCAAACAACTCCTACTTTCTTATTGTGGTTTTTTGGGATAATGTTTTTAGCCGGAGTTGTAGGATCTGCCTTCCAAACAGAGTTAGTATGAATTTTGATAGTATGAATTGTTTGATTTTTGATAAGTCTTTGATTACTCAAAGTAATATACAACAAAGAAAGATATGAGATAAGAGACAAAAATATAATTTATTGATACTGAGCTCTTTTTCATGACAATGAAATCCAACTAAACATAGACAAAATTGTACAAGTTAGAGTGATACTTGGATTTTTCCAGTACAATATATTTGGGACATGAGACATCAACATCAAATCAGCATGAAGCTGAACTACAAACATCACAATCCAAAATGTAAACAATCCACTACAAGTATACAACCTGATACAAGCAAGCATGAGAGAAAACTGATTTCATCTTAGCAAAGAAAAGTTAGTACAAGAAACTGCACCTCACAGACTTGGAGTCCTCATAGATGTTACACTAAGATATCTTGGTTGAGTTGGTTTCTGAATATTTGTTTTGTTTGATATAGTAAAAAAAATCATTGAAGATTTTGGATATACAGTACTGGTTTTGTGAATATTGGTGCTGGTTGCTATACCTGTCATACTCACCTATCTTGACCTAAAAAGAAGATATTATAGAGTATACACCGATGCAGTATTTTTTTCTGACTGATTCCTTACCAGAAGATATAGTTTTATACCATTTGAAAATGTTTCGGACACAGACAATCAGCAAAATTTTTTGGAAAAGATTTTTGGTATTCATGATGTTAGAGTAAGCTCTCAATGAAGCAATAATGATGTGATATTCAAAAACATGCTATACTGAGAAACAATGATGGAAAACATCAACTACCTCAAAGACAAAACAATACTTTCTACCAACTCCCAAAAACAAGACTCTACCCAGCAAACCAACCAGCCTACACCACAAGACACAAAGACACAAAAAGATGATTTAATAGGATACCAAAACACCCAAGAAGAAGCATTGGACTATGATCCAGAATTCAAAGACAGCTTCAAAATGAGCCTAACCAAAAACATAATACTTATCCTTCCAACTGTTATTTTTCTTCCTTTATTTCTAATTTTATTGGTTTACAAAGTTATTGCTGTATCTTTTACAAGATTTTATGTGAAAGAAAGTAGCTTAGAAAGTCAGTTTTCTTTTCTTGTAAACAATCATGCAGTTTTCTCTATAGACAAGATAACCAAGGTGACATTTAGAGAAACTATCATAGACAAGATGCTTGGTACATGTAGTATTGATTTCAATTCAATATGAGCATGAAACAACATCACATTTGCTCACATCAAAAAAACTCCAGATCTTTTTGAAAACATAGAAAAAAAACTAGGAATCAAAAATGAAAACCTTATGAAAGAGTTTGAGTTTAAGTTTTCTATAACTGATTATATCAAATCTGATATTATGCTATTTTTGTATTTTATCATTTGAGCTAGCATATTGGGTATTATATGATTCATAGTATCTCCTATTGTTTGAACAAATATACTAATATGAGCCTTGGCATTAGCAGCTATTATAATTGTATGAAAAATAATTTACCTAAGCTACTACTACTCTCCAGGCTGGTACAGCCACAAAATGTTTGCAGACACAATTTGTTCTCATGAATGAATAATAATACAAGAAAAAAAACACAGCCTCAAAAGATATATAAAATGAATAAAAACCACCAAATATCCTCTAACAAATACAGGTAGCATATATATCAATATTGCTGGCGAACAGATAGTAAATACATGACAGTGATGAAAAGTATCTATATCAAACTATATACAAATAGATTTTGTACAAAATGTTTTTGATTATGTAGATCAAGTTGATAGCTTACTTAGCAACACACCACTAGACAAATCTATACTAAAAGAAGACAAACCTTGTCTTTCCAATACTCTAGTACCAGCAGGAATATTTGTAGGAGTGATTGTTTTATTAATATTTTTTGCCACAAATATTGAACTAACATGGTTTGATGGCATCTTTGACAATATCACAAACAATTTGATTTGATTTATAGCACTACTCATAGGAGTAGCATTTCTTGGTATACTAGCATGGTACATCAAAGTACAGTTTTTTAGACTTGAATGATCAAGAGCAATTCATCGTTATTGAATCATATACAAAACCTATCATAGCATAAGATATGAAAGAATTGATTTTGTAGAGTCTTATCAAGGATTTTGGAATAAAGTTTTTGGTAACGGTAATGTATTTGTATATACTCTTGGAAGTTCTGCCACAGAAATGAAAATCTCTGATATAGAGGATTACCAAAACTTTTATCAAAAACTGAAACTTGAAGAAAATCAGTAATTGTAGAGTCCAAAAACATAATTTATAAGTTTAAAAGAAAATGAACTATTACATAAAAAAAATTATTGCTTTATTTAGCATATACTATATGTTCAAAAAGATAATGAAAAAAATTCATCAACTATTTTTTGTATCAGAAAAAGTATTTCCTATAAGAATATGATGAATTAATAAAAAATGCAAAGTAAACAAGTCGGTTCCTTGGATAACTATTTCTTTACAACTTAGATGATATATAGAAAAATGAACTTCTCTTTTTTTAGTCAACAATATCAAAAAGGGTGATGTTTTTTTGGATATAGGGGCAAATTTGGGTTATTATTCTTTAATTGCGTCGGAGTTGGTAGGTGATGAGTGAAAGGTATATGCTTTTGAACCAGTAAAATCAAACATTAAATCATTAGAAGAAAATATTTTACTAAACAATATTTCTAATGTATCAATTAAAAAATTTGCATTATGAAATAAGAATGAACAATTAAATATAAATATAGATGCTAATAATTCAGCTGTAAATTCTATAGTTATAAAACAAGACAAAAATCTATCAGAGAAAATTTCAATCAAGAGATTTGATGATCTTGATATACACAAAGAAAATATAAATTTTGTCAAAATAGATGTAGAATGATATGAATTGGAAGTGCTCAAAGGAATGAAAAACTTATTAGAAAACCAAGATAATTTGAATATAGTAATGGAGTTTTCTCCTTTATTTTTCAAACAAATATGAGAAACTCCAGAGAAAATTATAGAATATATATACAAGATCTGATATTCTACATACAAAATAACTTCAACAGGTCAGCTTAAAAAAATAAATCTTAAAGATTATCTAAAAATCTACCAAATGAATATCCTACTCAAAAAAGAATTAAAATCATAAAAATAAATTAGCAACAATTAGAAAATCTTATTATAATTTTCATTACTTCTTGGGAAAAATGTATTTTCTCAAAACTTCATATCTTGCAATAATCTAACATCATAAGATCAAATTCTATACGAATCCGCAAGTCACTTCTCTACAAGTTCTACA
The DNA here is from genome assembly GCF_021057185.1 of Candidatus Absconditicoccus praedator. Taxonomy (GTDB): domain Bacteria; phylum Patescibacteriota; class Gracilibacteria; order Absconditabacterales; family Absconditicoccaceae; genus Absconditicoccus; species Absconditicoccus praedator. The sequence continues at coordinate 252,072 of NZ_CP054059.1, forward strand.
AACTTTTTCACATAATCAATTATCAAATTGGCATCATCAATTTGTTTGTGATCATAAGCTAGTTGTTCCAAAACATTAAGCACATGCCAAGATATTGGATCAGCATTTTCTTTTTGTCATCCAAAAAAAGCAAAATTATGAACAAGTCTTTGAGTTGTTATTTTATCATGCTGTTCTTGTGATCAAGGATTAATACATTGTTCTATGAAAAAGTTTCTCAGCTCTTGAATTTTTATATAAAGCTTGTCAGAGCCAATAGTTCAATCTTCTTTTTTAAGCTCACCCAAAGCAGCCAATATTTGTTGTAGATAATATTTTGGTTTTTCTTGGGGCTGAGGGCCATCTTCGAATTCTACTACAAACCCTACTCCATCGGTTCTATCTGTTCACAAACTTCCAGACTGAGAAGTCCATACAATTTCTGAAACTTCTGGCAAACCGGTTAAATATTGATAAAGATCTTGTCTAAATTTTTTGTTTGCATTCAGAGTTTCATACTCATAAAGTGAAAACAACAAGGACTTTATTTTCAAAGATCACCTACAGACTCTAGGATACTGATTGAGTATTCTTATTGGTTGCTTTCTTAAGTAGTTTTCTGCAATTTTTCTTTCATACATTTTGGAGACAAACTGGATATAATCTACATATTTTTTATCCAAAAATTCTGTTCAATTTTGCTGTAAAAAATGCAAAACATAGCTATTGAATATTTTTGCATAATATCAAAGAAAAATTATCATATTGTTTTGTCATTTGATATAATCTGGATTTTGAGGAGAGTTCAATTCTTCTAATTGCTCTTCTATAGCATTCAATAAATTTTTAAACCTTTTATCTCCCAACATAAACCTTACAAACACATCCTCAGGAGTTCGCTCCTCATATCAAGCCGACCGCATAGATAATTGCCTCGAAACAGCAGGCGAAAGGTAGTCTTCTCAGTCACTAAAAGTTTTTGGAGTTTCTTGTAGCAATTCTACCAAATGCTCAGGAATTTGTGATTGTCAATGACCATCTTTCCTCAAACGTACATATTCTCAACAACTTTCAATAAGTCTCATATCACACTATTTACTTAGAAAATAAAAAAACTATTCACCAAAACAACAAACTGAAATAGCTTATAAATATTTTTATCATAATGTCAATAAAAAAAACCTCCCCAGTAATGGGATAGGTTTTTGGTAAATTGCTGTTTCAAAGCTATTTTTATAAATCTTGTGCTTTTTGTTGCATTTGCTTTGCCTGATCAAGATAATCTTCTACCATTTTTCTACCTTCTTCAGACAAATCATCATTTTCAAGACTAGACTCAAGTTTTTGCACTGTATCAGACAACAGACTAGCTGCTTTCTGTTTTTGGTCCTGTACAGAGTCATCTCTAGTCCTACCTCAATCATCTACATGTCTTTCTCATATCTCATGAGCAATTTCAAAAAGCTTTTCATAAAATTCTTCTGTTATTTCATGAAAAGGCATATCTGTTTGTTTGCAATCTATATGGATATCAAGCATTTCTATATAATTTTGTAGTAGATCTTTGTATAATTTTTGCATTTTTATTGTAAGTTAGTTTCTAAATATTGAACCCTAAAGATTATACACAAATAAAATATTTTTTAAAGAAGTTTTTGTCCCTACAAACACCATAAATCCAATTAATCATTAAATCATAAACAAAACCAACAAAACAAATATCAAAGAAAATATCACATAATCAATTTTGAGGTTTTTTTCTTTGAAGATCAGAAATCAAAGCAAAAAAGAGAAAGCTATCTCAAACAAGGCCAACACATTCAACAAAGCTCAGGCATGATAGTTGTACATAGAAAAGAATGCACTATCACTAAAAACTTCTATAAATGCAAGCAAAAATAATACCAAAATCAAACTTCTTTTCAGGTTTATTGTATTTGTATTTTGTTTGATATAATCAAATCATTTGTAAAAAATTATATACAAAAACAACACCAACAAACCTCATACAATAGCATAACTTTTGAGTTCAAATCAGCTTATTCAGCTCACAGACATATTATAATTTACAGCAAAATACCATACTCAAGCCAAAATACTTGAGGAAAAAGCCAAAAAAAGTCATTTTAGTATATCCTTGTTGTCGTCTTGATAATGAAAATATGCATACAATCAAAACAAAGCAAAAATTGCTATCAAAATAATTTGTTTGTCAAAGCTCAAAAATTCAGCCAAAAACAAATAATTCAAAATATTTGCAAATATAATAGAAAGATTTGATATTAGCACCGCAAGTCAGATATTTATATATCTAAAAGAGTTGATAAGTAGCACATAAGAAAAATAACCTATAGCTCATATATAAGAATAAGTCAAGATACTCCCAAAATCTATCCCATTCATAAAATAGTTGGATATCAGTAGGATAATAGCCGAAATAAATCAAGACACAAAAAGTATATACTCTGATGATAAACTATGATTTTGTAGCTTTTTTATGACAATATTTGTAACAGCCCACAAAAAAGTAACCGGAATTATCCAAAATATTCACATAAGTTTTTTGATAAGATAAACAAAGTTTTTTGAAAATAGGTACACTTTAAGCATTTGTACTTCTAAATCAATAGCAACTCTTTTCAAGCTATTTATAAACACAATCTTTCCAGCAAATTATTACATAACATACTTTTAGAAATATTTGGCAAACAAGTAATCCTAAAGGTAAATTTATTGATATTTTCTTGGTTTTGTATATAAACAAAAACAGATTTATAAATAAAGAAAACTATATGAACAATCTGGAAATTGCCAAACAAGCAATACTACAAGCATGAGAAGAAGTGATGAAAATATACCAAAAAGATTTTAGTATAGAATACAAAGGTGACCAATCCCCTTTCACAGAAGCCGACAACAAAGCCAATGAGATTTTGATTTCACATCTAGAACAAACTAATATCAAAATCTTTTCTGAAGAAATCAAAGACGATTATGAAAGTAGAAAGAATGAAGAATATCTATGGATAATAGACCCTATTGATGGCACCAAAGACTTTATCAACAAAACTTGAGAGTTTTCTTTGATGGTATGATTAATCAGGAAAGATCAGCCAGTAATTGGGGTTGTATACCAACCAAGCGAAGGGAAATTGTATTTTGCTGAGAAATGAAAATGATCATTCTTGGAGACAGATCAAGGAACTCAAGAAATACAAGTAGATTCATCCCAAAAACAAATACTAACAAGCAGGAATCACACTTCACCAGCTGATCTAGAAATCATAGAGAAAGTATGACTAGAAAATATACCTTGTGGAAGTATATGAGTAAAATTATGACTAATAGCAGAATGAAAAGCAGGAAACTACATCAACTTATCAAACAAGTTGTGACAATGGGATGGTTGTGCTCCTCATATCATTTTGGAAGAAGCTGGAGGTAAAGTCACAGATATTTATGGTAAGCAGGTAAGATACAACCAACAGTCTGAAAAGTTAGAAAACTGATTTATTGCCACCAATTGAGTTTTTCATCAAGAAATTTTGGATGCTATAAACAGCTAATTCTTGGACTCTTTTCGAATATAATCACAATTATACTAATTTGTTTGTAGTTTCAAACACAATGAGCAATAACTATTAAAAAATAGATACATTGAGTATGTTTAAAAATTAAAAAATAGATACATTGAAAATCAATAAGTTCAATAAAGAATCAGAATAATCATTTAAACACAAACTTGAAAAATAGCAAAAAACAGCTAAAACTAATAAACATTAAAATCTAAAAAAACCTACAAACTATGAGCGAAAAACTAAAAACCCGATACCTGATGAGCAGTTTAGTTTGATTTTTTTAGGTTTTTTTGTATAACCAAAAAGTTTTAGAAAAGTAATTAATCAAAAATTTATTATGAAAAAGCTACCATTAAATTATAATTTCTTAAAACCCAAAATCATAAAAAAAGTAATTGAAGCTCACAAAGCACTTGCTGAGCTTAATTGATTGTCTCAAAAAATTCCAAATCAAAATATTTTGATAAATTCCTTGTCTTTACAAGAAGCAAAAGATAGTAGTGAAGTAGAGAATATTATTACAACTCATGATGAGTTATATAAAGCATCTATTGATAAAAGTTTTATATCAAGTCAAACAAAAGAAGTTATAAATTATAAAGAAGCTTTACTATTTGGTTTTAATAAAGTAAAAAGCGATAAAATACTTTCAAACAAAGATATAATACAAATTCAAGAAATAATTGAATGAAATAATGCTTGATTTAGAACTCAGATGTGAACCAAACTAAAAAATGACCAAACTTGAGAAACTATATATACACCACCTCAAAACACAGAAGAAATCAAAGATTTGATGAGTAATTTGGAACAATATATAAATAAAAACTTAGAAGATATAGATCCACTTATTAAAATGGCAATCATTCATCATCAATTTGAATCAATTCATCCTTTTTATGATTGAAATGGTAGAACATGAAGAATAATAAATATTTTGTATTTAGTAAAAAATGACTTACTTAATATGCCAATTTTATATTTAAGTAACTATATTATAAATAATAAATCAGATTATTACAAACTATTGCAGGATGTAAGAGACAATGAAGCTTGGGATGAGTGGATTTTGTATATGCTTGATGCAATTGAGAAAACTTCTATAGACACTATAAAGATGATAAATAATATATGGACTCTTATGTGAAACACAAAAAAATCCTTAAAAGATAATTTACCAAAAATTTATAGCAAAGATTTACTTGAAATGATATTTTCACATCCATACACAAAAATAGAGTTTTTGGTTAACAATCTGTGAATACATAGAGAAACAGCTTCTAAATATCTTAATTCTTTAGTTGACAAATGATATATGACTCCGGTCAAAATATGAAAAAATAAGTATTTTGTAAATATTGAATTGTTTGAACTATTAAGAAAATGATTATAATTTCGACACACAACATTAATATGTCGAAAAAATCAAAAAAAATCGACACAAAAAATTCATATGTCGAAAAATTAAAAAAATTACCACACAAACAAAAAAAACAGCTAAAACTAAGAAACATTAAAATCTAACAAAACCTACAAACTATGAGCGAAAAAACTAAAAATCTACTACCCGATCAGACTCTAGCAAGCAAGCTTATCAGCAAGTGATTTTGGCTATATCTTTTTGCTATTTTATGATTACCTCTTGGATATTTTGTCAGAGTAATTCTTTCAAATGATCTTACAGTATCAGAAGTAGGTATCATATACTCTTTGATAGGTCTTATGTGAATATTATCTACTCTAAGCACACTAGGTATTAGCAGTTGAGCTATGGTATATTTCCTGCCCAAATACATAGTAGACAGCAACTCTGACTATGTCACTACCATATACAAGATAGTTAGGTATATCAATATATGAATGACAGCAATTATATGACTTGCATTTTATTTTTTTATACAATATTTTTGAACTACATACATAGAGCACCCAGAAGCTACTGCTATATTATATATTTTCTTGTGAGTATTTTTGTTTTTGAATCTTAGAAAACCAATAGAGTGAATTTATAAAACAGTACAAAATGTATTTGTCCCTAAATTCACTGAATTTTTAAAACAAGTACTAATAAGCATATTAGTAATAAGTTTTTTCTTACTTGGTATATGAGATCTTATAAATTATGGGTATGCTTTCCTTGTATGATGAATTGTTAGCTATCTTATCTATTATTTGGTTTTTAGGTACAAATATTCTTCACAGATTCTTGCCTGAAAGTTTATCAAGGACCAAGAACTTTTCAAAAAGATAATATTTTTCTGAATGTCTGCTTTGATAGCATCCAATGCTATGCTAATCATCAAAAATATTGATCTACAGATGCTTTTGGTAATATGATGAGCAGAAAGTGCTGGTTATTATACCAACTATATGAGCTTGATGGCTATAGTAATGTTTTTCCTTTCTCCTATACTAGGTATACTATTCCCCATTATCTCTGAATTAAAAAGTAAATGACAAATGGATAAATTAGAATTATTACAAGACTTTTTGTACAAGTATTTTATAGTTTTTGCTTTTAGTATTATATTTTTACTGGGAGTGTTTGGTGAAGAAATATCAGTAATATTATTTGGTGAAGAATTTTTGTATAGTGGTACTCTTTTGACTTATCTAGTAATCTTTGCTGTTTTCAAGCTAATCTTTACTATCAACCTAGCAATACTTATGTGAATATGAGAAGCTAAGAAAAGGACAAATATACTAGTAGCTGTTATGATTTTGAATATTATTTTAAATATTTTGCTTATACCTACTCTAGGAGCTTTGGGTGCTGGTATTGCCACAGGTGTCAGCTGGGCTGTGATAGCTATAACAAGTTTTTATTTTGTGTATCAACATCAAAAAATCAATTTTGATTGGTTTTTTTATGGGAAAAATTTATTGTTTTTATTGGTTGTATCAACTATTTATTATCTATTTACCAAAGATATATTTGTGCTAGAAAATGCTTATAGGTGGGAAAATTTATTGTATATAGTGCTTATTTGAGTTTTTACTTATTTGCTAATGTTGGGACTGAATTTCAAAGAAGCCAAGATTTTTGTGAAAGAATTGAAAAGGTTTAGGAAAAGTAAGTAAGAAAATTAAGCAGCTTCCATTTGTCTTCATTTAATTACTTCTTTAATTAAGTTTTTATGAAAATCATCATCCAAATTTGAAATTTTGAAAACTTTTCAGTATTTTTGAAATCATTTTGCAAAAAGTTCATCAGCAAAAGAACTAGATACAAAAGTAACTCATTCAAAATCAAACTCAACCTGAAAATTATCTTTTTCTGCCAACTCAAAAATATCTTTAGCTTGTCTTCTTGCTACCAAAACATTTCAAACTAATTTTTGAAGCTTAATTGTTTTCATTTTTTTAGAATAAATCATCTAAATCATCCATTTCATCTATAGAAACAGGAGCTTTTAAAACTCATCTTTGAATCAAATTATTTATAGTTTCACATCCTATATTACTCATATTAAATTCTATGTCAAGCAATACTCATTTCCAGTATCAGTTTATTTTTTCAAATCCTATTTCTTCACCATTTATTAATTTATAAATATAATTTCAAGACAATATCTTCATTGAAGAATTAGTTGCCTTTAAAATTTCTTTCATTCAATAAAGACCATTTCATTTTCATTCATTACTAGTGGTAATTCACTTATTCATCGCCAAGTGGATAAAATAATCATCTTCTTTGTTTTCATCAAAATAATGACTTCATCTAAATGATTCTTTGAATCAAATACCATTATCAGATATTGAAAAATTAAGTGTTCAAATCTCTTTATATACTTGCATCATAAACACACATCACTTCTTAGAAAAGTCAGCTTGGGAGTGGGTGTCTACATTTCATAACAACTCCCGAATAATCCAATTAAAAGATTTATAGAAATTATCGAAAGCAGAATAGTCAAATTTTAGATTCTTAAGGATATTTACAACTAACTTATCAATATCTTTTGCTTTTTCCCAAATATTTTCATCAATAAGTGTTAGTTTATGTATAGTTGCAATATCATTTTCATTATTATTAAGACAATCTTTTCAAAGTATTTCAAGAAATCAAGATCTATTAAGGTAATTTAATTTAGAATAATCTAAAGCATCAAATCAACTAATTCAGACTTTGTTTTCAGCTGATAAAGATATTAATCACACCAAAAATGAAGGTTTAGAAAAATATTTTGATATATTTATATCATAAATATCATTTTCTAATATTTCTAGTATTTTATCAAGATTTCAATCCATAACACCAAAAATCAACTAAATATTCGTAGTGTTTTTATACAAATGTATATTAATCAAAAATAATAGAAAATCAAGATTTGGTCAAAGAGTTGAAGAGGTTTAGGAAAAAATAGTATAATTTCAATCAAACTACAAATTTGAAATATTTTCCAAAATATAATCTTTTCAGTTATCTTTCATAAAGTCAATTATAGACTTATCTTCTACAAAATTTTCTATATCAAGCACCACTTCGTCAAAATCAATATTTTTGATAGTATAGTCTAGTTTTTCTTTGAGATCTTGTTTACTTGAAATTCAATCTATACAGTCTATATTTGGCTCAAATCAATTTGACAAATACCAAAATAAATCATAGATATCTCTTCATTTCACAGTTATTTTATCAGTTCATATTTGCTTTTCCCAATTTCTATACAAAACAGCATTTATCTTGGTAGCAAAAAGTGATGCCTTATCCAAAGACTTTATCACCAAACTTTGATTTAGCTTAAAAATAGGATAAAGTTGTATATTATAGTTTTTACAAAAATCAAAATGATCAGATATTTCTATCTTAATATATAAATCCTTGGAATTCCCAAAGCTTAAATCAAAATCATTCAAAAAATCTTTGAAATTCAGAATTATTCTAAATTTTTGTATATTAGTATTTATTTGTATATTATGTGAGTGAAAAAATTTTTGTATATGCTCTGCCAGTCATTGATAATCCTCAAAATCCTGTCATATAAAATCTAGATCTTCACTAAGTCTATTGAGACCAAACAAAAATCTAGTAGATGTTCATCCATAAAATATCAGATTTTTTGCAGCTTCGTACTCATAAATTTGTTTGAGTATCAAAGTTTGTAAATATTCTTTGATGTATCATACTTTTATAATATCAGCTTTGATATGATAGTCTTCCAAATATAGTTTTATACTTTCTTTTATCATTTCAATTTTTTAATATATAAAAGAACTTTTTTTAGTTTTTTGCTTTCATATTTATCAACTATTTTTTCAAACTTTTCAAGATCAAGATTTTCTAAATTTAGTCTCAAGCTATCAAAATAATCAATATCCCAGACAATTCCTCTTTTGAAGTAAAACCAATCAAATAATGCCTTTTCCAAAGATGCTTTGTAAACCCAAAATCAATCTTTTCTGATAATTTCCCAATCTCCAAACAAATCTTTTTTGATAGATTTGTAAGTAAAATTTCACAAGCTATATTTAAAACTTGCTGTTTTTTTGGTACTAACACAAGTAATATTGTATACATTTTCTGTCAAAACTGAATTTTCAAAAAGCACATAATCCAAGCTGATATATGATGGAGTATACACAAGATTGCTAGCCACAAATTCAATAAAACTATTTAGTTTTCAACCAAAAGAAAATTCATTCAGTTTTTTGTCTGAAATATAAGTTCATTTAGCTATTCTATGAATCTTGCCAGATTTTAGCCAGTTATCTATATACACAGTAGCAGTCTTTTTATCTTTCAAGTAAAAAGAAAGTTGTGATAAGGTAAAATAAGGCAATTTTTCTATATCTTTATTCATTTTTTATTTCCAAAAACTAAAAATTATTATTAGTTTATAGAAATAATTTTGGAAGTCAAATAATTTTTTAAAAAATTAATAGTTTATCATTAAGTATTTTTAAATCCTGACTAGAAAATACTTTTAATTTTTCAAGATTTTTTTGAATATCTATATATTTCATTTCTTTAGGTAGTTAAAAAATACAACCAAAAGAATTGGAATCTTTTTGAGAAAAAAATCAAGTTTTTGTGAAAAGAGTTGAAGAGATTTAGAGAGGGTTAATATTTTCTTTCTCTCAAAACTTTTCCTACAAGATACAAAGGAATAGTCTCAAATCAATTCTTTTTTCAATAGTTTTGGGCTGTAAATTTGTAAGCATATTTTGGAGCATACCTTTGTACAAAAGAGTCCAAGCTTTTAGCTCTTCTTGATTTGACAGAAGATTTGCATTCTATTGGTATTATATATTCTCATATATTAACTACAAATTCTACTTCAGCTTTTCATCTTTGCCAAGTATACAAATTTTGATCAAAAATATTAAACAACTCACAAGCCACAAAATTTTCTACAATATATCATTTATAAGATCAAACTTCATCTGTAATATTCAATAAAGAAGTGATAGGGATATCAAGTTCAGTATTCAACAATCATATATCATGCATAAATAGCTTAAATTTATTTTTTTCAGCTTCTGCCTTTAAAGGCTGTTGAATATCTGATATCAAAAAACTTTGTATAGCAAGTCTTGCTTTTGTAAGCCAAGTAAGAGGCTCTTTGATAACATTATATCCTTTTTGATTGGGAATAATTCAGGTAAATTTAAATTTATCAGTTTCTTCATATTCAGTTTTTGATAGTTGAATAGGTATAGATTCAAAAACATTTAGTATATGATTGGAATTTACTGTTCATCAATGTTTTGCAAAATCAGATTTATAAGACTCCAAAAGATTTTTTTGTTTTTCTCTAATATTGTTTAATATTTGATTGAGTCTCAAGGATTTAGAATATTGTACATAATACAACACAACTTCAGGCATTCATCACACAGCAAGATACAGATAAAATTTATCCAATAGTTTTTTGTGAAAAAAATCATCAATTCTGTTCATATTATTAACATCAATTTTTTTGAAGAAATTATACAACTTTTCATCTACTGCCAAAAGAAACTCATCAAAAGACAAAGGAAACATAGACATATATTCTACCTTCCCAACCGGGAAAGATTCTTGATTTTTCATCAATCATAAGTAACTGCCTGCAGATATTATCTTGAGTTGTGGTTTCTCTTCTCAAAGAAATTTTAGAGAATTCACAGCTTTTGGACATTCTTGAATTTCATCCAAAAACAACAAATCATTTTCTAAGTCAATATCCTCATCCAAAAAAAATTCAATTTTTGTCAGAATTGAGTCACTGTCTTGATTTCCTTCAAATATATCAAAAGCATCTTTTTGTGACTGAAAATTTATTTTGTGTAATTTAATTCTATTATTTTTTGCAAACTGCTCTATAGCAAATGATTTTCCAACCTGTCTTGCTCATTTAAGAATCAAAGGTTTCCTGTCTTCTTTTTGAGTTCGTACATACAAATCTTGATAAATATTTCTTTTTAAATTCATTTAGGTATATTAAAATTACTAAAATCAAGAAAATTAACTACCATATTTTTCTTAAATTCAAGAAAAAATGTATATGTATTTTATTCAATATTGATAAAAAATCAAGTTTTTGTGAAAGAATTGGCAAGATTCAAAAAGAGCCAGAAAGTTAACTTCCCAGCTCTTTCTTATTTCCAGTAATTTCTAGGATATATTCAATATGTTTCATTACTTGCTTAGTTTTCTCTTCTATACTAGCATCTCCATCTACTTCTAGGTATGGTTTGTTAGTAAGTTCGCAGTATTTTTGGATAGTATATTTGTACTTAGGTCAAATTTTTTTTCTTTTTTCTACTCTTTTTTTTAACTCTTCTGCACTAAACTCTTTTTTATTTCTTTCTGATTTTCTTTTGATACACTCTTTGTGGTCAGATATCTCAAAATGAATTGGATATATATTTTTTTCTGAAGGCAAAAAATTTTTTATATATTCATCTAGTTTATTATCATCAATTTTAGAAGAAAACTGTCAAAAATACTTCAAATAATATTCATCAAAAACTAGATACTTAGATTTAATTTTTGCATTATCATACCTATAAATCATAAATACAAACATTTTGTAGTGTTTCCAAAATTTAGCTTTTGACTTGATCAACAAGGTTATAAAATTTAGATGTAAAGATGGATTTTTAATTAGAGAAAATATTATTGATACAAGCTTATTTATTTTACTTTTAGACAAAAAGTTAGTATCTATACTATTTGTTTTTATGTCAAAAACACAAAAATTATCATCAAAAAAATTATTTTTTATCAATTCATTCATAATTGTAGTTTTACCACTTCCAGAAAATCAAGTAAATTCTATTATTATTGGTTTTTGCATATTTTTATATTCACATAATTAAACTTACTTATTTCAAGTAATTTCTAGAATATATTTTATATTATTTCACATTATAATAGTTGTTTATTGTTTTACTAATTTTTTTTACTTGTTTTTCCAAAGATAACTCCTGTATATATTCAAGTGCATTTTGTTTCAAATCTTTATACAATTCAGGTTTTTCATAAAGCATATCAATATTTTTTGCTAGATCCTTCCAATCTAATTGTTTAAAAAGTAATCAATTATAATAATTATCTATAGTTCTATAAGTTCAACCTCAATCAGAACATATTGGAACTACTCCAACACTCATAGCTTCAAGTTGAGTTTTTCATTGTTTTTCTCCAAAACTTGGCATTATGAGTATATCATTTTGAGCAAGTTTTTCATAAAACAAATCTCTTTTGTATATTTTACCGTGAAATTTAATATTCAAATTTTAAGCTAATCTAAGATTTTCTTTTTTTGAAATACTATCTAATCAAATAATGTTTAATTCAACATTATTGTTTATATTATTCAATGCCTTTAGTAATATATTCAATCATTTTTGTTCTTTTTCTGAACCTACAAAAACTATTTTTTTGTTAATTTCTGATTTTATTAGAGATACATTTTTATTAAAATTAGAACAAGAAATAAATTCTATTTGATTAATATGATTTTTTTTATTAAAGATGATATCCGATGTATAAAAGATTAAATTGCCTTTAAATATTATTCTTGATATTAATTTATTGTAAATAAAGTAAAATGGAAATAGGAATAATTTTATTATTCTTTTATAAAAAGATCACAATCTCAAGAACTTATTTAATGGATCACTTTTAACCCATATCACTAATTTTGCATTTTTTAATAAAAGTCAAATAATTTTTCAAGGTCAATCTGGATAATGTATAAAATAAATATTATTTTTTTTATCTATATTACTTAATTTTGATTTATATTTATTAAAATTTTTAATAAAATCTATATTAGTTGTTCAATATTCAAAAAAGTTATAAAAAACTATATTATCACTTAATTCCTCAACACTATCTAAATTTAATTTATCTACAGTATATAAAACACAATATAGATTAATATTGTAATAATTAGACAACTCATTAAAAAACCAAGCTCTTTGTGTATAATATTTTCAGTTAAATTTATATACTTCAACTTTATGTATATATGTTAAATTACTTTTTACTTTATCTATCTTCATATTCATTTATAAGTTATTCAATTTTTTAAAAATAAATCTTTATTAAGAAAGTTTCTTCAATCTAATATAACTTTTCATCTTAATAACTCTATATTTTCTTCAATTTTTTTAAATATAGTATGATTAGTAGCAAATACTAAAGCTTCATTACTTTTAACTATATCTATATAATCTCAATTATAATAATCCGATATAAAAGGGTCATATATAGTCAAATCAGCACCAAGTTTTTCTAATCTACCCTTTACTTCTATTGAAGGACTTTCTCTCATATCTCAGATGTCTTTTTTGTAAGACATACCAAAAAGTGCTATTTTAGTTCATTTTATTGATTTCTCTTTTTCATTTAAGGAAAGTATTAGTTTTTCTATCAAATACTCTGGCATGGAATTATTAACTTCCCTTGCATTAACTAAAAACTTATGATCAAATCAAGCTTTTTTAGCTCTTTCTATAAGGTAATAAGGATCTACAGGAATACAGTGACCTCAAACTCAACATCATGGATAATGAGGCATAAAAGCAAATGGCTTATTAGATGCTCAATTAATTACATCTACAATATCTAGTCATAATTTATCAAAAGATTTTGCAAGTTCATTTACATAAGCAATATTTATATCACGAAAAGTATTTTCTATAATTTTAGTTGCTTCAGTATGCCTTATGCCCTTCATCTCATTAACTTCTGCATTTAAAAAACTTCTATAAAAATCAGCTATATCTTTTGTTCATTTTTTTGTAGAAGCCCCAACATTTCTTGGTATATTATATACACTCCATTTTTCGTCTCCAGGATTTATTCTTTCAGGACAATGTCATAACTCAAAATCTATTCAAATCTTTAATCATGAACTTTCTAATATAGGTTGTAAAATTTCTTCACAAACTCAGGGATTTATGGTAGATTCAACAACTATATTCATTCATTTGCTTATATAATTACTAAGCATATTACAAACTCACTCTAAGGGTCTTAAATCTGGATTTTTATCGTCTAACACAGGTGTAGGCACAGCTATTAAAACATACTTAGCTGATTTAAGTATTTCTTTATTTGTCGTTGCATTGATTTTAACTTTTCTAATATCTTTTTCTGCTTGCTTATCTTCTATTGGAGATATTTTATTATTAATCAAATTAATTTTTGATTCATCAATATCTAATCCATATACATCATACTTTTCTGTTCTAGCAATAGCACAAGCTAAAGGAAATCAGACATATCACATTCATATTACAACAATTTTATCCATATTGGTTTTTTAAATAAATAAATATTTTATAAAATACTTTCCCACTCATTTATGATTTTTCCTACATCAAAATCTTTTGCTCTTAATTTTGATTTTTCTTTATAATTTTCTCTCAACTCTTCATTATTATAAATCAATTCCATTGCTTCAGATAATTTTTCAGAATCATTTACAGGAACTAATATTCAAAATTCTTCTTTTGAAACATTTTGTATCTCATCAAAAATTTGAACATCTTTTCTCAAAACTTCTTTTGGTCATACTTGGCAATCTGTACTAATTACAGGCAAACCACAAGCCATTGCTTCTACCAAAACTCTACCCATTCATTCCCAGCTACTACTAAATACAAAACAATCACTATTTGCCAAAAATTTGTAAGGATTGTTGTACACTCCCAAGAAATAAATATCTGCTGATGAAGATAATGAGTTTTTTTGCTCTTCCACTTCCTCCTTTAGTGGTCAATCTCATAATATTACCAACTGAGAGTTTGGATTTTGCTGATGAAATTTATCAAAAGCTTCCATTAGCATTTTATGATTTTTTGCTCTTACAAATCTTCATATATTTATGAATGTAAACTTTCAATTATTGAATAATTCTTGATATTCTCAAAGATCTTCTTTTGATTGGTTTTGAATTTCTTGGATATCAAACATATTATAAATATTTGATATTTTCTCAGGCTTAATTCAATAATCTCTTATTAAATTTTGAGCTTCTTCTTTTGCTATTGTTGTAATATAGTCTGCTTTAGGAAATAACAATTTAATCATTTTCTTCTCATTTTTTGATTTGGAACTTTTAATATTACTTCTTACACTCAACATAATCCTAGAATTATTTCATAAAATTTTTGAAAAAACATTTGCAAAATTAGCTGCTTCAAGAAAAGATAAACTTGTATCAATCTTATGTTTTTTACAATATTTTTTGATTTGCCAAGCTCTTTTTATCATATATATCAAAGCTTGTATTGATGTAGTAGGTTTTTGATAATTCAAACAAATTTCTTTGGAAGTATGATGATATTTTTTTTCTCAATTGGTAAATGTTAGATACACAACATTATATCATTTTTTTTCTAATCAATTTCATAATATAGTAGCAGATTTTTCAGCTCATCATCATACCAACAAATTTTCTATAACTATTAATATATTTTTCTTCATTTCTCCCCAAAAAACTAAATCTAAGCCAAAACACTCCCAACAATTAACACCACTTATACTGATACAAACAACTTTTTCAATCCAAACTTCCCAAACCCCACAACTCAAAATCACAACCTTCCAAGCCTCACAATCCCCTACCAAATCCCAAACCATTTCCGTCGTATGTAATACTATCCGATATATTTACATACAGCGAATGTAATAATATCGTATATATTTACATAACACAAAAATAGCTTGCCTTGTATTAGCCAACTGTGTATAATATATACAAGCCAATATCCATCATTTTAGACCCTAAAATCAAAATTTTGGATAGCAGAATACAAAAACTCCAACAAAGAGCCCAAAATCTACTCAGCTTCCTATCTGCAGAAGCCCAGAAAAACCCCAAAACCAAACAAAAAATCAACAATTTTATGCCAAACCTAGACCAACAACTTTGGGCGATGCACGATGAAATTTTTGAGTTTGAACAAAAAAAGGTACCTACCACCAAACTTAGACAAAAAAACAAAAAACAACACCGGAAAGATTTGATTGATTTTGTCAGATGAACAAGATATTTTTATTGCTTTTATTATAGGACCAACCAACCACCCAAATGGATGAGCTTCAACCCCAGGAGCAAAAAACCAGCACTAGAATTTCTCAAAACTTTCTTTCAAAAACTTCAACAAGAAACATCCTCAGACTTCCAAGACAAAATAGACCAACTTTCTTTTGTATCTATCCAACAAGCCAAAGATATTTTTGACCAATGGCAAGAAATAACCCTGCTAGAACAAAACACCTGATACGGAGAAACAATCAGAACTATTTATAACTTTTTGGAATATATCAAAGCCTGACTATTTTTCCTATGATACACCCATTTTGAAATCAAAAGCATAGAAAGAAAAGATGAGTTTGACTAAATAAGTATTTTTACAAAATCTTCTCCCATTTGCTTATAATTTTTTCAACATCAAAATCTTTTGCCCTTATTTGTGATTTTCTAGAATAATCTTTTCTTAGTTCTTCATTATTATATATCAATTCCATTGCTTCAGATAATTTTTCAGAATTATTTACAGGCACCAATATTCAATATTCTTCTTGAAAAACATCTTCCACTTCATCAAAATTTTGAATATCTTTTTTCATTATCTCTTTGGCTCAGGTAGGATGATCTGTAGTTATTATAGGCAATCCACAAGCCATAGACTCTACCAACACCCTACTCATTCACTCCCAGCTACTACTACTTATATACACATCACTATTTGCCAAAAATTTGTAAGGATTATCATGAATTCATAGGAAATGAATATCTGCTGATGAAGATAATGAGTTTTTTTGCTCTTCCAGTTCCTCCTTTAGTGGTCAATCTCATAATATTACCAATTGAGAGTTAGGATGTTGCTGATGGAATTTGTCAAAAGCTTCCAGTAGCATTTTTTGATTTTTTTGTTTGTGAAATCTTCATATATTTATAAAAGTAAACTTTCAATTATTGAATAATTCTTGATATTCTCAAAGATATTCTTTAGATTTGTTTTGAATATCTTGGATATCAAACATATTGTAAATATTTGATATTTTTTCAGGTTTGATTCAATAATTTTGGATAAGATTTTGAGTTTCTTCTTTAACTATGGTAGTGATATAGTCTGCTTTGGGATATAAAAGTTTTAATAAAGTTTTATACAATTTTGAATTACTAGTATCTATATTGTTTCTAACACTTAATACAATTTTTGATTTATTAAAAAATAATTTACTTACAACATTTGGTAAATTTCATGTTTCCAGAAAAGATAAGCTAGTATCTATATTATTTTTCTTACAATACTTTCTTATCTGCCAGGCTCTTTTGAAAAGCTTGAAAAATTGAACAAAAATACTAAAAGATAATTTCTCATCCAAACATATTTCATCTCATTTGAAATTATACTTTTCTTTTGCTTCATAAAAAGTAAGATATTTAATATTATATCATTTTTCATAAAGTCAATTTCACACCATTGTTGCAGATTTTTCAGCACCTCATCAAACCTCCAAACTGTATATAACAATAAGAATATTTTTCATAAAACACTAAATTTTATTTATTAAATCATCCCACTGTTTACTAATTTTTTCTATGGTAATATTTTCTACTTGCTTAGATATATCAAAAGTTGGATTGTTTTCAAACATATATCTTGTAGCATCAGCAAAAGCCTGCTTGTTTCACATTTCAACCAGTACTCAATAATCAGCAATACGGTATCATTCTACAAGATTAGGTTCATAAACCTCATTAGCCAACAATTCACTTGGTCCACTAGGACAATTTACAGATACTATTTTGATTCAGGAAATAAATGCCTCAGTCAAAGCCCTAGGGAATCACTCATGAGTAGATCCAAAAACAAAAACATCACTATGATAAATGTACTTCAAAGGATTTGATTTTACTCACAACAGTTTTATTTTATCCTCTAGTCACTTGGATTTGATATAATCAATAATTTGACTCTTCAAAGGTCCATCTCACAAGATAAGCCATTGTAAATTTTCTTTTTCTTTTAGTAAAGTTTCCAAACTATCTATCAAGAAAAAATAATTCTTTTGTTCTGATAACCTTCATACTGTTATTAGATTAGTTTTGTTTCCCAAAAGTTGCTTATCTTCTGATGATAATTCTTCTTTTTTTTGTTTGTTTATAAAATCTATATCAAAAGGGTTATAAATTGATTGTATATTTTGTAGACCAAACCTTTTTTTCATATTTTCAGTTATATATTGAGAAACTCATACCACAAAATCAGCATTTTTATGAAAACCTTGAATATATTTATAAACAGGATGATTCTCCAAATAATTTCTAACTACTGTTATAAGTTTAATATTTTTACTAAAATACTTTTTAGTATTTAGTCATACAAGATTAGCATCTTCTGCATTTGTAATTACAAGATCATAATTTTTTGATTTTATTTGTTTATTTAGTAATTTGGGATATTTCACAAAAAATCTATAAAATTTGGTTAATAAATTATTTGAGTACTTATCAGCAAAACTAATTCTATTTAAATCCCAAATATCATATTCATTATCAAAATCATAAAAAGTAAGCAAATCTACATCATATCACATATCAAATAATGATTTTGCTAATGTTCTTGAAGAATTCTCAGCTCATCATCATTCCCCTATATTTGAAACTACAAAAAGAACCTTTTTCATCTATGAAATTTTTCCAAAACTAAAATTTACTGCACTTTATACTCAAAAACTGATTTTTATCAATTTATTTTTTTAATATTAGATTATTATTCTATAAACTTTTTATCTGTAGACATCTTATCTTGGTCATACTTTATCTATATAGACTTATTTTTTTCTTCAAAATCTAATTTATTGTCTAAACTAATGCTGTCAAAAATTTACTTGCACTTATAACTCTAATTCAGGATTTTTCTATATCAATATTCTTGTCTCAAAATATTACTTGAAAACAGTTATCTACTCAAAGCTTGTTTTTATAATAAACTAATGTTTAGAAATTTCTTTTGAAAAAGTTGTTTTACCAACCTGTCTTGGTCAACCTATAAAAACCATTTTATTTTGCAAAACCTCAAGTATATATTTGTTCAGATATCTCATATTTTTAACTAAACTACTAAATTTTCTAGAATTATTTGTTATAATATCCAAAATTTTCTATATTTCAAGTATTTTTATAGTTTTAAATAATTTTTTACCCTGTGAAATAAGATTTAAAAACATTTCACAGAGTGAACCATATTTTCTATTGTAAACTTTTAAACTACTTCTTTGTTTACACTCAAAGTCTTAGTAAAATCAATTTTATTATCCAAAAATTTAATTATTTTCATCAGAAAAAAATCATTGTCCATCAGGACCTCTATGAGCTATCAAATCACCTAATTTTTGAGCAAGATTTTCATCCTTCCAATTAAATCAAAATACTCCGCACATATTTTATATAATATTATAAACTTCTAAATAATTTTTTATCATAATTCAATTTGTTTTGATATGAGAGTAAATTCTTTTAGTTTGTAGGTTTTTAATATCTTAAATTATTAAAAATCCTTCAAAAAATCTCTTATTTTTTCTACATCTGGTAAGTTTCTTTGCAAATCCTCTGATAAATTTTCAAACACATACTCTCATACTGCTAATGGATTTGTTTGTCACTTCAAAGCATATTCTGCAATTTCTTTGTCTTTTGTTTTACAAATCAAAAGTC
This sequence comes from Candidatus Absconditicoccus praedator, assembly GCF_021057185.1. Classification (GTDB taxonomy): domain Bacteria; phylum Patescibacteriota; class Gracilibacteria; order Absconditabacterales; family Absconditicoccaceae; genus Absconditicoccus; species Absconditicoccus praedator. The sequence goes on from NZ_CP054059.1 coordinate 271,804, forward strand.
ATATAGTATCATTATCATCTTTCTGTTTAATTTTATCATCAACTATATTTATATAAAAATTCAACTTCCCAGCATATTCTGGCTTGAATTCTCATATTTTTATTCTCTGATAAAACTCTTTCAAACTCTTGGGATTCTATTTTATTTTGTAGTACTCTCTTACTAAGGTGCATTTTGTTTGCAAGTTTTAGATAGTATTCAATTTGAAACTCATCTTTACACTTCTCAAGTATGATAATATTGTTTGACCAAGAAATTTCTTGCACCAGTGGTGCAAGTTTTTTATTTTCTGAATAAAACTCAAAAAATTTAATCATCCTCCATAAATTATCTTTTGAAAATCATTGAATTCAAGGAAATTCTTTTTTCAAATCAGAACTTAAATTCTCTACCACACTTTTTCACCATCAAGAATTATTTATTTTCTCACTTAGCTTTTTTCAAATCTCCCAATAAAGATTGATAAGTTCTTTATTAACAGACCTTAAGGCATTATTTCTTGATTGCTGTATCTTATCTTTAAGTTCTATAAAGAAATTTTTGTATTCAGTTTTTTTGTATTCAGTTTTTTTGTATTCAGTTTTTTTGATATCCATAGTTTTTATATAATTTTATAAACTTTTAAATAATTATCTCCATCCATCAGGAATGCAAACTGTTTCCTTAGAAGATATTTGTATTTGATAAGGCATTATAGCATTTTTTATATCTTCTCATCTTATAATTTCACATTTATCACAAAATTTTTTTATAGCTTTTCATTTAGCTCAAGGAATATTTATATTCACAAACCTTTTATTTTTTCAATATTTTTTGGCTGTTTTGATTGCAGGTATAATATCACTATCTCAAGAAATAATGATTGCGACATCAAACTTATCATTAAAAAAGTCTTCTACTATTTTCACTGCTATATTTACATCAGTTTGCTTTTCTTCATATGTTTGATACTTCAAAAGTTCTGGTTTTAATTTATCTTTGAGTCAAAAAGGCACTTTATTGATAATTGAATTATATAACAACTCCAATATAGGCATATCTTTTTGGTATGTCCTGGTGATTTTTGAAAAATTTCATAAAATAATCTTATTTCCAAAATAACTTAATGCTTTCACATATTTTTTGTGCCTATCAAGCTTTGCCTGATTTCGTTTTGAATAAGCAGTAAAATAAAAAACATTTTGTAATTTCTCGGCTTCTGGATCTATAAATTTTTTTGATAACTCTCTAAAATTACACCATTTAAAAAAATTTTCCCATTTTGAATTTGGATCATTTATCTTTTTTTCCAATCCATGATAAAAATTAAACCCATCTACATAAACATTTACTCTTTTCATGTTCTTTTTTTAAACATAAAAAAACCACAAGTAAGGGCATTACTTGTGGGTGGATGGGCAAGTCACAAGACTTCCTCATCTCGGGCATATTCATATATTAATTATTTTTTCTGAAAAATCAAATAAAAATGAATTTTTTTTGATAAAACTTTTATAATTTGAATTTCAAAACATATTAGTTATGTTATTTGCAATAAAGTGATTTATCTTATATACAAAAAACTAAAAAAATCAATTTTACTTCATATAAAATCTTTTTTTCAAAAAGTAATACCACTCATATATTCAAACCTTAACTCAATTTTTCATATTTATACATTATTTCTGTAAAGCCAAGAAATATTATAATTATAGTTTATGTAAAACCAATAAATAAGATTAACTTTTGTACTCCAAGTTTTTGAACAACCAAAGCACAAAACTATTTGGCAAAAGCATAAGGACCCTCAAAGCTATATGATAAAAAAATGATGAAATATCAAAATATTTTATTTTGAATAAATATTTGCTCTGAACTTTGATAGTATTTTTGAGAGTAAGTTTTAAGTGCTTTGACTTCCCCTGTCACTCAAAAACCCTATAATTTAGCAAGTTTTCTTGGATATTAGCTATCTTGTACCCAGCATCAAAAAACCTAAACCACAACTCATAATCCTGACATCTTTCAAATTCTTCGTTGTAATATCATACTTTTTCCAAATCTTTTTTCCTAATCATCACTACAGGCTGAGCTAAGGGCGATTTTTTGAGTATTGTTTTGCTTACTTGCTCATGATTGGACGGATATTTTCTTTGACCAATTTTTTGACCATTTTCATCTATGATGGTAATATTTGATCACACTATACTATACTCATTATTTTCTTCTAGGAAATCAAATTGCTTTTGGAGTCTATCAGGCTCAGCAATATCATCAGAATCTATTATTGCTATATATTTACTTTCTGGAGAAACTTTTGAAAATAGTTTATTCCTTGTTTTTACTACTCATATATTTTCAGGATTTTGAATAAGTTTGATTCTGCTATCCTGATTAGCATAACTTTGAAGTATCTGAAAAGTTCAATCATTACTATAGTCATCTATTATTACAAACTCAAAATCTTTGAAAGTTTGATTTAGTATACTTTCTATTGTTTCTGAAATATATTTCTCAGTATTGTATACAGGCATTATCACTGATATTTTTGGCATGGTCTTTATAAATTATTTAAAAAATCAATAAAGTCTACTATTTCTACATCATCAAACTGAAAATCTCATTTCTTATCAAAATAAACAAGTATATTTTTTCAATCTTGTTTCAAAAGAGTATCTACTTCCCTTTGGATATTTTCTTCGCTTAATTCGTAACATACTTGTATATTTGTATTGACATCCGGCAAATAAAAATCTATTTCATTTTGATCTTCTTTATAAAAAATTTTATTATACTTTCTTTTTAGATTTAGATAAATAAGATTCTCAAAATTTTGTCAAAGATTATCTGCATATCAAAACAAATTTCAAAATCAAAAATTATATAGGTATGTATTTGAGGTTTTTTTATAAAAATTACCTATATCTTCAACAAAAAATATATTTTTTAGGTATTCATAATAATTATAAATAGTGTTTTTTCATATTTTAACTCATTGAGATTGTAGATCATTATAAATTTTGATAAGATTTAGTCTCTTGGTGTTTGAAAGTATTATTCTTTTTATAAGATATCTGATAGCTTTTTCATTTTCTATACTATATCTTTCAGTTAGATCTTTATAAAACAATATATCAAAATATGTTTTTAAAACTTCTGTTTTTATCATAGAGTTTTTTGAAATAACAAGCTCAGGGAAGTTTCAATATTTTAATACATCATTAAAAATTGATTTTATATATCACCTTGAAGAAGAAGAATATTTTTTTTCTTTTTTGATATCTTTAAAATTTAGTATCTCATCAAAATCAAGAGGATTTATAAAATATTCATACACTCTTCCCCTAAATTCAGTCACCAACTCACTTGATAATAATCTTGAATTTGAACCTGATATAAAGATTTGATATCATTGAGTATACAATTGTAACACTAATTTTTGAAAATTTTCTATATCTTGAACCTCATCAAAGACAAGTAAAGGTTTTTTATTGTTTCATAAAGAATAATAGCTATTAATTATGTCTTCAGGATTTATTTCATCTCATTTAAATACAGAAAAATCTATAAAAACTATCTGCTCTATTGAGTACAATCATTTATCTATAAGTTCTTTTATAAACTGAAACATAAGATAGGTTTTTCAAACTCTCCTAGGTCATATAAAAGATACTATTTTATCTAATTCCAAAATCTCTTCATTAAAACTGTAGTTTCTTTTTTTGATCTCAAGATTTTTTAGCCTTTCTTGATTGTCTTTTATGATTTGAGAAAACATTTTGTTATTTATGAGTAAGTAATTAAGTATAATTTTGTTCTTTGCCTATAAAGAATATAACTATTTTATAGCAAAATTCAAGTATTTTTTATATCACCATAAAATCTTTGAAAGTTTGATTTAGTATATTTTCTATAGATTCTTGGATATATTTTTCTGTATTGTATACAGGCATTATCACTGATATTTTTGGCATAGTTTGCTTTTTTAGTAGAATTAAATAATTAAATTTTATATAATCCAATCCAATATATTATAGTGTTTAATTCATTTATAATCACTATTTACAAAATCATCTAGACTAAGTACTATCTTTTCATAATTATCTTTTATTGCAAGTAAATTTCAAAATTCTCTATCTACTACATCTTTGCTTGATAATAGATAACAAACTTGGATATATTTTATTTCATTATCTTTTTTGGCAATAAAATCTATTTCTTTATCTTGCATATTTCCAACCTTGACATCATATCCATCTGCCAACAGATGATTTAAAACAACCAACTCCAAAAGTTTTTCTATGTCCGATACTGGACTAAATCAAGCAATAGCATTTCTTATTCAAAGATCAAAAGCATATATTTTACTATTTATTTCAAGGGTTTTTTTTCATTTTAGGTCATATCTTTGTATATCATTAAACAAAAAAGCTGATTTTGAATAATCAAGATAATTTAAAACAGTATCTACAGATACTTTTATATCTTGAGATTTAAAATATTTTTTTATATTTTGTGCAGTAAAATAATTTCATAATTCCTTAAATAAATACATATTTATTTTTCTAAGTAGAGAAACATTTCTTATCCCAAAAAATTCTACAACATCTTTGGTAAAAACTGTATTATAGATACCATTTAAATAATCATATCTCAAACTTGTGTCATTAATCAATGGAATTTTGGGTAATCATCCAAATTCAAGATATTCATAAAAAGTTTTTTTGTTAGCTTCTTTTTTTGAAAATTGTAAAAATTCTTCAAAAGTCAGAGGGTATATGATTTGTTCTCTATATCTTCATGAAAGTAAAGTTGCATATTTTGATGAAAGTAGCTTGGAATTTGATCAAGTTACATAAACTTTTGCTTTTTTATATTTACTAAATATATCCAATACAAATTTTTCAAATCATTCTACTTCTTGTATTTCATCAAGTCATACAAAAAAGATTTCATTTGTATTTATATTGGATTTTTCAAATAAATCTACTAGATCATTATATGTTTTGACATTGTCAAACTCTCTCCATTCTTTATTTACATAAAATATTTGAGTTTTTTTAAGTTTTGTATTTTTGATTAAATAATCTATTACAGAATACAAAAAACAACTTTTACCAACTCTTCTTGGTCAAACTATGATATTTATCAGTCATAAATCCAAAACTTTATCAATATTTTGAAGATATTTTTGCCTAATTATTACTTCATCTATTTTGCTGAATAATTGTTCCATCATAAACGATAAAAAATTTAAAAAAGATTTTTTGTCTATTATAGTCTATAAAATTTATTTTTCAAGTTTTTATTGAAGCATAAGTTTTGATACTTTCTATCGCTTCTTGGATATATTTTTCAGTATTGTATACAGGCATTATCACAGATATTTTTGGCATGGTCTTTATAAATTATTAAAAAAATCAATAAAGTCTACTATTTCTACACCATCAAATTGAAAATCTCATTTCTTATCAAAATAAACAAGTATATTTTTTCAATCTTGTTTCAAAAGAGGATCTACTTCCCTTTGGATATTTTCTTCACTTAATTCATAACATACTTGTATATTTGTATTGATATCTGGTAAATAAAAATCTATTTCATTTAGATCAACACAAACAGCATCCTCCCCAAAAAAACAAGCTTTACACACTCCAAAAATTTTTGAACCTATTTCATCTGCATCCATATCCTATACATTATCAAAGCTGCTTGATATCTGCTAATAGGCCTATTTTGTGCCAATAGATCTTCTTCTTTGGTTATTCATATTTTTTGGGCATAATCAAAATAATTTTCCCACCATACCATACCACTTTCTTCTATGCTCTCTCAAGAAATAGCTCTTATCAACACAGCAAAAAACTCTGCTCTAGTCATATAACTGCTTGGATAAAATCTGCCATTTGTTCATCTCATGATTGACATTCTACAAATTGACTGGATACTATCTACCAAAGTCTCATCAGCACCATCAATATCTTCAAATTCACAATGATTATCTGACTTTTCTAGTCACACTATCCTTTCTGCAAAGTTGGATACAAAATGAGCTGCCTCCTCTCTTGTTAGATAAAAATCAGGCCTATACTCATATATATTATTAAAACTTGTAACACCATAAGCATTCAAAAATCAGATAGAATTTTCAAACTCTGCATCATCATATACATCCCAAGCTTTAATATCATTATAACTATTTATTATTTGCACAAAATTATTCATATAGTTTAGAGCTTTTTCTCTTGGTTTAGTTTCTCAACTTTCTTGATAAATCTTGAAAACAGCCAAAAAGTTGTTGTAATAACTTACAAACTCTGCCAGATCAAATCATGAAACTCTCCTAGATTTCAACTTATCTACGATTTGCTTGTTGATATTATTTATTGCCTGCTGGGTAGCTTCAGAATCATACTGAGGCATCTTTATCTTCATTGAGGATAGATTGATCTGTTTTTCTAGTATTGATGAATGAGCTTGGATATTGGATATCTCTTCATATATATCATCTGCAGACTCATACTGCTTTTTGTCATCCTCCTCTACAGATTGGTAATCTTGATCAGATAAGTCATCATCTTCTTCGTCATCAATTTCATCTTTTTCTTTTTTATCATCTTCTGGAGGAGCAACAAATCAGCCTCCTCATCACCCTCATCCAGACGATCAAGATCATCAACCTGATCATCAAGAATCTTCTTGTTTTTTATCCAAACTGATTTGTATTTCCTTGTCTCAGTCAAGCTCTACTGTTTTTTCTTTCGTATCGTATCAGTCTTTTGTCAGTTTTATATCATAACTTCACTCATCCAGATCAAAAATCACATTGGATCAAGTTTTTGTTGTAGATCATATTTGTATTTTTGCATCCAGATCGTCTCATTGATCATCTTTCACAAAGATTTCAAGCTCATACTCCAAAGAATCAACAACAGCAAAATAAGAAAGCTGATTGGTAAAAAATCTACAAACTTTACCTTCTTTTAATTCACATTCAGCGTCTATTTTGCTCCAATATTTGGCATCTGTAGATCTTATTATATCATAAGTTTTTCATACTTCACCATCTTCTACTTCAAAAGAAATTTCAAATCAATTTTCAGTATCCGATTTCAAACTTACTCCAGTATTTGCTCAAAGTTTTTTCACTGCTTTTACCCTATCTCAAAGCTTGCTTTCTCAGTATTCAATTTCATCTTTATTTACACCTGATGCATTTTGAGGCGGCTTTATTACTCAATCCCAGTCTCATTCTGGTTTTATAGCTCAGTCTATATTTAGATAATTGTTGGATTTTTTTGAAGACTCATCCAATTTGGTTCTTACTCCTATTCTTCATAGATCCTCTTTTTCTCCAGTAGCCAGTCCACCCGAGAAAACTACTGATCAAGTATTTGTCCAAAACTCTTTCCTTTCTTTTTCCAAACCAATATCAACTGTTTTATCACTATCTACAATCTCAAACTCTCATGTATATGTTTCATATCATTCAGCTTTGATCTCAAACTCATAACTTCATGCTTCTACATTTTCCAAATCAAAATTGTCATCTCAATCTACTTTTAGATTATATTCTACTTCTTCTGGACTTATATTGAATGTTACTTCATATGTTTCTGGCTCTACTGCTTCTCATTCAAAACTCACTGCTCAATATGTAGCTACATAGCGAGGATTTTGGTTATAATCAATATCAAAATCTTCAAGTTCTATTCAATAATTAATGCTTCATTTTTTTAGCTCATCATTAATTGGTTCATAATTAGTATTATCAATATAGTTTGATACTTCATTATAATCTCTTGTAAAATTGTCACTTTCTTCTACATTTGAATGTAGGCTAAAAGGACTATTAGCAAAAACTGCATTTCATTTAACTATTTGTTCATAATCTGTATTTACTCATCTTATTTGCACAGCTGTAGAATCTGTATTAAATGTATTTCTAAAAATATAAATATCTTTTGGATTATTATTATGATCTGTTACAAATATTCATCATCAATTATTATTTGCAAATATATTATTATAAAATGCTACTGTAGAGTCAGTTTGTACATTCCTATGTCCTGCATGATTATTATAAAACAAGTTATTGTATACCAAATACATATCATCACTACCTGCACCTGATGATGGAAAGTGTCACAATAATAAATTTGGTCTAAATCTACCATCACCTGCATCTTTGAATGTATTATTTCTTATTATTGTTTGTCTTGTGTCTTGTGGCATTCAATCTACATCATCTCTATAATTTTGATGTTTGATTTGCATATTATATCAAGTTGTATCTTTGAAAACATTTCATTCTATCAATCATCACACAAATGCTTCTCAATTTCATGAAGCATCTCAGATGTATATTCAGGTACTTTTATTTTCTATAATATTATCTCTAAGGATCCAATCCCACAAAGCTACATTATTTGTATTCAAAGCTATTCTGTTGGAGTAATTATATATATGAAGTCACTCCAAGACAATATGATGAGAAGCTGAATTTCTTGGCTGTATTGCATCTCACCGCCTACCACTTCCTCCTCAATTCATATCAAAATCTTTCAAAACTACATAAGATGATCATGATATTTGTATAGTGTTTGATCAAGACTTTCTAACAAAAGTTGCAGTTCAATCTTGAGGTCAAGATATTACTATAGGATTTTCTTTTGTTCAATGCATATTTGTAATTCTCAAATTATTAGTATAATTTCAAGGAGTAAGCTCAAGCCAATCGCCAGGCTCCAGATCACTCACCTTATCTGTATAATTTGAAGGATCAGCTTCTATAACATTGAAGTCATCTCTATTTACTCATCCATTATCCCATCATTTAAAATTATAAGAAGATTCTATAATTTCTGTTGTTTTTTCTTTTGCTTGAAAATCAATATTCAAAGTTTCAATATCAGAATATCATCATTTATAGTCATCATAAACAGATACATCCAAAATCATATTATCCAAATCATAACTTCCAACTCAAGACAATTCCAAGCTTGCAGAAATATTACTTTCTAAAGAATCCAAACTCAATATTTTATCTGCAAACACTTGGTCATCATCTACACTTGATTTTAGATGTATTTCCAAAACATCATTATTAGACACATTTTCTAAATCTATATCAACATTTATTTCAGAATCATCATATTTTATTAATTCAGTTGTTGAAATATTGTTTATAGCAATAGATTTATGTTCTTCTTTTATATCTTCTCCATCAAAATCAAAAACTCTAGTAGACTCTCAAAGTTGTACTTGCACTATTTGAGATTGTCATTCTTTATTTCTAGAAGAAATATTAGCATTATTTGTAGTAAATACTTCTCAATCTTCTACTTCATTCAAAACATAAAACACATCATCTCACACCAAAACTCATCTAGATACAGATTTTCATTGTTCTTCTCAATAATTATTTGCAGATAGACTTGTCCATAAGATTCTTTCATTCAAAGTTTCATCAGTCACATACAATATATTATCTGCTCCAATATATTCTCAAAGTCTTTCTCAATTTATTAATAGGAAATCCCTATTTGGACCACAACAAGCAGAAGTTGCCATGAAAACTACATTTCAATCATTATCTATATTAATTTCTCAATACTTTGATCTAAATGTATTTCAGTTTCAGTTTGATAGCCTAGGAACAATAATTTGTCATTGTTTCACTTCTCAATTATTTGTATCTATTCTTCCAAGGTATCAAAGATGAGCTGCACCACTAATCCCCCAAGAAGCATTGTACATATCTCAGCCATTCAAAGTTCCTGTAGTTAAATCTTTTCCATTCCACCTAAAAATAGTATTTCAACCTGCTGACTCACCAGCAAAATACAAATCTCAATTTTGTCAAACTTGTATTCTATATCATCTAGTATCTGCCATATTTTCAGTTGCAGACAATTCATCTCTATTGAAATTCCAAGTATCCCAAATTATTCATTCTTTTCAAATTTCATAAGCAAAAATTACTGCTACTTGCAAATTATTAAATTGTTGATAACCAGTAACATAGATATGATTTTTATCACTATTTATGGCTATATCATTTGCATAAGTTTTACCAAAATATTCTTCATAAATTATTTCTTCATCCTCAAATACTGCAATATTTTTATCATACAAAAGTGCTATTTTTCAGTCATCTCATACAGAAATACGATTTTTTTGTTGTTTGTCATTTCCATAATCATTCACAAGTATGTTTTTATCAGAAACATCAAAAGCCCAGGCTTTATTTCAATCTTCATAAAGATAAAGCTTTTGGGTAGTAAGAATTCAAGTATATTTATTATTTATACTTCACTGCATATATACCAATTCTCCAGTAAGAGATGTTTGATTTTGTAGTTCATAATTTGAATTATACTCAAACAAGTAAGATTGGTCATCCAAATTTCATCAAATCAAAATATCTCAACTTTCCAAGACTGCTCATCATTTAGGATTTTTTGATTCAAGATAAGATGAATAGTCAGTATCAAAATTAGTTGCTATTTGGCCATGTGTATTTTCATCAAAAGTCATTTTTTTAAGAGTTTTTTCATCATTATATCTTATCAAGAAAAATATATCATTTCAAGAAGCCACAGAATCACCTACTCTCAATGAAGTATCTCACAAAGATACAGGAAGTGATTTAGTATAGTCAGGCATTTCAGAAATTCAGTTCTCTAGCTTGAAATATCAACCAAATCTACCATCTACACAATAAGCTATATCAAGTAATGGTCTACATCAAAAAGCATATCAAGATCATCTATTGTACTCTTCCCGTGACGAATCCACCAAAACATGAGATGGAAATCTTCATCAAGTATCCCTTTCTTCCCAAGTACCAGATGTTTCTTCACTGAAAGTATATCAATCCATTTTCAAAACTCTATCACTTGTGATTTGTGTTGCATTTACTGGAGTATATGAATAATAAATTTCTCTGTCATCAGCATTTCAATTCCAACCAAAAGCCATTCATGAATGCTGAGAAACTACTTCTCATCTAAAAACTCTTCTATTATTAGTAATTCTAGTCCATTCTCAATTTTGATAAGCAAAAAGTCACTCATCTCTAGGTGTATAAAAAATTACTCCATCTACTTCACGAAGTCTACCACGAGTTTTCTTGTGAGGAAAATTTAGATCTTCCCATTCTTTGCTCACTGGATCATATGTAAGTAATATTTGATTTCATTTTCTACTAGCTACCAAAAATCTTCATTCTCAAGCTGTAACAGTTTGCATATAAAAATGTGTTTGCAACCTTTCTGCATCACTATACTCTTTTGGATCATATTTTTCTACAATTTCATCAGGCACTCTTTCGGGTCTACTCCATCCAGAATCTATATCCGATAAATTTAAAATATGAGATCTAGAATAAACATAATCATTTCAATCAGTTCATTGGACTATATGAGGATTTTGAGTTGATCAATATGTTGGAGATCAAATTATTTTTTCCCAAGAATTATTATCAAAATCAAACTTATAAAGTCAATTTCAGTCTACACCAGCAACTCATGCATATACATTTCAATCGCTATCTTTTGCTAATCAAGTTACTGAGTTTAGCGCTTCATCTGTGAGTCAATCAGTGATTTCTACCCATTCAGAATTAGCAAAATTTAAAAAGCCAAGTAGGCACAAAAACAAAACTATTTTTTTCATTATTTAAGTTATTGAAAATAAAACTTTGAAAGTTTTGTTTTTGTTTGTTTAAAGAAATTATAGCAAAACCACCACTCAAGTCAATAGCAAAAAACATTGTTTATTAAGAAAACTTCTTAAAAACTATTTTTCAATTTTTTGACAAAATTTATAATTTATGTATACTTACTAATGTAAAAAAAAGCAAAAACAAAATTTAAATAAATATAAACAAAAAAAATATGGCTGAGGAAAACAAAAACAATCAGAACCAAACTTGAACTGAAAACACAGCAAAACAAGATGATGATCTTGATATACAGTTTGATATAGATTTTTCTTCAGGTAATACATGAGATGATAATACCCAATGAGATGAGCTTCAAGATGAAATCAATATTGACGATTTTTCAGATGATTCTATAGAAAACGAAACCGAACAAGATTTAGATATAGACACAGAAATTAATTTTGAAGAATCAGAGTCAGAATCTAAATCTCAACAAGAAGAAATTTCTTTCGATGTTGATTTCTCTGATGAATCCACTCAGGAAACTAAAACTGATGAATCTTCTCAAGAAGAATCTACTAAGACTGAAGACTCTTTCGATGTAGATTTCTCTGATGAGGCTACCCAAGAAACTAAAACTGACGAACCTTCTCAAGAAGAATCTACTAAAGCAGAAGATTCTTTTGATGTTGACTTCTCTGATGAGACTAGTCAGGAAACTAAAACTGACGAATCTTCTCAAGAAGAATCTACTAAAGCAGAAGATTCTTTCGATCTTGATTTCTCTGATGATACTACTCAAGAAACTAAAGCTGACGAATCTTCTCAAGAAGAATCTACTAAAGAAGCAGAAAACTCTTTCGATGTTGATTTCTCTGATGAGGCTACCCAAGAAACTAAAACTGACGAACCTTCTCAAGAAGAATCTACTAAAGAAGCAGAAAACTCTTTCGATGTTGATTTCTCTGATGAGACTAGTCAGGAAACTAAAACTGACGAATCTTCTCAAGAAGAATCTACTAAAGCAGAAGACTCTTTCGATGTAGATTTCTCTGATGAGACTAGTCAGGAAACTAAAACTGACGAATCTTCTCAAGAAGAACCTACTAAAGAAGAAGATTCTTTTGATGTTGATTTCTCTGATGAGACTACTGAAACTAAAACTGATGAATCTTCTCAAGAAGAATCTACTAAGACTGAAGACTCTTTCAATGTTGACTTCTCTGATGAGTCCGCTCAGGAATCTAAAGCTGAAGACTCTTTCAATGTAGATTTCACTGATGAGAGTAAACAAAATATTTCTTCTGAAGAGACTTCTGAACAACTAGAAAGTTCTGAAAATCAAAAACAAAATGAAGTTAATTTTAGTCAACATAATACACAACCACAAGAAGAAGTTTCTGACCTTTGAGAAGCATTATCAGAAGAACAACAAAAACAAGCACAAACTCAAATAGATGATTTTGACATATCCGACTTTGAACCAGACGATATTGATATAGACTCTCAATTTGAAAGCAAAGACACAAAACAAGAAAAAACTTCTTCGACAAATTCTCAAACTCAGGACAACAATCAAACCGAAAAAGCAACACAAAACAAAGATAATGAAAACACTAATTTAGATAACAATCTAGAAATTGACCAAACTCAATACAATAAAGAAGATACAGCCCAACAAAATGAAAACAATCAAACCACACAAGATGAACAAAACAATAATCAAGACCCTTTCAATATTGATAATTTAGATGAACCTCAAAAAGCTGATACTCAGGCTGCCCAAAATAATGAAACCAATAACGAACAAAATAACAACCAAACTTCTTTCAATATTGATGAACTGGATGAAACTGATCAAAAGGAAAGCTCTCAAGCTACTCCTACGCAAGAAGAAACTAATCAACAACAAAATAACATTCAGAGTTCTTTCAATATTGATGAATTAGATGAACCTAATCAAAATAACAATTCTAAATCTGATCAAAAAGACCAACAAAGCACAGCCAGTGCAATAAATATAGATCAAGTAGCATGACAAAAAGCAACTGAAAAAGAAGACAAAAAACCAGCCAAAAGCTGAAACACAAAAGTCAACACAAAGATGGACTCTATCAAAAAACAACCAAAATCAAACAATAAAAAAACTCAAAAAACTTCTCAAGCCAAAAACAAAACTGAAAACTCAGGCTGATGAAGTAGCTTAAAAATTATTGTAACTAGTTTTTCTTTGATATGAATTTTGATGTTGGCTTGAGCTGGATATTTTGTATATACAGTAATGTTTCCACCCGTTGAAGAAAATGATTATAGTGGAAGCTGATCAGAACCAGCTCATTATGCGGCAAACGATGAAGAACAACCAGATGAAAATGATGTTGATGAAGATACTACAGAAAATATAGAACAAGACGATGAAACTACAGATGAAGATTGGTGATGGGATGATGAAGATGAACTTGATGAAAGCGATGAAAGCTCTGAAGATGATGATGAAGCTACACAAGAAGAAGACGACCTTACAGATCAAGATAGCGACTCCACAGAAGAAAGTGATGAAGATTGGTGATGGGACGATGAAGATGAACTTGATGAAGATGAGGATGAAAGTTCTGAAGAAGACGATGAAATTCAATGATATCATGATCAGCTTGAAGAACTTGCAAGAGAGGCTAGAATGGCTGCAGTAGATGCTTGAGATGCTGAAGACAGCAGAGCCAGAAGATTTGCTATGATGGCTTATAGAATATCAAAAACAGCAATGGAAGAAACACAGATAGACAAAATTAAAAGCAACAAAGAAAATGCAGAAAATTACTTACAAAGAGCAAAAGAAAGATTAGAATAAAAAAAACCCTGTCAAATTGACAGGGTTTTATAATTTTTCATTCAGATAGTCTTCTTTTGACTGATAATGTATACGAATTCCAGAAAATCCATCATCCATAAATTTTGCAAATATTTTTTCTAAATATTGTTTATTTTCAACCTTACTAACAATATTATACTGCATTTTGTTTATTACAACCAAATTTAGTACTCAACTTTCATAAGACTTCACATCCATATACCTTTTTAGGATAGTTTTAATTGCGGTTTTATCTACATTTTCTAAAACTTTTCAAAAAACATCTTGAAAATCTATTTCTATTTTGGAATCTTCTACTTTTTCTGAATTTTTAGTATCAAAGCTGCTTTCTTTTTCTTTTCATTCAACATTAAGATTAGGCTTGTCAGGTCAGCTATCTATATTTCAATCTGAAAAATTATTTGATTCATCTTCTGAGATAGACTCTTTTTTTTGAGCAGAAAATCATAACTCATTGATAATTCTATAAACCTTTGTTTTCAGAACAAGATCCGATACAGGATATGTTTTCAATGCAGTCATTGTTTCTCCAACTGCTTCAGAAAAATATGAATAAAACTTTGGATCTTCCATAAATTTCTTGTCTACATGCTGCAAAAGTTGATTTACAAAATTATACATATCTATTCAAGAATTTTTAAGATTATCTATAAACTCAATCACCTTATCAAAATCTCACTTTCTAACAATTTTTATAAATTCTTCTAACCTACTTTCATCCAAAACTCACAAAAAAACAGATACATTTTCTTCAATCACATCTCACAAAGAGGCTACCTGTTCCAGATATTTTATAGCATCTCTCATTGCTCAATCAGACATATTTGCTATACTTTTTAATGCTTGTTTTTGATAGTTTATACTCTCATTATCACAAATATATTCAAGTCTTTGAGCTATATACTCTACTGAAAGTCTCTTGAAATTAAAAACCTGTGATCTAGACACGATCGTGTCTGGTACTTTATTAATTTCTGTAGTTGCTAATATAAAAAAAAGATAAGATGGTGGCTCCTCCATTATTTTTAATAATGCATTGAATGCGGCCTTGGATAGCATATGTACTTCATCTATAATATATACTTTCTTTGAAAGTTTGGTTGGAGTATACAAAGCTTTTTCTAGTATTTCTTCTCTAATATTATCAACTTGAGTGTGAGATGCAGCATCTATTTCTACAAAATCCAAGTTTTTGCCTTCAGCAATAGTTTGGCAGTTGTCACATTTTCAGCATGGATTACCATCAGATGACTCCAAACAGTTTACTGCCTTTCACAAAATTCTTGCTATTGAAGTTTTTCATGTTCATCTTGATCCAAAAAACAAATAATTGTTCGAGCATTCACTGTTTTTTACTTGAGATTTCAAAATATCTCTAATATGATCTTGTTCTACTACATCATCAAAACTAATAGGACGATATTTCAAGTACAAAGACATAAAGCAATCATTTAAAAGTTAAATTTATATTAATATATTTATTTATATCTCAAAATCAACAAAATAAAAAACTGCCAGGTATAAACAAACTACCTGACAGTTTCAAATTGTTTCATATATGTTTTATATTTTATCATACTTCTCCATAGCAAGCTGGGAGTTCAATCTGTTAATAATATCCACAACCACATTTACTATAATTATAATACCCGCACCTGACACAACTACTGGTATAGCTCAAACACTTTGAGTTGCCTGCTGTATAAACGGTATATAAGAAAGAACATAACTATATATACCTATCAATCATAGTCATATACCTCACCAAAAACATAAATGATACAATGTCTGATTTATGTACTTTGCTGTTTCTTCTCATGGTCTTATACCTGGGATAAATCATCACCTCTTTTGTATATTATCAGCCATTCTATCAGGATTAAATACAATGATAGTATAAAAGAATGTAAAAGCAACTATCAGCAAGAAATATACTATTATTGCTATTACTGATGGCTGTTGAGTATATATATTAAGATGAGTCTCTATCCAAGAAGCTGAAGCTTGTACAAATTCATTTTGTGTTCATACTCTTACCATTAATTGGGACAATAAGTAGGGGAAACTAGCAAATGCTATTGCAAAAATAATTGGTATCATTCAAACCGGATTCAATGGTATTGGCAATGAAGCAGTATCTTCTACGTTTCACTGTCTGGAGTATACAATAGGAATATCCTTTTTGGTTTTTACCAGTAGTATAGCCAATATCACCAATATCAATACAAGCAAAAACATAAACACTATTATTCAAACAATATCTGCACCTGCTTGTCATATATAATTATATACTTGAGAAGTCATTCAAGCAACTATCGAAGAGAAAATCAACAACGATATACCATTTGCCATTCACTTTTCAGTAATCATTTCTCAAAACCACATAAGAATCATTGTTCACACACTCATAGCAAAGGCTGCTAATATTACATTTCAAACAGTTGTTTGGATAACATCTCATCAAAGAATATTATTTATGAAAAATATCATTCAAATTGCCTGCACAAAAGCTAAGGGCAATGTCAAATATCTTGTATACTGTTGTATTTTCATCTGTCATGTCTCTCACTGCTCTTTTAGTTCTTCTAACTGTGGTACTACTGCTGCCAAAAGTTGCATTATAATAGATGCATTAATGAAAGGAATAAGTCAAACCGCCACTATAGAAAACTGTTCTATTGTTCATCACAAAAGCATTGCAAAAAACTCCAAACCTCAAGCATCATCCATTGTAGCCATCATAAAAGTATCAACATCTACAAATGGCACAGGCACAAATACCATTAATCTATATAAAGCTAGGATCGCAACCATAAACAACAACTTTCTTCGAACAGTTGGACTCTCTCGTATTTGTTGTAAATAATTTAATATCTTAAACATATCTTATATAATTGGAAACTAAATAAAATTAACTAACAGTTCATCAAGCATTTTCTATTTTTTCTTTTGCAGATTTTGAACATTTATCCAATCCAGTGATAGTTAATTTTTTAGTTATATCTCAATCTCATAAAAGCTTTACTTTGCTTTTTTCGGATTTTATATAACCTAGTTGTTTTAGAACAGCCTTATCTATATTTTCTGATATTCTATCATCATTTTCTAAGTCCTTTAGATTAACTATATCATAATTATCTACTAGTTTGAAAAATCTTTTGAATCATCTTAGTTTTGGTAGCCTTTTGTTTAGAGGAGTTTGACCTCATTCAAAACCTGGTCTTTTACTATAACCAGATCTTGATTTTTGTCATTTTATTCATCTTCCTGAATAATTTCATTTTCAAGATGAGTTACCTCTACCAAGTTTTTTCTTAGCTTTTGTGTATCAATTGGATTTTGTTAGAATTTCCTCCATTAGGATAAACATTTATTAAATAAATTTATGCCTCTGTCTTTTCTTCAACTTTTTTTGGCTTTACTGTGTTAACTTTGTATAAACTAAGAGCATTAATTGTTGCCAAAGCATTATTTAGTTTATTATTTGTTCAAAGAATTTTTGTCAAAATATTGTTGTATCCTGCAAGCTCCAAGACAGATCTCACAGAAGATCAAGCTTTTAGTCATGTACCTGGACCAGCTGGCATTAATCTTACTAATGCTGCTTTATATTTATGAGTTTTTCAGTATGGAACAGAGTTTGCTCATACTATTGGTACTTTTTTAATATTTTTATATGCATCATGTGTAGCTTTTTGAATTGCTCATATTACATCCTGAGATTTTGCAAGTCACAATCAAATTTTTCCTTTCTTATCTCAGATTATCATTACAGCTCTAAAGGCCAATTGTCTTCATCATTTTGTAACTCTTGTCACTCTTCTTACTTCCAATAGTCTTTCTTCAAATTGTTTTTCCTGTTTAGGTTGTCTACCATTTTTTTCCATCAATATACTTTTAATAAACTAAATTATAAAGAAACTCATCATTGTCTTATTCACTCAGCTACTTTTGCTACTCTTCCATGGTAAATATTTCAATTTCTGTCAAAAGCAACTTTTTCTATTCAGTTAGATTTCAGTTTTTCTGCAATTTTTTGTCATACACGAAGTGCTTTTTCCTTTTTTGTTCATTCTGAATCTTTTAGATCATTAGCTACTGCCAAAACTTTTCCTGACTTATCTACTACTTGAGCATAATTATAACAGTTTGATTTATTTACTATCACTCTAGGCAAATTTGTATTTGTCTTTAGCCTATTATTAGACTTTTCTTTTCTTTTTTGATACCTATGTTTTTTTTCGTACAACTTGTTTGTTATTTTTCTCATTTAATTTAAATTAACCTATTAAATTATTTTTTAGCAGTTTTTCACACTTTTGTCTTAATTGCTTCTCACTCATACCTTATTCCTTTTCATTTATATGGCTCTGGTGGTCTCAAAAATCTAATATTAGATGTTACTTGTCACACAAGCTGCTTATCTATTCCAGATATTACAAGAATTTGAGCTCATTTTGGATCTTTATCTAAACTTGCTGTAATTCCATCGGGTAAGTTATAATCTATTGGATGAGAGTATCACAAATGCAATGTTACTTTTTGTCACTCCACTTTTGCAGAATATCATACTCCTACTATTTTAAGTCTTTTTTGGAATCAGTTTTGAACTCACTCTACCATATTATTTATAAGGCTTCTTGTTAGTCACCATAGGTTTTTATCTTCATTATCTTTTATTGATACCAGTATTTGTCATTCTTTTTCTTCAATAGTTACTCTTTCTGAAAAAGAATTTGATAACTCTCATTTTTGTCATTTTACTGACACATTATTTCAATCTATTTTTACTTCTACTCACTCAGGAATATTTATAGGAAGTTTTCCGATTCTTGACATTTGTATAGATTACAAAATTAAATATTAGTAAATTTCAGCGATAAGCTCTCATCAAACATTCATTTCTTTTGCTTGATTATTTGTTAGTATTCATTTACTTGTAGACAAAATTCAAATTCACTTTCAACCAGCTACTTTTCATATCATATCTACTGACACATACCAACGTCTAGATGGCTTGGAATGAAATTTTACAACTGGTATATCTTTAACAGGATCTTTTACCTCAAATAGAGTTATCTCTATGAAAGCTTTTTTTCAGTCTTCTACAACTTTATAATCCTCCACAAAATTATTTTCTTTTAGTAGTTTTAAGATATTTTCTTTCATTTTTGAGTAAATCACTCATTTTATTGACTTTTTTCTTGCCATGTATGCATTTTTAATTCTTATCAACAAATCATGCACTGGAGAATTCACAATATTCATATTTATTTTTTAATATTCTAAATAAAACAAATTTTACCAACTTGATTTTTTAACTCACATAATCATACCCGCTCTTGCATATTTTCTGAAACATATTCTACAAACTCAAAACTCTCTCATATATCACCTTGTTCTACCACAACATTTACACCTGTTGTAATATTTTGTAGGCTTTTTCATTTTTTTTCACTCTCTTATACATTTTTCTCTAAGTTTATCAAGCTTTTCTTGCTTAACAATCAAGGACTTTCTTGCCATAATAATGTATTACTAATTAAATTATTTTTTTTCAGCAAATATTATTCACAATGATTTCAAAAGCTTTTTTGCTTCCTCATCTGATGTTGTCGTTGTAGTAATATTTACTTGTATACCATGCTGAGTTATTATCTCTTCTGGTGATAATTCTGGGAACACAGTCTGATTTTTAAATCATATATTATAATTTCCTCTTCAATCAAACTTCTTTGATGATATTCACTCAAAATCTCTTACTCTTGGAAGAACCAATTTATTAAGCCTATCTATGAAGTCATAAGCTTTTTGTCTTCTCAAAGTAGTTTTTAGCATTACTGGCATTCACTCTCTTAACTTAAATGTAGATACTGACTTCTTTGCATTTACAACAGTAGGCTTTTGTCATGTTATTTTTTTCAGATTATCTATCAAATCAGAAAAATCCTTTACTCACTTTTTTGTCACCAATGTTCAAATTCACATTGATACTACCACTTTTTCTATTCTAGGTATTGCTAAAATGTTTGATTTTCACATATCTTTTTGCAAGTCGTATGATATTTTTTCTTTGAATTCTTTGTAAAGATTCATTCTAAACGAATTTAAATTTTAAATTAACATCACTATATCTGCTCTTGTGTTTTTTTACAAATTCTAACTTTTTTCCCATCTTTTTCTTGGAACCCTACTTTAGTAGGTTTTTGTAGTTTTTCTGAGTAAATAGCTACATTGGAAATGTGTATTGGCATAGTTTTATCCATGAATCACTGTTTTTTTACAGCTTTTTTTCTTACATTTACTCACTTTACATATACTTTGTCATTTTCTACTTTTTCTACTACCGACACAGATCATTTATAACTACCTGCTATTACTTGCACTTTATCACCTGTTTTAATCTTTTTCATAATGATAAATTATTTTGTAAAATTATATTATTTCTTCTGCCATGTTGGCTACTGTTTTATATCATTTTGATCTTAGTTCTTTTGCAACAGGTCAAAAGATTCTTTTCCCTCTAGGAGCTCAATCTTTTCCTACCAATGCAACAGCGTTATCCCCAAATCTTATGTATGAACCATCTGGTCTTTTTACCTCTTTTCTAGTCCTTACAACAACAGCATGAGCTACTTCTCACTTTGAAGCTTGTCAACCAGGAACAGCAGATTTTATTGCTATTACCACTTTATCTCCAACTGTTGCGTAAGTAGGAAATGATCACTTCAAAACTCTTATTACTCTCCCTGATTTTGCTCAAGTATTGTCAATTACTTTTACTTGTGATTCTTGTTGGATCATCGTTATTTTTTATAAAAAAACTAAATTTCTTGTTTTTCAACTACTTCTACTAGTTGCCATCTTTTTAATTTACTTATTGGCCTACTTTCTCTAATTTTTACCAAAGATCATTTTGTTGCCTCGTTATTTTGATCATGGGCATGATATTTCTTTTTGGAAATATATCTTTTTCTATACAAAGGATGTACTTTTGCGGTTTCTACTTCTACTACTATAGATTTATCCATTTTATCACTTACCACTCTTCATACAAACTCCTTTATATTTTTCCCTCATATAATAGCCATAGTTATTTGTTCAGTTTATGATGTAAAGCAGTGTTTACTCTTGCTATATTTCTTCTTGTCTGCTTAATTTTGTGGGTTTGTGTCAATCACCTCATAGAGTTTTTTATTCTTAGATCAAAAAGCTCTTTTTTCAGCTTGTTTCTTTGAGCTACTAGCTCTTTTACATTTTTTTGCATTATTTCGTTCATTTTTAGCTTACTCATGGTAGCAAATTTTTAAAAATTAAAGGTCTAATTAGACTCAGTTATCTTACCTCTCACTTTTCTACAACTCTTGTGGAAATTGGCAATTTATAAGAAGCCTGTTTCAAAGCTTCATCTGCCACTTTTCTACTTACTCAATTAATCTCAAATAGTATTCTTCATCTTTTAACTCTCACTACATATTTTTCCAAATCTCATTTACCTTTACCCATTGGCATTTCAAGTCACTTCTTGGTATAAGGCATATCTGGGAATACTCTAATCCAGATTTTTCAAACTTTTCTTGTGTATCTTACTATCACTTTTCTTGCTGCTTCAATTTGTCTGTTTGTTAGATAATTATTTGAAGTTGCTTTCATTCAAAAATCTCCAAAAGATACATAATCTCATCTGTGGCTTGCTCATTTTATCCTTCATCTATGTACTTTTCTATGTTTCCATTTTTTTGGCATCAATAAAGACATTATTTTTTTCTATAACGAAGTAAATTTATCTTCTACTTTTAGATTTTTTATACACATCTCCCTTATATACCCAAACTTTTACTCACAAAACTCAGTATTTTGTTACAGCAGTTGTATAATAATAATCTATATCTGCTCTAATAGTTTGCAAAGGAACTCTTCAGTCAATAAATGTTTCTCATCTTGCTATATCAGCTCATCAAAGTCTTCCTGATATATACAACTTTACTCACTTTGCTCATTTATCCATAACCCTTTGGATTATTCATTTTCATACTCTTCTAAATGGCATTCTTTTTTCTAACTGTTCTGCAGCTAACTCTGCCATCACTTTTGCTGATAACTCTGGAGTTTTTATTTCTTTCACATTTACTTTGAACTCTTTTCAAAACTTTTTCTTTAGTTTTGACTGAAATTCATTCAATTTTGCTCATTGCTTTCAAATTATCAAAGCCGGCTTGGCTGTGAATATTATTACTTCTCCATCATTTTCAGTCTTTTTTACTACTACTTTTCATACTCCACTTCTTGGATAGAAACTCTCTACAAAATCCATTATTTTAACGTCTTCTACAAAAAACTTTGCACTTTGAGACTTAGTTTTTGCTATCCATTCTGTAGGCCATCACTTAGTTATTCCTGCCCTGAAACCTCTTGGGTCTATTTTTTGTCACATTAACTTTGCTTAGTATCTAAAACAACTCTCACAAATGATCTATGTTTAATGTATGGATGAACTCTTGATCTTGAAGCAAACTTTATTCTCTTTATTTTCATCCCTCTTCATACATCTATTGTAGAAATATATAAGCTAGAAGGATCATATCATCCATTATTTTTAGCATTTGCTACAGCAGAGTTTATTACTTTCAACAAAATTCCAGCTCATTTCTTTGGCGTGTATTTTAGCATATTTTGAGCCTGTTGTACACTTTTTCATCTTACCATTTTTGCAACTAGATTCATTTTTTTATCTGATGTTGTAGCATATCTTAATGTACAAGTTAGATTTTTATTCATCGGTATTTTTTACAATTTATAAATGTCCTTCTTAAATGGTTTTCTTAAAACGGATGTCATCTAAAAGTTCTTGTAAGAGAGAACTCACCAAATCTATGACCTATCATCTCTTCTGTTACATATACACTCACAAACTGCTTTCAATTGTGCACTGCAAAAGTAAATCAAACCATCTCTGGGGATATTTGAGAAGCCCTATCCCATACTTTTAAAACTTTCTTCTCTCAAGTTTCTTTCATTTTGTTTACCTTCCCCAACAATCTTTGATTTATATAAAATCATTTTTTCAAAGATCTTGACATTATCTTATGTTTTAAGTATTAAATTAGTTTTTTGTTCTTCTAGAAACAATAAACTTATCAGACCACTTCTTCTTTTTTCTTGTTTTTTTGTACGGAGGTACTGGCCTTCAAGTAAAAGACTTTGGGTATTTAAGCGCTATATCTGTACCTCATTCTCAACCTCCGTGAGGGTGATCTACAGGGTTCATGGCTTTTCATCTAACTTTAGGCCTTCTTCACAACCATCTACTTCTTCATGCTTTTCATAGAACTATATTTTTATGCTCTTCTGTACTTACCTGACCTATTGTTGCCCAACAGTTTTCGTTAAACTTTCTGATTTCTCATGAAGCTAATTTTACAAAAACTGTTTTTGCATGCTCATCTTTACCAATTATTGTAGCATAATTTCATGCTGATCTTACCAATTTTCATTTTGTATAAGGAGTATACTCTAGATTAAAGACACTGAAACCTTCCGGTATATTTTTCAATTGCTTTCTATTTCATTCCTTATAAACTGGCTTGTTTGAATTCATTACCTCATCACCTACTTCCACTCATTTCCACGCTATATTATATCTTTTTTCTCAGTCAGAGTAAGCTACAAGCGCTATTCTTGCTGCTCTATAGGGATCATATTCTATTGCTTCTACCTTTCCTGGTACATCTAATTTGTCATACCCCTTAAAATCTATAATTCTATATAGTTTTTTATGACCTCCTCATCTAAATCTAACTGTAGTTCTTCAATACTGATTTCTTCATCACTTTGAACCTATAAATTTTACCAATTTTTTTTCTGGTCTCTTTTTTGTTATTTTTGAGAAATCATAACCAGTCATGTAACGTCTTGATGGAGTATACGGTTTGTATGTCTTTATATTCATCATTTAAGACTTAATGTTTTAAAACTTATGTCAACATATCTAATTTATCTCAATCTTTAAGAGTTATTATAGCTTTTTTATATGCTCTTCTTACTAAAGATCTTCTTGCTCTACCTTTATAAGGCACATTTACAATGTTTACTGATTTTGGTGTTATTCAATATATATACTCTATAGATTTTTTAACATCTACTTTGTTTGCATCCTTATGAACCTTGAAGTAGTATTTATTTTGATTAGTTGTCTGATTATAAGACTTTTCTGTAAATATTGGCTTCAATAAAATATCATAAGGGCCGAACTTTTCCATCGCTTTTGTGGATTGAGATGACCTAGCTCTCTTTCTAAGCTTTTCCTTGAATGTCATAATTCACTTTTAAGTATTTAAATTATCTTCCATTTTCCAAACTATCTAAAGACTCTGACAAAAACAATACATTTTTGTAGGTTATTACATCATAAGGATTTAGATAGTCTACCAAACAGTACTTAACTCAACTAATATTCCTAAAGGATTTTTGCAAAACTTCATTTTTCTTTGGTATTACAAACAATGTTTTTTGTCAACTTAACTTTAAATTTTCCAACACTTTTTCAGCATTTTTAGTTTTTATATCCTCATATGGATATTTATTCAAACATAACAATTCTCATTGTTTTGCCTTCATACTTAATGCTCCATGCAATGCTTTTCTTTTTTGCTTTTTTGGCATTGCTTTCTTGTAGTTAACTTCATTTGTTGGTCAAAAAACAACTCACCCTTTTGTTCTTATTGGAGAAGCAGCATCTCATGCTCTTGCTCTTCATGTTCATTTTTGTCTATATAGCTTTTTTCCTGAAGCTTTTATATCTCATCTTGTTTTTGTACTTGCAATTGGTTTTCTTGCATTTGCTAACTGCATTACCACAAACTCGTGGATAATATTCTGATTAATATTTTCCTCACTAAAAATTTCTTCTGGTAGATCTCTTTCTTTTAGTTTTTTTCAGTCAGCATTTCTAACAACAACCTTGTATGACATTTATATGGTTATTAATCTAATAAATTACTTTGCTTTTACCAAATCATTATAAGCTCCTGGCACAGATCATTTAACTGCTACCAACGATTCTTCATCTAAAGCTATCTTATCCACCAAAGGCACATTTTTAAGCTTTATTGAATCTCTTCACATACGTCATGGAAGCTTTTTTCATTTTATCACTCTTCTTGGTTTCATTCATCCTACAGAACCCGGACTTCTATGAAAGTGAGAACCGTGAGTTTCAGGACCTCTACTAAATCAATGTCTTTTTATAGCTCCCTGAAATCATTTACCTTTAGACACTCAGTATATATTAACCGACTGTATATCTTCCAACACGCTCAAGTCTAAAAAGTCTCATACTTGATATGAATCCAAATCTTCTTCGTCTACTTTATATTCACAAATATGAGAATACTTTTCTTTTATTCATTTTTCCTTATCCAACTCTTTTTTTTCTGCACCAACAACCAATGCTGAATATCAATCAGAGTCTTTAGTTTTTTTTCTTATTATTTGTTGTGGAACCAGTCTTAATAATGTCACTGGCATTAACTTTTCATCCACCCACAACCTTGTCATTTCTTGCTTTCTAAACAACAATCCTAACTTAACCATCACCGAAAGTTAACTATTAAATATTAATATACTTTTACATCAACCGAAACTCCAACAGGAATCACTAGATTTTGCAAATACTCTACAGTCTTACTACCTGTTTTAGTAACATCTACTATTCTTGAATATGTTATTCTCTCAAACTGTTCTCTTGAATCTTTATACACAAAATGAGATTTTAACACAGTATAAACTTTTTTCTTTTTTGGAAGAGGTATTGGCCCCTTTACTTCTGCTCAAGACTTTGTTAGCAGTCACATTATTTTTCAAGATGCTGATTCCAAAGAAGTCAAATCATAACTTTTTAACTTTATTCTTAACTTTGGTTTTGTATTCTGTGCCATCAATAAAACTTAATTTTATAAAACACAAGAAGGACAATCACAGTCCTTCTTATGAAAACATTATTCAAAAACAATTAGTCTTCTACTTTTGTAACAACTCCTGCACCAACTGTCTTACTTCACTCTCTTATTGCAAACCTCAAACCTTCTTCCATTGCTACAGGATAAATTAGCTCTACATTTATTTTTGCATTATCTCATGGCATAATCATTTCTGTACCTTGTGGAAGAGTAATTGCTCAAGTTACATCTGTTGTTCTGAAGTAGAACTGAGGCTTATAACCTGTCATAAAAGGAGTATGTCTTCCTCACTCTTCTTTCTTCAAAACATAAACTTCTGCTTCAAACTTTTTATGAGGAGTCACACTACCTGGAGCAGCCAAAACTTGTCATCTTTCTACCTCGTCCTTTTGAATACCTCTCAACAACAAACCAACATTCATTCAAGCCTCAGCTTCTTCATGCTGCTTATGAAACATTTCTATACCTGTAACTGTTGTTTTTCTTTTTTCTTCTTGAATACCTACTATTTCTACATCTGTATTCAACTTCATCACTCATCTTTCTATTCTTCATGTAACAACTGTACCCCTACCTTTAATAGAGAAAACATCCTCTACTGGCATCAAGAAAGGTTTATCATTATCTCTGTCTGGCATTGGTATCCACTCATCCAATGAGTTCAAAAGATCCCAAATAGGTTGTGAAGCTGCTTCATCATTAGGATTCTCTATAGCCTTCAAAGCAGAACCTTTGATTATTGGAGTATTATCTCCATCAAAATCATATTGACTCAAAAGATCTCTTATTTCTTCTTCTACCAACTCCAACATTTCTTCGTCATCTACCATGTCTACTTTATTCAAAAACACAGTAATTGCTGGAACATTAACCTGTTTTGCCAAAAGAATATGCTCTCTTGTTTGAGGCATAGGTCCATCTGGAGCAGAAACTACTAGTATCGCACCATCCATTTGAGCCGCTCAAACAATCATGTTCTTAACATAGTCTGCATGTCATGGACAGTCTATGTGAGCATAATGCCTATTGTCTGTCTCATACTCCAAATGAGCTGTATTAATAGTAATACCTCTATCTTTTTCTTCTGGAGCCTTATCTATATCTTCAAACTGTAATGCTTTTGCATAACCCTTTTGAGCAGCAACATGTACTATTGCTGAACTTGTTGTTGTCTTACCATGATCCACATGTCATATTGTTCACACATTAACGTGAGGTTTCTTATCTGCCATTGTAATATTTTTTATACATATAAATAAAAAGCGAATATATTATATAAAACTAAGTGTCTTTTTCAAGATCATTTAAGTTAGGACACCGACAGAAATTAACTGCCAAAAGTCCATATAAAATTAATTATGATGGTGGGCAGGGGCAGACTCGAACTGCCGACCTCACCCTTATCAGAGGTGCGCTCTAACCTGCTGAGCTACCTGCCCAAGACTTCGGGAATGCAGGACTCGAACCTGCGACCTCTGGTTCCCAAAACCAGCGCTCTAGCCATCTGAGCTAATTCCCGTAAAATCAAGAATTGCCGAGGGGCAGATTCGAACTGCCGACACAAGGCTTTTCAGGCCTCTGCTCTACCCCTGAGCTACCTCGGCTCATATACAACAACTAGTAAAACCAAGACAATATTATTATCTTTTTTTACAGAGTAAATTAATGTATAAAGATTTAAATTAAAAAATCAAGAAAAAATATGTTTAAGTTTTAAAAGCAACAAATAATTTTTCTAAGCAGACTAGAATATCAGCATCTTTAAAACAGAAAACAAACTCCACCACAAATAAAGATGACAAACATTTTATAAATAAAAGACTTGACTTTTTTGTTATCTTAAATACTATCCCTTTTGGATAGGTGTAACATAGGAGAATCTATCATGAAAAACCAAGGATTAACTTTTATCGAAATGATTGCAATCTTGGTTATAATTGGAGTATTATCTGCAATAGCGATACCCAATTTTGACTTCCAAAGAGAAGAGGACATTGCTGGTGTAGCTTCTCAAGCAGAAGAGCTTGTAATGGACATCAAAAGACTAGATGTCATAAACAACACCACAAGCTCTACATGCAAACTACACTTAGAAAACAATGAAAAACCATGGAAATATAAGTCAGACTGCAATCATAAGAACTATGGGATCCAATTTGGATCCACAATAAACACAGAATATACCTATCCTGAAAAAATTAGCATCCCTGACTCTGATTGTAAAGAAATATCAATTTCTTCTGACAATCACAACCAAAAAGTAGCTATCTATCCAACTGGACATGCAGAACTAGGAGAGTGTAACAATGAGTAAGATCAAACAATCTGGAATGAGCCTGATTAGTTCAATAGCAGCCATTGTAATAATTGGCATAGCTATTGCAGTTACTACTCAGATGTTTGTAGCCATAACTGTACAAATGGATGAAGAAGAACCAACTGAATATGTAGAAGAAAGAATCCGAGCTTATTATCTTGCTCAGCAGATAATGGAACACAAAGAGAATGAAGAGATTGAGTGTGAAGAAATTGATTGTAATGATGGATATTGCTCTTTCAGAGAATGGGAGTTTGAAAATGCAGAATCAGACAACGGAATTTGTACAATTACATTAGAAAACGGTAGCTTGGAAGAGTTTGACTTCAATTATACAACAAATTAGGAGGTGTTTTATGAAGCAAAAAGGCTTTACTCTGATAGAGTTGATTTTGGTGCTATCCATTATGGGGATAGTATTGGCTATGGCAACACCAGCAATAGTTAGCACTCTTGATTCATGGACACAGACAAGAGAAAGTATGCATTTTGAAGATGAAGGAGTTCATCTTCCTGTAAGGTTGTTTGAGGATATCAAGGAGGAATTGGAAAACAATGAAGGAAGTGTAAACAATGACTCTTTGGAGGTAGGAGATATAACCTACGAAAATGATAATGTGATAGTGAAGCAATACAATGGTGGTGATCCCTATCCATTCACTAACAATCCTGAATGGGAAGTTGAATTCAACAAAAATGATGACATAATACAGATTACACTTATTCTGGAAGGAGATGAGGTTTACCAAACTTCTATACAGGAAGAATGGGGAGATTAGAGTAATGAAATATCAGAAAGGTGCCAGCCTGATAACTGCCATAATGATCCTTGTCTTTTTGGCAGTAATATCAGCTGCAACACTCCAGTTATATACTGGATATATAGAGAGAGCAGCAGGCTTTGAGATAGAGGACGAGTTTTTTGTTGATATCTCGAGGGAGTATACTCTAGCTAGTGCTTTTGATCCATCAAAACACTATGAAGATGAAGATACAGCAGAAAGTGCAGAGTTTGATGAGAAGAACAATAAACTCTGTCCAAAAGAACATTACGAGGATGAAGAATGCAAAGGAGGCTCTGGAGTGTATCATAAAACTGAAGAAGGTTATTACGTAAGATGTCCTCGTGGACATTGGGATGAAAATAAGGAGCTATGCACTCATTAAAAGTACAAACTAGAAACTTTAGCATCCCCACTGAATACTGTGGGGATTTTCTTTTAGAAAAAACATTGACTTTATTGATAAAAACAGTATATATTGTATACCTCACACAAAGAGAGGTAACTTATGAGTAATATTTTTTGGATTTTGGGGGGTTTGTTTCTTGCATGGTATGTATATAGTATCAACAGTGAGAAACAAACAAAGGTTGAGCATGAAATTACTCACCTCAGAGATACAGGTGCTGATTTATTCCTGTTTGTTTTGGCCGAAAAAATATCGAATCTCACTTATTTGAATACTCACCAAATAAGTCCACACAAATACGAAATTCATAATGGCACAAAACAAATAGGGACACTAAAAGCCGAAACCACAATCTTTAGGGTAATGTTGATCTATGAAGGCCAAAAAAACAAAAAAATAGAAAAGATTATGGAAAATCTTCTTGAAAAATTCAAGAACACTATCTAACGCACTCCTGACTGAATCAGTTGGGAGTTTTTTCTTAATAGAAAATCCCCGTAGGATAAACCTACGGGGAACAAAATTTCAATTAATCACTTTCATCTTCTTACCAATCACAGGTGAAACGGCGATTGTCTTCTACTTCGCAGCTGAAATCATCAGGAAGGTCTCTGTCGTCGTATTCAGTGATGTTATTCCAACTTACGGCGCTTCCATCGTCTTCTATCCGAATATCACCACCCTCAATGCCAAATCCCAGACCACTACCTACTTCAGTAAGAGGAGTCAGCTCACAGTCTTGGAAATCGCCAGTTCGAATCAGGTCGCCCATCACCTCAGACATGCACGACCTAAGGTCGCCTTGCAGCTGAGATGCCGCGGCACCTTCTCGTTGTCCCATAATATTCGGGACAGCGATAGCTGCCAGAATCCCAAGGATCACCAGAACGAGGACCAGCTCGATCAGGGTAAAACCACCTTGTTGTCGTCGCATTTTTGTCTCCTATATTTATTTGCATACACATATATGCATATAAAGTATAAATTTTTTGATAGTTTTTGTCAAGTTATTTTAATTAAACCTATTAAGTTATCCAAAATAAGTTTTTTCAATACTTGTATTTTCAAGTCAATTTATTTGACATCTAAAATAAGATAAATATAATAAGTTAGTTTTTATATTATAAGTAAAAAATATGAATAAAATAAATTTTGATAGAATCAAAGAAACACATCCAGTATATATATCTGAACTATTATTAGGCATATCAGAAACACCCGAATGAATTACATTTGATCAACTACAAAAAAGAATGAATGCAGATTGATCTGAACTCTTAATGAAACTAAATGAACTGCAAGAAGAAGGTCATATAACTTGTGATAATGATATTTATTTCCCATCTGCTGCAAACCAAGTAAAAGAAAGATTAACAAGCGAACTTAAATCTATTTTTAGTATTAATCTTTAATTTGTAAGTATTTTTGTGTTTTAACCACTATACCATACAAAATACATCTGTTTTTTGATAAAAAATTTTTTACAAACACTTGTAGTAGAGATTTTAGATTATTTTTTTATATCTTGTTAAATTTAGCACAATGCTAAAAAAGAAGTATAAAAAATTTAAACAATTTTTGTATAAATAAAATTGGAGTATTAGATAGTCTATTACTGCTACTTACTCTTAATTTTTTATAAAATAAAAATGCATTAAATCCAACAATAACAAAAAACAACTGAAATTAAAAATAAAACTATCAATTTATAAACAGATAGAAAGAATAAATATCTCAGTTATTATCTTCTATATTAAATTTAGATTTTAGGAAAATAAATTTACAGTTAAATATCAATACATTTCATAATGTATTACTTTTTTGAAGAAAGCTAATTTTAGTCTAAGGGAAAACTTACTTAGACCGCATTTAAAGCTCCAAGAAATCTGAATAAATTTCATACAAACCTTCTATTCATGCAATACTCACCCATTCCTTTTTCACATGTAAATTTCAACAACTTGGTCTATGTAAAATTATCTTACTTCATTTTTGAGCAAAAAATCTTCAATCAGACGCACCATGTTCTCTCACAAAATAAATCTCATCTGTTCACAAAACATTTTTTGCAATATCATAGTATTTTTGCACATCTTCATCAGATTCATTGGCATAAAGAACCTCTCAAAATGCTTTGGATGTTATAGTACAATCAAACTTTTCAGCAAACTCTTTTATTTTTTCATAAATAACTGAAAATTTATAATCTTCTGTAAACCTAACATCAAAAGTAGCCTCCACAAAATCTGGTATTCTATTCATAGCCGATCCTCCATTTATAGTATTTAGATTTATTGTTGTTCACCAATTTCACTTTCAGTAAATTTTTGAAGGTTTTTCAAAGTAATTTTTTAATATATTATAAAAATTTATTGTTTTATCTATTGCATTATCTCCAAGCCAAGGTCTGCTCGAGTGAGAAGACTTTCAGTATGATTTAAGTCAAAATATAAAAACCCCTTTTTCTGCCAAAACTATTTCATTGGACTGACCACCATCTGGCAACAAAACCACATCTCCTCAATATCACTCCTCAACAAG
Source organism: Candidatus Absconditicoccus praedator (assembly GCF_021057185.1). Classification (GTDB taxonomy): domain Bacteria; phylum Patescibacteriota; class Gracilibacteria; order Absconditabacterales; family Absconditicoccaceae; genus Absconditicoccus; species Absconditicoccus praedator. Next base: position 304,326 of record NZ_CP054059.1, read on the forward strand.
TCTTCATACTCAATCCTTTCATCAAACCTCCTCGTCTGTAGTTAGAATTGCTGAAACTTTTTTCTTTTTATAGTTTTTTTGAAATATATCTTGCATTATTTTTATGATCACAGCACAACTTGCTTTCATATCTCAAGATCATCTAGCATACAATTTTCAATCTTTTTGATAAGGTTCATACTGATTTTCTTCAGTTGCACTAACAACATCCAAATGACCACTAAAAACCACATCCACCCAAAATCAATCAAAATTACTAACTACAATACTTGGTTTTCAACCATACTCAAGTCTTTTTATAAAAACATTACTAAATCAATCAAAACAACTTTGCACATAATCAACAATTTCATGAAGCTTAGCTATATCATCTGACTCAGAAGGAATTTTTATCAAATCGTATACTATTTTTTCAAGATTTTTTTGTTTATACATATGTTTTATATAAAAATTAAATTTCTTCTAAAACTTTTTTTAATTTTTGCAAATAAACTTTTTCTTTTTCTGAATCTTCAGATACGACCGCTACCTGAATTTTATCTTCATGGATAGAGAACGGATATATTCAATGCTTATTTTTATCAGAAGATGGGTCAAATAATAATCAACTCTCTTTCAGTTTCAATATTATTTGGTTTTGTAATTGCTGATAGTTTAAATGAGACTTTTTTTCAAACTCAACAGTATTAATATTTGATATACGAGAATTTTCTAGACTGTCACCATAAAGTCATTGAATCATGCAAGAAGCATAAGCTCAAGTCAACCTCCAATTTACCTCACAAACTACAACTGCATAATCTTTTCACTCAATATTTACATACTCTATCTTATCTCCAAATATAGACAAATCTCAAACTTCTTCCAAATCTACAAGCATAAAATCAACTCAAGCAAATCACTTAACAGATAATTCCTTAGAATAAGCCTGAACAATTTCCTTTGAGATTTTAGACATTTTTTCTTTTAATTTTTGATATTTGTCTCATTTCAGCTGAACATTTCACTCATGAACAGATCATTCCAACAATTGATCTGTAAAACTAAAAACCTCCACATCATCACTATTATTTACATATGTTTGACAACTTGGGCTCATAAACATAGACCCCTCTGGAAGACAAACCTCTACCAAAGATTTTTCTATATTCAGTTGTCAAAACTTAACCAACCTGACAAAATCATTAAGGTCTTTTTCAGACTCTAATTTTTTATTTCACAATCAAGACACAGATCTATCCAACCTTAACATTACTGGATATCACATTTTTTGAGCATTATAAAAATAGCTTCTTAGATCATCTTCCCAACCAACACTTTGAAAATCTATATATGTTCAATTTACCATAAATTTTCCAAACTTTTTTTGCAAATACACCTTTGAGTTTGCTTGATTTATTTCAGTTCAAAGTCAAAGATTTTCATTTAGAAAATTTCTACTCATATCAGAATTTTGAAATACTGCCATAAGCTTTTGTGCTGTTTCTTCTGAAAAAAAATTCATAGAATAATATCTTTTGTTCCTATCAATTCTGGATAATACCTGATTTGCTAAGTCTTGAGCTTCTGAAAGCTTTATAAAATTTTCTTTTGATAAACTAATTCATTTCAAAGAAGACAAATATCACATATAATCTTTTCAAATTGAATCCAATACTACATGAAAAGATTCTTCAGGAATTATAGCAGTACCAACAGACCTTTGTATATAACCCATCAAAGATTTTATAAGTTTTTCTGGCTTTTCTCATTCCATGTTTGTAAATCTTTCATCAGAAACATTATAATAATTTACAAAAGGCCCTTGAGGTATACCATTAGATACATATCTACCTCCACACTCACGATTCATTCTTTTTTTAATAACAATGTAAATACAAAGACTAATTTCTATCAATTTGAAGCCTATCCAAAACTCATCTAGCTCATGGTGGTAACTGATCAAATATACTTGACCTTATTCTAATATACACTGCTGCTCATTCATATGCATCTTGTGATATATTGTTTACATCTTGTATATATGATCTTCTATTTTGCACCAATTCTTCAATACCTTCAGAAGACACAAGCACACCATCAATTTTTAATCTTCAATCATCACACCAAGTTTCATCTAGGTGATCGTTTTTTATTTCATCTGAAACAAACTTATTTGCTATAAATATTCATTCTACATCCTGCTGTCAAGAGCAATTTTGAAGATCAAACTCTATCTCTCAATCTGGGAAAACAAACATTCAGTTTCAGCTTATATTTCACTCTATAGTTAAATCAACTCCAGAAGCTATTAAAGTATAAGGCTCAGAAGCAAGATCATCACTTATTTGTACATCAGAGTCAGAAATATAAACCTGTTTTCAAGGAAGCTTTTTGTAACTATCACCTCATATAGAAACATTTTGAACGGCTCTAACATTATAATAATCCCACAAATCTCTAAAAACTTCATCAATCACAGAAGAGCTTCTATCTACTTGCTTAATACCTGGAGAATCAACACTTTCCCAACCGTTATCTTCATAATAAATATTTTCCACAGTGTTATCTATAGTAGAAGAAACAATACCATCTTGTATAAGATAAGGAGTAAGAAAACTAAATTTTGTATACTCATTTATAGATTCATCTGAAGTATTCACAAAACTAGATCAATCACAATATCTCAAGTTAGTTATTTCATCTAAATAGATAGTATGTTCTCATAAAAAATCATCATCAAAATCATTGCTTGAGTCTGCTTTCAAAACAAAAGCTCAGTCAGGATCATCTCTAAAATCGTGAAATAAATTTCTACCAAAATCAGAGTCAATTTCATTACAATTAATAGATGTTGAAAAAACTTCTCAATCTCTATTTTCTATACTAAAATGACAAGTTGCTTGATTTTTATCATATTTTGATTGAACTCAAGAATAACAACTATTAGTAAATATATCATCCTCAAACTCCCACCAAACCGCAAAATACTCTCAATACTGCAAACTATTTATACTTTCTAAATCTACATCTATCTCTGCTGACAACACATCTTCAAATTCTGCTCTTTCAGTTGTATTAGAATTTAAATCAAATCTACAAGTAGATCACTCATTTTCACACTCACCTCACTCCCATCCATCAAATTCATAACCTGAATCTGAATTTGCTTCCAAACTTATATCTGTTCATTCTTCTATATTCCAACTACCTGAATCTCATGATGAAACGACATAACTATTTCCTAAAAACTCTACATTCACTTCTCATCACTGTCAACTTTCCACCTCTAGTTCATATTCTATAACCTGTTCTTCAAAAGATGCCGTTATAGTTGTATCTTCTGACAAACTAAAATCACAATCAGGTCATCAACTACACTCATCTCACTCCCATCCATCAAATTCATATCACGAATTTGGATCCGCCTGCAAACTTATATCTATTCATTCTTCTATATTCCAACTATCTGATTCTCATGATAAAACAGGATAACTATTTCCTCAAAATTCTACATTCACTTCTCATCACTGTCAACTTTCCACCTCTAGTTCATACTCTTCTGGTGTTCAACCATTTCCATCTTCTTCAAACTCTGCTATTTCAGTAGTGTCCGAGTACAACTGAAAACTACAATTAGTTCATCAACCACACGTTTCTCAATCCCATCCATCAAATTCATATCACGAATTTGGTTCTGCCTGCAAACTTATATCTGTTCATTCTTCTATATCCCAGCTATCTGATTCTCATGATGAAACAGTATAACTATCTCCTCAGAATTCTACATTCACTTCTCATCACTGTCAACTTTCCACCTCTAGTTCATATTCTTCTGGTGCTCAACCATTTCCATTACCATCTTCCTCAAAAACTGCCGTTATACTTGTATCTTCTGACAAACTAAAATCACAATCAGATCATCAACCACACTCATCTCACTCCCATCCATCAAACTCATATCATGAATTTGGTTCTGCGCTCAAACTTATATCAGACAATGCTTTTATATCATTAAAATTGGTACTTTCTGAAATAATTCACTCATTAGAATCATCAATTTCAATTTCTACAGTTCATCATCATTCAATATTTACACCTAAATCATATTTGATTATTTGACAATCCAAATTGCAAGTATCCTCATCCCAATCAGGATGATTAGGGTCACATTCTTCTCACATGTCTTCATTCAAATCAGTATCTTCTCATCAATCATGTATCATGCCATCTCCACACCAACGTATTACAAAGTTTGCACACTGCATGTCAATATAATTTTCTTCTATATCTGGGTCATCAAATAAGTCTTCTCATACAGAATATAAAGTTGCTGCTCTTATTTGAGTATCATAATCAGAAATATTATAATCTTCTAAAACATCAGGAATATCGTCTTCTGAAAAAAAAGTAGGTTTGCTAGGATGGCTATGAACACGAATATTTGGCCTATAAAATTCTACTGGATTATCATCAATATCATCTTGAGCTGTAATAGGAAAAGAAATACTCCAATCATACTGAAAACTTGCATTTTCTATCTCTTCTGCTGTAGTTAGATGTCTAACCTCTTCTCATGAATTTACCTTCCAATTAATATCGCCAAGCTTATCTCTAGAAAAATCTAGCATAGAAATATTATTATCATACTCTGTATTATTAAATTTTAAGAAATTGCTGTTATCCTTTGTTTCTATATTATATCTTTGCAAATAAGCATCATCATCTCAGTAATTTTCAAAGTAAAAATACCTAAAGTAATACTTATCTAAATAGAGCTTTTTTTGTGTTTTTCATCAATCGCAATCAAGATTATTCAAATAATTCTGACTTATATTTTCAAATTGATTTATAGAATATGTACTATCTGCTAAAACATAAAAAGGAGTTAAAAATAACAACAAGAATATTATAGCTATACCTTTTTTCATAATTTATAGAAAGTTAAGTTTAAATTATATTATCTTCATCAACTTCAACCTCAATCATCATCTCAACCTCCACCTTCTCAATCTCATCATCATCCTCAACTTCATCATCCTCATCATGGATCTGGATCTGGCTCTGGCTCTGGTTCTGGTTCTGGTTCTGGTTCTGGTTCCGGTTCCGGTTCTGGCTCTGGATCTGGCTCTGGTTCTTCTTCTGGATCTTCCTCTAAAGGCTCAGACTCATCCTCTTCTTTACCACCTCATGCAAACAAAAGATTTATATGAGTATCTTCACCTACTGGATTATTTGGTATAATAGTTCAATCAATTCAGATGTCAAGCTCAACTCAGTTCAAAGAATTAAGTTTGATTCAAATTGATTCATCAAAACTATCTCAGTGCAAAAAGAAGACAAAATCTGCATCAAGCCTTACTCCATCAAGCTCTCAATTTCTAAGCAACTGCTCCATATCTTCATTATTAATTCTTCTTCACAAAATGTTTCAAATTCACTCCTTCATATTGTTCCAATAAACATCATTTGCTCTTAGACTGTCTATAATCCAGTTGATATTAGACTCAGAAGTTACCTCTACCGCCTGTCATCACAAAATATTTACTGTTCAACTAGGAAGAGGATCAAATCCTCTTCATCACACAAGCCTATCGTTTTCCGCATTCAAACTATTGGTATGTGAAAATGCAACAACTCATTCTGTAGATTTAGCATATTCTGAACTTGTATCATCTTCTCAATAAGATTCTACTAGTTTTTCAATCAAATTTTGTCTAGCTGCCATTATTTCATCAGAATCCATATCTGACATTGTTGCCAAAGTTCTTTCAAAAGCATCTTTTCTATTAGTATTTGACTGACCAAAATATTCTTGATCCATTATATAATCTATGGGCATAAGTAAGTTAGCAAGTTTTTTTGCATAGTTACTGTCTATTCATTGATCTTCTTGATATCAACTAAGATAAGCAAAAAATTCTTGATAATTATAAGAAAATTGATCTCAACTGGCATTATAAATTCTTCTTTCTTGATGCCATTTTGAAGGGTCTTCCAACAAATCATTTACCATACTTTCTGCAAAATCTCTTGTAAATTCCTGCCTTCCAAATGATATTCTTTCTTCTCCATCAAAAATATTATCAAGATACTCTTGAGCCCTATCTTCTTTTTCATAACCATCCAATCATTTATCTATAGTGATCCAATCAGATTTTATAACATTTTTGAATTGAGCTATCATATAAGCTTTTTCATAATAACTATCTGAATTTTCTATTCTATCAAGCAAGTCTGTAGAAATATTAGCTGCCTCAAACAAGTCTCTCATATCAACTATTACAGCATCTACATCCAGATCGTTGGTAAAACTATCAAAAAGTCTTGAATATTGATCTTCATACCTTTGTGCAAGCAGCAAAAACTGCTCTCTATCAGAAACAAACTCATCAACATCAGATAATAAATCTTGATCTACATTCTCTCAAAGCCTTTCTCTAATCTCTTCTGCATTTGCTACTTCATATCACTCAGTAGTTAAAACATCTGGAGAATTGTTTTCAAAGTTTTTAATATTTGAGTTGTCCAAAGCAATAGTTGAAGATGTTCAATTTGATCACAAAATTATATGATGTTGTTGTCATTCTTGAAGCCTCATATTATTATAAGATATTTGAGGTATATTTCATATTAGTATATCACCTGTTTTGGGGTCATACTTGATTTGATCTATACAATCAGGATGAACATGAATATTCAACACATCCAATATATCTTTATCAGAACCTGAAGACAACCTTATCAGTCACTCCTTTGTTTCCAAAAACTCTATACCATCTATATTAAATTTTTGATTTAAATATTCTACTACCTGATCGATATTTTCAGTTTGTCATTCCATAGAAATTCACCTCCTCAAATCATAGTTTGCTATAGCCATTGATTCTTCGTCATGTTCATAATCAGACTCTATAGTAGTCCATCTTCATCACAAAATTCATACAGGAGCAATTCAAGCTATAAATTGAACTGTAGCAGAAAGTCAAGTGAAATGAGTTCATTCATTGCTAACTATTAGTTGTTCTTCAATTTTTGTAAGGTATGACTCTTTCATTTCTTGGATAAATCTTTGTTTTTCTTCTTCTCACATACTATCAAAATCAAAATAATTCATAGCAGAATACAGATTATTCAAAAATCTATCTAAATCCTGATTTTCAGCTCACTCACCTGACAAACTGTTTTGTAAAGATTCAATTATATCGCTAGAAGTTTTATTATAATCAACATCAAAAATACTGTTCAAGTAATCTCTTGCAGAATCTAGTGTATCTTCAATTCAAGACAATATATCCTGAGACCTTCCTATACTAGCTCAATATCACAATGCTGAATAATTAAAGGAAGCATATGTGGAAGAATTTTGAACATTAGTATAATCCTGAAATCATAACTCTTCAAATGAAGACTCTTCCGAGTCTGATGTTCAAAATCTTTTTGATACATAAGGTGTTGCAAGAAATGTTCATGCATTAAAAGAATTTTGTTCAGATTCTCAATATCTAACACCAAAATCTATTCCCACTCACGGATAAAATTCTTCATTATAAACAGCATACCCAAAATTAAAACTTATATCTACAGTATCTGCAATTCTTCACAAGTTTGAACTTGCTCACAAACCAAATCATTCTCTTTCATCAATAGCACTTATCAATACTGAGTATGAATCTGGCTTCAACCTATCAAGTAAAGTCGTCCTATTATCTTGTAAATGCTTTTTGAATTCTTCTATTTCTTGTCTTTTTTCTGGAGTAAGAGAGCTTTCTTTAAGCCTATTTTCCAACTCCTGAATTTTTTCTTCATATTTTAGTTCAATTTTTTCTCAAACAGGTCCCATTCACTCATTTTCAAGATTTTCAATAACCTGAGTTCTACTATTCCTTGCTTCTGGTCAGTCTCTAAGCAGTTGATGTATATCTACTCAACTACCAGAGATCATATCAAGCTGATGAAGAAATATATATTTTGCTTCAGGAGAATTTAACAGTAGTGTATATAATCAGTTTTTATCTTTTGCATATCTGTCTACATCTATATTATAACTGCTAAGTTTAATAATATCATAAATGTTGCCAACAATATGTTGCTCTCATTTTTCTGACAATATACTATTCATAGAATCCAATAGCTGTTGACCAAAAATTATTCACCTATCATCCTGATCCACCGTTCAACTATTCTGATAGTCAGCAATCACATTTAAAACATTTCAAGATCAGGCTCTTCCCAAAATCAAAGAAGTATTTTCTATATCTTTTATAGAAACTCAAAGACTTCTCAAATGTTCAATATTTTCAAAAGTTTCTTTTAATTGAGAATTATTCTGCACCTGTTCATAAACCTTGAATAATGATTCTAGTTCTGATCACTTAAACCATCTTGCATTTGTATCATAGCCTACATCTTCAAAAAGATTTTTCAAATCGGTTGTTTGTATTTCATGCTCTCCATTTTCAATTTGTTCTATAGTTAACTCAGCCTGTTGGATTAGATACTCCATTCTTCTTATTCTTCTTTCCAGATCACTTTGAGGATCCATTCTTTCATGTATGGTATTTCTTTCTTGCAATGATTCTAATCTGCTTTTATAATCTTCCAAAGAATCTCTGGCGGATTGTTTTTCCTGCTCAGCCAACATATCTCTTATTTCTGATTCTGATTTGTCAAAAATTCACATAAAAGAATCCAAATTTATATCTCAAAGATTCTCAAAAAATTCTGGGGCATTTTCATAGTAACTTAAGTTTTCTGTAGCAACATATCATATTATTGCATCAGACTCTGACTGTGTTTTATGCTTCAAAAAATCTGGATCTTCAATATAATGAACCTCTTCATATTCTTGACCCACAGCCTCTCTGGTAGAAGTCAATTCTCACAAAAACTGATCTCTTACCTGTTGGATTCAAGCCTCATATTCTTGTACTACCTCCATCATATCATTAAGATAACTTATTATTTGTGTACGATCTCACTCCTCTATTTCAATTTGATCCTCCAATCTGTCTCTTATTTCCTGGATATCACTAGTTGTTGGATTTTCAAGTTTTTGTAAAATTTCTTCATCAGTAAAAAATCTTTCCAAATTTTTCTTGAATTGATTTTCAGTTTGTATGGATTCAATTTGTTCTACCTCTCACTCCAAGTTTTCTAAGTATTCTCTTGTTTCAGACATTTTAGTTTTTATATAAAGTTAAATACTTTACTTTAATTTTAAGAAGTTTTCATATTTTGTCAAATTTTGAAAAAAATCATACTAACAATAAAAATTTATTCACATCAGTTTATCAAAATCACTTAGCAAAACAAACTTTTAAATTATGAACTTATATTTATTACCTGTACTATGTAATATCTGGTGTCTTGTATTTTCTAAAAATCTACAATCTTTCATACTCTCTCTACTTATTGAATATCTATTTTGTTAATACAACTCAAAACATACTTGTAGCAAAATTTTATTTTTCTCAACCTGGAGTTTTTTTTAATTCTTATGAAAAGAAATTTAAAACAAAAAACAACAGACAAATCTATATCAGCCCAAATAAGCAAATTAGAGAAGAAGCACTCAAATAAATATGTGAAAAACAAAGAGTTTGTAGTAAATTATTAAGGATATATTAAAAATATATAATTAGGGTTATAAACAAACTAATCAAGATATTTGTATATACTTACTAGACACAATTTTTAGCAGCATCATACTTTAGGGGGGGTGACCTAGTCTTGTCCGAAACATTGATTTTATTATAAAAAAAGCTATAAGTATAGCATTTAAAATAATAAAATATATTTAAATATGGAAGGAATTAATGTAAAACAGATATTAGAAATAATACCTGATGAATTTATAGAAAAATTAGAAAAAAACTGTAATATAAATCATCAAGTTAAAAAAATGAGTTGAAAGGTAATGTTTAAACTGTTATTAATGTGAATATTAGATTGAGATAATTTAACACAAAGAACATTAGCATCAATATATAACAGTCCTGAATTTACTCAATATGCAGATAAATGAGAACAACAAACAAGACATACAACTATAAGTGATAGACTTATAAACATGGATTATAAATTCTTTGAGAAATTGTTTGAAGAAATAAGTAAAAAGTTTGAAAAAGTATTAAAAATATGAGCAACAAAAATGAAGGTGGTGCTAAAGAGATTTGATTCTACATTAGTTTGAATATCAGAAAAACTACTTAAGTTTTGAATAAAAGCATGAAGTCCAGATGAAAGACATATAAAATTTACAGTCTGATTAAAGTGATTGTTGCCAAATAAAGTTTCAGTTTATGAAGAGCAAAAAGCAAGTAGTGAAGATGTAGCATTATGAGAAACTATTTTACAAGAGACAACATCTAAAAATCAAATATTATTATTTGATAGATGAGTTCAAAAAAGAGAAACTTATTCAAAGCTAATAGATAAAAATACAAATTTTGTAAGTAGATTAAGACAAAATACTAAGTATCAAGTTATAAGACAAAATAAAGAAGTAGAATGAATAAAAGTATGAAATTTAGTGTTAGAATGTGATGAAATAGTAAAATTATATTGAAAATGATGAGATATATTAGAAAAAGAATTAAGATTAATAAAAGCAATAAATCAAAAAAATGAAGTATTTTTATTTATAACAAATATGTATAATTTCACAGCAGAAGAAATAACAGAATTTTATGCAAGGAGATGGGATATAGAAGTATTTTTTAGATTTATAAAACAAGAATTTTGATTTAGTCATTTTGTATCAAGATCAAAGAATTGAATAATGAATATGCTATATATGACACTAATAACATCAATACTTGTAATAGTATATAAATCAAAAAACAGTATAAAATCCTACAAAGAAGCTAAAAGAAGATTTATTGCTGAATTAGATGAATTAATTTTAATTGAGCTAGCAATAGCAATCTGAGGAGATGTTGATCTTCTTAAAAAGAAATATTTAAATTATTATAAATACTCTTAATAAGGTTTCGGACAAGACTGGGGTCACCCCTCCAAAAGATTGTAACAAAGTTGAAGAGGGTCATCCCTCCAAAAGATTGTAACAAAGTTGAAGAGTACCCCCAACTCCAAAAGATTGTAACAAAAGGAATGGAGTATTCCATTCTTACGGTTTGTTGCCAAAAGGATGGAATAAAGCAATGTTTTGGTAATATTATTTAAGAGGTTCTGTTTAAATATTTTTTTGATAGTATGAAAAATTATTTAACCCATAAACTCATCCCAAAAAACAAGTTATCTATTTTAGATAATAATCAAAAAAACAAAATTTAATTTGATAACAATTTATAGTTTTATCATTCGGTAGAATATTTTTGTGAATTATCTATTGCAAATTTGTATGCTAATGGAGCTGCCAAAAATATAGAAGAAAAGGTACCAGCAATTACTCATATCATCAAAGTAAATGCAAACAACTCTATAATTCATCAGCCAAAAATATACATTGATACTAGAACAAGTAATGTTGAAAAAGATGTAGCCAATGATCTTCTCATTGTCTGCCAAACACTTTTTTCAAAAACTCATTCATAAGTTATTTTCCCTTCTTCTATCTTATTCATATCAAGTTTAAAATTCTCTCTAATTCTATCAAATATTATTACAGTATCATTAATACTATAACCAATAATTGTAAGTATTGCTACAACAAATATCAGATCAACCTGAATTGCTGGATTGAAAAACATTAAAACTCAATATGCTCATGCTGGTAGTAAAACATCAAAAAATAATGTTAGTATTGTAATCAATGCAAGTATACCTGGAGAAAGATAATGTCTAATTCAAGAAAAAGCAAACAACATATATATTGATACAAGCACCAAACCAACTGCAATAGCTATTATTGCTGACCTTTTCATCCAGTCTCATATACTTGGTCAAATAATTACTACTTCCATGATATCTTCTTCTGTAGATATATATCAATTATCCAATAAATATCACCTAACTATAGCAGAAAGTCAGTCAACTTTATCTGGATCATCAACTCTGGATTCTATCAATAATGATGGAAATCATTCGCTTTCTCACATAATTACATTTGGATCATCATATCATTCCTCTATCAAATACTCATTTAGATCTTGTGTCAGATGACTCTCATCTTCTACTTGACCATCAAAAATCATTTCCATTCCTCATGTGAATTGAATAGAAAGTCTAAGGTTTCACACAAAACTTAGTACTGCCAAAATTGCAAGCACTAATGCAATTCATATCCACAAAAAAGATCTTTTAATTATATCAAATTTAGGTTCCATATAACAAAAATTAATTATAAATTAGCTATTAGCTTCCAAATACTCAAACGCTTTTTTTGCTGCTTCTTCTTGAGATTTTTTCTTATTTATTCAATATCATTCTGCAATAAATTGTGAATTTATATACACATTTGATTTGAACTTGATTACATTTCATTTTGCATCTTTTTCATAATCAACATCTTCATAAACTGGAGTTTCTTTATAAAGCTTTTGAACTAACTCTTGTAGACTACTTTTAAAGCTTTTTACAGATATATTCTTCATTTTTTCTATCTTACTGTATACAAACTTTTCTATAATTTTTTCAACCTCATCTATTCATATATCAATATATATATATCATAAAACTGCCTCTAAAGTATCAGAAAGTATAGAATCTTTGTCTTTTCATCATGATTTTTCTTCTCAATGTCACAAAAATATATAATCTCAAAGATTAATATCTCTTGCTGCATCAGCAAGATTCTCCTCTCTTACCAAAGCTATTTTATACAAGGTTAGTTGTGATTCTGGTATATCATCAAATTTTTGATACAAAAGTTTTGAGATGACACATCCCAAAACAGCATCTCACAAAAACTCAAGTCTTTCATTGTTTTGAAGATTATAAGGTAGATCTGCGGTATAAGATTTATGTATAAAACTTGTCATAAAAAGATCTTCGTCTTTTATTAAATTTTCTTTTATTCATAATTTTTCGAAATATTTTTTATAATAATCAACTTTTCATCTTATGGGTCTTGGAAGCATATTGTTTTTCTTAGATTCTAAACAATTATTTTATGTCAAATTCAATTTATAAGTTTATAACTTCATTCATCTCAGTATCTTTTGGCTAACTCAATCATTTCATTTAAAACTAAGTTTTTGGGAGTCTTTATAATGGTTCTTTCAAGATATCACAACAAGAAAATTGCTCTATCTACTATATCCATTTCTTGGTTTTTAAAAGTTTCAGCATATTTATCAACCAAAGTTTGTACTTCATCTTTATTATTTTCATAATTAACAATTATCTTTGATACAAACTCAAAGTCTATTTTCTCATTATCTGATTTTGACAAAATATTTTTCACTATATACAAAATATCCTCTTCCCAGCTTCAAAGAGGATACATATCTTTTATTTCTTTTTTCAATTTTTGTCTTTCTTCAGTATTTACTGGGTTCCAATTAACCAACTTATCTACCTTAAGTATATCATCAAAAATAATATCTCTTTCTTCGAGATACTCCAAAAAGTATTTTTGATAAAAATAAGCAAACAAAGCTTTTCTTGAAACTATTCTAGATTTTATATTCATCAAAATTTTTACTTAATAATTTATTCTTCTATTATTTCTTCTTTTGTCTTTGATTTGATATTTAGCACTTGCTTTCAATTATAATATCCACATTCTGGACAAACTCTATATGAAAGTTTTACCTCTCAACAATTTGAACATTTAGTTGTTGTAGCTTTTTGTACTAAACTTTTTAAGATTTTTCTCTGCCATGCACTATGCCTATGATTTCTCTTAGTTTTTGAGACTTTTTTCTTTGGTACTGCCATCTATACTTGTTTGGTTATTAATTTAAATATTACATAAATTATTGTGATTCAACTATATCAACCACTGTTTTTAGATATTTTCTACCATCAAATCTTTGGAATTTCTTTTTTCTAAAAGAAACAACTCCATCAACTTTAGCATGAACTGTAAAATCTCTAGTAACATAAACATTACTACCAGGTTTATACTTGTCACCTTTTTGTCTTATAATAACATTTCATGCTTTTGCTTTTTGTCATCAAAATATTTTGACTCATCTATATTTTGGTTTGGAGTCTCTTAGATTTTTTGCACTTCACGCTGCTTTCTTTTGAGCCATTTGTTTTTTTTAAGCAAATAAAAAACTTTTGAATTCTTCCAATATAATGATTTATTTCTAATTTTCAACACTATTTACAAGTCTATTAATTATACTTCACAGTTGGCACGACCAGGAATCGAACCTGGATTACACCCTTCGCAGGGGTGTGTCATATCCGTTAGACCATCGTGCCTCTAAGAGATTGAAAAAATCAATCTCAAATAGTTCAAACCTAACAATCAACATACTCATCAAAATAGAAAACACTTATGGGTCTATCAAGTTTTTCAACCTCCAAAAGTTTATAAGTGTTATTCTCAAAATTTTCCTCTTCACAGTTTTCTCCAGGATACTGATATAAAACATCAAATATTAACTCATCATGATATATAGACAAATTTTCTAAAAATATATCTCAATCTTCTTCCATAAAAATAGCCACATAATCATATTCTTCAAAATCAAGTCAATCATGATAATTCTCATCAAAAACTTGCTTGTACTCATCCTTACTTTCAAATATTTCATATTTTTGATTATGTTCGTAATATCACTTACTTATTATATCATAATTATCTGTATGCGATGTTGTTGGTTGAGAATAAGAATCTCAATCAGATCCAGCATCAATATTTTGCCACAAAACAATTCCAAATCAGACTAGACATATTCATATTAACATATAAGCAATTCAATTTCTCATAATTATTTTTTAGTATTTAAAAATTGATATAAATAACTTTGCTTATTTTTCAAAAAACTTTCAAAAAATCAGTTAAATCAGTTTGGAACCGATCATTTGATTTCTTGCATTGAATTCAAATTATCAGCCCATTTTGCAACCTTATTGAAAGACCTAAACTTAGAATCATTTTTCATAAACTCAAACTGATACAGCCTATAAAATATTACTCAGAAATTAGCATCAATCATAGTTGGTTGTTTGCCATAAAAAAATCAGTCTTTTCATATCACATCTTCCAATTTTTCTAGTTTTTTCAAAAAATCCTTATAAGTTTGCTCAAAACTATTTTGATCATAAGCAAAAACCATACTATTAAAATCAGACAAAACTTCAGATGAAAATTTAATCCATGCACGAACCCAAGCTTTATTTAGTGGATCTTGAGGCAAAAGTGATGGAGTTATTGTTTCATCTATATACTCATTTATAACATCAGATTCAAAAATCACATTATTATCATCTACAACCAAGATAGGTACCTTTCAAGATGGAGAAAAATCGTAAAACCAGGCTGGTTTTTTGGATGGGTCTACATATTCAACATCAAATTCAGCACCTTTTAAATTGAATGTTATAATAGTTTTTTGAGCAAAAGGACATATGGGAAAACTTATCAATTTTAATTTTTGCATACTATCAAAATGAAATTATAAAAATCTACTTATAATAAATCATTTTATATAAATTTTCAAGTACAAATTTACTTATTTCTTTTTCTTTCACTTTCTTTAAGGTATTTTTTTCTAAGTCTGATATTCTCAGGAGTTACCTCAACATACTCATTTGGTCATATATAACTTATAGCATCCTCCAAGGTCATTTCTTGAATAGGTGTAAGAGTCATAGCATCATCACTACCTGAAGCTCTAACATTTGTAAGTTGTTTGTTTTTGGTAAGGTTAACTACAATATCTCATCAACCATAATGTTCTCAAACTATCATTCATTCATAAATTTTGGTTCAAGGAGTAACAAATATTTGTCATCTTTCCTGAAGTTTCCATATACTAAATTTCATAGCCTCTCAATTTTCACTACTTATCATAGATCACACAGATCTTTTATCTATTTGTCATTTGTGTTCTCAAAAATGAGAAAAACTACTATACATAATACCTTCTCATTTTGTCAGCAAAACAAATTCAGATCTAAATCACAACAATCATCTTGTGGGAACCTCAAACTTAATTGTTGTAATACCATCCTGAGAGTGCATATCCTTCATTTGTCATTTTCTTTGAGCTACTTTTTCTATTATTGTACCAGCAAGATCGTCTGCTACATTTACTATCAAGCTTTCAATAGGTTCAAGCTTTTTTCAGTCTTGCTCCTTCATTATCACCTGAGGAGATCATACCTGCAACTCAAATCATTCTCTTCTCATATCTTCTATCAAAACTCACAAATGCAATTCTCACCTTCAAGATACCACAAACTTACTTTTGTCAGAAAAATCTATCTGCAAACCTACATTGGTTTCAAGCTCTTTTTCTAGTCTTTCTCATATCTGTCTACTGGTAACATACTTACCTTCTCTACCTGCAAGAGGAGAGTCATTCACCAAAAACTCCATAGTAAGAGTAGGAGGATCTACACTAATCTCTTCAAAAGGCTCAAAATCTCATTCACCCACAGTCTCTCAGACAAAAATATCTGAAATACCTGCTATTGTAACAATATCTCAACATTTTCATTCTTCAGTTTCTACCTTCCCAAGTCACAAGCTATTGTATATCCTACTAATTTTTCAGTTTCTTGATTCATTATCACTATTTTTAATGACAACTTGTTGATTTTTCTTAACAGTTCATTCATATATTCTTCATATTCACAATCTTCAAAGATGATTATCATATCCAAGATTTGTAATCTGCATTTTCAAAGACTTATCAGACTCATCTTTGGCTGTAGGCACAAGATCCATTATAGCATCCAACAATGGTTGTATATTGTCAGATTCATCTTCTAAATTTTTCTTTCATATTCATTGTTTTGCTATTGCATAGAAAACAGGAAAATCGAGCTGCTCATCAGTTGCTCAAAGCTCTACAAACAAATCAAAAAGCTTGTCTTCTACCCAATCAGGCCTAGCCATAGGTTTGTCTATTTTGTTCATAACAACTATAGGCTTAATTCAAAGTTCCAAAGATTTCTTAAGAACAAATTTTGTCTGTGGCATTGGTCATTCATAAGCATCTACTACCAACAAAACACTATCTACCATTCTCAAAACTCTTTCTACCTCACTACCAAAATCAGCATGTCCAGGAGTATCTATAATATTTATTATATGTCATTGATAGTTTATTGCCGTATTTTTGGCATAAATAGTAATTCATCTTTCTTTTTCTTGAGCATTTGTGTCCATTATACAACTGTCTTCCATTTGTTTCATAGTTCCTGATTGCTTCAAAAAAGCATCTACTAATGTTGTTTTTCCGTGATCCACGTGAGCTATTATAGCTATATTTCTAATTGACTGCATAAAATATTTATAAAAAATAAAAAACCAAAAATGGTTTTGGATAATACAAAAAATTCCAACCCATTAATACATTCATAATATTGAAAAAAGATTTTTTTTCAACAATGAAATTAATCTTTTCTTTCTCATGATCTAAAAGAGTAAGACTCATTTCTTTGAATGCTATCAGAAAAGTCTTCCAAAGATAGGTTTCAGTTTTTCAAATCATTTCAGATTTTGTATCTATCCAAGTCTAAATAATCTTCAACCTTCCCCATTCATTCAAGGATATTTTTTACTTTTTCTTTGTCTAAAAGTTTGTAGCTAACAATCTTACTAAAAGTAACATAAAATTTTTCTCAATAAAGTCTTTTTAAGTTATGGTTTTCAGCGTAATTTGCCAGTATTTGCTTCAAATTTTCTTTTTGGGATTTTATATCATTTTCTTGTTTTGACAAACTTGCATACTCATCTACAAAACTTTTGAGTGTCTTACCACCAAAATCTGGTAACTCTTCATCATCCATTCCTGAATGAGAAAACAAAGGACATATAGATTGATACTCACAAAATCTACATCATTGATTTTCTACAGGCTCAAATTGTTCTTTGTCTCACATATTAAAATAAAACCTTTTATTTTGTATATCGTCTATTATTTTTTTGTATTTTTGCACCACTTCATCTAACAGTTCTTTGGTTATCAACCATTCGTCTTCTATTTCAAAATGAAGAAAATGTAGCTTAGCTCTTACATTATCCATATATTTACCATACTTTTGCTGAATTCATAAACCATATAATGTTAGCTGCTCAATATATTCTTGCTTTTGTTGAGTTGGTAAGTTTTTATTGGTTTTGTAGTCATTGATCACAAAATCATTTCAAACCTTATCAAGCCTATCTATTATTCATCTAAACTTGATATCTTCATCTATATCAAAGTATATATTTTGCTCTGTGCTAACAACTTTTATATTATCAAATGGTTGATTTGTTTCAAAATAAGTAGTAATATACTTTTCTCACCTTCTGATAAAATCATCAAGTTCACAGTTGGTTTTTATTTTGATTTCGCTTCAATGCTCTTCAAAATGCTTAATTTTTTGTTGCCAAAGGTTGTGATAATAATCAATAAGTTCATCAAGTTGAACTTTCCTAAAATTGTTCACATCCTCATACAACTTTTCTAGAGTCTTATGCACAATATCTCACAATGCAAGATCAGCTGTTTCTTCTTGCTGTTGTAGTTTAATTTTGTCTATATACTGGTATCTATATTTTAGTGGACATTGATTGAATACTTGTACCTGAGAAAATGAATATATATTTGACATCTAATTTATTAAAACTGATAAAACTTTTTCTTATAAAAATTAATATATATTTTAATACTTTTTTCAAATAGTTTTTTATGATTTCAAATTAGGTTTGACTTAAAAAACACAATAAATAAAAATAGATAATATTTAATAAGTAAATTTAAAAATAATGCTAATAACTCCTGAAGAATTAAAACAAGAAATTAAACTTTCAAAGGAAGAAATAAAACAAGTAATCAATCACCAACAACAAATATCTAATATACTAAACTGAAAAGACTCAAGAAAATTGATAATAGCATGACCTTGTAGTATGGATTTTAAAGAATCTATAATAAACTACTGACAACAACTTAAAATTCTTCAAAAAAAGTATGAAAACAAAGCACTATTTGTAATGAGGACTTATGATAGCAAACCAAGAACAACAGTATGATGGAAATGAATGATACAATGATGAGAGTTTTGATCAAAAGCAAATATAAATGAATGATTAAGAAACAGCAGAAAAATAATGAAAGAAATCATTAGCTTATGATTACCAGTTGCAAATGAGCTGCTGTACCCATGGATTTATAGTTATCAAAATGACATTTTATCATACATAGCTATAGGTGCCAGAAGTAGTGAAGATCAGTGACACAGAGAATTAGCTTCTGCTATAGAAACACCAGTGGGAGTAAAAAACCCAACAAGTTGAGATACACAAATAACGGCGAATAGTTTAATTGCTAGTAGATCAGAACAACCTATATTCATACCTTGAATGCCAAGTTATAGCCAATGAAATCCTAATTCTCATATTATATTAAGATGAGCTAATTTTAATTGAGAAAGCTATCCAAACATATCTGATGAGTTTATAAACAGAGTAAACAAAATACTACAAGAAAAATGAATAAGCACAAAATATATAATAGATCTAAATCATGATAATAGTTGAAAAAATGCTGATCTACAAATAGAAAATATGAGGATAAGCAAAAAACTAAAAAATTTTGATAAAATAGCAGGGTTTATGGTAGAATCATACCTATTTGATGGTAATCAAAAAGCAGATGAAAACAATCTAGAAAGTATTGAAAAATGAAAATCTATTACAGATCCATGCATAAGCATTGAAAAATTAGAAGTATTAATAAAAGAACTATTTTAAATATAAAATCATTAAAAAAACACTTAATCTATTTAAGTGTTTATAAATATTAAAATCAAGGAGGGCCGGACTTGAACCGACAACTGAGGTGCCGAAGACCTCCGTGTTCCCAATTACACCACCCCCTTACAAAAAATTATTTGTAACTCATCCTTCTTTGCTTTCTAATGTATCTTCTAAAACCCCAACTTTCTTCTCATTTATAAACAAAATGTATTTCTCAACTATTTGGTTTTCTAAAAGGTCTGTAACCATCAGGATCTTCTCTACATGTAGTATTCTCGCAAATTAATTTTCAAGAACGAAAAAACCAAGTATAAACATTTCACTTGGGATTTTCATAATCTTTTTTTTGTCACTCAAGAGATATTTTGGAAGCAGAACCTCAAGCAAGTTTTTTTTGTTTTTCTGCTTGTCTTTTCTGTTTAAGTATTCACATCTTGTTAGTTCTACCTGCCATTATATTTATTATAATTTTAAATAGTTATAATTGAAAATTAATTATAATTTGAAACAACATTAAACTTAATTAGTTTAGATTAAAAAACTTTTTACATTTTTTCTTTAAAAGTTTAATAATACATAAATAGTTCTCTTTAAAGAAACATTTTATATATTAATTTTTTTCTACAAATAATCAAGAAAATTTAAATTTGACAAATACAGAAAAAAAATTATATATAGATACTTTTAGTTTATTAATAAAAATATGCAAACAAGAATAGAAAATTCTTCAAACTCAAGCAATCCAGAGCCAGCCGCCATGATGAGGTTTCAAACCTCTAACAAAGCAGCTACTTTAGACACACTTTCAAGTTCACAAACAACTATGAATTTGATGTACTACAAATTGATTAAACAGAAAAAAATAACTAAAAATAATTGAAATCCTAAAAATGCTATAATCAAGTACTTATCAAAAAATCATCTTGAAAATCTAGAACAAATAATTGAAGCCGAAATACAAGAAGAAAACTGAACCATTACAATACCTGCCACCAAAATGTTTTCTGACATAGAAAGAAGATGTTTTAGAGTGTTATTTGACGAAAAAACAGAAGAAATAGTAGTAGAATTGGATAATTTGATAGTAGAAAGACTATAAAGACCTTACAAGGTCTTTTTTTTATTATTATTTGAAAATTTAAAATAAAAAATTAAACTAAACAAATTAGTTAATTTATTTTTGTGATTTTAAACATATGGACTATATAACTAACCTGATTAAAAATACTATAACTTGAAAACTTATATTAGTAAATGCAATTATTTTTTTGTTTATTATATGGTACCAACAAATAGACCCTATTTTAATCAATTATCTTTTTTTAAACATACCACAGGTATTATCTCCATGAATCATATTATCAAATTTTGCTCATATCCAGCCATTTCATATACTTCTTAATTTGTACTGACTTTATCTTCTTTGACCAATGATAGAAAGTATTTCAGGTAAAAAAACTTTTATCAAACTTATTATATTTTGTATGATTTTTAGTTCACTAGGAGTATGGATTTTTTCTCCACATCCAGTACTTTGATTTTCAGGCATTTTAATGAGTATGCTAGCATTTGTATTTTTCAAATACAAACAATTATGACACATAAGAGAACAAGTTTGAATTTTTTTGGTTCTTAATATTGTTATATGAGTTTTACCTTGAATTTCTTTTGCCTGACACCTATTTTGAGCTATAGCTTGATACTTTTTTTATATAATATCAGAAAAAACTAACATTTAAAAATTTTTTAACAAAAAAAAGCGGGTGACGAGACTCGAACTCGCAACCCTCTGCTTGGAAGGCAGATGCTCTAGCCAATTGAGCTACACCCGCATCTGATAATTAAGATGGTGGGCATGGTAGGACTTGAACCTACGACCTATCGGTTATGAGCCGATTGCTCTAACCAGCTGAGCTACATGCCCCTATAAAAGTAATAGGCAAAACTAAAAAGCCAAATTTTTATTAGATTCTTAGTTTTGCCTATTTATTAAACTTACTAAATTTTAATGGTGGGTGGTATAGGATTCGAACCTATGACCCCTTGCTTGTAAGGCAAGTGCTCTCGCCAACTGAGCTAACCACCCTTAAATATGGCGGTCCCACGGGGAATCGAACCCCGGTCTTCGGGATGAAAACCCGATATCCTGACCACTAGACGATGGGACCAATTAATGGCGGGAGAGACGGGACTCGAACCCGCGACCTCCTGCGTGACAGGCAGGCGTTCTAGCCGACTGAACTACTCCCCCCTTTACCAATCTAAGCCAGCTGTGGGATTTGAACCCACGACCTACCGCTTACAAGGCGGTTGCTCTACCACTGAGCTAAGCTGGCAGTTAAACTCAAATGAGATTTTTTAATTTTTCATTTGAGCCAATTTTGATTTTTCTCTTGCTGCTTTATTTTTGTGTATTATATTCCTTTTTGCTGCCTTATCAATACTACTATACGCTCTATCAAACAAATCTTGAATTTCTGAACTATCTTTTCAAGCTTTCACTGCTTTTGTAAAAGTTTTAATTGAAAACTTCATAGCTCTTTTGAAATACAAATTTCTTTCTCTTAATTTTTCACTTCTTTTATAAGCTTTTATAGCTGACTTTTTAATAGCCATAAACCATTTTTTAATTTATTAAATTTTCAATCATTCTCCAGGGGTGGGACTCGAACCCACGACCCAGCGGTTAACAGCCGCTTGCTCTACCTGCTGAGCTACCCTGGAACAAACCATTTTTATCAAGCAATATTTTTTATAATCATTTTAGAACAAAAATCAAGACATTTTTTAACTGCCGGGGGCGGGACTCGAACCCGCACGCCGCGAGGCACTTGGTTCTAAGCCAAGCGTGTCTACCAATTCCACCACCCCGGCTAATTCTCAACCCTCGGGAGGTAGGACTTGAACCTACGACCTCCTGATTCAGAGTCAGGCGCTCTACCTACTAAGCTACTCCCGACTAAATTATTTAGTTTATTATTTCTTTTTAATAAATATTGCGGGGGTAGGAATCGAACCTACGACCTCCGGGTTATGAGCCCGGCGAGATACCACTTCTCCACCCCGCAAAATATAAAATCTGGGGTGGTAGGACTCGAACCTACGAATCACGGGTTCAAAGCCCGTTGCCTTACCTACTTGGCTACACCCCATCCAACAATTTTTCATCAAATTAGTATCTTTTATACTAATCATTTTAATTTTGTTTTCAAGAGCTTTTTTAAATTTTTTATGTAAATGAATCAACTTCTATTTTTACTTTCTCAGGTATTATAACCTTTGGAACTGTTATAATCAGGATGTTTTCTTTGGTAAGTTGTGTATATATTTTATCAAAATAAACATTTTGAGGAAGCTGAATTGACTTAGAAAACTCTCCCCAGTAACAATCCTGCTGAACAGGCTGTAAAGTTTCTTTCAAGTCTGGTTGCTTTCTATTTGCTTTAATGTTTAATGTAGTTTTTTCCAAATAGATTTCTATGCTATCTTTTAAAACACCTCACAAAGGAATTATCACTACCAACTCTTGATCGGAATCATAAACATCCATAGGAATATCCAATTTTTCAGCCATATCTTTTTATTTATTTTTTAAATTAGTCAACTTGAACGTCTGGATTACTTCATTTTCTCAATATTTCTCTTGCTTTGTATTTAATTGTATCCGGATCTGTAATATAAATAATACGAATATCTCATCAATCTTCATGATATCATTCTGCCAAAAAAAGCACATTTCAAAAATTAAATAAGCTTCTTAGTATTCAATCTTTTTCTACTGTTATACTCCTTATTTTTGAAGAATTCAATGTTCTTCAAACTCTAGAAAATATTCAATCCTGCTCATAAAAAACTACTTCTTCTGGAGTTATCAATGCAAAATCCATTTCATAGTCTATAAATCTTTTAAAAATTTTCCGTCAGGCTATCAAAAAACTTATAAAAAAAACTATCCATAAAAAGTAATTAAACATTTGATTGAAGTATTCATCTCATAAGTCTATCAAATATCAAACATAAAACCACAATCAAACAAACATCAAATATCAAATCAAAGGAATTATGACATACAAAGCTAAAAAAACATTATTCTTAAAAACTATCATAACATCTTCCTTTCAATATGTGTCTGCATATTTATTAAACATTTTGTTTGAAAGATTAGTATCAAAATTTGAAAATATTTTCATTTTTAGCCACTAAACAATTAAAATTCTCTATTATTGAAAATAATAATAGACAAAATAAGCAATAATGCAACATATATTAATGTATAAAAAACAGAAAAAAATAATTGTACATTGGATATATTTTCAATCAAAGGTGTATTTAATATCTCTTTTATACTAAGAGCAGTGAAGTTTGGGAAAACAAAGTAGATAATATTTACAAGCCACTCTCAAAAAGCAGTAATTGAAACCTTTCATGATTCTATCATATAATATTTTATAAACGAAGTAGAATGTCATATTATATAAACAGAAAGAGATGCCAACAATGACACAAAGGGAGAAACAAATGTAGAGAAAAAAACAATAAATCAAAGTACAAAAAGAATTTTGAGAAAACTAAAGAACAAAGCCAAAACCATTGTAAGATCTATTGCAATCGAATGCAAAAATAACACTACAGCAAAAGCAATACCCAACAACAAATAAACAACAAATAATATTCAAGAAAAACCTAAAAATTTTCAAAGAATAAAATTTGCTCTAGAAGGAGCTTTGGATAGTATCATCAATATTGTGTTTTTTGATAATTCAGAATAGAGTAGATAAGATCACATAAAAAGAGTAACAATCAAACCAAATATTTCTATCACAGTTAAAGAAGAGTTAATTATGATTCTTTCTTCTTGCCTTACTGCCAATGTAGAAAGAACTATACTTCATAGAATCAAAACTACTCATGCTCATATTATTGTGTACAATATTTTGTTTCTTATAAATTCTTTGAATGTATTTTTTGCTATTGTATACATAATTTATATTGAAGTTCTAAATTAGGAAACAGCTCCATTAACATCATGAAAAACTTTTATTTTCTCTATTTTTCATTTCTCATCATCAACTTGCTCAACCTTGAATCTCAAATTCCCAAAATCTACTACATCTCATTTTTTAGCAAAATTTTTCAAAGATGTCAATATCACATAAGATATCATATCATCATGAGATATTTTTTCTTCTATAGAATCTGGAATTTGTAGTTCTTTTATTTGGAAAGACATCAATATCTCCCTCAGAGGCACATCTCATCTTACCAAAAGCTCATCTACTCAAGTTTTTACTATATCTTTTTCTTCTGCAAAATCAGATTCATCCTTAATATCTCATACCATATCCTCAAGTATATCCTCAAATGTAACTATTCACTCAGTTCATCAATGTTCATCAACAACTACAGCAAAATGATGTCCTGACCTTTTCATCTTCAAAAAAACATCAAATATATTTGCAGTAACTGGAACTTTAAAAACAGGTCTTAAATGTATTTTTGATAAAACAATCTCAGAATCCTTTCAATTATAGTAAGTATTCAAAAGCTCTCTTATACTAAGCATTCCAACGATATGATCCTTATCATGCTCAAACACAGGAATCCTTGAGTAAGGATTTTTCAAAGTTTCTCTAATTGCATCACTTACAGTTGTATCTACAGATAGAGCAAAAACTTCAGTTCTGTGCCTCAACACAGACTCTACACTTCTTTTATTGAATTCAAAAAGATTCTTTATTATCATACTTTCTGTAAGTGAGAATATTCATTGGGTTTTTCATTCATCCACAAAAACCTCTACATCACTTCTTGAAACCAAATCATCGTTGGTATTTAACGATTTATTTAAAAATTTTGTTATAACATCAAAAAACAAAACCACTGGAAACAGTATTTTCTCAACAACAGCTACTACCGGAGAAATAAATAAAGCATAATTCAAAGCAAATTTAGTAGCAAAAACCTTGGGAATTATTTCACCAAAAAACAATATCAAAGTTGTAATAACAACTGAAACAAGCATAAAACCAATAGCTCAACTTATTGCAAAAACTTGTAATATTTGATTTCATACATTGGATGCATATATTGTAAGTATTACATTAATAAGATTATTACTTACAAGAACTGTTATCAAGGTTCTACTAGAATTTTCTCTCAAATGTAACAAGAGGTTAGCAAATCTAGATACATTTACAAGCTGCTTTATTTTGTATTTTGGAGCAGACATTATTGCAAGTTCTGCTGCCGAAAATGTTGCCGACAACATCAACAACAAAACAACTATTATCACCGCTTCCATATACTAAAAATATTATATCTAAAATCGATTAAAATCAGGAAAAATTCTTAATGAAACTTTTCATAATATGTCTTCATCTTTCAAAACATATTCTGTTCAATCATAACATCACAAACCAAAACAGCATCTAGAATCTGTGCTTTGATCTCTATTATCTCACAAAACAAAATAACCTCAAGATCACACTTCAAACTCATCTACATTACATTCTGGACCTGTTACTCATTGATTTTCTAAGTATGGCTCATCTAGCCTTTCACAATTTTCTCAATCTCAATCACATACATACACATATCAATCATTCAACTTGATGGTTTCTCAAGGCATTCAAATAATTCTTTTTATATAATTTACATCTTTTTGAGGTGGCACAAATACTATTATATCTCACCTTTCAAAATCTGAAAACCTTGGAGATATTTTATCTACAACTATAAAATCTCCCTCCTTGAAAGTTGGATCCATACTATGACCCACCACAGTAAAAGGATTAAACAAAAATATTCTAACTAATAATACTAATCATAAAACAAAAACCAAAAAAGCAATTATATCAAACACATAAATCAAAAAATCTTTGAGTTTATTTTTTTGGTTTTCTTTTTCTTCTATTATTTCAACAACTTCTTTATCTTCTTTCATAAGAAAAATTTAAGTTTAAATTTTTATTTTTAAAATGGCAAATCTTCATCTTCTTGCTTATCAACCTCAGAAGATTGTCACTGAGATGTTTTATTTCCAGCTGAGTCCAAAAAAATAAAGTTTTCAACCACAATTTCGGTTGTATATCTTGTATTTCAATTAGTATCCTCCCATTTTCTTGTTCTTATCCTACCTTCTATGTATATTCTTTTTCATTTTTCAAGATACTTTCACAAAGTATCTGCTATTCAAGCAAATGCTACACACCTATGAAACTCAGCTTCTTCTATTGTATTTCATTCACTATTTTTATACCTTCTATTTGTAGCTACACTAAAGTTTACCACTGACACTCAACTTTCTCACATTTTTTTTACATCCAAATCTGTGGTAGCTCTTCAAATTATCATAACTTTATTCAAATCCATAATTGAATAGATTAGATTTTAAATACAAGAAAGATAAACATTTTTTCTAAAAAATCAATTGATTTTAAACTTAAAATGATTATATTAAATATCACATATTTTAAAATAATATGCCCGGATGGCGGAACTGGTAGACGCGCTCGACTCAAAATCGAGTGGCCTTTGGCCTTGAGGGTTCGAGTCCCTCTCCGGGCATTTTTTAATTACAAAAAAAGTACAATTAAAATTAATAAAACATATTTATTCAAACCATAAAAATTATTACTCTATTACAAACTTTTTATTTTTTCTTCTAAAATTTTTTTATTTTTTTCAAGAACATCATCTCTTTCTTTTTTCTGAGTTGATGTATAGAAAACAATATTATCCATTAAAGACAATGTTTGTTGATATCGTTTTTTTTCTTCTATTTTTATATTATTAATATTTTCAACCTCCTTTTTTATGATATCACATTTTTGCACAAAATCTTCTCTTCACATATTGTCTAAGTCCGCATCAGATATTATTTGTTCCAAAATGTTTGTAGGCTTTTGGTCCATTTTTGTAGCACGTATGATTGATTTTATTATATCTATCTTATCTTCAGGAAAATTAATATTTAAAAGAAATTTTTCTGCAGTTATAGACGATTTATACTCATGATTTGCCGGGTCTTGTAAATATTCTATATCATGAAACAAAGCTGAAATTTGTAATAATTCTTTATTTTCTGCTCACACTCACTCAGAATCTGCTAAATAATCAACCCTTCACAAAACATCTAAAACATGGTCAAAATTATGATATAGTATTCACTTCTCATGAAAATCAAACATTTTGTCATAAACATATTTTCTTATTTTTAATATTTCTTCTGAGTACATTTTTCAAAATATAATTAAATTTTATAAATTATACACATAAATATTTTTTAGTCAAGTTTTTGTACTTTCAAATGAAAAACCTGAATAATTTATTCACCAAATATTTCAAACATTAAAACATACCGGCAATAATTCATTTTTTTGAGACAACACATTAAAGGTTTTAAGTCAATTTTCATCTATTCATAAAAAATCAGAAACTAATATGATAATACAAGACTTATTTATTTTTTTTTGATAATCCAAAAATAAATTTATATTTGATCTATATTTTCTAGGTTGATGTTTTATATTTTGATTCAATTTATTCATTGTTTTGTATGCCAAATATAAATCTTTTCAAATTTTATCATAAACTATTTTTCAATCATTTTCATAACATGCAAACAAATTTGCAGAATATCTTTTTGCATATATTGCCACATCAGAAAACAAGTTAAAAACCTTATCTTTTATATATCAATCATCATATCAACACCAATTTTTATTTATATCAAAAAAAAAGTAAATGTTTGTATCTTTTTGCTCCCTAAATAAATTTACATAATATTCTCAGTATTTTGCCGAAAGTTTCCAATTGATTGATCTTTTTTCATCTCAAGACTGATATTCTCTAAAATCTTCTATTTCCATTCATCATCACTTAAAATAAGAGTTGAACTCCCCAAACAATTTACCAGTCAAAAGCTTTTTAAATTTTTGCTGAAAAATATCCATAACCTTAATTTATTTATAAACTTGCTTCTCATCGCTTCGCTCTCTTTTTCAAAAATTTGTAACCTGCACAGTTTCATGTCACTTGCCTGCCAAAAAAACAATATCTTGCTCTTGCGACAAGTCTTTAGCCAATTTGATAGCATCCTCCCTATCTGGCACAACAAAGACATCTTCTCCAAATGTCTTGTGATCTTCTATTCATTTATATATTTGAGATAGTATACTATACCTATTTTCAGTATCTGGATCATCATCAGTTATGATAGCAATATCAGATTTTTTTCCTACAACTTCTCACATCAATGGCCTTTTGAATTTATCCCTATTTCAAGGAGCTCCAAATACTGTTATTATCCTTCAATTTTTTACATTATTTAGAAAACTCAAAACAGACTCAAGTCATTTAGGAGTATGGGCAAAATCTATCACGAAAGTTCTTCAGTCCTTATGAATTGTTTGTTGTCTACCACTCAAAGGCTTAAAATCTGATGCCGATTTTATTGATTTTTCTATACTTACTCCAAGCAACATAGCAGCTCAAATTGCTGCTAAAATGTTATAAACATTGAAAGATCACAAAAGCTGAACTTTTACAGAATGAATCTCTCACAAATATTTAAGTTGAAAATGTGTTCAGTAAACATATTCATGAATTTGCTCTGCTTTCAATGGAGCACTTGCATTTATTGAAAATATTGTGCTTCTATCAAAAGAAAAATCTTCGTCTCGCTGTCTTCAAATCTTATCATCTCAAGGAAGAACAGCATATTTATATTCTTTTTCATTTGAAATAATATTATCAAAAAGCTTCTTTTTGGACTTAACATATTCTTCAAATGTTTTATGATAATCTAGATGTTCCTCGGAAAAATTTGTAAGCACTCAAAGATCAAAATCAACCCCTTCAAATCTATATTGATTTAATGCATGAGAACTAACTTCCAATACCACATATTTACATCATTCATTTTTAGCTGCCAATAAAACATTTTGAAGATGCATTGGATCCAAAGAAGTCATTTTAGACTCGTTTATAATCTCTTTATCTCAAAATTTTATACTAACAGTACTTATTAAGGCGCATTTTCAAAGATTTTGATTTATTATATAATGCAAAACAGCAGATGTTGTACTCTTCCCATCAGTTCAAGTAACTCACAAAATTGTCATATTTTTTGAAGGATTTCATTTAACAAAAGAAAAAAATCTTGCATATGATTTTTTATAAATTCTATATGGTAATGTATCTATAAATGGTGCTTTTATTTTATTTAACAACGAAGACATGCATAGTAATTTAATAGTAAACCTAGGATAAATATAATTTTTATTATCTTTTTTTCAACAAAAAAACTCCCAATTTAGGGAGTTTATTAATTCAAACTTTACAACAATTTATCTAACTGCTTTTTTGAATTCTGCACCAGCTTTGAAAGCAGGAAGCTTCATTGCATCAATTTTAATTGTTTCTCCAGTTCTTGGGTTTCTACCTGTTCTAGCACTTCTTTCAGATACTTTAAAAGTACCAAAACCCTGAATTCTAACTTCACCATCTTTTTTAACACCATCTACAACAGTATCAACAAATGTGTTAACCATATCAGAAGCCATTCTTTTTGATACTCATAGTTTGTCAGCTATTGTTGCTATCAACTCTGTTTTTGTCATAATTTTATTATTACCATATAAAACAACTGTATATTACAGTAACTACTAGGTTTTTCAATGCTTTTCCGTTATTCAACAAGCACACAATATGCAACCACAACCACACAAAACGCAACTCTTAACAGCATTTTATATTACCAAAGCATTTTTACTCAAAAAAGTGGTTGACACATATATAAAAATAATCATAAAACACTAATTTTCAAGCTTTTCTTTTAGTTTTTTGAGAGCTCTTGATATTCTTTGTCTTACATTAGAATTTGATATGTTCAAAACTTTAGCTATCTCATCATTTGATAATTGCTGAACAAATTTAAGATCTATTACTTCTTTGAACTTATCTTCAAGAGTTTTGATTGCTGTTTGAATTTTTTGATATTCAAAGTCTTTTTCTAAAAAATCTAAAATATCTTCTTCACTAGGTATTGTCTCAGAAAAATCAATATCTTTATCATCTCTACTGTAAGATGAAAAATATCTATAAGACTGCTTTTTAAAACTGTCCTTTATAGTATTCCTGAAAACAGTCCACACCCAAGTTTCAAAATTGTATTCTTTTTTATAAGAGACAATATTATTTCGAAGTTTAAAATAAAAATCTGCTACTATATCTTCTGCCTCTTTGTCTGATACAAAATAATTTGATTTTAAAAAACGAAAAAATACTTCTACACTAATATTGTAAAATTCATTGAATGCTTGTTGATCTTTTTGTATTAATTTTTCTACAAACTGTTTTGAAATATTAAACATTTTTTAGTATTTATTTAGAACACTCATAAATGATGACAACACAAATTATTACGAAAATTCTTTATAAAAAATAACACTAAAAGAATTTTTTTCCTGAATTTCAATTACTTTCTAAAGCTTCTTGCTCGTTTGAGTCATTATTTTCAGACATTATTCTTTGTACTCTTTCTTCTACATCTTTATCATAAACTCAAAGCAACTTTGCAAGTTCTTGAGATTTTTTTCATGCTTCATTAATTATATAAGTATATCTTGAAAGTTCAGAAACCACCTTTTCCAAATCCTGGTTTCTATTTTTAGTATCTTGTATCTCTTTTCTTAATACTTCATTTTGAAGTTTGTATTCTTTGAGATCATGTTCTAAAGATTCTATCTGATCTTGAGATTGCTTATAGTTTTTTTTGAGCGTATCTATATTTGAAGAATTTTCATAATTATAATAAAAAGCAAAATATCATATAGACAAACCTACTACAAAAGACAAAAATACATAGACAAATATCATATATCAAAAATTAAATACTAAATCTAATTTTATGATTTTTATAAGAAGTTTATACTTTTTTTCAAGAACAAATTAATTAATAGTTTTTTAATTATTGAAGATAATATGATATAATGAAAATAATTAACCATTTCTATAAAAATTATTATAAAAGTTAACATAATAAAACAAAATTAACCAAATTGTCAAATTAAAATATATAATAAAAAGCATAAATCAAGCCAAAACATCCCCAATAGTTTGACTTGAGAGAGTAAAACATTATAATAGGCATTATTGGTTTAAAACATAAAAAAACATAATGGAAAAACAAAATGAAGCATTAAAGTCACTTGAAGAATTATTGTGAAAAATAGAAACAGATATAAAAAGAGCAAAACTTATGATACACAATATTGTAGAGTGAAATCCAGAAGAAGCTCAAAAACAATGAGAAGACATCAACAGCCTAGCAAGCAAATTACTTTCTTATGAAGAATGAGAAGATGTGAAAGTAATAGAATGAGTATATGACTGATATTTTATGATATGATCAGATGAAAAAAAATATCCAGTTCCTATGAACTATAGCAGTAAAACCAAGCTTGTACCTTGAGATGTTATGAAACTTAGGGTTCTAGCAGACGGAAAACTTGTTTACAAACTAATAGGTCCTGCACCAAGAAGTTATATCAAAGCTACACTTTCCAGATCTGATGAAAACAAGTTTATTGCTATTACAGATGAATGAGAAACATATCAGCTAAACCAAGCAGCTGTAACTTTTTTCAAATGAAAACCTGGTGATGAATTGAGCATAATTATTAATCCAGAAAGTAATGTTGATGTAGCAGCAATAGAGGCAGTAATAAGTAACTAATCATTAAATAAGTCTAACTTATCAAAAAATTTATTAAAACAAAAAACTTCAGTCCAACAAGTAGACTGAAGTTTTTTTGATTATAATCCTAATTTTATATTAATTTATTACATTTAATCTATGAGCGTGAGTAATATCCTCAACATAACAATCTTGTCATGCCTCATGTACATGATCTATATCTCCATCGGTAATATCATCAACCTCTTCTACGTTCTCACACAACCAACTTGTCAAATCTGTTCCATCTATAGCTGGAAGTATATGTCAGTCATCTTCAACTCAATCGTCATCATTAATATCACCTTCACTGTCCCAATTATCATCTGCTGTCACCCAATTAGCACCTCACGCTGTTTCTGTGTTGGCTACCAAATATATACCAGCTCAAGATGCTCATCTATGATTTATTATCATAAATCAGTACTCTCATGCTTCTTCATCGTCATCAAAAACTGATTCAGTTTCATCTCACCATATATGTTGAATCAACCTTTGTCCTTGAGGATCACTTGGTACGCTATCTATATATTCAGGCACAAGTGAATCGGATATTACTGAAACAGCTCATGCTACATCTTCTAGATCAGCATCGTCTTCATGATCAAAACCTCCAAATACAAAAGCACCTCTATCTCATTGATACATAGATAATGCTGTTCACAATTGACTCATATCAGAATTTCTAGCACCATCTCTTGCTCTTTCTTGAGCTCATGTCAGTCTTGGTACCAATGCTGCAGATAAAATACCTATAATTACCACTACTATCAGCATTTCTACCAATGTAAAAGCTAACTTATTTTTTCTCATTTGTTTTCGAAGTTATTTATTTAAATATATAGACTTCTTTAAAAAACCTAAAGAAGCATACACTAATTAT
Organism: Candidatus Absconditicoccus praedator; assembly: GCF_021057185.1. Classification (GTDB taxonomy): domain Bacteria; phylum Patescibacteriota; class Gracilibacteria; order Absconditabacterales; family Absconditicoccaceae; genus Absconditicoccus; species Absconditicoccus praedator. Next base: position 337,767 of record NZ_CP054059.1, read on the forward strand.
AAAATTATTTTTTTTATTTTCAAGATATTTTATTTGGATACTAATCCAAAACTCATATACTTTCTACATGGTAAGTGTTGGGAAACATATCTACACACCTAATTTTTGAAAGCTCAAAACCATATTTTTGTAGCCTTAAAATATCGCTTGACATAGTTGTAGGATTACAAGATATATATACCAACTTGAAGTTTTTGTGATTTTTGAGTTGTCACAAAAATTTTATTGTCTTTTTTCATAGTCAGTCTCTTGGTGGATCCACAAAAACCAATCACACATCAGACAAACTATCCCACAATTCAGAATTATTTGGCAAGACCTTTTCTGTATCTCACACCCAAAACTTATAATTTTGCAGTCAATTTTTGGATGCATTTATATTAGCATACTGTATTGCTTCATTTACTGACTCTATTCATACAAGATTGTCTACTCCAAAGTATTTGGCATACAATATTCAGATAGTTCATATTCAACAATACATATCCAACACAGTTCAATCAACTTTTCATACCATATCAAAAGCATTGGCAAAAAGTTTTTCTGCTGCCATAGTGTTCGTCTGGAAAAAAGAAAACAATCAATACTCAAAATCCACAGTTTGATCTCATATACTCAATTGCTCATCAATACTTTCTTTTCAAAAAAGCAATTCAACCTCTGACTCATTTGATTTTATTGCATCTGACAGACTTTTATTGTAAGTGATAAAAAAACTTTGAATATTCTTTTGTAAAAACTCGTCTTTTTGCAATTTTTCCAACAAATAGTTCCATTTTTTATTTTCTTGAAGATTGTTTGATATATATCAAGGAGCCACAGACAGATTTATCATTAATTGTTCTGTGTTGTATCAATATCTTACTATCAGGTGCCTAAAAAATCATTCATGCTTTTTTTGGTCATAAAAAGGAAGTGATGAGTCCAAGAAATATTGTTTTAAATACTCAAAAACAGAATGCATTTTTTCTGATATCAGATAACATCTTTGCACATCTACCACTTTTGAAAACATTCACTGCTTATGAAAACCAAGATTTTTATCCCCAGATTGAATATTTCAAAAACTAAACTCCACTTTGTTTCTATATTGCCGTCTAAAAGGAGCAGGGATTATGTCTATATCATCTTGCCAGATATCTTTAAATGTATTTGAAAGTATGTTTTTTTTGAGTTGTATTTGTTTTTCATAAGGAATTATACTTTTTTTGCATCATCAACATCAAGTATTTTTATCATTTTCTATGTCTTTATAAGGAAAAAAGTAGTGTGGACATAATTCATCAGTAGTTTTATAATTTTTGTCTATTTTTTTGATATCACACACCCGTGCTTGGATATAGTCTTTTTTGTTTTTCTTTACTATAGCATCTACTATACTATTTGGTAAAACTGTTCAATTTAAAATAACTTTTTTTCAACTATCAAGTTTTGATATTCATACTCACTTAAATCATATATCTTCTATATACAAATCATACAATTTTTTCATATACTAACTATAGCTACACAAATAAATCTAATATCTAAGTAAAAACAAATAAAGGTATTAGCTTCAAACTCATAAAGAAACTATATACAAAATAAAACTAACTATAAACCAGCTTGTTCACATTACCAACAAAGCTATAGAAGAGTTAATAACATACTTTTTTGCTTTTTGAAAAGTTTCTTCATGCTCACCAAAAAACATAAGATAAAATCAATAAATCAAAACAAGTAAGGCAATAAATGACACCAAAATAAGGAAAAAATTAACCACTGTTTGAATATAATTTATGGCAGATCAGTCATCTTGAGTATGATCTCAAATTCCAAAATTGTGCAAAACTCTATCCAGGACTCACTGATCTTGAGTTGTTTGATCTCTGGCTATTTGTCAAGCATCTGCAGTTGGATTTTCTGTCCATTCATCTCAATAAGGAAAATCAGCAAAAACATAGGTAAACATAAATAATCAAAACAAACTTATTCAAAGAAATAGTTTATTCATTAATTTTTCATAAAGAATAAATACTTAGCTTCAGGTAGTGGCTTCTACTAGATATATTAATAAACTTATAAAAAACCAACTAACACCTATTCATATCAAAGCAATAGTTGCATATTTAATTCAAGCTCATCACTTTTTATATTTTTCATCGTCTCAAGCTGCCGTAACCATCAAAAAACCATGATAAAGAAGATATACCAAAGCCACCAAAGATAGTATTCATAAAAAGTAATTTACTATGACAGTTATATAGTCAACAGTAGACGACTGTGCTTGTTCACTATCTTCTATGTCTTCATATGCAACCCCACTCAAGTCTGATCATATATCATCTGCTCACTCTCTTAATGCTTCTCATTCTATTTCTCCAACCACATCTTCTCTATCTCTAGTATATGTATCAGAATCAGTATCAAACCAGTATCTACCAAAAGATACTCATAACATACAAATCAAAATCAGCAAAAAAAGAAATTTTTTCATAAATTTTATGATTAATATAAATTAACTTAATTTTACTACTATTTTTCTATTTTTCAAGTAAAAGTTATCGCACTCGCGCCCGGGCGCTATTAATCTAAGTTTCCCTAAAAAGCTTCAGTCTAGAAATAGATTCTTGTTTACCCAGCACATACAACATCTCAAAAGCACCAGGACTTGCTTGTACTCAAGTAAGTATAGATCTTATAGGCCAAAGGACTTGACCATTTTTGAGTCATTCTTGTTTTACAAAATTTATCAAAGCCTCTTTTAGTACTCCTTCTGTCCAGTTATCTTCATCTATACTATACAACAAATCCAATAATTTAGGTAGCATATCTTGTACAAGCTTTTTATCTACTTTCATTTTTTCATTATAAATTATTTCATCTGTAGGCATTTGAGGCTTGAAGAAATATTTTGCAAAATCACGAAACTGTCATAATGTTTGTATTCTCACCTTGATATAAGGAGCAAGTTTTAGCCAATAATCTTTATCTTTATTTGTCTGCAATATTTCTTTTCGTTCTTGGTCTCAATAATTTTCTAAAAAACAAATAAGTCTATCCACAAACTCATCATCGGACATAGATCTAATATACTCAGAATTGAACCGCAAAGCTCTATGATAATCGTACACGGCATTTGATGAATTAATTCTTTCTATTGTAAAATTATCCAAAAGCTCTTGCATAGAAAAAAACTCAACATCAGAAGAAGGATGCCATCCAAGCAAAGCAATAAAATTTACTAATGCCTCCGGCAAAAATCATTGTTGTCTAAAGCTTGATATTGTGACAAGTTCGTTGTCGGTATCTCTTTTTGAGATTTTTGATTTATTCGTATTCAACAACATGGGCAAATGAGTAAACTCAGGTGGTTGCATTCACAAAGCTTCATAAAGTAAGATTTGTTTTGGCGTATTTGGAATATGATCTTCTCATCTTAAAATATGAGTTATTCACATAAGATAATCATCAACCACATTTGCCATATAAAATGTAGGGATTCCATCAGATTTCATTATTACAAAATCCGAAAATCAAGACATATCAAAACTTATTTCTCATTTTACAAGATCATTGAAAATTAGACTTTTAGGCTCCACCTTGAATCTAACCACAGGTTTTCTTCATTCAGACTCAAATTGTTGAAGCTGTTCTTGTGTATAGTTTATTTGTCTGTATATAAATGGTTGCTTTTTTTCTCAAGCTTGCTTTCTCAATTCATCAATCTCATCAGCAGTTTCATAAGCATAATATGCTTTTCATTCATCTATAAGTTTGTCTATATATTTTTGATATATATCAAGTCTTTGCATTTGATGGTATGGTCAAAATTCATCTTCTTTCTCAGGTCATATATCAAAATCTAGTCAAAGCCATCTTAATCCATCAATTATATCATTTTCAAAAAATTTGGTTGATCTTGTGTTGTCTGTATCTTCTATTCTCAAAACAAACTTTCAGTTGTTCTGTTTGGCAAAAATGTAGTTGTAAAGGGCACTTCTAGCAGTTCAAAGATGCAAACTTCATGTCGGAGAAGGAGCTATTCTTGTTCTTATCATTTATTTTTCAAGATATCTTATAAAATACAAAGTTTATAAATATTTCAACCACAATTTCAATAAATTTTGGTTGTGTTTGCTAACCAAGTAAAGAATCAAAATTTGATTTTACAGTTGTTTTAAAATCTTCTAAATCCATATCCAACAATTTTGCACAATAATCATAAGTATAAACCACATAAGAAGGTTTATTGAGTTTTCATCTCATTTTTTGAGGTGCAAGATATGGTGCATCTGTTTCCATAAGTAAGTTTTCTTTTTTTGTCTTCAAAAATGATTGCCTAACTTGTTCTGCTTTTGGGAAAGTAACATTTCAAGTAAATCAAATCCAAACATTTTCAAAATATTCTTGTAATCTATCTACCTGATCTGGTCAGTATCACCAACAATGAAAATAAATTTTCAAATCAGGAAAATCTTTCAACACATCAAAAGTATTATCAAAATCGTCTCTTGAATGCACTATCAATGGTAGATTATAAAAACGAGCAACCTCACACTGCATACGAAAAAATTTTTTCTGACTATCAAGAGATTTTCATCAATCATAATGAGTATCTATACCACATTCTCCAAAAAATGAAATATATTGTCTATTTTCAAAAATAAACTTTTCAGCTTTTTTGATTAAATCATCAAAATCCAAATCCTGAATATCACCCATACCCACAAGTGAAGGATGAAATCATACAGAAGAATAAAGGTTTACAGTAGTTTTATTGTTTTTTTGGATATCCAAAGCTTTTTGTGCCCGATCAATATCTATTGCAACATTTACCATATCTTTTCAGCCTATATATTCAAACTCTTCAATATATTTATCATAATTTTCAAATAATTTTTCACTATTTAGATGAGTATGAGCATCAATATACATACTTTCACAGTTTTATTTTTAAATCTTGATATTTGAGGTATAAAGCATACCTACAATATTCTTTGGATGTTTGGGGTATGAACCATACCTACAATATTCTTTGGATGTTTGGGGTATGAACCATACCTACAATATTCTTTGGATGTTTGGGGTATGAACCATACCTACATACCAAAAGGATTTACTCACCAAAATCTTGCTAAATCCAAAAATATTATATATATTCCCAAAGACATCAACAACACAAAAAACAAAAGATTCATATATCATTCTACTACAAAATATTTTTCCGGTTTTAGTTTTCATACAGATTGAATTATAGCACCTACTAGTCTTCATCAATCAAGTGCAGGTATAGGCAAAGCATTAAATATAGCCAAAGCCAAACTTATCATTCATCAAAATGCCAAATATTGCCAAAATCAAAACTCATCAAGTATTATTTCTCAAACTTTTACAGCTCAGACAGGTCAGGCAAGATTTTCTACTGCATCCCTTGCTTTTTCTCTTTCAAAAGTTATCAGTTGAGAAAAAATATTTCCAAGCACATGAAAAGTAAGCCTTGTTTGAGCTTTTATCTCATGAGCTCAGGCGGCCATTCATCACCACAATCAAAACTGCATAGGCAAAACTTCTATATCAGAATACTGCTTCATAGCTATTCAAAGCAGACACCTATCATACTGACATTCAGCCTTTTCTTCATATTTTTGTCAATCTTTTTCGAATCATATCTGAATTTCTTTTCATATATTTTCCCTAAGGACAGATTGAAGATTTGAAGTATCTACCTCTTGTCAACTAATTGATGTTATCACAGTTCAAGACATAATACCCACATCTTCAGCAATACTATCAGGCAATACTTGCTGTACTTTTATGGGTCAGTGCTGTACATCTCCACTAAGCAATCATTGTCTATCCAAAAAATCCTGGGTAGGCATCATATAACTTTCTGGATCTATACTTAGCATACTTTCTGGGACTATACTAATTGGCTCTATTCATTTCCAAAATGCAGCTGTGAAAAAAAGCCATGCAAACAAAAGATTTACTGCTACTCATCATACAAGTATCAGTACTTTTTTAAAAAGGTTTTGTGTGATAAAACTATCTTTGGCATGAAAAGTTTCTGTATCATCAGGATTTTCTCATTTCAGTCTTACAAATCATCACAAAGGTAACCAATTGATAGTATATTCAGTTCAGTCTTTATCTTTATAAAAAGTAAAAGCTTTGGGAGGTATTCAAATTCAAAACTCCAAAACTTTTACTCATGATTTTTTGGCAGCAATAAAATGTCAAAACTCATGTACCACTACCAAAAACATAAAAAGCAATATTCAAGCTATTATAGCTGTCCACATAATTTATTTTAATTTCTAAAATAGTAAGTTGATATTATATTCAGTATCCGACAAAATTCAACTTATTTATTTGCTAATCAGATCTTTTCAAATACAAAAACAAAGCCAAAGCAAACAAAAACATAAAAGGATACACAATCATATTGTCCACAAAACTATGCAATACCATACCCTGCACACTCAATCACAAAATACCTACAGAGAAAGCCAACAAGACAAATAAATATTTATCATTTTTCCTATCTTTTTCTTTGGTTTTGAAAAAATAATAAAACCCTACCAGCACAAAAAACATATATATCAAAAACCAAGGCAAAAAACCTACAATTCAAAACTCTACCATAATTTGAAGAAATTGATTTTCTGTATTAAACTCTTGTCAATCTCACCAATGAGATGCAGGTCATACATATCATGCTCATTGTCAAAAAATTGGTTTGTCTGTAAACATATCCCATCATATCAAAACTTCTTGAATATGTCAAGTATTTGATCGCTGCCTATCCACTACATGATCATAAGCAAAATATACAATAGCACCAAAAAACAACACCACAGGCAACAATATATATTTCAAAAATTTTTTGATGTTTTTTCTATAATCAATCAAAGACAAAATAATAAGTTGAATCAACCAAGCTCACCATGCAGCTCTAGAAAAAGTAGACATAATATTCAGTCAATACACTATCCACCAAAACCAAGTTTTAAAAAATGACTTTTTCCTAAGATACAAAACATAAAACAAAGGGAAAAATGCCACCAAGAAAAATCAATAACTTATCGGCCTTTCAAATAATGATTGATTACGAACCAGTCACTGATTGTATTGGGTATAATATGCTGCAGGCGGTGCTTGTCAAACCTCTCACTCAAATATATTATTGTCATAACCAAACAATCCCAAACCTCCTGGTACAGTCAAAATCACAAAATACCAAAAAAGACTAAAAATCAGTACTACCTTTACAACCAGTCAATAAAAAAGAATTATGGGATAGAGTTTTTCTTTGTTAAGAAAGCCACACAAGCGATACACCACAAAAAATATCAAAAATCACAAAAAATCATACCTAAAAGCCATAACATACTCTCATATACTTGTTCATATCAGAAAATAGTTTATCAAAAATGTAACAACCACCAAAGACACAAAAACCACCTCCAAAGAAAACATCATCCTATCTTCCACAAATTTTCACAAATAATTATTTTTGAAAACAAAATACACCAGGCTTCATATAAATCATAGTATTATAAACTCTTTCCAAAGCCAAAAAACTCACAAGTCAAGACCAAGTGAATAAGTAAAAAAATTCTGAGCAAAAAAATGAACTACAAGACCAACAAGAAATATTTTTGCCCAAAAATTAAAAGAAAGTAAATTATCTTTCATAAAACACTATTATGGAACTAAATGAAACTGATAAAAAATCATAATAAGAGTTACTCAGGCCAAAACTCACTGCAACACCCAAAGTTTCATTACTATTGTGTGTTCTGGATATCATTTGTATTCAAGAAGATGATGAAAAGGAGCTATAGGAAAGATTTTTTTGTTGAAAACTCTTTTAAAAAAGATTTGAATAAAACTTGTTGTAATCTCCAAAAAGAATACTGCAAAAAGTATCAAAAAAGGCAACAATATACCCACCCTAATATCGATAAGATAAATCAAAGAAGACACAAGTCACCCAAAAGCTAGAGCACCACTATCTCACAAAAATATTTTGGCTGGATTTATATTGAACCACAAAAAAGCCAATGTAGCTCATAAAACTACTCATATCACAGTTGTTGCCAGATACCATCAATAGAAAAATGTAATTATTCACAACACAAAAAGCACAATTATCATCAATCATCATACCAATCCATCAAGTCAATCTGTGATGTTTATAGCATTAACAATAGTAACAGTCAAAATAAAAGTAAATAAGATATAAAAAAATCACAAATCCACAGTTCAAAATAAAGGTCGCAGATCAATATGAGAAACTCACAGTCTAAAATAAAACCAGTAACTTATAAATGCAGAAAAAAGAAACATCCAAAGTATTTTCATTTTTGCAGTAAGTCATTTTACTTTACCAACTCATTTGATATTCAAGTAATCGTCTATAAGCCCAAGAAATCACATGCTAAAAAAAGCAAAAAGTATAATATATGTTTCTGACCTTTCCACTAAAGTAAATGTAATAAGTCAAAGCCAGTTTAGAACATAAGAAAAAAGCACCAATACTGCTACTACAAATATTATAAGTCATCATCACATAGTGGGAGTTCAAGTCTTGTGTTGATGAAGTTTAGAAAATATTTCAGCTTTTCATCAGCTTGTACTGTCCTCACGAATAGTTTTTCAAGCTTTTATTTTCTCCAAAAGCTTGATATACAAAGGATACAATATTAAAGATAGAAAAAAAGCTAAAAGTGAGTATATTATTATATCATCAAGTTTCAACAACATAGCTTATGATATTAAATTTTTATAAAACATATTATAAAGTTTTTTATAAAGATAAAACTTCAAAAATCAAATGAAAAAGAGTTATAAAATTTGCTTTTTTTGAAAAGTTTGGTTATAATTTTATTATAAATTTATAAAATAAAAACAAAAAATGAGTATAGAACAATGGCATGAGTCAATTGAAGAAACAGATCAACAAGAAGAAGCAGAAGCTATTGATCAACAATTTGGAAACATTCTGAGAGATATAAATCCTGATTTATATCAAAGTTTTGAAGAAATAGATTGGGATAGCCATGAAACAAGAAGACAAGTAGAAGAATTCAAACAACAAGTAATAGATAATATTCAAGATTCTTGAAAGGCTGAAATATTATGTAATTTTGTAGATGAACTAAGATGAGTTGAACAAGAACTTGATGAATGAGTACAAGAAATTTTAAATGAATCTATTCAAGCATTAGATTGAATTATAGAATGAAATCCCGAAGCAAGACTAAAAGCCATAGATTTAAATGGCGATATAGAGTGAGGAAATATAGGAAATTTTAGCAAATTTGTTGAATTTTTAAGTGAACAAGACTCTCCCGAATACGACGAAATCAAAGAACAATTTGAAAAAGATATAAGAGCAAGTTTGGAGGAATGATTTAATATAAGGTGAGATAATAGTTATGAAATTTTGAAGCTAATGTTGAGCTATTTGGATGAATTTGAGTCAGACAATTTCCCCGACAATTATGAAGAATTCAAAAATAATGTAGAAGATGGAACAAGTAGTTTTTGATTTAATAGATGAGATAGATGGTTTTTACAACTAGACAGCTCTAGAGGTTCCAACCTAAAAGTATATGACCATGTTAGTACAGCTTGGTCTTGAGCACAACAAAGATTTGAAAAAGCATGATATATTTCTCCAAATTGAGAATTTGTAGATGATAGAGACAGAGGAGATAAAATAGATAACCAATTTGCTGATCACCACACAAACAACATTGATTTTTCTGAAACCATAAGCAAACTTGAAGAATTAAGTAGTGGTTCATGACAAGAAACCAATTTACCTTGAGGAATACCATGAGTGTGACAAATACTAGATATTCCTCCAGAAACTTCACCAGATGATTCTCCAGAAGAGTTATCATTAAATAACAATATAAATATTCCTCATACATGGGTTGAACAACATATACACTCACACATGGACTGAAATTTTGACATACAAAATCCAACCAAAGAGGATATTATAACAATTTTAGAAAGATATGATTGACAGCACATAAATACTTCAAATGACGATCTTGAAGATAGTGCTCAGATGATATATGCATTACAAGTAGCAATCTCAAAGTATCTTCCAAACAACACTCTATGAGATATAGACGGATTGTGGTGACCAAATACACAAAGAAATCTTGCTGATTTACAAAGCGAAATCTGATACCCTTGAAGTGGTTTTCCATGACCTAATACCACTCAAGCATTACTTGAATATATGAGAAACCAATAAGTATACATCAAAAAACAACTGGAATATTACTTCTAGTTGTTTTTTTGATTGCAAAAATTGTATGAACACATATTTTTACAATTTTTAACAAAAACTTCCTATTTATAATCATGCTTAGGCTTATATTACAAAAACCAACAAAACAACACCCAAAAACACTGTTGAAAAATCAACAAAATATCAGACAATTAAAAAGCCTCAAATAATATTTGATAAACTAAAAACAAAATAAGAATTGATTCCTTTAACAACAAACAATACCCTGAAGTTGCTGACCTCATATCTGAAGCTATAAAGTTTGTAGAAAACAATCAAGAAATTCCTGAGGAAATAAAAGCAAAGCTTGAAGAGATAAGTAGGCTAAATCAGCTGTACAATAAGTTATAATTATTAACTATAGTTTAAATCACAACTCAAAATAGTGTGTTTTTAAGTTCAAGATGGATCAATTCTCCCTACACTTCAGTCATCACGTATTTGATAATCCATTCAGCCAATACTTACTGTTTCTCACAGTAAAGATATAGGATCTCAACCAACATCCTTAGCAACAGAAGCCAAACTTCTCAAGTCTTCCAAATTGTTTTTATAATCATATGTACTCAAAGAAATATCTGATCAGTTTCAAGTAAAATGGAACGCTACTCAATCTCTTGTATAAACTCAAGCACCATCTATTTTTGAGTCATACCTTCATCTTTCAAGTTCATCCTTCAATCAATTCAAAATTCTTGAGCTTTCATTGTCTCACTGAGATTTGGAGTTTTCTAATATTCATTCAATATTATGTCATTGCTTAGAAAACTCTGCAACAACCTCTGGATCTGTAAGAGCAGCATCTAATGTGCTAAAATTCCAGCTATCTTTATGAGAATTGATAACTGAAAGTATATCATCTTTGTATTCATACAAATTGAGTCATTCATTAGTAATAAAATTTCACAATTCATGAAAATCAGCTCAAACATCATCACCACCTTGTGATGCAGCAAATCAAGAGATTTGCCTTGAATTGTATCTCCTTTCTCAACCCAAGGCTCATGATATAGAACTTGAAGTTTTGTTTGCAAAATCTCTCAAAGCTCATTGAGTATACTGCTGTTCTTTCCAGTGCCTTGGTGCCCTTTCTATCATTGAACCAAATTTTTCAAGTTCTCATAAACTATGAGTACCATAAGGAGAAGGTACAACTGGAGCTGTTTGAGCCAACTGATTTGAAAAATTATAAATATAGTTTCCTATTCATCAAGTAAATTTTCAAGACTTCAACACGGCAAACAAAACCATCCACATCACCATTATACCAAAAAAATTAGCCAAGAACCAAGAAAAATAATCAAAAAAAGCATTTATAGCTACTCATCAATCAAACTCTACCTCAGCAAAACAAATATGTATAGGCTTGTCTTCAAACATATCAAGCTTCCATGCGTTTTCTCCATCTTCACAAACTCAATCTTCTTCATTTTCTTGTCATTGAAGCGACATGAGTCAGTTGATTGGGTTGTTTCACTCATTATTTAATAAAGATGTGTTTATGGCAGTCAAAAACAAAGCTCATATACTAAGCACAAATACTACCACTACTGGCAAAAAAATGATCCACAAAAAAGCTCAAACTGAGTATTTTCATGAATTTTCTCCAAAATTGAAGTCAAAACTCCACATTATAGTCAAAAGAGGAGAAAAAACAATCAACATCCATAGCACAAAAATTCTTACAAAAAGTATTACTACAAATGCCACCAAAGGTGCAATAAATGCCAAAGCAAATAAAAATTGAAAAAGCATCAACAAAGAAAAATTTCACAAATTCTGATCTCAATCCAATCATTGTTGACTCATAGACAAACTTGAAAAATTCAAAAATGTTGAAAATACTGAAGAAAAGATTCAAGATGTTCAAGCCGCTCAATCAAGCAACTGTGAAAGATTTATTCATTGTTTTTCAGAGTTATCAATCATTTCTTCTCTACTATCTCATATTTGAGGATTTTCTACAACCAAATATCACATATCATGCATTACACAAGAATTGTTCTCAAACTCAATTTCAGTTCAATTTAGTTGGTGTCACTGCATATCCTCTTCAATTCTTTCTCTAAGATCATCAGATCATACATATATTTTTCAAGTAGCATCATCCAAAGTAAGATCTACTTCCTGTCAAATTCATACTTTGTCTGGATCATCCAATCAATTTTGACCAGCAACATCCCTCACTCTTTCTTCTATATCAGTCCATCACGAAGTATCATAATACTCATGTATTATTGCAGACAAAGTGTCTCATTCTTCTATCTTGTGAGTAACTGTATTAGACATTTTACAAGGGACATACTCTTTATCTCCATCTGAATACCAAACATAACTTGATCATGTTCAAGAAAAAATACTTCAGATATTATCTATATCCATATTGGATCTTATCACCATTGTTTTTTGATCTAACTGTTCGTTTCATTGCACAGAACTAAGTGGCAGTCATCATACTGCATATGTAAGTATTGTACTAATATCTATAAGTATAGCTACCAAAAACCAACTAGCCTGCACTCATACTCAAGCTATCAAAAGTTTTGGAAAAAATTTTTTGGGAGAAAACTTATCTTGTTTGTAGTTAAATATATACAAAAACACTGCAAGTATAAATACAAATCATATAATAAAATTGGCAAAATTTTTCATAATATTCCACAAATTCCAAAGATACATATCCAAATTGAATCAAGATCAATATACTAGTGTATTATCTGAAAGGATTCCTGCCAAAAAAAACAAAGGCCACAAAATAATATAACCTATGCTTAACAACTGTTCTAAAAACTCTATAAACCCTGAATAAGCTGATTCAGAAGATCAACTAGATGTTCAGTCAGCAGATACAGCACCAGCAAAAACATCAGGAGATAGCAAACCAGCTCCCAACACTACAACAAACAAGAAAACTTTTCCAACTCAAATGTTATTCATTATCTTACCATATCTTTTAAATCCGCATTTCTAATAGGATCCTGATGCTGACTAATACTAGCTCTAAAGTCTGACGCTCTCAATGCAGGATTAACTTCTCAGCCCTGCATCATATGACGAACCAAACCACTTAAGTCAGGGTTATCTAAATCCACATTTCAATCCTGATCCAACCAAGTAGCATCCTCACCAATATTTTTTCAAATATTTTTAGCCCAAGCTTCTATAGCTTCTCTAAGATTTGGATCACGCATACTAAGAGACTGTCAATCTTTTGCCATCTGTCTAAGTTCTCCAAAGAAATTTCTTGAACCTGGATCTGGTTGGTCTTTTGTTTGTTCAACATACCTCATCAACCTATCTTGCTGCCGGGTTGATATTGTACTAGCTCAAAATTTCTCTCACCAATTTGCAAGTTTACTTAATTCACTGTTATCCATTTGTTTAGCTTGCACATTTGAAAAAACATCTCTTCAAAATCTATTCTTGAATTGTTCTAGAGCTCAGACACTTTGTCCTCCTGGAAGCACAGGTGCAGCCTTCATAGCATCTTCTGAAAACTTAAATATACTATCTGAAACTCATGATGTAATCTCTGAAGTCTTAAAGCTTACTTTTATCAAAGCCCATATCATAAAACACACAAAAAGTGATATTATCAGATATCAGAAAAAACCTCAAACAAAGTCTCAAGCTTCTTCTATAATAGAACCCCTCACAGAAATCATTCAACTTTTATCATCTTCATGCAAGCTTACAACATTTACATCGCTTCAGATCTCATCAGTTCTTATATTGAAATGTTTATGAATACTTTCTATAGAAGATTCAGCACCTTGATCACCTGGCTCAACCACCAAAAAATCATGCAAAGCTACCACAAAAAGCATTATAATTGAAAGCATACCAAGAACTACTACTGGCTGAAATGCCAATCATACAAAATTAGATACGGTAAGCTTTTTGGTAAATCATTCCATTTTACCAGACACAGCATTACCAAAAACACTATCCAAAACTATAAAAGGAGAAAAAATAATAAACATCCACAAATAAAATATACGAACAAAATTTATTATAGCCAATATAGTAATAGGCACAAAAAATAACAATACCAAAATAAGCCTTATTAAAGATCAAATAGATATCTCATCCAAATTGATGGTTTGAGGGTCTTGAAAATCCATAAATCAAAGTATTCACATACCCATATATATCAAAGGTCAAGAAGCATCATTTGCAGATACTGTAATATCTTCTACAGATAGGGTAAAATCATCCTCTCACTCCTCACCACAAAGCCTATTGGGAAGATCATCTTGATCCATATCAAAAAACACTGTACATTTATTTGGAATTTCTACTTGATAAGAATCATAAGTATCCATACTTGATATTACCTGGTTGGGCACAGAAGTAACTGCTGCTGTTGAAATAACTGTAATATCTATTATCACAGCCACCAAAAACCAACTTGATTGTATTAAAACAGCAGCCAGACCAATTTTTGGTATATAAGACTTAAAAACACTTCAAGGCTGTCAAACAAAGAATGTTTTCAAAATCACAAACAAAAAAACAAACGCCAAAGTAAAATTTGCAAAATTTTTCATAATATTCCACAAATACCAAAGATACATATCCAAATTGAAAGCAGAACCATATACTCGCTCATTTGTCATCAATGTTCAAGCTACTACTGCTGGGATTATCCAAAGCCAGCTTAAAGCATTGAGAAAAAGTTCTAATATCTCAACCAATCATTCTGTTGATGATCACTCTCAACTAACTATACTCCCTGCATTAACCTGGCTTACCAATACAATCCAAAGCAACAATAGCAACAACAATTTTTTCATTTTTTTTGTTTTTTTTTAAATTTCATTATTAACGGCTTATGCTTTCAATTACAAATGAACCATCATCATAATTAAGTTCAACATCACTAATACCTAAGCTTAACTCATTTTTTATATTTTCAATAAGATCTCTTGCTTCACTCTCATTAGTTTTTCATTCTATAGCAGTTTGGAAAAATTGTCTAAGCTCACTATCATCATCTTTTTCATAATACCTAAACCTTCATGTTTCTGGATTAATATGATACAAAAGATTACCTTTTTTCATAAAGTAGTTTCATTCTCAATCACTATACTGTTCATCAGGACTTATTTCATCTCTTACTTGTGAAATAAGATCACTTCCACCGCTCTCTATAAGCTCGTGTACATCACCATCAAAATCTTCTTTATACTGAGCAATATTTCATTCAGACCTCACAACATCTGAAATTCTTTCTATATCCTGCAAACTACCAGTTCAAAGTTCATTCATTTTTTGTATAGCCCTACTAGTTCATCAAGAAGGATCAGAACCTACATCATCCACTGCCGCACGATGAAATTCCGCTGAAGAACGCACATTTTGCAATGGAGCAGGAGTCATAAAGTCTTGAAATTTATCTCATACTTTTGACAGTTCTCATTTAGAAAATTGATCATCCTGAATAATTTGTGGCTGTCTTTTAAATCTTTCCATTCATACTTCTAAACTTCACACACTTTGCATTCCACCACCAGGTGTAGGAATAACAGGAGCTGTTTTGGCAAATTCTTTAGACATTTTATCTACCCACTCTACAACTCAACTAGTAAGTTTTGATGTTTTCAATGCAGCAAAAACAACTCACCATAAAATAGCAATACCAAATAAATTTATTAAAAGCCAAGAAAACATATCATTAAAAGCATCAAATCAAAAAGCTTGTCAAGGAGTATTAAAACAAAGCTTTGTGTGATTATCACCTCAAACTGGTATGTCATAACAAACTTGATGTCATCAATCATCTTCATCATCATCTTCTTGACCTCACTCCTCACACATTCATTCTGACATTTCAATTCACATAGCACTAGAAACTCAACTTCAAGAAGATCAATCTCAACCCATAGGGTTAAGTGCCATCAAAACCACCATAAACATTATTCAAACACTCAAAGCAAATACAACCACCACCGGCAAAAATATCAAAGCCAAGACATTTGATATACTAAATTTTTCAGTCATTTTATCTCAACTCCACCCAAAAGTCCAAAAAATAGTCAACAATGGAGACAAAGTAATTATCATCCACAACAAAACCGCCCTTAATATCAAAACAATTGCCAATGTTATCAGAGGAATTATTAAAGCAAAAAACAAAACTATTTTAATTATTGACATCATTCATTGTGATCCAGCAGAAGCTCACTCTCAACCCACAGAAGAAAAAGCCATATCTGATATATTCAACAAGCTTCAAAACAAAGTATACATAGTTCAAGTAAATCAAGACATATCAGAAATATAATCATTTAGAGAGATTCATCATTCAAACTCTGAATTGTTTTTTGCCTCATTTACTTTTTCCTCAAGATTACACTGCCAGTTTTCCGAATCTATTCTTCAAACCACATTTCATCAGACCACACAAACATCTTCCAACAAATCTTGACTTGTCCGATTTTCTGAAACATTATCCAATGATTCAGAAGCGCTCTCATAATCAATTTCATCCCAGCCTATTTTTCATCAGGTTGTTGGACAAGGAATGATAGCCTTTTCTGTTCACGGAGATGTATAAAAAAGTGATCTTGAGTCTCATGTTCAAGACATTGCTCATTCATCCATATTTAGACTCATTACTGGCATTATAAGAACCTCTTCCATATAACCTGAAGAAGCATCTTCTGAATCAAACGCACTTATAGGTAGTCATCAAACCGCATATGTAAGAATTGTACTAAGATCTATCAATACTGCAACCACAAACCAACTAACCTGCACTCATACAGTGGCTATCATCAACTTTGGAAGCATTGATTTTGGATTATATGAATCCTGCTTGTAGTTAAAAAGATAAAAAAATATTCAAATCAAAAAAACAAATCATATTATATAATTTGCAAAGTTTTTCATAACATTCCAAAAAAACCATATTGTTCAATCCATATTGAACACAGAACCATATACAAAATCATTTGACAAAC
This sequence comes from Candidatus Absconditicoccus praedator, assembly GCF_021057185.1. Classification (GTDB taxonomy): domain Bacteria; phylum Patescibacteriota; class Gracilibacteria; order Absconditabacterales; family Absconditicoccaceae; genus Absconditicoccus; species Absconditicoccus praedator. The sequence continues at coordinate 355,029 of NZ_CP054059.1, forward strand.
TAGCTCAAGCTATTGTAAGCAATGGTCGCAATAACACATACAAAGCATCTACTAATGCCACAATAAGTTCCATAAATCATTCCCATCAAAATCCTCAATCTCAACCTCATCAGTCCACTCAAACACTACCTGCCTTTACTTCTCCAAAAAAATTTAATCATAAAAATAAATACAAAACTATACTTGTACCTCAAAACACAAAAAAGAAATTTTTTATTTTTGTTTTCAGTTTCATAACTTTTATTTTTGTTTTTTATAAAATTTTCTATAATTATTATATTCAAACAAAACTATTTTGCAAATTATAATATTTTTAATTGCTTAAGTTTATTGTGATATTTTTCATAATCATCATTGTATTTATTTTTCAAAAATTCCACCAAAATATCCTTCCAATTAGAAAAACTTTCTTCCAGGTTTTTTTGTGTGCTTGAAGCCATATCAAGAATATCATCCATAGCTTTAGATTTTTTCCTTATTTTTATATCTTTCAAATTATGCAAAAGGTCTTTATCTATTATATCATAGATAGTATCATAATCAACCTTATCTGAATACAAAACCAAATTTATATTCTTATAAAGCATTTCCAATATATCATCTTCAAAACTAATAGTATAGCTTCATCAATCAAAGTTTTTTTGATTATCAAGCTGAATATTGTCCAGTTGTTTTTGAAAAAATTCTTTATCTATTGAATTTTGAGATTCATACAAAGCAACAAACGGATTAATATTCAATCAGTATGCAAAAATTTCTTGTTCTGCTAAATTCATTTGATAAAGATATTTTACCTGATTTTGTTCTAAAAATGATGAACTTCGAACACTTCAAGTACAAAAGTAGTTTTTATAAACAAATCATTGATGCAAATGCCCTGACATAAAATAGACATCATCATACATATCTAAAAACTTTTCTGAAATAGACACATTATTGAAGTTAAATTTTGCTTTTTGTCCTGGGAAAGATATATTAGAAAAGTAATAATGATGAATTACAAAAGCTTTTTTAGTAAGATTTTTTATGTTGTCATAAAGAATTTTATTTACTCAGGCAGAGAACTGCTCATTTGATTTTTCAGAATCCACCAACTGATTAATTAAAGATTCTATATCATTTTGAGGAGAAGAAAATTTTTCAGAACAATTCACAAGATTGTGGTTGTATGGCAAAAAGAACACATCTTCTCATTCTATATTTTCCCAAAAAGGCTTTGTTATGAAATGTATTTTATTGTTGGAATTTTCATTTAGTATATCAAAAGAAGTTTTGGCTTCCTGATATACAAAACTTTCTGAAATCCAGTCGTGATTACCAGCAAGAACATAAATGTTTTTTCATTTTTTAAAATACTTCACAAAAAGTGAAAACAAATCAAACAATGCATTTCTATCATAACTAAAATGATACACATAGTCACCAACAAAAACTATATTTTTTTCTTCAGGAAATTTTTGCAAAAAACTATCTAAATTATTTATTATATTTTTTTGCCATTTTGAGTTGATATGAATATCTCATACTACAAGCATACATCTAATTATTAATAAAATTATCAAGCAGTTTCTTCTATTTTCATTTTTAAATAATTAGAGATTTGATTGATATTTTCAAGTGTTTTTGTAGTTTCTTGCCAAAAATGATTGTTATTTTCTATAAATTTTGATATGCTATCCAAGATTTCTACTCATCAAGCTTCTGAAGACAAACTAGTTATTTCTGACAAATTATCCAACTTACTTTCATATTGTTGTAATCAATATTTTGAATCAGACACGCTTCTTTCTATATTTCTACTAATATCCGAAGCTCATCAAGGAGCATTTCTTCTTTGTGCTTGTGCTACATTTTTATCATATATCATAGAATACTTATTTCTTTCAGAATCAAGATTTATATCATCATAATTTCATAGTATCTGTCTTTCAAGCCTTTTATAGTCATCTTCTATTTCCATTTCTAATTGATCCTGGTTTTCTCTAGAAAAAGTAGGCTTATTTCTAATCACCACATCAAAGGAAAAAGCTCTTCCAAAATCAACCTGATCCAACTGAGTATCCAAACTATCAGAAGTTTTTGTATGTTTAGTAAGTTGTCCAGATTGATCAAGCTTTGTAAGAACATTATTTACTTCATTCAACATTCATTCTATACTTTTAATATATTCATCTTCTACTGGCATATGTACATCTCTAACTTCTGTACAATAAGTTGCATAGATTTCTCATCATCTTTCATCTTCCCATATATCCGTCCTACCACATAATTCTTTTTTCATACAAGCAGTATCCCACTGACCAAAATCTGTATCCATACAAGCTGTCAATGCATCTTTTATATCATCAGATCAAATATCTGCATCTTTGTGCATATTTTGCAACGTTTGACTACTAGATAAAGCTTCTTCCAGTTCTTCTTGAGTTATACCTTGTTCTGGCTTAGATTCCTCCTTCTCTTCATGTTCTTCTGCTATACATAAAGCATTATCTCAACCAAACACTCAACCTGCATCATCCTCATAACCATTAGATCAATTATTATCGCTATAATCACTTTCATCTTTTTCATCCAAAGGATCTCTTGTAGGAAACTGATCCTGACTTCAAGCAACAGATTGACCATCTCACAAAGCATCATCATGATCTTGATCATCTGCTCATAAACTAAACATTTTAGTTGATTTTGTTTCTTCGTTGTCTTTAAATAAAAGATCTCAGATTGCCTGAACATCAGCCAGCAAATCGTACGGAGAGTCTTCAAGGCTTCAATTCATAAAAACATCATCACCAAATCAGTCAAGTTTTTGTGAATTTAAGTCAGAAGTAGTAGATTTTATCTGGTTGAACTTTCTATTTACAAAAACTCTACACTCATTAATCATAGATCTAGTAACACTCATTTCAAATAAGTCTTTATCTGTTTCACAAGAAATTACTTTTTTGCATGCATCCCGCATCTCTGATCTTGAATCCTGGATGTTTATTATATCTTCACTACTTATTTGTTCACAATATTTTCAATCTTTTGAATTAAAAACATCTGTCAAAGAATCAATTGCTGAAACACTAGAATCAGTTTGCATTCAAGCAACTAGATCATATGCTTGAGAATACAAGTCTCATTCAAAAGGAGAAGAAAGTTCCTTCATTTTTTTGTTGGTGTTATAATCATCTTTAGCATTTTCATACATACTTGAAAGTCATCAACCTATATCTCGCTGAGTAGCAGTACCAAATGAACCAATAACAAAACCAAGATTTAGAGCAAGCAGTATTATCAAAAAAAATATTTTTTTCATTTGTTTTGTTGAATTATATAAAATTAACTTTCTTCTTGAACGTTTCTTAGTTTATAATACAGCTGATGCAAAGGTGTATATACTTTCTTAAAATTACTTCTAAATGCAAGTAAATCCTCATAATATGCTGTAAGTCATATATGAAGAGGAAATGTTTCATACATATTCACAAGCATCCTATCAGCTATTTCCAAAGACTGATTTGAGATCTGCATATTTTCTATAATTCATTGAATTTTTCTATTTTGCTGTTCAAGCCTAGAGCCAGTTCTTGTATTATATCATACATCCTGTGAAGCTATACCATCCTGCAAAAAGAATATATAAGAAGACAAAAACAAAGAATAAAAAAGATTTTCATTTAGTGTAATGTTTCTAAAAAGCGCAAAATGACTTAAATCTTCTTTTCATTGCATACTAAAACTTTTTGCTATTTTTTGTATATGAGAATCTTCGTCCATAATTTCATCTTTGTCAAAAATATTTACTTTTGTCTCCACCATTTGTTCTACCTGTTCTTGATAATTTTGAAAAATCTCTACAGTCTTTGGATGATAACAATGATTTTGTACTGGATCATCTTTATCTTCACTATTCTCATTCAAGAAAAAAGAATCTCACTCACAAGCAGCAACTCAATGTCAGGCAAAATAAGTAGTAGAAAAAGTTTCAATATTATCATCATCAAAAAGAGCATATGTTTTTAGATTATAATATTCATTTATTACTTGCATATATATTGCCATAGCAAGATCTGCAATTTTTACATTATTCAAATTGTTTGAAATATTACAACCAGGAGAATCAACATCAGCTCATCAGTCTACAAAGTTGTCACAAAAAGCATCTTCATGCATACCATCTTTGAAGGTTTCTTTTATATAATCTTTTATATATGACTCATCCCAGCCCAAATCATCTTCTACATCAAAAAAAGCATCACACAAATTATACACAAAAGCTGAAGTTTTGTAATCATACACAAAATCATCTCTAACCAAATCTACACTAGATGAAGTTTTACAAAAATTTTCTAGAAAGTCTTTGTTATTGTTAAGTTCTGCTCATGCAAAACTATCTGTAAATATATCTTGCACAAGTCATACAGATGCATTTTGAGTTTGAGAAACAGCTTCTTCAGTATACCAAATTTTTTCTACTCCAAAATTATAAATAAAACATCAAATTGCCACAAAACAAGTAAAAGAAACAATAAAAACGATTCTATAAAAATTTTTCATTTTTTTTATTTATTTTTAAAAATACCAACAAATTCATCAAAGATTTGAACATTGAAGCTCACATGCATTTCACAAGTTGTCTATTATTGTATTTTCTTCTCATCTTTCTCATATTATATTTATTCAATTATATATATTTCTACTTAGAGAAGGGATATTATTTGTAATATTTTTAATATACTCCATATTTTTATTTAAGTCTGCTACTCCATCGTCTTGAGCCAACATAACTGAATCATAAACTGATTCTATATTATTTTTAAAATTATCTATTTTTTGATCTGATGTGATATCTCAAGCAGACTCTTCAAGTCATGCATACCTACACTCATCTTTTAACACTCTTCTAGTTTCATTTGTACCTGGAATGGTTTCTTCATCATAACAATCATCTGGAAGAGTATCTATCTCAGAAAAAGGATTTTCTAAATCCTCCAAATCCTCAAAATCTGTTTCTATTGATATAGCAGAAGATCACCAATCTCTCCATCTTTCAGCAGCTCATTCTCCAAACATTGACTCTCCAGCGTCTCTTAGAGCCTCTCACAATCTAGCAGCATCATCTTGTATCCTACCCATAGCATCAGCTCATCATTCTTTAAAATCATCTCTAATCCCTCATAATTGCTCCCTAAAACCTACTTGTGATGGACAATCTCATACATTTCCATAATCTTCTTTTAGCTTATCATACTTTTCTTCATTAAAAATAATATTTACACTATCATTCCATGAAGGCTGATTTTCATCCGGCCAAGACACTTCTCAGTTATCAAAACCTCTAGGTTGAGTTCTTTCAAACGAAGCATCAACAAAAACTGTTTGTCACATAAAATAAATATTATGCAATATAGAAGCAAGTTCAAAATAATTTATGTCATCTTTTATATAATATCTTATATATAGATCCTCATTATTGAAGTAGTCATTAAAAAGAGAAATTGTATCATCATCCACATTTGCAAAAGCAATTCATGAAAATCAAACTTGATGCAAAAAGTCTGATACATGCATTTCAAGCTCATATATTTTTCTAAAATCTCTAAAAACAGGCTCATCAGCCATTAATATTTGTATCAATTCAGTAAAATTTATCATTCCAACCCCCATACTTACTACTGAATTTAACAATGCAGAAATCACTCATCAAGGTACAGATAGAGCCTGAGACTTCAAACTATCATCTTGATCTAAATCAACATTTCTCAAAAAACCAGAAATACTTGAAACAAAAAGCTGCACTTCATCAGTAGTATTAAAACAAACTCAAGGAGGTTGAGATGAATTATCTTCTGCCCTAACAAATGATAAACTACTACTTAAGACAATAAATATTATAGATAAAAACACAAATATTTTTCTCATTGTTTTATTTTTAGTTTTTAATTATTACATTGAGCAGTTCATTCAGTAACCTGCTTTGCTACACTATTAAATGTTCATTCAAATCTACTAAATCAACTTCAAAGCTCCATCAGCCTATTTCTAGCAAAATAATCATATGCATACTGATCAAAATTATTAGATTGTTGCCTTCTAGATGCAGATATTGCTATATTTTGCACCAAACCTATTTCTTTTCTTACGCGAGCATTTGCCATACTTGTACAAGAATTGTACAAAGTAGTAATATCTATTTGATCTCATTTATATACATCAACATTATCAGCTATTATTTTAGCTTCTTCACAAACTTTTCAGTATTTACCTGCCAAGGTATCTTCATTATAAATATTTATTTCTTCTCACCAATACTCTTCAAATTTATTTAAAACATCATCACCACTTACTCAGTCTGTATCCATAGCAAGTTCTGATATTTCATTTCTTCGCTCCAATCACTCATCATCCATTGGTAGACCATAGGCCAAATCTTCTCTACCATCAAGACTCCTAAATCACAAGTTCATAAGATGTTCAAATAAAAGTGCAGAATCCATTCATCAACTATCTCAATCATTTCAATCACAATCTATACGACTTGAATATACATTACAACAATATCATCTCAAATGATCGTATGCAAGCTCTATATGTTTTTTAGTAATTATATTTTTTCAAGACGGCAGAACTTCATCATAATTACCATCAGCAACTTTTGAACAATCCAAAACAGAAGCTTTAGCAATTGGAACAAAAAACAACAAAACAAGTGTTAAAAATATTATTTTAGTTTTCATTTTTATTTTTATTCTCTAAATGGATTTATATTAAAGTGCACATCCAAAACATCATCATCAATCAAATTTTTTATAGTAAACACAACATTTCAGTCATCAAAACTATAAGCTCAATTGTACATTCATGCATATTCTTGGGGAATGTATATATCAGCCATATCATTAATATATAGTATTCACTGACCATTTTTTGTTACAACATCATATCAATCTTTTTCTTGAATTTGATAATTTCAATCAAGAATATTCATTTCTTGCAAACTTCTACTACTATATTTTATATTAAACTTATCTTTTTGTCAATCTGTAATTACAACTTCAGGATATCAATTTGCAAAATCAATATATTTATTGTATTCATCATTGACAATTTCAAGCTCTCATGTGTCTGGATCCATTTGTGCTATTAATGACTCATTCATATCATAAAAAGAAATATTTCTATCTAGTTCAAAACTTCATCAGGTAGCATAATTTCATTCTAAATCAAAACTATCAACATTCTCTCAATCAACTGATCAGGTTAGGGTTTCTCGTTCATTTGCATGTCTTTGCCTTTCAAAAACCACTTTTCATTCATTTTCATGCAATTTTTCTTCAATACTAGCATAAACTTCAGCAAAACTATTATTAATTTGCACATCTTCTATTTGCATATCAAGAGGATTCACCTCAAGATTTACTTCTTCAACTGCTTGATTTCAAGCATGATCAGTAGCAGCAAATGTAAAAGTATTTTCTCATTCTTTTTCAAACATTATATTTTCTATCTTTCTATAAGATCAATATGAAGTATCAGCTCAATCATCTGTAATTATTGAATTTTCTTCTACTCTTCATTCGTCTTTTCGGTGCAGCTCAAGATCATAATAAGTTCATATCATCAATTCTAGATCTTGTCAGGACTGTATTGGTTCCTCCTCTCAGTGCTTGTAAAGCTTTACATCCAACTCAGGGGGAGCATCATCTGCCCAGATTTGCTTACCTGCCACTACTTGGCTTGACCATGGTCAAACTTTCTCCAAGGTCTCATTATCATCTCAAGGCTGAAATCATCTTTCTACTTTAGCTACTTGCATATATTTCCACTCACTTTCTATATCATCTAACTCAACTGAAACTGTATCAACATTTAAGTCAGCTGTTTTTAAATCTTTTATTCATCAATTACTTAAATGATCTGCAAGAAACCTTTCTCACAACTTATCTTCAATTGAAAACAAAGATGTATTTTTATCAAGATTTTCATCCATAACTAGTACATATTCAGTATTATCACTAAAGAAATTATCATAAAATGTGTCTACTCTATTTTGAAGTTTGATAACATAAGCACCTATATGAGCATCCTGAGAAGATTGCCAAGATAGGCTTATACTATCTATATCTTGATCAACCACATCAAAGTTGTTTACTGATATATACTCATCCCATATCTTGAACTCATCTCAATTATCTCAAATATTTTTATACTCAGAGGACAAATCTTCTGGGGAGTTTATGGTATCTTTAACATACAAATCATCAAAATAATCTTCTTGAGAAGAATCATCTTCTGAAGCATATTTCACATATACTCAATTTGAATCCCAATGAATTATATCTTCATATCAATCATCATTCAAGTCTAGCTTTTCATAATTCTCATCCTCATAAACTTCAGTTCAATACTGCCTCCAATTTATTGCATTTATATATCTTCTTTCTCAATCAGATCATTCAGAAGGGATATAAAATCAATCTATATGTTGAGCCAAATCAAATCTTACAGGATTAGTTGATCAATCAGATGTGCCATCTTGATCAGGCTGATTATTTCATTGAGAGTTTTGTGCTATAAGAGGTTGGTTTTCATTTCTTTCTCAAGACTGGAACGTCTCAACTTTTGAATTTTCACTGAAAACAGGTTCTACTTCTTGAATCTTTCTATCCATCCTAGAAAAATAAGATTTTACACTTCAATGCTCAGAAGGTCACATATCAAAATCCTGTGGATTTGATCACTCCAAACGATCATTTATTCAGTCTACAAATCTTTTATTTGCATCTATATAAGACTTTTCTGGATGTGGTTGGTTTTCAAGCTTATCTACAACAAAATCTTCAGCATCAAAAAGACTCGCAGATAAATTAACATCTCATTTAGATCAAACATTTGCTAGTTCATTTGATGTGATTTTTTCCAAAAATTTATCATAATCTGTCTTAATAAGCTCTGCTACATCAAGATTTTCTTCTCTGGTTTCATTTACTATAACTTTGGCAGCCTCAAAAACATCAGATACCTCATCCTGATTTGCTTCTACTGACTTGTCTTTTTCCAAATCTTCAATTATTGACTCCACTTTTTCTTTTCTTTCTTGATTTCAAGGATAAGTATCATTTCTTTTTAGATATCCAAGAGAACTTTTAAGCTGAGATAAAGCATCATTATAATCAAGCCCTCAATCTTGATATAAGTTTTCTATATCCTCTATTTCCATATCAGCATATCAACTTCAATACATTTCAAAATCCTGCCTTATTGGATTTAGATCTTCGTTATCAACTCATTCATCTTCACTGATTGACATTAATTCAACTGAATCTCACCAGCCATCAGAATCAGATCAAGAATCTTCTAAATGATTGTACGAGTTCAAATCTACATCAATCTCAGCTCATCCTTCAACATTATCTAGCATATCTTGCATCTGATCATATCACTCACTAACTCTAGCTCAAAAATCATCCAATTCTTCTTGAGGTTTTCTTGCTTGTTCATTTACCATCTCAGCAACACCATCAAGAAAATTATAAAAATCATCAAAATTATATTGCAGCCTAGTATATGCATCTATATGCAAGTCTTGCTGTTCTAGAGGGGGTTGTGGTATAGTGGTTCTAAAGGAGTCAAAAGGCTCTACAGGCCAAGTTCTTTGAGTAAGTTGCTCTATTCTTGTTTTAACATTCCACTCAGCAACCATTCATAATCCATCTTTTATAATACAATACAACATTCAGATAAACTCACCCATATCCAATACAGCCTCTATTTGAGGAAGCATAGGAGGTATTCTTGGAGCAGGAGGAAGTATTGGTGGCAAATCAAATTTTAGTGTTGGTATAAAAGAAGGTATTTCTGGAAGTTGTGGAGGAGACGGCAACACTGGTATTTCAGGTATGTTTATTTTGGCATCAACTGCTGGAGGACCTGGTATATCAGGAACATTTATAGTTGGTATCTGCAAAGGATCAAACCTAAAGTTTGGTAATGTTATATCAATACCAACATCAAAATGTGAGAAATCAATATATATATCAGGAATATTGAACGGAGGAATAGGAAGTATAGGCAAGTCTATGCACATCATTCACAAAACGCAACTATATGCATCATAGCCATCCTGCCTACATTTTCAGCACTCAGACTGCCAATTAACAGAAAAGTCTATAATTGCTTGCCAGGATTCTATTACAGATATCATCAAAATAATTGCATCTACCAATGCTTCAAACCTATCTGCATTTGTGTTCAACCATCATATTGTGGCATTTGATATTTCTTCTATTATACATATTATCTCATACAAGAATCTATCTACAACATGTATCCATTCATATAGTTCAAATGGGAACTGTTTGTATTCTTGCAGCACCCTCAAATTTTCTTCTACAGAATTTTGTAGATCTTTCACATCTACTCAAACCTCTAATCACTCTCATTCTTCAACCAATCTTTCCCAGTCTTCTATAGTATCTTCATTTCTTTCTCACCAAGTTTCTAGATGCTGTACTTGTCTTTGTAAGTCTTCTTGAGAAATATAAGGAACTTGAATGTTTATATCTCTCCGATTTATATTTATAAGATTTATTTGATCAAGGTATCTACCAAACTGATCAAAAGGATTGGAAAATGCTTCTCATAATTGTTCATAAGCCTTTTCTTCTACTTTTCAAACACTTGATAAAGCATCTCATATTCATGCCACATCTTCTACCCTATCTACTGCTTCATCAATTCATCATCATAATCATTCAAGATCTGGAAACTTCAAATATATAGTCATATTAGTAAGATTACTTAGGATATACCTTATTTGGTTATCCATCCATTGATTTATTATACAGTCAGTAATACCACTAGAGTCTGGTCATTCAATGGTAAGTCAAAGATCTTCTCATCATCTCAAAAGTTCTTCATTTGTTCATATTCTTTCTGCAGATATATTAATTGGTCAATCATCTATATTGAAAGGTCTTTGTTGAGCAGGTTGTCAATCACCTCATCACAAAGAAACATCAAAAGGAGAAGTTCTTTGAGCAGTTGAAGCTCAAGACTCCTCACAGGTTCACAACTTACCAAGATCTCTCATCCAATCAGGGATTCATTCTTCTTCATCTGCTTCTGTATCATCTCAAACACCTGGTAATCATTGATCATCTCAGCTTCAACCATCCATTGCAGTTGCAGTAACTATACAATTTCAACTAACAGAACCAAAAGGCTCTGGCACATTCACTCAGGCTTGATAACTTCAAAAACAGATAGCTGTACCAATTCACTGAGTAAGAGTAGGTGAAACATAAATTCTTATCTGAGAAGGATGAGCTCATCCTCAAGGTCGTAAAAATCAATCTCAAGGTCATGTAAGTCACCAAGGAACAGGGACAGCCGCTGGTCAAGCCCACATGGTTCATGGGAAATGAAATACTGGCAATCAAGGATCCCATCATATAGGACACCCGAAAGCATTGAAAGTTCATGGAGATAAGAATGCCATATTAAAAGGAACAGGCACTAAGCCATCCATATCATCTGGAGAAAATCACTTACACATATTATCCATAAACTCTCAAAGTTCAGCAGATGATACTCACAAACTATCTCACATAACGTCTAAATTAACCGATCATCCATCTGTCAATAAATCTCAAACATCATCTGGTATATCTCAACTTGCACCAAACATATTAGAAGTAGTAAATCACTCTGATGGAATCAGGCTATCAAAATCATCTTGGATATTTTCTAATGAAGACATAACACCATCCTTCACTCACTGAAAATCCTCTTCCGCTTCATCAAAATATTCTTCTTCTCTTGCTCTAAGGTCAACAAATTCTTCATTATAATTCACATATCTTGTATTATTTTCTTCATAAGTATCTTCAGCAGCAAATTTTGAATATCCTCATATACAAGCATCTTGAGGAAATAAAGATATGTCTTTGAACTCCTCATCTCATATACTAGTTTTGGGATCAGCAAGATATCAAACCTCAATATCCATAAGTTCTGCTCAAGTATATCTAACTCTATAAGAAAAACTTATTGTGTCTCATGCATTTGCTTGAATGTTGTCTATCATAAATTGATATTGATCTACTCAATCCCATTTTATAATTGAATCGGATGGTAGATTTCATTGATCAAATCAAAGTATACTACCATCATCATTTCTTATAATCTCCCATCATCATCAAAGATCTTCTAAATATGCAGAGTTAGTTGACTCATCAAATTCCAAGTGAACATCTACTTGCACAAAGTCTCATATAGAAAGATTTTCATCTCAATCTAAATTTGTAAACTGCTTGTATCAAGAAACCTTGTCTTCTCAAGTAAAATATGACATTTTTGAGTAATCTATAGTATCTTCGTCATAGTCTTCCTCATAAACTGGTACAAAATCCTTATCTAAAGTTTCATATTTTTGAGAATTGAAAGATCATTCTCATATATTTTGCATCATAGCATCCATATCCATAGTATTTTCTGATCAATCTCATCAATCTACTCAACCAGATCATCATCCTCAACCTGATCATCATGATCAAGGTCAACTTGGACTTCATCACTTTGGAATAGTTGTGTTTCAGACACTAATACTAAATCATTCACTTCTAGAAGAAGCAGCATCTGCCACATCTGAGTCAGAAGCTCACATATGTCAATCATAAGGATCATCCATATCAACCCCATCAAATCATCAATCATCAACCAAATCATCTGGTGCTTCAAGACCTTCCCAATGAATAAGACTGTCGTCTCTTATATATTCATCTGATAGAGTTAGAGAATAATCCTTTACAAGATTTACTTCATTTCTATCTACTGCATCATCACCACATCCATAAACATCTTGAGAAATAAAATTATGTTCTAAATTATCTGGAGCTGCTCAAGGATTTGAAGATCATCAATAAAATATTTTAACATTTGCATCTTTGTCATTTGTTACAATATCAGTTATTCAATTATTGTTCATATCTTTAAGAAAGATTTGATGGACTCAATCAAGATTTTTAGGTCATCAGTAAACATCAAGACAAACTGGTCTTCCATTCAAAGAAAATCTTCAATTATTATTTTGATAAACCCTTAAATAATTTTCTTGAGTTAACACAATAATATCTTCAAATCAATTTCATACAACATCTGCAGTATAAATATCTTTTATTCAATCAGAAACAACCATTAAATTTCACAAATCTTTAAATGGATTGTCTCATCAATAATTTTTTAATATCCTTATAGAACCATCCTCATAAACCACTAAAAGATCCTTTAGTCAATTATTATTGAAATCTATATCCTTCACCTCCATTATACTCTCATTCTCATCAGAATATATTTTCTTTCACAATCCTCAATCGTAATCTAATCAATTTATGTTATCATTTTCATCAGTTTTTCAAAGTAACGGATCTCAAATATTCATCAAATAAGATGAAGAATATAATTGAGTTGATTCTCACACAAAAGCCCCTCAACCAAACAAGGTAATATTTTTGAAATTTTCTCTAAATCATACTTGAGAATCAGCATCATTTGAATCATGAATCGATGTTTTTGGTTTGGATACATCATCCTCAAGACTGGTTCATACTTCATATATATTAATAGCTGATTGTCAATTTGTGCTTCACTCAAAAAATCACTGTTCTTCTCAAACAGGTCAATCCAAAGACAAGTATTCAACAAGATTGTCATATCATGCATCAAGCTTGATTTGCATTTGTCCAACTTTATTTCACTCATATTTTATTTCCCAGATATTTCTTTGATTTTCCTTAGATTCTGACAAAAGAAGTTCTACTCACTCTTCTTTTTGAAAATCTTCAAAGTTTATGATTTCTTGATTATTAGCTACTATAGAGTCTCAATCAGTCATCAACTCCATCACATCATCACTTTCAGCCAACTCCACTTGTATCTGTCAATCTTCAATACCATTGGAAATACTATCAACAAAATACATATCAAAAACAAAGCTATCTCACAATTCCAAAGAAAATTGCTCATCATCACTTATAGTCAAATCTCAATCTATAAAACTCATATTCAAATCATTTCAAACTATATTTTTAATGTTTATATCATCAGAAATTAGGTATTTGGACTTTCTTATCTTGTCTGGATTAGTCAGCATACTAGTAGTAGCAAGATTTTTGGAAGAATTTTCCATCAGATCATATGCAAGTCAATCATTTTCTGAAAAATACCCCCACTTATTTGCCCAGTCATCACCAAAAAGATTCATATACATAACATTCAAGTCTCTTCATTCGTCTACAAAGTTTTTAATCAAACTATTCTCTACTGTAATAATCTCATAATCAGGTCAATGTTCATCCAATCACAATCAGTCAATTGTTCAGTAAATGTATGAATTTCAACCTGGCATATGTGTATGTATCTGAAAATCAGCCACTCATTCATTTGATTCTAACAGCTTATTTGAATCATCTCAATCAAAACTAACATTTCAAAAACTTTCCATATTAATATCTACATTTTGATTATAAGTTTGGTTTCACCAAATATCCTGAACATAAACTCTTCATGAAATAGTCTCTTCAGACATAATAGTATTTGTATCAAGCACTATATCCAAATTGTTTGCTTCAGCTGGCAAAAATTCAACATCTACAACCATATCTTCAAGTCATGGAACATCAATATGCAACTGATCTTCTCAAGCATCAAATGTTGGAAGCACATAAAATTCAAGCTCTCAGTCTTCTATCACAAACTCATTATTTTCTTCAAAATCAGTTTTTTCAACCGTAGTTGTTTGTCAATCTATAGTTGCTGAAACTAGTTCTTTTGTTTTCCTTCCTGGTATAAATTTTGATTCTTCAGAATTTATAGTTACTGGAGAATTTAAAGGTTCTCATGTGTTTGACTGAGTCAAACTTATTGAATATTTCATCAATGAATCCTCCCTAAGCTGCTTTATTCAATATTGATCATTTTCATACATTTGAAAATCTTCTGGAAGTTGATATTCTTCATTATTTACTTCATTATTATCTTCATCATAAACCTGAAGATCAGCATCCACCAACTCTATCTGTCTTTGTATTTGAGGAAGATCATACTCTTCATAAAGTTCATCAGGTTGTACACTTATATTAGTAGTTAAGCTCTCTTCTCAAATATCTGGTGCATCACCTATATCATGAGAATTATAGAGAAAATTAGCATCATCAAAATTATTAAAAGATATAGACTCACTTTCTGTTCATCTATACTCTATATTTCAAAGATCTGGTGAGACAAAATATTCTTGAAA
Source organism: Candidatus Absconditicoccus praedator (assembly GCF_021057185.1). Taxonomy (GTDB): domain Bacteria; phylum Patescibacteriota; class Gracilibacteria; order Absconditabacterales; family Absconditicoccaceae; genus Absconditicoccus; species Absconditicoccus praedator. The sequence goes on from NZ_CP054059.1 coordinate 370,312, forward strand.
TACACTTCAAATACTGTTTCAATAATTATCATACAGATTGAGTTTAAATGGAAGCTTTCATCATTTTATCACTTTAATATCTCACTCCTGCTGAATTCTTTGTGTAGTAGAATCAACATCATCAAAAGGAGTTAGCATTTCCAAACTAGAAGGAGATGCATGAATAATATTCAATATTAAGTTTTCATTATAGCAAACATCTTCATTACATAATTGAACCTGTAGCAAAATATCTCAGGCTGTTGTTCATGGATAATTAAATTCTATTTCTTTATCTATATTATATGGATTAAAATCTTGTGATTGATAATTTTCCTCACATACATTAACTCAATCAATATATAAAGCAGAATTTATACACCCATCTCATATAGCAGCAACTTCTGCTGTTACAGAGTTAAAATTTTCATCAGAAGATATACTAATATGAGTATCCCTTTCATCATCAGGTGCTATACTATCATCAAGCATTATTGTATTTTCTGGCTGTACAGAAATTTCCACATTAGATTCTATATTTTGAAATAACTCATTTTGAGATTGCCTATAATCTGACTGAACTTCTTGATTGATTTCATCATCTTTTACATAATAATTTCTCCAAGAATTCATATAATCATTCCAATCACCTGAATAGTCATGAATATTTTCTCTAAAATACCTAGACATCAACTCTTCAGAAGAAAGATCATCCTCATCATAATCTTCTTCCATATCTTGACTTTCTTCGGGTCAAAGTCAATCAATTGAATCAACATCAATTTCATCATCAAAATCTTGCTCTGAAGTACCACCTCACTGAGCTCACCCAATAACAGGTCACATTGAACATGAGTAATCTAAACTAACTCACCAAGCATCAGAAGACGAAACCTCTTCTTCCCACCAACACTGTATAGCATCTGGCCATTCCCATATATCTACAACAGATCAACAAACAGGACTTTCAGGTAAACTTGGTGATCAAGGCAAACCACCTGATGTTTCCAATCATGAATCTTGACGATTTTGTTCATTTTTTTGTTGCGCATCTCTAATATTATCAATAGCAGAAGGCTCTTCTTCTAAATCAAATGTATCAACTCAATCTGTATTCATAAATCAAACTTCATATCCATAAGGATTATACAAAGGATATGATGGATCTTGAGCTGAATTAATATCCTTTCCAGCATCAAGATAACTAGAAAACACATCTCATACTTTATGATTTATATCAAATTGCTCACTGATTTTTTTTATGTCATCTATTACATTTTCAGAATAATTTCTGTCTTTTAATGGCAAATTGATATAATATAAGTAATCAACAACCGACTCCATAACATCCTCTCAAATCAAATTCAACAAGAAGTCATCTTCTATTAGATCATAATCACGATTTGGTGTGGCCAACTCATCAGCACCCTCTAGAAAATCATAAGCATCACTGTTTTGAGAATAAAAATCAGAATTATTTTGTAATTGATCTTCAAGTTTTTGATTGTAGCTTTCAACTTTTTGTAAAAGATATTCCTCTATAGAGGATTGTATTTCATTTCTTGATTTTAATGTTTTATTTCAGTTTCAATCCTCCTTGAAAACCTCCACTTCAAATATGTTTGGATAGTCTAATTGTACTTTATCTCAACCAAGTCACTTAAATGATATACTTCTTTGAGTAGTAATAGGTCTATCTTGAGTTCACATATTCATATTCTCTATTTGATCTTTTTGAGGATATGTATTTTTAACTCTAGTATCTATAGTATTATATCTGTACTCATATATAGAATACTCTCTATTATCACACCTTTGAGTTGCATTTGCATAACCACAACTTGAAGTAGACAAACATTCATATCAGCCATCGTAGTATTTCTCAGCCTGATCATTTACACTCAAGAATCTTCTTTCTCACTCTATCTCTTCTATTTGATTGTATACATCAAAAAAATCCATATAATCTATTTTTTCTTTTTGGGAATACTGATAAACATCTTGATCTATTTGATGAGAAATTCAAACATTTTCTGGATTATTAAGATTAGATGAATCAATCTGATTTTCATTTACCCTTATTAAAGAAGAGTAAGTTTCATATCATTCATAACTATTAGCATAATCTTTTTCCTGATCTACTTTTACAGATCAAGCTATATCAAAAACTCCTCATCATAACTCCCTGTTCCACCAAGGATTCCAAGCTTGCTGATAATCTATAGAATTTTGTTGACCATCATCATCAACATTTATAGGTGAATATCAACCAAAATACCAGTTTGACCAATCCTGCATTCAGTCAGCATCTGTATAAGGATTATCTACATAATTTTCAAAAGTATTAGCATCAGGTTCAGCTAACTCAAAATTATCTTTCCTTGTTGACTCAACCTGAGTAGAAAAAAGTCACCTAGACGCTCAAATTGAATTCAAAGATGTGTTTTTCAAAATTTCTGGATCTTCTACAATATCATTTATATCTTGATTTTTATAATCTCACATATATACATTTATTTCCTCTGCAGTAGATATTTCAGAAGCAGGTAAACCAAAATAAAAATTTTCATAAGTATATCAATAAGTTGAAGATATTGACCAACTTGACCGACTACATGATCATCAAGCTCAGTCAGGAGCATAATTTCGACTAGCTGATCTTTGATCTTCTCAGTGCGCATAATCATATCTTTCTATTATAGGAATATTCATATAATAATTTTGATCATCAATTTTTTGATTTATAGCATCTTCAATGAGCGTATTAAAACTTAAAAGATTACTCTCTGCCATATCATCCCTTATAGAAATTTTTTCTATTGTATTATCAACATCATCTGTCATTATCTGAGTTTGATCTTCTGCATAATCCCATCTTCCTGCAGCATTAACATTATCACTCATATCTGAAAAATATGTAGGTCAAAAAAGCTGTGGAAATTTTCTAAAAAAATTTTCTAAAGAGTTTTGAATAGTTAGAGTAGGCATACTTGATGAATCGCTACTATCTGAAACTGCATCTTTTGCATCTTCTCACATAAAATTATCTTGAAATCACTCAATCTGATCAAAATAAGATTGAGAAACAGATGCAAACTCATCAAAATCTCATGTGGCTCAATCTAGCATACTCATGGCATCCTCTCTAGCTCAATCCAATCCCTCTCACGAATCATCTATTTTATCTTCTAGATCTCATTTTTGTTGTTGTTCAAAAATTGAAAACAAAGCAGGAGTATATCTATTGTATATTATATCCTCCAAAAAAATAAAGTTGTTTATATAATTAACAAGAGATTGTTCGTTAAACACTTCTTTCATATGAATAAAATCTTCATACCACATTTTTCTATCCACAAAATCATCAGGATTACTTGCATATTCTGAAAGTTTATTAAAAAACTCTGAGTACGAATCATTTTCATCAAAGTTAATCATACCATGCCATATATCTGATTCATAATTAGAAGTTCAAGTATACTCAAAAAATCATGACACATCATCGTATATAAATTTTTTATTTTCAAAATTTGTATATGGATAAATCGAAGGGTAAACAAATCATTCTTTATTGACTACAGGCAATGGTACATCTCATATTAAAACAGTTCATAAAAGTTCAGATGGAGTATCTTTCTCTCACTCAAAATACAAATTTTCAAGCATATTCATAACATCCTTTGCATGAAAATTATCTACATTTATAGGTAACACTAAGGCTTTACTATTTCATATTCTTTGCTGAACATACTCTTGAGCATACCAACTTATTTCATTTTCATTATGTTCATATACATCTGAGTCCACAACTATGGCCACAATATTGGATGAATCCTTTGGATCATAAGCTTGAGTTTCATCAAAAGGCATATAATAAAAAATATTAAGAAGAAAACTTATACAATAGAAAAAAAGAAATAAAGATATGGCAATTCTTTTCTTTAGAGTTTTATCTAAATTTTCTACTATGTTAAACATTTATTAGTTTTTGTTTTTTGTTAAATTATATATTATATTATAACATATTAATAAAATAAAGTCAAACATATTATGATTTTTTTTTACAAAACAATTGTCATTAATTAAAAAATATGCAAAAATTTTCCTCAATAGACATAGTAGACAGCATAGACATACTATACTGTTCTTTTTGAATTATTAAATCTATCAACTAAATTATTAGCATACCCCTCAGATGAAGGATATCACTCAGGAGAAATTCATCTTCAATACCAATCTTTAGCTATCTCTTCAACAAGCTTATCTCAATTATGACCATTATTTTTATGTATTTTATAATAGTTCATTATCCTTATAAAAGCCAGTTTATCCTGATTGGTTTCTGTATATTCCAATTGAGAATCTCAAAAATATTCTTGTCCCCATACAAGCCAGTTATTAGGCATTATTTGATACCTTCAAATTGCAGCATCTCAATGATGCTCACTATTATGCTCTATCTCAGGTCCAGTAGCATCATAATTTGATGAACTTTCTTGCTCTCAAATCACATACATAATTCTTAAAATTTTTTGGAAATCTTCATTATCAAGAGAATCATCCTTATACTCACTAAACAATTGCTTAAAATCCTCAAAAGACAAAGCAAAATCAAATGAGTCAAAATTTTCTATTTCTAATTCTGAATATTCTCTAACTGTTTCTTGTGTTCAAGAGTCTGTTCATCAAATTCATTCTCATCATGAAGCAGACTTAAACAACAATCCTCAGATAAATGTTGACTTAAGTCATCCAAATACATTTCTAACATCAAAACTACCCATTCATAGTTTTCAAAAAGTATTTTGAAGAAAATTATTTACACCTTCTCATAAAGAAGTTAAATTTTTTGAATCTTCTCAAGATTTGGAACCTTGATCAGGAAGTGATTCGGAAGAGGAGCTTATTTGGTCTGATAATTCGGATAATTCTTCTCAAAGATTTGAAATTAGTTGAGTTTGATCAATTTCGCTACCAACATTATCAAGACTTTCACGAAAATCTTCTAAAACACCTCAAATTTCTTCTCAAATCTGATTTTGTAGTTCAGAAACAGAATTTATCAAATTTGCCAACTCTTCAATTGGTATATCATTTTCTGGGTCTTCAATAATTTCTAAATAATCATCAAATCAGTTTTCTTTTAGAGTTCTCAATCACCTAATAATTTCATCAGCCTTTTCTTGAGTATCAATTCACTCATAATTTTCAAGAAATCAAAAATCTCAAAAATCAATATCTTCAGAAACTCATATATCTTCTTCTCTATATTCTGGTAAACCTCATTCTCTTTCAACCATTGTATTTTTATTTTTATTTTTTAAAAAAGTCTTATATTTAATTATAACAAGTTTATTTTTTTTGTCAAAAAAACTCCCTTTACTGGGAGCTTTTATCTAAACATGCAATTATACTTTCAAAAACACTTTCTGGAGACTGGTCTGCATCTATTTTTATTAGTTTTCCTAATGATTCCATATAATCAATAACTGGTTGGGTTTCTTGATAATAAAGCTTTAGTCTTGTTTCTATAGCTTCAGGATAGTCGTCTTCTCTTTGAACAATATTAGTTGAGCCACAATTTTTACAACTATCTATATGATCTACTAGCTTAGAATGAACTTCACCGCATTCATTACAAATTCTTCTTGATGACAATCTTTCTATTGCTTTTTCTTTGGATAGTTCAAGATAAATCACATCATAATCTCTCTTGGCTTGACTCATTGAATCTAGAAAATGATTCATCTGTAAATTTTTTCTAGGATATCCATCAACTAATGCTATTTTATTTTCTTCTGATATTACTGATAAAAATGCTCTATACATAGAAGATATAAAATCATCAGACACAAGTTCTCAGTTATCTATCTTATTTTTTACATATTCTCACAAACAATTTGGCTTTGACTTTAAAGCTCTCAATATATTTCCAGCTTCAAAATAAGAAATTTTGTCTCCAAAGTGATTTAATATTTTTTTTGCTTGCGTTCACTTACCTGATCATTGTACTCAGAAAAGTACTATATCCTTCATTTATAAATATCAAATTATTTTTAAAGATACTATCTTTTTGTCCGCTGAGGAGATTTCCTTGCTTTTTTGAATCAGTATTTTTTCCTTTCTTTCTCTCTACTATCTCTTTTCAAAAGTCCGTATGGCTTAAGTTGAGTTCTATATTCTGAATTATATGAAACAAGTGCTCTTGATAATGCAAGCTTTATTGCTTCTGCTTGTCATCTTATTCCTCATCAAGACAATTTTATTTCTACATCAAATCTGTCTTTTGCACTATCTCACAAAATATGAAATCAATACAATGCATTTTCTAAAAGATGAGAATTCCCTCAAAAGAACTCCTTTATTGAAACTTTTTTATCTCACCTTACTATATTTATATTTCACTTTCAGCCAGAATATAATTTTACCATAGCTGTTGATTGTTTTCTTCTTCATAGACCATACTCATATTTTTTCTTTGTTGCCATTAGTTAATTTTTTCAGGATTTAAATAATTATACTTATTTGACTCTCAAGCAAAAATTTTTAACCTTTTCATTCTTCTATCTCTTAGTTTATTTTTGGGTATCATACCTCTTACTGCATACCAAATTGCTCTTTCTGGATGTTTTTCTAAAAGTTCTTGTAAGTTCATTGTCTTCAAATTTCATTTATAACCTGAATATCTATAATATTTTTTTTGACTTAATTTGTCTCAAGTTACATGTATTTTTGAAGCATTCTTAACAACTACAAAATCTCCGCTATCCCAAAAATCATTGTGATGTGCTTTTTCTTTTCATGTTAGCTTTTTACTAATTCTCACTGCCAATCTTCACAATGTTTGTCAAGATGCATCCACCTCATACCATTTTCTATTTTTTTCTAAGAATTCAGGTTTTACATTTAGAGTTGTATTCAGATTATTTTTTGTAAACTCCATTATCTTTTCTTAATTTTTAAATTTAAACCAATTTTACCAAAACTTCCTCAACACCATCTCCCTTTCTAAATCACAACTTATAAGTAGTTGTAAATCATGTTTTTCTTCACTCTTCTTTATATTTTGGCAACAAGTTATCTACCACTTTTTTTCATTCGTCTCTTGTCATTATATATGATTTAACTTTTGATATTGCCAATCTTCTTACTTCTTTTTCTTCGTATTTGTCGAACAACCCCATCAAAGAAGATAGAAACTTGTCTGTTGTACTAATTAAAACTTTTGCTCTTTTAGGAGTTGTTTTAATTTGCCCATTTTTTATCAAAGAAGTTAGCATATTTCTAAATACTATTTCTTTTTTTTGAATTCAGGTATCTACTTGCTTAAGTTTATTATACTTATGTCTCATTTTTAAATTTTAAGATAAATAAATTATCATATCAAGGACTTTCAAATCTGTTCTAATGATTCTGATATCTCATCTACAGCTTTTCTACCAACTCATTTCATACTTAAAAGCTCTGATTTTTTCTTTTTTTCTAGATCTTCTACATACAAAATTTTATTTTTTATTAGTGCATTTCTTGTCCTTTCACTAAGAGGAATAGCATCTATAGGCATGGTTTTAACGTTTTGTTCTGATGAAGATTCCTCTAAACTTTCAGACATGTCATAATAATCAGACATTAAGGACTTGTCTATATAACTTTCATCAAACACCAATAGATTTGCATATGATGAAATCACTTCTCATACAAATGTTAAAATTTCTTTTGGAGACACTTTTGAGGATACTGTTTGTAATTCTAGTATTAATCTATCTTTACTAAATCATGAAAAGTCATCTATATGTTCTTCTATATCATAAGTTACATAATTAACCACCCTAAAATCATTGTCTACCAATATTGTTCATATATCATTTTCTTCCTGATTTTCATCTCTTTTCCTTAGATAGTCTATACTATAATACCCGTATCATTTCTCAACTCTTAGATCTACAATTAGTTCTACAGAAGGATCAGTTATCTCAAATAGATAATAGTTTTCATTAAGAACTTCTACTCAAGAAGGAAGTTTTAACGAATCAGAATAATATTTTCATACTCAAGTAAACCTTTGAGAATGCCATTGTACTCTTTCTGCATTTTCATCTATCTTAAAACGAAGCTTTTTTACATTTAGCAACATGTCCATAACTGACTCTTTTACTCAATCAACCACTTCATACTCATGAGGTACTCACTTTATTTTTATTCATGTAACTGCACCTCAATAATTGTATCACAATATTGCTCTTCTTATTGCATTCCCAAAAGAATGTCAAAAACCTCTTGGTAGATAATCAACCTCAAATCTTGAAGTATATTCATCAACCTTTGTTTCGTATATTTTAGGTTTTCAAATTAAATTTTGCACATCTAACATAACATATTTATTTTAATGGTTAAATCCAAGAAAGTTTGACCATCACTATGCTCTAGCATAAAATTCGATAGCCTTAAGTATATCTGCTGGTAAACTAATTTCATCTACTCTTGGCATATCCAAAAGCTCAATTTCTAACTTTTCTTTATCAACATTCAGCCAAGAAGGCAACTTAAATCACCCTTCATTTAATGGGATGTCTGAATATAAAGAAGATGTTTTAAGTTTTTCTTTTAGAGAAATTTTGTCTCAAACTTTTACCAAATATGAAGGAACTTTATGTTTGTTTCAATTCAGAAGAAAGTGACCATGCGCTGCTATTTGTCTAGCCTGCATTATTGTCTTTGCAAACCCTGCTCTTAATAGAACACTATCTAGTCTTCTTTCTAAAAATTGAACTGCAGCTTCATCGTGAGCCACTCATTTATTTTTAGAATATCTTCAAGCCTTATCCATTATAGTTTGCTTAAATTGCTTTTCTTTTAGTAGATATGTTCTTTTAAGAGTCTGCTTATTTCTTAGCAATTTTCAATATTCTGACAATCTTGGCATACTTGCTCAGTGCTGACCTGGCAATTTCTTTCTTTTTCTCACATCATATTTTGGTATTCAAAAAAGATTTACTCATTCTCTTCTACAAAGCTTAAACTTAGGTCAATTATATTTCATAAAAATGAAGTATTACAATATAAATTAGTTTCTTTTTGGTCTTACTCACTTACAACCACCAAATTGTATTGGAGTCTTCTCTTGTATATAATTAATAGAAACTCCTCACAAATCGTTTATTGCTTTAAAAACACCATCTCTTCACATTCATAAACCTTCCACTATAACTCATACTTCTTTTAGTCAAAAATTATCTCTTGCTTGTTTTATCATAGAACTTGCTAAAACTTCAGCAGCGTATGGAGTACTTTCTTTTGTTCATTTAAAACCAACCAATCAAGTTCATCATCAGCTTACTTTATTTCACTTCTCATCAGTAAGAGTAATTATAGTATTGTTGAATGTAGTATTTATATAAAGCTTCCCTGCAGGAAGTTTTATATTTTTCTTTTTCTTAGTTGTTTTAGCTACTTTTTTAGCCATAATTATTTCTTATAGAACTAAATTATTTTTTCAATATTGGTCTTACCCTTCATCTTCACATTAATTTTTTTGCAGTTTTTGCGTGCTTTATTGTTTTCTGACCTCTTACTGGCAATCCAACACTATGCCTTATTCATCTATATGATTTGATTTCTTTTAATCTCTTGATCGCACCTGTTTCTTCTCTTCTTAGGTCATTTTCTAAAACAAAGTTTTTTAATTCATCTGTGATTTGCTTCTGCTGCTCATCTGTTATATCTTTAACCTTTGTTTCCAAGTCTATTCACAACTTATTAAGAACCTCTTTTGATCTTGAAAATCAGATTCAATATACATGAGTCAATCACACCCATATTATTTTATTATCTGGAATTATATGTCACTGAAGTCTAAACATGCTTAATTTTAACATCTAAATATATAAAACACAAAGACACTAACCCTGCCTTTGTTTATGTTTTGGATTACTACATATTATATAATATATTCCATTTCTTTTAATCCTTTGGCAAGATTTACACATTGGTTTTACTGAAGCTCTTACTTTCATTATTTACTTATGTTAGATCTATAAATAATACGTCATTTTTGAGGGTCGTATTCATTAAGCTCTACTTGTACCCTATCTCATTCGATAATTTTGATATTGTTTTTTTTAATTTTTCATGATGCATATGCTTTTACTACCATGTCCATATCATCAATTTTTATTTGATAATCTCACCCTCACAATATCTTTTCCACAACTCATTCTACTACTATAGCATCTTGATTTGACATTATGCTTTTATATCTTCAATTTGTAAAAGAGTTTTTTGAGGTCTAAAACCATATTTTCTATGATATCTGTTTTTATTGTGAAATTTTACTACATTGATTTTTTTATCTTTATAAGTTTTCACAACTTTAGCAGATATTTTTGCAGAATCCACATATGGTTTTCCCAATTTTACATCCTTTCATTCATCATCAAAACATGCCAAAACATTTTCAAATTCTACTCATTCTCCTTCTTCGTTTTTCAGCTTATCTACTTCTATTTGATCTCATTTTTTCACAATATACTGATGAGAATTTATATCAACTACTGCATACATTTTAGATTTTTTATCCAATTAAATATTATATTCTTTTACCAAACTGTGCCAAAAGATTATATTTAGACTTATTCTTTCTATATGCATTCGAAACAATAGCCTTTATTCTTTTGTATCTTCTTGCACTTGGGAACCTATATTCAACAAACTTTCTATACCATTTTGTTCAATAATATTGTTGCTTTTTAGCCCTATCTAATATATGAGAAGATCGCAACTCTTTTTTATAAAAAGCAACTAGTCTTTCATTAGTATTTAATTCATCTGTTTTATATACTGTAAATCACATTATAAACCTTTTAATTTTTAAATATTTCAGACAAAAGACGAAGAATCAAAAACAACTTCAATCCTTCATCTTTTATCTAAACTGCCGGGAACCGGACTCGAACCGGTACTCCAATAAATTGGATGTGGATTTTAAGTCCACTGCGTCTACCAATTCCGCCATCCCGGCAAACATCCCCGGCAGGAAGATATACTACTTCAACACCTCATCATGTATTTTATCAAAAACCTCTGGAAATGCAACAGCAATATTTGACAAAACTTTTCTGTTAAGCCTTACATCTTTTTTAGTCATTTGTCAAACAAAAACACTATATTTAGAACCTCTTGCTCTTAGAGCTGCTGACAATCTTTCTATCCAAAGCCTTCTAAAATCTCTTTTTTTAAGCTTCCTTCAAATATAAGCATTTTGACCCTGCTTCAACAAAGCCAATCTTACCTGCTTATAGACATTGTTTCTTCACAACCTAAATCATTTTGTTCTTTTAATCAACGTTTTATGTCTTCTATGCCTTACTTTTCAGTTAGTTATTCTTACCATTATCCTGCCTTATAAGGAATTAAATTTCTTATTTTTGTAGACTCTTTTTCTGACAACCTTCTTCAATACAAGTCTTTCCTAGGTGCTGCTCACTTGTTTGTCAATAAATGACTTCTACCTGCTTTTTTATGCAATAACTTTCATCTTCATGTTACTTTAATTCTTTTTTTCATAGAACTATTAGACTTCAACTTCATTACTGTTTAATCTTAGCAAATAAAACCACACTATATCACTTCTTTTCTTTTTTAATTCACTGACTTTTACTCATATCTACAAATGCCTGCTCTATAGACTCCAATCTTTCATAAAGCTTATTTGCAAATATATTTTCCCTACCTCTAAGTTGTCACAATATTTTAACTGGATGTCAATCCCTTAAAAACTTTTCTATTTTTTCTTTTTTCATTTCAAGATCATTGTCTCAAATATTATAAGAAAACTTTACTTCTTTCATTTGCTTTCATTTTTGAGCTTTTCTTTTTTCTGCGTCTTCTTTCTTTTTTTGGTACATAAACTTTCAAAACTCCATAAGCTTTGCTACTGCAACATTATCTTTGGAGTTAAAACCTATCTGAATAACATCTTTTTCTTCTTCTTCAGCTTTCTTTATGGCGTCATCTTTTTTAAAAACCCCTAACTTTTCTCAATCTTCACTTATGAGCATAATATTATTTGCCCTAATATATCAATTAGTTATGACCCTTTGGAAGTCATTTTTCATACAAAAACATATACAAACTAAAATCCGCCTCGTCCCTGGCGGGATTCGAACCCGCGATCTCTGGCGTGAGAGGCCAGTATCCTAAACCACTAGACGACAGGGACAAACAACCTACACCCGGGAGGACTCGAACCTCCAACCTACGGCTTAGAAGGCCGTCGCTCTATCCTGTTGAGCTACGGGTGCTTTTAAATAGAATATGGAGCCGAGGGGATTCGAACCCCTGACCCCCTGCGTGCAAAGCAGGTGCTCTAGCCAGCTGAGCTACGGCCCCGCTATATATTAAGATATGGGCAGGGCAGGATTCGAACCTGCGTAGCCGTGAGGCGGCGGATTTACAGTCCGCTGCATTTGACCGCTCTGCCACCTGCCCATTTATTACTCTACCATGTTATCACTTGGCACTCAGAAACTATCATCAACACCTCATCAAAACTCTGTCACTCAAAACATCATAAGCAAACCAAAAACCATCAAAAAAAATCCAATCAAAACATAGGCTTGCCTAGTTCATCAAAGATATGCTTCTGCCCACTGCATTGATCAAAATACTCTAACTAACTGAGCCGAATAATAAACCAAAAGACCTCATGCTATACAAACAAACAAGCCCAGTATTATTCTTCAAATCATTTGACAAGCTAGGTGTTTAAAAAGCGGGCAACGGGACTCGAACCCGTACAAGCAGAGCTGAATTCTGCTATGCTACACCAATTACATCATGCCCGCATATACAAAATTTCTTACAAAGTATTTATCTTTATAATGATTTATTTTTAAAAATCAAGAAAAGTTTTAAAAAAATTATCTATAAAAAAACTTTTTATAAATTATTTCTAGTAAAATTTTTATAGCGTTCAAATTTTTTTGTCATTTTGAAATACTATATTGAGTATACTGGATATTTACTGGCACCATGTCATAAGAGAGGTTATTTACTCTAATGCTGTCTATTATTTCAGAAGCATAAGCCATACCATCAGAATTTATATTTATCTTATCAAGAGAATTTATATTTATTACTCTAAATCAATTATGAGGATCAGTGATATTCACTCAATTTAGTATAAAAGTTATAATTTTAGCTCACCGCAAAATGATTCTTCTTAAAATAGGCATATTTCTCACTCCTACTCAATCAGCAAACCTGTTTCATAAATATATATCTTTTAATGGGTTTTTAGCTATTTTTTTGCGAAATAATTTCATATCTTCTATGTTCATTTGTCAATCCGCATCAAAAGTAACCATCCACCTAGCTCAAATCCAATAATTATTTTTCCTAACAAACTCAAATCAAGTTTGATTTGCTGCTCATCATCAACGATTTACAAAATGGTGTATATCCATAATCAATGCATCTTCATTTTGCTTTTTTATATTATCCAAAACAAACTGAGTATTATCAGTAGATCAATCATCAACAATAACAAGCTTTTTGTATCAGTAATCTATTATATTTTGCAAAACATCTCCTAACACTTGGGATTCATTATAACATCTTACCAAAAAAACAAAATCATCCTCATATGAGTTCATCTTTGAAGATTTTTTTTGGAGATCTTCCAATGAGTTGGACCAAAAAAACTCTTTGATTGCCCATATTGTAATATTTTGGGTTGTAATCTTTTCTTGTTTTGTAATTTTGTGAAAAAGCTCAAAATATAGATACAACAAAAATACTATTGCCATATAAACCAACAAATCTGCTCACCTTTGAAGCCCAAACATGTTACCAAACATGTCCAAATATTCTTCCTGAAAAGCAAAAAGCACTACCAGACAAATTCACACAAAAAAAGTGAAAAAATGAACCAGATTCATTCACTTTCTCTTATACGCATCAAAAAGAAACAACATAAAAACAAAACCAACTAATATAAGAAAATACTGAAAAAGAGTCATTATTATAATTTAATCTAAATACATCTTTTTTGTATAACTCCAAGCTGACTCTACTCCTTCAGACAAAGATTTTTGAGCAGACCATCACAACTGATTGTATGCCTTTGAAACATCTGCAAAAGATGACTGAGGCAAAGATGGGTCAGAGTCTTCATAGTTTATGGAAATATTTTCTCAGGTAATATTTTTTGCAATATCTAACATATCATTGAAGCTTGTTCATTTTCAAGTTCAAATATTTATAGCATCAAAACCTACTTCTTTTTTTCTCAAGTTTTCAAAGGATAGATAAAATGCTTTGGCCACATCCTCTACATGCACAAAATCAAAAACTCTACTTCAGTCATAAGTATTTAGATTTTTTCAATATATGGTAAGATCATCATTCATACCACACAAGGAACCCAAAATCTCACCAAGCATAGTTTTATCCATCACAGTAAGATCTTCTCATATATTACCACATGAAGATGCTCACACAACCTCAAAAAGCCTTAGAGAATAAATATTGAATCATTTTCTTTCTGAAAGTTCTCTAAGTATTATTTCCATAATTAGCTTAGTTGCTCAATAAGGTGTATACTCACCAAAACGAGAATTTTCACTATACGGAGGTTGAGAGTTTCTGTGAGCATAAACATCAGAAGAAGAAGCATTTACTAAATTTTCGATATTATATTTTTCCATAAGCTTAAAAAGACCAAAATTTGTAAAAATATTGTTATCATAATAAAAAAACATTTTTTCTTTACTTTTTATAGCTCATTTTTGTGAAGCCATATGAACTACACCAACTATATTTTCATACAAATTGAAAACTCTTTCCAAAGAAACTGTATCCTTGATATCTACCTGATAAAAGTCCGGAAACTGTCCAGTAGACTTATGCAGTTTGGTAACTATATCATCATTAGAATTTGAAAGATTATCTACTATTGCAACCTCATAACCTTCTTCCAAAAATTTTTGTGCAACGTGAGATCACACATATCAAGCACCTCAAGTAATTATTACAGTTTCCATCAATTTTATTAAACTTCTAAAGATTTATGTTGGACATCATATCAGTTGGGTTTATCAACTATCATATATCATTGCTCATTTATTTTATCTCTGATCTCATCAGCTTTTTTATAATTTCACTCCTGCTTGTATCTGAACCTTTCGTGAGCCATCTGTTTGATATAATCTGGAACCTTCAAAGAAACTTTCTTGTCCAAAATACTTATAGCAAGATCAAAAACATTTATTTTCAAAACATTTTTGTCAAACCAATGCAAAACCATCAACATTTCATAATTTGCCGATCAAATATACTTATTGATCGCAGCCAACAAAGATGGTGTATTTAGATCATCAAGAATACTACCAGAAAGCTCCCTTAAAAAATCCTTAGCATCTTTGGTATCAAGTTTTTTTTCTAGTTCTGAGTATGTAAGACCACTTGAATTCACAGTTCTTATATGTTTGAACAAAGAAAGCTTTTTTGCTAAATTATGCCTAGTTTGTTTTGATTGATACAAAAAAGACCAATCAAAATCAAGAAAACTTCTATAGTGTCAAGACAATAAAAAATATCTGAAATCCTCTGATTCAAACCCTTTGTTTTCCAATTCCGGCAAAGACAAAGTGTCTCAAGCAGATTTTGATATTTTTCAATTTTTCAACTGCAAAAAACTACAATGCATCCAGTATTTTACCCAAGGATGATTATCTGCAAAACTATATTCACTTTGCACTATCTCATTTGTATGATGAGTTTGTATATGATCAGTACCTCAAGTATGAATATCAATATTTTTTCATAAAGTGCATTTTGACATTGCAGAACACTCTATATGCCAACCTGGAAATCATACTCACCATGGAGAATCCCATTCCATATGTCTTTTTTCTCAACTTGGAGAAAACTTCCACAATGCAAAATCTGTAGGATTTTTTTTGCCTCAAACGTCCACCCTTGCTCAATCCCTCAATCATTCAAAAAACTTATCGCGATTTGGTCATATAAGCTTTCAGTAATCATCAACCTTGGATGTGTCCAAATAGATTCAGTCTCATTCTATCTTGTACACAAGTCATTGGTCTTCTAACTGCTGGATTATTTCTATTTGCTGTTGAATATAATCAGTTGCTCTTGGAAAATTATCAAAGTTTAGATGTAATTTTTTTATTATATCTTTGAACACTCACTCATAATAAGATGCTATATCCCAGGCAGTTTTTCATTGTTTGGTAGCAGCCTTTTCAAGCTTATCTTCTCAAGAATCTGCATCGTCAGTGAGATGTCAAACATCTGTAATATTGATCGTATGCAAAACCTTATAACCCAAAACATTTCTTATAACATCAGAAAGTAGTCAAGCAAAAACAAAAGACCTCAAATTTCATATATGAGGCATAGAATAGACAGTAGGACCACATGTATAAATTGCAACATAATCTTTTTCTTTATTAAAAAAAGGCTCAAATTTCTCCTTCTCCCTGGTTAGCGTATTATAAACAAAAAAATCCATAAAATGGGCATTAAATATAAATTAATATTTATTTTAAAGAAAAATATTGATTTTTCAAGAAATTGTAATATAAAAATATTGCATTTAGATATATATTTTTTATTATATTTGTACTTTAAATCTAAAAAATATTAAATGGAAACAAAATGAATTAAAATAAAAGTTTCTGACATTCTTCAAAATCCTTGAAGCACTGACACAATTAAATTTGAAAAAAGAAAAATCAAACAACTTCCAAACACAACCAAAAATTGAATAAGTTGAACACTACAAATACTATGAATGGATGAAAAAAGCCTACTAGCAACATTGGAAGATGTCAAAACTAGTCTACTACAAAAATGTGAAGTAAGCTGAAAAGAATTTGTCCAAGATATAGATGTAAAAAAATATGAAATGAAGTTTTTGATGCCTTGACTTGACTTACCTTATGAAGAGTTCACAGATGAAATTGGTTATATCAACGAAAAAGATATGACAATAGACATACAAGAAATGTTATACCAAAGCATAATTCTAAACATTCCTACCATAATAAAATCACCCGAAGCAGAACAACTCAAACCCACATTGGACGACAATTCAGAAGATTCAGAACCTCAAAACAAAGTTAGGTGGATTTACAAATAAGTTTTAGATAAAAATTTTTAATAACTGACACAAAAAAAATAATATTAAAAAAACCGGATACATATCCGGTTTTATTGTTCTACCTGTATATCTTGTGGAGAAACATCCATTTCATCAGGCTGATCTTGTATAGGTTGGTCTTGCATTTCTTCTGGATCTTGTTTCTGAGCATCTGGCAAGTCTTCATAATATTCGTATATCTCATTGGCAGTCTCTTCTTCTCAAAGCTTCCACAATATATTTGCAAAATTCAATAAGTATTCATTTATTCAAGTTTTTTCATGTAGTTTTTCCATATACTCCAATGCATTATAACAATACTCTTCATAATCTTCAGAACATATCTCTTCATACAACAAAGCTGTTTGAGAGTATATATGTTCATTCTCCTCAAATGTACCAACATCCATATCAAGATAATTTTCTAACACTACTATTGCTTTTCATATCTTTCATAGATCTGAATAAGCCAAAGAAACATTAAATATATCCTCTTGAGAATGGTAGTTTTGTGACTTAATATCTTCTATTCTTTGTTGGAAATGCTCTTTATCCTCTTCTTCTGCTACAACATCTCATGTCATTGCCAGAAGCTGCTCATCTCACTCCAAAGAAAGCATATTTGTAGATATATACCAATTGTGATAAGCAAAGTATCCTACAAAAACTATTATCAAAACTAGTAAAAGGTATGAAAAATATTTCAAAACATTATCAATTAATAAATTTTTATCCATAGCTTTATTTCAAATCTAAATTTTATGAAACTGATACTAATTATTTTTAGCAGTTTTTCAAGCTTTTGTACATAAAATCAACAGCAAGACAATAGCAAACAACAAAAACTAATATCTATATGTTTGCCATCTCATAGGGAGTCAAGTATTTGAATAATCACTAAGATTTTCTATTCTTCATCAAAATCAATCTCAAATCACCACATTATCTAGCCTAATTTCTCTTGTAGTAGAACTAACTGATCATTTTCTGGATATTTCAAGTTGGAATGTTTGAGATGCTCAAGAAGAAATAGTATAACTACCATTTTCATAAGAAAATACCAACTTGTTGTCTTTTATATCTTCTTTTGTTTTTGAATCAAAAACTTCTCTTGAATCAGACTCATACAATACAAACTCTGCATCTTCTGAAATCTGTTGGAGAAAAGATCACTGAACCTGAAATATGATATCATGTATTTGCAGCCTGTCATTTGATGCCAACAAATCAAATTTATAAGCTATATTATAGCTAGGCTGAAACTGATCTGCTGGCTTTCACATAATATCAGCCTTCAAAAGCAAAGTTGTTTGAGGCCTTGAAGTGTCTACACTTACTGACACATAATTTCCGTTGCTTTCTGATATCGCCCTAATTCATCAAACACTACCAGATCTTGCTGATGGAGGCTGTCATATTTTGAACTCTAGTTCTCATATATGTTCTTGTATAGAGGGTCTATTGAATTCTGCTTTTATATCAAACATCACATACTCATCTCTTGGTATTACATAATTATCAACATCTATATGAATATAATTATCATCTTTCACATATCCTACTCATACCTTTTCTCAGTCTACAAGTATAGACACATCTTTTACCAAATAGTTCAAATCAAGCTCCTCTCATATGTTTTCCAAGTACACATCTTCAAGTCTTATATTATCAAATCTTGCTTCTATCCCAAAACTCAATACATCTTTCATATCTTCAATTTTCTCGTCTATTTGATCTTGGCTTTGATCGTCTTGTGTTTTGTCTTCTTCATCATCTACTTCTTCTTTTTCGTCTTCTTGTTCTTTTGTTTCTTCTGATGGTTTATCATCTTTTTGTTGTTGGTAGTTTTCCTGCCAAACAACAATAAAATCTTTGATAGACTCAAAAACAAAGTTTATTCTTGGATTGGATGAATACTCTTCAAGTCAAGCCTCTACCCTTGATAAAACAACATCAGCCCTTTCTGGATTGTCCTGAAATACTTGTTCAGCTCTAATGAAAAACTCCTCCAAAACTTTTTGGTCTTCCTGGGAAAGCTGGTATGCATTAGCATATCAAATAGAAGACATAACTATAGCAAACATTATAACAATAATTTTTTTCATTTTTTTATATATAATATTAAATTTTATAGGGTCTCAATAAATAATACGAGAAAAAATTGTTATTGTGACAGTTCGCGCCCGGGCACGAAACGGACACGAAAAAAACTCCACAAAGTTAGAATAGCAATTCTTTTTGTGGAGCTTTTGGGAAAAATATAAATTAATTTTTTTATAACTCTTGGTATCTTTGATATGAAAGATACCTGATATAATCAAACATAATTTTTTCTTGTGGTGGATAAGATGCAGTAGCTTGTCTAATTACTGACGAAATATATCTATATTGTTGTTGTTTTTCTTGATTTGTTGTGGTGGTATTGGAGATTATTTGATCTGCCTTGCTCATAAACTCTTGGGCTACCAAATACTGTTCTCTAGTAAGTGATACATCTTCTTCTTCATCATCAGCAACATCCTCTTCAGGTTTATCCTGATCTTCAAATTCTTCCTCCAAATCATCTGCTCTATCCTCAACATCCTCTTCATCATACTCATCTTCTATTTGTACAGCATCTTCCTCTACTGGCTGTATTCAAGACACATCATCACCTCATCATTTTTCATAATTGTATCTTGTAGGATCAGAGTATCAATGTTCTGAACAGTTATTATAATTGTTGTCTTCATCAAAACATGGCACATAATTGAACCCTATAGCAAATCAAGCCGGATTTCAAGATATTTCAGTTGTTATTGGATTACTATAATCGTTTATATACTGTCTATAATAAGTCGCAGAATGAGGCTGTAGATTAAAATCAAAACTTTCAAAATTTTCCACCAGATCTATATCTATCCTCATAGTGTCTTCTTCAAAATAATCTTCTTGTGATGGATCTCCCAAGAGTATATCATGAAAAGTAAGTTTGTACAGTCAGTCATTCTCTTCTTGGATGAATGCATCATAATCGTTATCCAACTGTATCTCCTCTGTAGGAATAATAGAAGAATCTTCACCTAATTGTAGATAAAAACTAATCTCTTCTATAAAGTATGTAGTTTCTTTGTCTGAACTAATTTTAAGCTCTCCAATTGTATATCAAAGGTTACTGTCATCCACTCATGCATCACTGTCTGGGGTTGAAAAGCTAAAATCAAGCTCTCATTTGTGTTCTTTTTTATAATCAAATTCTATTTCTATATCGGATGTTATTAGTTGGTTGATTTCTCATACACCTAGAGAAATAGTATTTGATTTTCTATCATTTACAGAAATATTGAGTTCAACTTCATCTTCTTCCTCAAAAGCTTTTGGCAAATCAAACTCTACATACGATCACATATTACGATAACCAAATATATTTTCTTCATGACGATCTTCTTCTATCTGTCTCATTTCATCACGGATTTCTTCTCTTTCATCCACAGAGGTTGCCTCATCTACTTCTTCTTCTTTGTCTGGTCTCCAACTTTCTTCCCATTGTGAATACTCAGACCAAACATCATATTCTTCTCAATTTATCTTAATATCTACATAGTCTGTATCTCATCTAAAACGATCTCAGTAAACTTGTACAGTATCACCATCACTAATTCTAATAGATGATAGATATGGGGCCTTTAACCATTCAGCATTAAATACATATCTTGGAGAAACTCAATTAGAAGAAACAAAATACATATCATACAAATCTCTTGCATCTTCTACTCAAAAATCATATGAATTGAATCTTTCAGTAGGTTTATTCTGATAAAAGAAATAATCTTCATCATCCTCATCTAAATACTCATCAGCATATCTAGAAGGATAATGTTCTTTTAGGTATTCCTCTTCATCATTATCATAAACATCCTGCCATGTTGGAAATCTAAACATAGATTCGTTGGCTACTCATGCTATATAATCATCAGTCATCTTGTACTCATTGATAAATGTAGTATAACTTCAAGGTACATCACTATCATCGAATTTTAATTCCAACTGGTCATTATTGTCTTCAAAACCTAGGTAAGACATATTGTCAAAATAATCATAAGAATTGTCTACATGATATGTAGGAGTAATAAAATCATTTTCTGTATAAACATTTATCAAAAGTCTTGGAGCATTCCAAATTTCTTTGTAGTCTTCAAGATCTTCATCATATTTCTTATCAAAGTCTATCTGAATAGCATTTTCACTATGTGAGACATCATAATAATCATCATCAATACTATCATAATTGATATCTACATCATCAATTTTTGACAAGAACTCTCCATCATTTAGGTATATATCCATATATCTACCCTCCACAGACCAAGAAAATTCTACATCTTCTATATAAAAATCTTGATATTGAGGAACGATATCTACATTTGATGATTCATACCTAATAGTATCAGCATCTCAATCTTCATCTGTTTCAAATACTTTTCATATCAAAGTAAATCTTCACTCTTCATTAAATTCAAAAGGAAAAGTGATCACATTTCAATCTCTTTGTGATGGTGTGAGAGATTCATCGTTGAACTCTGCAGAAAAAGAGTCAAAAGAACTAATATCTCATTCTGCATAAACTTTGGCTTGACTGTCACTCAAAAGAATATTTTTAATTTCTATTTCTGGATCGTCTGCATTTGCAAATCAAGCAAACATAAAAACCACCAAAAGCATAATAAGACTAAGTTTTGTTTTCATTTCTTTATTTTTTTGAAAATATAAAATATATCTAATTATAAAATTCCTCCCAAAAATTGCAAACCTTTTTCTCTATCCGCGCCCGGGCACGAAAAGAACTAGAATTCCAAATCATCCAAGATTCATATTTCCTCACTCAAAGTTAAATATTGTTTTTTTTTTGTTTCATCCAGCATATGATAGCTAGTATAATCCCAGTCTTTTATATCTTCTACCAGTCAATGTTTCACAGGATTGAAATTAACATATACAAAACATTTTTGTAGATAAGCTTCATCCTGAATTGGTTTTGATTTGAATCTTCACTCAAAAAATTGTCATTTTCAAAGAGAGTGCTTAATTTTGAAAAATTGAGAATAAGACTGTTGTAATTTTCTCATAAAATTGGATATATAATACTCGTCATCTGATTTAGAAATTAGTATGAAATGGAAATGGTTGGGTAAAAAGCAGTAAGAGGCTATATCTATTTTGGAGAAATCATCTTTGTTGTATCTAAGCATAGTTTTATAAAACCTATCGTAATCTTGATGATCATAGAAAATGGTTTGTTTGTCAAAACCGCGATTATATATGTGATAATAAGTATAAGGATATAATTGAATATATCTTATAGGCATCTTTATATTTTGGATATAAATCTGTGCCCGGGCGCAGATATTATAAAATTTTTTCTATTTACTTCAAGATAAATTTAGCGCCCGGGCGCGAAAACACCCTCCCCTCAACTTTGTAACAATCTTTTGCCGTAGAGCCCTTTTCTTCTCGTGCCCGGGCGCGATAAGACTACAAAAAAAAGCCCGGACTATCAAAGTCCGGACTTTTTGTGGAATGTATGGTCAACTATACCCAAAGCTTAGTAAGAATAACTAGCCCAAGGAGAGTTTACACCAACATTTCCGTATCTAGATATTCTTTCACCAAAACCATAATTTTTGTCATATTCAGAATCTGGACCTTCTGGATCGAAGTATCTCACATGAGTATCAGAATAATCAACATTAGAGATTCTTGTTTCTCTTGTTTGATCATCATCTGTTTCTCATCTTATTTCCAATCTGAATGTTTCTGTACTTCCTGCACTTATAGACATGTATTCAGATTGATCATCTATATTATCTGCATCATCACCAGTACCAAATGCCATATGATTTCTATCATTATCATTTATACCAGTTAGATTAGATATTATTTCATCATTGTCGTTGTACAATTCAAGATCTACTTCTCAGTCTACATTAACTCCATCTATTTGGAATTCTACTCCGTAAATTCTAGCTCTTCTGTTTTCATCTGCTGTGATTGTGAATTCGTATGCATTTGTAGAACCTGCTTCAAATCCATCAACCATAGCTACAGTTGGCTTTGTTCTAGCAAATAGATGTACTCTAGATGCAGCTGTTCAAGTTATGTCAGTATCTGACAACTCATCACCACTACTATCAGATACTAGTCTCAGACCATTTTCTACACCACTTACTCATTGATCATGATCATCGATTGTTAGATGTATATCTTTACCTAGATCTTCTGCATCGTCTCTATCATGTAGAGCGATTCTTACTTCAAAAGTCATAGGATCATCATCTCTCAACATTATAGGATCACTGCTTCCTATAGAAAAGTGCATAGTATCTTCATTTATTACACTACCTTCTACTTCTCTATCATCAGCTACCAATGTTGCAGATCTGATATCATCAAGTTCTAGTTCATTATCACTACCAGTACCTACATATAGATCAGTAAGTCTAATAGTATCATCACTTGCTTCTAGTTCAAAAGCAAATGCATTTCTTTCTTGTGTAGATGGAGTAAGAATAGATCTAGAAGGATTATCACTACTAGATGACAATTCTACATCACCAGATTCAATAAATGTATATTTTGTACCTGGGAAGTTTCTGATGTTTTTCTCATCTTCACCAAGTCTTTCATTACTTGCTATACTTCTAGCAGTAACATCTCATGTACCTGAAAGAGTAAGCTGGAATTCATCATCTTCATCTACTGAAGAAGAGAAATCAGCTACTACTTGATAACTATTAGAACTATTTTGTTCTATAGTTTCTCTAATATCAGAGAAGTTGAAATCACTACTTGTTTCTATAGTTTCATTTCATTTCATAAGTCTGATATTTGAGATATATTGATCACCTATTTGATCAATTTCATCTTCAAACTCAACACCTGTTACTCTGATATCAGAAACATCATTTGCTCTCATAGAGAACCCTAGAAGTTTTACATCTCTAGCACCAGCTACAGCTGTAGAGTCACTTCCTAGACCATCATTTCTTCTGATAGTAAGTTCTGGAGTATCAACATCTACATTAATACCTCTTACAGTACCATCTATAGTAGCTTCTTCATCATTTGATTGGTATCTAACATCACCTGAATCATCACCAAATGAACTTCCAGACATTTCAGCAAACTCAAATTCCATACCTTCAGATCATCTTCTAACATTACCAACTATTTGGATAGAAGAATCGCTATCAATATTGAATGAACCTTCAAATTCAATTGTATTATTATCGTCATCATCCTCATCTCCTGAAGGAGTGTATGTTGATACAGTACTTCCATCTACTTGAAGTCTGAAAGAGTTAACTAAATCAGCTAAATCTCTATCTCCATATCCTGTAAATGTATCAATTTCCATTTCTACATCTTCTACAGTTATTGGTTGCTCTACAGACAAGTTTGCAGCCAAGAATCTTACATTATCAGTACTTGGAGAAACTGACTTAGAAGTAGTATAATTTGTATCTCTACTTAGTATCAAGTCACCACCTCTTACTTCATAATTACCAAGACTCAATCTTGAATCTCAATCATCAAGAGTAACTGAAGCTGAGAACAAAGTAGCTTCTTCTACTATTCTTACATCTGATTCACTTCTTAGTTCAAATTCATAATTATCATCTGTTCTTTCTGCACCTACTATGTCTGCTCTTATTTCAAACAATTCAGTACTACCATCTTGTATTCTTGCATCATCTATTACGAATGTTACATTTCTACCATCATGTACTACATCTGTAGAAACTTCGTTACCATCATTTACAAGTCTTAGATTATCCAAGCTTGATTCTGGATCTCATGTACCAGCATTTCTTACTGTCATAGATCTCAATAGTACATCTTCATCACCACTTTCATTTTCTATATCCATTTCTCACAATACAGCATTTCCTTCTCCTACATTATATGAGTTTTCAGAATCATCACCACCTCCACTAGGAGTTGCTGAAGAAGTAATATCTACTGATGCTACAGAGTATGTAGTTGTTCTCATAAGATTTGTTCTTACAGGGAAGTTACCTGCTGGAGTTACTGAAGATTCTATTTTGTCTGCTGAATCTATAGCAAATCTATGCTCAGAACCACTATCTACATCTTCTCTAAATTCTACTACTAGATCCAAAGTAGAAACATCATCAGCTTGTACTGTCATAGCTGGAGAGAATCTTAAATCTGCAGTATTATCTACAGTCAAACTTTGTCTAGAAGAAACTCTTTTGTTGTCTTGTTCAAACCAAACTCTTCTAATATCATTTCTTGATCCTAGCCCAGATCTTTCTACTTCTATAGAGTTGATTGTCACATCTTCATCTCCTGCAGCAAAATCATATTTACCGAATGTGATAATACCACTATTTGGTACAGATTGATCACTTGGAGAATTAGGATTAAGTGACACTTCAAGCTCACCTTCTACATCGTGATCTTCTTCGTCTTCATCATCTTCATCATCGTGATCTTCTTCATCTTCGTCATCATGATCTTCTTCATCGTAATCTTCTTCATCTTCATCGTCATGATCTTCTTCGTCTTCGTCGTCACCTAGAAGATCGTCAAGAATATCACCAAGATCCATATCATCTTCATCATGATCGCCTGTTTCACCAGCAGCTCTACTTAGCATAAGACCTGCTTCATATCTTAGGATACTTCTATCCTGAGCATTAACATCAGTCTCATTTGTAAGACCAAACTGTCTAGCTGTATCAAAGTATTCAGCCCACCAAGGTTCTGTTGTTTCGTCTTTGTCACCATCTAGAGCTCTAACTGCTACAGTCAAGAATTCTGCTCTTGTTATGTTTGCAGTAGGTCTAAATTCATTATCTGAACCTCTCATAAGACCCAATTGGTAAGCTTTTTCTACAGAATCTGCCAATGTATGATCTACATCATCCATATCTGTATAATTAGGTGCATCACCTTCAGCTTCCATTCCTAGAGTAGTTTCTGCAAAATTCACAAAGAAATGTGCAGCCTGTTCTCTAGTTAGGTTGTCATAAGGTCTAAAGCTATCAACTGTGTTGTAACTTGTAAGACCAGAATCGTACATCCATGCCAAAGCATCGTCAAATTCTGGGTCGTTAAGTGTATGACTTGCTCAGTATACTGCAGACTGTAGAGATTGTGAAACAATCAAACCAGCAGCTGCTATACCTGCAAGTACTCTCTTGTATGTATACATGTTTTGTTTAAATAAGGATATAAATTGGTTAGTATATAAACCAAATCCGTGCCATAATTCAAAATATATTTTGGTACAGCACGGTACGGTACAAATTCTAAAAATTTTCCAGATAAATGCAAGAGATTTTTGTCTTTCTTGCTATAGAAAGGGTATCAACATTCATACAGCTTTTTCTAAAGCAAAATCTTCCATCATCATGTGTACTTGGGCTTACGAATATATGTTTATTTTGTGACAAGTTTTTTTGAGTTTTAGTTTACAGTAATGTTTTTTGATATATAATATAAGTTTTTTGTAAGTTAGGATTGTTTGGGAGGTGTTTTCAAAATATTGTACCAAACAGCAAATACAATGCAAAAAAACACCACAATCCAAAAACTTGACCAAAATCAATGTATAGTCAAATATACTCATCGGCTGGCAAAAAATTCTGCTACATACAAAAACCATCCTGACAGATAATATCACATAGTTTCCAAAAGTTCGAACTGTATTCGGATAGATAAAAATGACAATATCATATATATAGGTAGTAATGGCACCACCAAAAAATTGGCAAAAACTGTATACAAGTTAATTTGATTTACAAAAAAAAGCAAAAAAGGAAACACTCATATACTTGCTCATATAGTAGGATGTAGATAGTTTTTGTAAACTCAGAAAAAAAATCATTTGATATCAGGCAGAATCCTTTGGAACAACAAAATTCACAACAATGCAGAAAAACTCAAAGCAAATCATATATCATACAAAAGAGAGTAGGGATAAACCAACAATACCAATACAAAAGCAATCAACATAGACCTAAAAACCAAAATATTTCTAGCAAACAGTATTGCAAACAAACCCAAAAGTCACATTATCCAAGCACGAAAAATATTGGGAGAAAGTCCCGCCAAAAATGAATAAAAACTCACCACTCACACAATCAAAGGTATCCTCAAATACAAAGGCACCCACAAAAAAGCAAAATGCAAAAACAAAGCCAAAAAAGTCACATGAGTACCACTAGTAGCCACAATATGTACCAAACCTGTATCCAAAAAGTTTTGATAATCGTTTGGATCCATCTGACTTCTATCTCATATCAAAACTCACAAAGACAATCAGTATTGATCATCATCAGATATATTCTCATCAAGAGAACTTATAATAAACTTTTTTGTGTCTTGTACATATCAGGCTGTAGTTGTCTCAAGCAAAACAGAGTTTACTTCATATATACTACCATAATATCATTGGGAAAACATCCATTTATCATAATCAAAATCAAGACTATACACCAGCTCCAAATCCCACTCAAAATCACAAATATTACAATCAACCAAAGCAGGGGAGTAGTTGGAGTAGGTTTTGAGTACATCTCATATAGAATACTCCGCAGAAGAATGAAAAACAAACTCTCTTCAATAACGATCAGACAAGACATACCTTCAATCTGTCATGGTATCCACTATCTGACCTGTTCACACAAAAAAATCTTTGTCTAAATCCTGCAGGTTTTCAAAATACAGATAGTTTGACAAAAACACAGAGACCCCCAACAGTCACATCAACAAAACATAAATGAACAAACTGGACCAAACAGGACGATCAAAATACTTCAAAAATAGCAAATACAAAAAAAATCACACCACAACAAATCCTACATACAAAAAAATATTTTCAAACAAAAGCAGCACCAACAAACCAGACACAAAATAAAACACAACCTGCATTGTTTTCAAAAACAGGTAAATTTTATATTAGTTTGTTAACCTTTTCTTGATATGCAATTGGATAAATATCTTTTCACAAATACTTCAACAACAACAAAAAATGTACTCTTGCACCAACTCAACTATCTGCCTTTTGGAAAAACTCATAAATTTCTTGGATGTTTTTGCAGGTTCGGTCAAAAAGTTGTAGATCTTGGTCTCGTTGTTTTAGAAAACTCCAATACCTTGTATCTTCTCAGATATCTGCTGGGAAGAAATATTTTGGTCAATCAAACTCTTTTATTATTTTGAATATTTTTTGGAAATCGTCTTTGTGGTATACATATGGATTCATATTTACAAGCAAGTTTTTTGACTCAACCTTGCCTTCTTCACATCTGTCAAATACATCCAAAGCAAAATCATGATATAATGTAGATTCAGTATTGTACTTTTTGGATAACATCAGGGAGTCTTGATCTCTTAGGATAATATCACTAGCTTTGGGCAGGATCAATTTGTATAATAGTTTTGTTCTCAAACAATCATCACTTCCTACTCATCAAAGCAACACAAAATTTCAAGTAAGCACACTCCACAAATGCTTGATAGGATACTTCCACCCATCAAACGGAAAGCTTCTTTGTCAGGACAAAACTTCACCTCATCACCAAAAATACATAACATCAGTATCAAATACAAACTTTTTACTATTACGAAAAAAATCAATTTTTTGAGTATCCACATCCAAAAATTTTGTATTGGTGTTTAACCAATGCTCAAGCCATTCGGGGTCAGGAGTTTGTATCCAAAAAGAATGAATCCTATAATTTTTCTGAAGATAATTGAGTAGGCTTATCAAAATCAACTCATCTCAGAAATTCTTGTATCCATAATATCACATCAAAACTGCTTTCATCTAAGTTTATGTTTTTTAGTATAAATTGTTTTTTGTTTTGGAATTGCTCAAGTATTGATAATATATTTTTTTGAGGCAATGTTATATACTTGTTTTTGATTATATCTGAAGCATATTCTTGGTATCTTTGAGGAAGATCAAATAAGTTAGCTTGTGTTACATTATATATATTTGATATGTCATAAGCAATAATTTCTGCATCAAAAATTTCTATTCTTTGCTGTCAAGAATTGATAGCATCTTTTGAGTTTTTGTATATATCATAATAATCAGATATTTTGGATTCTGCAAATACAGGGTATCGCTCGTATTTGAGCTCTTGATTGACAAGATTGACATAGTTTCTGTACAACCTCATTTTATTTTCATAATGGTCTCTATCAGATACACATTTTGACCAGTATTTTCTTGCTCTTTGGTATTTTTGATTTTCTGATGACAGTTTTTCATCAAATTGCTTTTGAGTTTGAACTGCATTTTTGATATTTTCTGGCAAAGAGTATTCTCATCCAAAAAAGCTATCTTGCTGATCAAAAACCCTATATCAATTATTCAGATCACCTCAATAGATCACTGCAGAAGCCGACTCTGGAGGCTGATAGTCTACTTTGTCCATCTTTTGTCAATTTTGTCCAATCAGTTTTAATTTTTGTCAATCATTTGTAAGATACAAACTGTCTTCAAGAGTTTTTACATCCAACTGATTGGGAAATCCATAGTCAGAAGATGATATTATTTTTTGGTGTCATGATCATAATTGTATATCAAACTTTCTTGATGAGCTTCATCGTCAGGCTCATTTAATTTCAAGTGGTCAGTTGTAATCTCATCATACAGACCTAATCAAAACATAAGAGTTAAGCAGATCATCATAAGGATATATTTCTTGGATTTTCAAAGTTCAATTGGTGACAATGTCTTTTGATCTTTTTTGATTTTTAGAATCTTTTTCGTTTTTGAATTGTTTGCACTCCAATAGGTCAATATGAATATTATCGTTTTTTAATATTTTTTCAATCAACTTTTCTCAGATTAAATCTATTTTGAGAAGCTGGTCTTTTGAACATATCGGTCTTTTTTCTAAAATTGAATTCGCTGCAACTTCTCAAACTCAGTCTATCTTCTGTAATCAAGTAAAAGATGCTGAATTTATCTCTATGGATTGGGTAGGAGTAGTTTCGTTTTTAGATTCTGACTTAAAACACTTCTGTGGAGACTCCAAAAATACATTTGAATCAGCTTTCATGTTTTCTATTGTTGTTTCTCAAATACCATCTAATTTGAGTAAATCATGATAATTGCAGTATGGAGTATTTTGCTTTATAGTTTGTGCATGGTTTTTTCAAATTCAGTCAATTTTCTGTAATCATGTAATTGAAGCAGTATTTATCTCTACAGGATCAGATGAGTTGCTTGGAGAATGATTTGAGCTTTCATCGGAAGATTTTTCTTTATTGTCTCTAGTGTTTTTGTTGTCTTTGTTGTCTTTCTCTTTGTTACAGCTGATTCATTCTTTTATAAATATTTTTGGCTTGATATTTTGATAAGTAACCTCTCACACCCCGGGCACGGACTTTAGCTGATTTTTGGAACAAAATTTTCTATTTTCAATTATTTTTGATGCAGTAGCAGATCAAACTCAAGGAAGTGACTCTAGCTTCTTTTTGGATGCAGTATTGATATTAATTGGAGTAGGAGAGTTTTTTGTTTTTGATTCTGATTGATTGGTTGTGTGTGATTCATTATCAGAACTAGTTGATTTTTTAATATTTTCCCGTCAATTTATTTTTCATGTAGTGAAGGTTAGCGATAATCATTTCTCAGACAGCTGTGTGTCTACTTTGTCGTACAATTGCCCAAAGGTATAGTCAGACCTAGCAACCCTAAAAGACATATCATCTTCTACAATATAATCTTGATTTTTCAAATTTTCTTTGAGTTTATAAAAGTTTTTTTTGTATTTGCTTTCTGGAATATATCAAATTTTTTGAGAAGCCATAGTTTCACAATTATCAGTAATTAGTTTTGCATAAATCACAAAGATTTGAGGATAATCATCAGAAGGAGTAAAGTTTCTTGGAGTATTATTGTTTGTATAATTTGGGGATCTAACTTTTTCTCATTGATTATCTTCTATTCGGTATTTTATTTCAAAATCAGTTGCATCAAAATCAAACTCATAAGATACAGATCAGGTAAATATATTTTTATCAGGATGTATCTGAAAATTACACTTATTATCATCTTCTTTGGCAAAATAAAAATCTAATGCTTTAGGAGAAAATCAAGGAGTTGGTTTGTCTATTTTGTCAAAAATCCTATAATCACCAGAATAAGATCAACCAAAGTATGCAGAATAATCAGATTCAAAACTTCAATAAGTTATTTTGTCATGTTTGTCTCAATCTTGATCAAAAAGCTTTAAGGTTTGTCAATTATTTGTAAGATATACTTCATCATCGATTGTTTTGAGGTTTGGGAGATCATTGAATCAGGTATCATAATATGAAATAATCTTTTGTTGTCATGAACCAATTTGTAAATCAAACTGTCTTTCTGATTGTCATCGTCAAAGTCATTTTATACTTACCGATCAGCTATATGCTCATCAATATGAACCTATCTGAATATAATTTGGAAATGTATCAGAATCCAAATGAATTTCAGATATTTTTAGATTTCAAGTAAACATTGGATGATTTTTGGATGATTGATTGGACAACTTTTTTTCTAAATTGTCTATTTTGTCATTAAGTTTTTGATTTTGGTTTGATTTATATTTTTTTTGAGATTTGTAATCATTTAGTTTGTTTTCAAGCTTATCAATTTTTTCTTGTTTTTTAGATTTTTGCTGGGACTGTTCATCTTTATCTCCATTTTCATTATCTTTGTCTTTCTTGTCTTCTTCATTTTTTGATTCATCTTCAGTTTCATCCTTACCGTCTTTCTCGGATTTTTCGTCTTTATCTCCTTTTTCATCATCGCCTTTATCCTTTTTTTTATTCTCTTCTTCATCTTCTTCATCTTCTTCTTTTTTGTCTTCTTCTTTATCATCTTTTTTTTCGTCTTTCTTTTCTTTTGAATCACATACATCATCTATATTATCAAAATCTCAGCCACAACTTTCACAAAATTTTTCAAATAAATCTTCTTCATCTGGAGGGGAAATTTTAATTATATCTTTATTATCATCATACCTAGCAGGTCAAATTCAATCAACTTCTTCTAGCTGTTTTTTCTTACAAAATGGTCTTTGATTTTTTATATTTTCTGCAGTAGCAGGTCAAACTCAAGTAAGATATTCCAAATCTTCCGTAGAAGAGTTGTTTAGATCTATTGAAGATAAAGACAGAGCAATTCAAAAACTTCAAACAAACAAAACACCAAAACTTATAATAAACTTTAGCATTTTAGTTTATTTTGGAGTTAAATTTTTGGAAATTTTATACAAAATTTAAAAAACTCAAGAAAATTTTTTATCCCGGGATAAAAGTATATTTTTTGTATTTTTTCAAATGTTTTATGTTTGTATTCTGGCCCGGTGTATTAATTATTGAAAAAGAATTATTTTTGGATATATTTTAGTTTGATATTTACCAAGAAAATCAAAAATGCCCAGAAGAAACTTGATATTTTATCCAGATAGATTTTATCATATATACAATATTTGATTTGAAAAGCAGAATATTTTTCTGGAAGCTAATGATTATGAAAAATTTTATAGTAAACTTTTACAAAAACAAAAAGAATTTGAAGAAAGTTGAATTTCACTGGAAGCCTGGAATCTTCTACCAGATCATTTCCATATTCTAATTATCCAAAGAAATACTAATCAAGAAGACAATATTACAAAATTTATGCAACAACTACAATGCTGATATTGAAAATGGTTTGCAAACAAATACAAAAAGAAATGACAAATATTTGATTGAAGATTTGAAGCAGTAGAAGTATGATCTGAAGAACAACTACAAAATATTACAAACTACATAGAACAAAACACTGAAAAACACCTTTGAATACCATATCAAAACCGAAAACGAAAATCCAACAACCAAACAGAAGCTAATATTACAGTAGACGAAGAAAACATAAAAGATATCATAATAGAAAACTAAAATTTATAATTATTGAATTACAATGTGATCTTACCTATGACAAAACTTCCTAACAAACTCAAAAGACAAAGAGTATATAAAAAATAAACTTTTAAAATCAAAAGAAGAAGTCAAACGACACAATTTAATTGAAATCTGACCAGGTAAGTGAGCTATTACTAAAAAAATAGTAGACAAAATAGACAACATTATACTATATGAAAAAGATACTAACTTCCAGGGAATACTATCAAATATTTTACATTGAAGCAAACACAAACTGGTTTTTGAAGATGTCTTGGATGCTAATATAGACGAACACGATCAAGAAGACACTTATGTATTTTGAAATATTCCCTATTACATAACCTCTCCTATACTTAGAAAATTTTTTGAAAAAAATAATTTTATTGGTTGATTTTTTCTGATTCAAAAAGAAGTTTGAGATAAAATTAAAAGTGATGCAAATAAAAAATCTTACTTACGGTGGATACTCAACAACAATTATTTTATAAAATACAAAAAAACAGTTCCTGCAAAATCATTTTCACCAAAACCAAAAGTAGATAGTTGCCTTGTACAATTAAACAAAAAACCAGCACCAGAAGTAAACGACCATGATAGTCTTATTAATTTGTTGGAGTTGATTAGTTGATACAAGAGAAAAACCATCTGAAAGATAATTAAATTGCTTGAAAAAAAAGATAAATTTATTAAAGTTGATTTACCAGAAGATATTAAAAATAAAAGACTTGAAGAACTTTCTTGGGAAGAAATCAAAAAGATTATTTATTTGGTTAGCAAAAAAAATGAAAACATTCAAAATTAGACTAAAGTCAAAAGAAATGTCCAACAACAATATGAGTAGTTTTTTGGTGTTTGATATTTTGGAGGATTTTGAGTTCAAAACATGACAGTTTGTGATGCTTACTGTACCTGCAGATATGTGAGAAGTCAAAAGAGCATATAGCATTGCTAGCCCCGCTTATGAAGCCCAAAAAAACTATCAATTCAGTATATACGTAAAAAAAGCATCACAAGCATGAGCATCCAAGTTTCTTACTCAAGACATTCAACCCTGACAGATCCTTGAAGCAAAATGACCTATGTGACATTTTGTAGACAATGAAGACACTGATAAGTACTTGCTAATATCCTCTTGATGTTGAGTATGACCAGTATTAGCTCATTATCAAAGATTAAAAGAAACACAAAAATACAAAAAAATGGTTAATATATTTTGAGAAAAATATGTAGATGAAATTGTTGATTCAGCTAAAAATAAGTTTACAAAAGATGACTCAAACACAAAAAGCATTTTCTTTTTTTCTAGAGAAGAAGAGCTTCCTGATTGGTCAAGAAAATGATATGTACAGCATGCATTAGACGAAGCAATTGAGTTTTTGGAAGACAACAACATTAAAGTCTTTGTGTGTTGATTACCACAAATGGTAGATGACATCAAACAAAAACTTATAGACAAATGAGTAGACAGCAACAAAATTATTTTTGAAAAATATTAGAATATCTAAATTGATTAATACAAAAAATGATAAGCATAATTCCTACACCTATTGGAAATACAGAAGATATAACACTTAGAGCATTGAGGCTAATGAAAGAATTAGATATTTTTTTGTGTGAAGATACAAGAACAAGCAAAAAACTTTTTAAAATATATGAGATTGATTATAGTAAAAAAAAGTTTTATAGTATCACAAGCTTCACCAGCAAATGAAAACTAGAGTTTTATGAGAAACTACTCAAGGAAAATAATGTATGAATACTAAGTGAAGCTTGATCTCCATGACTTTCAGATCCATGAAAATCAATTGTAAAAATTCTTTGGGAAAATAAACTAGAATTTGAAGTTTTGCCATGATCAAACGCACTAATTCCTGCTGTGGTGGCAGCACCAATGGACAGTTCAGAGTTTTTATATATGGGATTTTTACCAACTAAAAAATGAAGACAAACCAAAATAAAGAAAATTATAAACTCAAAAAAACCAGTATTTTTGTACGAATCCGTCCACAGAATATACAAACTAATCCTACAATTAAAAGAAAACTGATTTGAGTGAAATATAGGAATATTTAGAGAGATAAGCAAAATGCATGAAGAGAAAATTTATGACAATATAGACAACATAATAGAAAAGTTTAAATCATGAAAAATCAAAGAAAAAGGAGAGTTTGTAGTTTGTATTTATAATATAACATCATAAAAATGAGCCTAGAAAACTACAGAAAAGAAATAGACAAAATTGACAACCAAATTTTGGAACTATTGGCAAAAAGAGATAAAGAAGTTGAAAAAGTTAAAAAATTTAAAGAAGAAAATGATATGCCAAAAATACAATCATCAAGATGGGAAAAAGTACTTCAAGAAAAAGTAGAAAAATGAAAAATACTATGAGTACAAGAATGATTAATAAGAGAAATATGGGAAGCAATACATAAGTATTCACTCAAAAAACAAAATAATGAGCAATAAAATTAATATTATCTTTTTTGGTAGGCTAACAAAAGAAAAAGGGGTTGACATTGTTCTGGAAACTTTACAAAAATACCAAAATAACGACAAAATTAATTTTTGGATTTTTTGAAAATGAGACAAATATTTTGAAGACAAAATAAAGGAAGTTGATCGCGCCCGGGCGGGAGTGAAATATCTTGGTTGGCAAAACCAAAGAACCATAAAAAAATACCTTTGAAAATCTCACTACTGTCTGATGCCATCAAGATTTTTGGAAACTTTTGGCTTGTCTGCATTAGAAAGCATTAGCCAGGGAGTTCCTGTGATATGATTTGCAAAATGATGATTGAAGCAGTTTATTCCAAAAAATTTGGATATAAACAGACAAAAATGACAAAATGATTTTGAAAAACTTGATAAGATAATAAAACAAATAATTGATAGTCATAATAATGAAGAATATCAAAAAATTTCTAATCAGTTAAAAGAAAAAAGCAAAGAATACAGCAAAAAACATTGGATAAAAAACTTTGAACAAATTGCTTGAAGAAACAAAAGGATACTTGTGGTGTCAGATTTTATAGAAAATATTGGGTGAATAGAAAATTATATTTTGGAAACAGACAAGCTACTTTCCCAAAGTTGACATAAAGTAGACAAATTTTGATTAGATAGTAAGCTAGTAAAATATAGAAAATTCTTGATGCCGTTGGTTGGATTTAATATTTTTGGATATTTAGGATTAAGAAGAAAGATTAAACAATTTCAACCAGATATTATATGGATACACTCTGCAAGTAGATATTTGTGATGGTTGCCTTTGATTAACTGCAACTGAAAAACTTGCTTGATGATGTATCATGATTTTTGATACTTTCACCCATTTCCATCAAAAGTGTATGAACAAAACCAAATTGAATTTGAATTAAATTTTATAGATTTCATAAAAGCATGACAAACCAAAAACCCTTTCAAAATTGCTTTTATTATATTAAAATTTTTTAGCATAAAACTATTAAAAAATACTATCAAAAAAAACACACATCTACACTTAGTACCTAGTGAATACATGGAAAATGTAGTTAGCAAATCTCGAAATATAGACAAAAAAAACATCAAAACATTAGCACATTTTAATTTTTCTTAAGGTGTCTGGCCAATACACATCACCAAATTTTTATATGAGGATAATAAGTTTTTATTATGCTTGAAATTTGTTTGATTGTTGCTCAGGTAGTATAAATATCATCTACCAATATCAAATTTTCATATCAAGATAAATCCAAATCATCTAATCAAATAGAAGAAGACACATTAGACAACCTTCATCTTCTTCCAAAATATGTTTGAGACAGAGTAAGTTTAGTTTTATTGATAAAACGAATCAAAGGCAAATTGGAAAGATTAGAAACTCAACCTGCCAAAACTTCTGCAGGATTGTATCATCTTATAAAATGTTTTTTTATCCAATGCATTGGCACAAAAGAAATAAATGTATTTTTAAAAGATATGGATGTGTTTGAAGCAAGCGATAAGTACATTTTTTCTGACAAAAAATTGCCAATATCTTTTGCATGAGAATACTTAAAAGAAGAGACAAGCTTTTTGATTTCTGTTGAGTAAGTATATGTTATAACAACTCATTCTATTGATAGGTCTGTTGTGGTTTTGCAAGTACTACAAAGTCTGAAATTTTTTGACAATTCTAGACATCATGGACACACCTCAGGATGAAAACTCAACTGTTTTTTGCATTCGTTGCACAAATAATTTCAATTTTCTCAACATACAAAACACTGCCTTGGAAACAAAATATCTACAAATCACATTTTGAATTGATTACAATTGATAAATATTTATAAAGTTAATATTTATTTTTTGTCAGCCAAAACAATGAATATAGCGTTTGCTTGATGATGAACCTGATGACATGTTTTTCCTATAAGGACACTTATAAAATATATACAAAAAAACAATAACAATTCAAATAAAATTTTTTGGTTTTGAGAAAAAAACTCACTAGAAGACGAAATTAGCAGAGAATGCGATTGTGAATTTGTACCCATTGTATCTTGAAAATTTAGAAGAGAAAAAAATATAGTCTCTATCCTTAAAAACATAATTGATATTTTTAAGTTCTGATATTGAACATTGGTTAGCATATACCTAATTTGGAAACACAAAATAGATACAATCTTTTGCAAATGATGATATGTAGCATTACCGGTAGTTGTATGATGATGGATTTTGAGAAAAAAAATAATTGTTCATGAATCAGATTCAGTTATGGGCCTAACCAATAAGATAGCATCAAAGCTTTCTAATTTCAAATATTCATGAATGGATCATAAATGATTTGAAAACATATGACAGATAATATCATCAGACCTATTAAGCTTTGACAGTATAGACACAAAACTCAAAAAAACAGACACAAAAACAAATATACTGGTATCATGATGATCACAATGATCTAGATATATTTACAAAAATTTGATAAATGCAATCAAAGAAAATCCTAGCCTACAAAACCACTTCAACTTTTTTGTTGTACTTGGAACTGCCAACAAAGATCTAAAAGAACAATTTGAAAGCATAAACTGAGTAGAAGTTTTTGAGTTTCTAACTCAATGACAAATGTGAAGTTTGTACAATTTGTGTGATATTGGTATAACAAGGTGATGAGCCACCTCACTTGCAGAGCAAAAACTTTTCAATATGAGATTAATAATAATTCCACTACCATTTACTTGATGAAATCACCAATTTCATAATGCTATCCAATATCAAAAAAAATACAATGATATATTAATATCACAAAAACATTTCAGCAAAGAAATAGTTTCAAGCTCACTAAATAAATTTATTAACTATAAAAAAGAACAACCAAATCTATCAGAAATAAACAATAAAATCAACAAAAATATTGAAAAAATCCTGTGAATAAGCTGATAAATATTGAATTTGAAATTATTTTATTTATAGTATTTGAAATTATTTTATTTATAGTATTTGAAATTATTTAGATAATAATCCTAAAAATGCACCTAAAAGACATACTAGAGAAAAAATGACTTTTATACCAATACTCAAATGAAAAAGTTTTTGACATATATGATAAATGATGACAAACATTATATTTTGGTGTAGACCCTACTGCAGATAGTATGCATATATGACATTTCACAGTATTTATGAATGCTTTGAATTATATGCTAAAATGAAACAAACTTATTTTGATAGTAGGTGGAGCAACAGGTATGATATGAGATCCAAGTGGTAAAGACAGTGAAAGAAACTTTTTGGACAAAAAACAACTTGATAAAAATGTGGACAGCTTGTCTAGACAAATGTCAAATATAATATCAAACCTTGAAAAACTAACTTGAAAAAAACTAGATTTTGAAATAATAAACAACCATGATTTTTATGAAAATATGACATTCTTGGATTTTCTCAGGGATGCAGGAAAATACATCACAGTTAACAATATGATGAACAAAGAAACTGTAAAACCTAGAATAGAAGATCCAGAAAAAAGTATATCATATACAGAATTTTCTTATATGCTGATACAAGCATACGATTTTGTAAAATTATACAAAGAAAAAGACTGCAAACTACAAATATGCGGATCTGACCAATGGGGGAATTGAGTAACAGGTATAGAGCTGATAAGAAAAATATTAGATAAAGAAAGTTATGTAGTAAGCGCCCCATTAATATTGGACAGTAGTGGTAAAAAATTTGGTAAATCAGAATGAAATGCAATTTGGCTTGATGAAAACAAATCTAGTCCTTATTTTGTTTATCAATATTTTATGAATTGTACAGATGAAGATGTAGAAAGATTTTTGAAAATATATACAATATTAGATTTTGAAGAGATAGACAAAATAGTAGACACACACAAACAAGCCCCAGAAAATAGATACTGACAAGCTATGCTAGCCAAAAATGTTGTAAGAACAGTATTTTGAGAAAAACAATCAATCCAAGCAGAAAAAATTTCTGAAGTTATGTTTGGAAAAAAAGATAAAAAAGAAATAATAAAATCTATGGACGAAGAAGAAATAAAAGCATTAAAAAATGAGATATGAGGAATTGATTGGAAATGAAATATTAAAATCACAGAAGCTTTGAGCCAATCTTGACTTACTGCATCAAACTCAGAAGCAAAGAAAATGATAAAATCAGGTGCAGTCTATCTAAACGAAGAAAAAGTAGAAGATATTGAAAAAGAAATTACAGACGATGACTTAATAAACTGAAAGATTGCACTTTTGAGAAAAGGAAAGAAAAACTACAAAATTATTAGCTAAAATAAACAACTCATTAATTAAAAAATATTCAAGGCCAATCTTGAATATTTTTTTTAGATAAAAGAAAAGAGGATTGGAAATGCCAACCCTCTACCTAGTAAGTATTATCTTACCGGTAGAGGGCTGGCGATCATTCTCGCCATATATTAATTTAGGTTTACCAAATCAATATATGGCAAGAATGTAAGTAATTAATCCCTCTACCGGTAATTTTTGTTGTGGTTGTCTCAATTCCTGGTGGACGAGCTCAACCATTTCCGGAAATTCCGGTTTTTGATAATTTTGTTTATTTTTTGTTTGTTGTGGATTTTTTGTTTTTGTTTGTAATCTCATACTAAATATTTTTATAAAAAATTCAACATATATATTGAATTTTGTGCTTAACATTATAAAGCACATTTATAGCATATATTATATTTATTTATTGACTTTAATGGAAAAAATTTTATTTATAGTTTGAAATTATTGATACTTCTGGCTCAAGCCATATATTAAATTTATGATAAATTGTTTTTTGAGCTGCATCCTTAAGATAAATCAAACTAGAAAAATCTGTGTAGTCTTTTGAGGTCATCAAAAAATTTGCATGTTGTTGACTAAAAAATGCATCTTTATATTGGTATCACTTGAATCATGCCTTTTCCAAAAGCAGTCAAGAAGACACATCCTTTGATGGATTTTTAAAAAAACTTCAGCAACTATTTCATTTGGGTTGTTTGTATTTCCTAAAGTAAATATTATCCACATCTGAATGGTATTTTTCAATTTTTTGAGATAAATCAAATTCTGCCTTCACCAAAAAATATCTAGACTGTCACTTTAGTAAAGAATCTCTATATCAAAATTTCATTTGTTCATAATCCAAACAAAATTCTTCTCATGTAAATGTATCATACAATGTAGCATTTAAGAAATTATTTGATATTTGAAGTCAAAAACATCAAGCATTTCCTACAACTGCTCATCATACAGTTCATGGCAATCCAATAAACCTATGCCATATATTGTTACCATACTTGTACTCCAATATTTCTGCTACATTTGAAATATCTTCATTTGAATATACTACAAGTTTTTTTGTTTGTGGATTATAATCAAATCAGGATAAATTGTTCTTAACAATTATTCAATCATACTCATAAAAAGCAAACAACAAGTTAGTACCTCATCCTACAAATAACAAGTTTAAATTATTTTTATAAGAAAAATCAACTATATCATAAAGTTGTCTAACATCGTCTACACTGTCTACTTGAAAATAATATCTTGTAGATGCTTTTGTTTTGAATCAAGATAGTTTTGAAATATCAACATTTTCTTGCATATTAAAATATTTTTTTAACTTTTAGAAATCATGTTCAAAATTCTACTATCTCTACTGTATCTCACTGATTTACTTCATCATCTGTTTTTATATTCCAGTATCATCAATCAAAAAATACAACCTTTTGTCAGCCCATAACTTGAACTTTTAATTTTTCTCATTTTGCATTATCCATACTCATAGGACTTTGTTGAGATTGTCATACATGAAACCAGTTTACCACATATTTTTTCATAACATACAAATTGATTGTAGAAGATATCAAAAATATCAAACCTGTAATCCACCATTGATCATAACCAATATCAAAAACAAAAACAAAAACTCAAGTAATAATTGCTGCTGCTCATATTGCCAAAAAATCTAAAGTCAACAAAAAAACCTCGATGATTATAAATATAATTCAAATACTTATCCAATAAAGTCCAAAAGACATAAAAAATTATCTAAATGTTAAAACATTCTGGTATGATGATATGTTTAGTTTATCAAATATATTTTCAAATTCAAGATCTTGTCCAGAAAATTTTCAGTAATCATGAGATTTCATTATATATAACCAAGCAAGAGACACTTTCAGTCTTTCTTCATGACTAGAAGGTATATTATAATTAGACTTTATTCTTGACAACAACTGATCAAGAGAATAAAACATATCTTCTATAGACTTTTCATTTGATGATAAACTACTAGAATATCTTTCAAACTCAAAAATATCATAAACATTTTCTATCCTATAATTAAAGTTTTCATATGAAATTTCAAATGCAGAATCATTTCATTCAAAATAACTTTCTACCAAATAACTAATATCTTTTCACACAAAAGAGTGATGCAAAAATTGACTTAATTTTCTTAGTTGAGCAGAAGAAAGATTATCTTTGGAGGATTTGTAATCTTGTGATGCAAGATTATTTAGACTACCAGAAGGTCATTTAATAGCATCTTCTGTAGTTGATTTTTCTACATTTTCTCATATGTTAGCTTTTTGCTGATATCACAAAGCATAAAATTTAGGATTTCTAAAATCATTAAACAAAACTTCTTCTCAATAGTTATTTATTTGATATTTTTCTTGATCAGAAGTTATAGCCAAA
Organism: Candidatus Absconditicoccus praedator; assembly: GCF_021057185.1. GTDB lineage: Bacteria > Patescibacteriota > Gracilibacteria > Absconditabacterales > Absconditicoccaceae > Absconditicoccus > Absconditicoccus praedator. The sequence goes on from NZ_CP054059.1 coordinate 412,609, forward strand.
TCCAAATCGGATGAAGATGATTTAGATTGGATTTGAATATCATTATATCTTAATATCATATCTTTTGTTCATTCTTTGCTTGTTGCAATATGAAACGATTTTCAGTCTTTTACATCCATAGTATATATACTATCATCAAATCTTTTGGTCTTTCAAACATTGATTGTAGCTGGTCACTCTAAAGTAGAATAAGAAAATCATCACACTTCAAGCTCTATTCTAGAATTTTCAGACAATAAAACTACATCATCAACATATATACTATCATCCTCTATATAAGATCAATCGCGATTGATTGAATACTCTCACTCAGAAGATTGGACGTTTCATACAATATAACCATCTTGCTGCTGAGATCATGGCAAATATATAGCCAAAGATATTCATACAATAACCAATGAGTATGCAGAAACTTTTGCATAAAATGATAATCTAGAAAAAATTGATTTTTTCTCTTGTTTTTGAAGAATTTTATGATAAATTACATATTTTTGAGATTGACTCATAGTAGTTCTTGCCTGCTTATCGAAAAAATCTTTTAGCCTCATGTTTTAAAATTTATAAATTAATTGTACTAAAAATTACGAAAAAATAATGTTTTTGTGACAATTTTTTTGTTTAAATAAAAAGGTTTCAGGCTATGCTTATTTTTATTTTATTGTCTTTTAATATTGAACCACAAAAAAAATTGTTTATACACAAATCAATTTAATAAAATAATTAAAACAAAATGAAAAAATTATTAATCTTATTTGCATGTATGGGATTTTTGTGATTTAGTATAGTTCGATGATGAGAGTGACAAATAAATCAATTAAGATAAGAAATTAAAAAAATTGAGAAAGTAAACAACATATTGTATCTGAAAATTGGCTTCATTCTCCCCACCTACCTCATAGCAATTCACAAGCTTGCAAAATTCACTATCCAGCCTACAGGATAAGGATTTTTTCAAAATAAAAAACTCTCAATAAATTGGAGTCTTAGCGAAAAAACAGTTAAAATTAGATACATAAAATTTCAAAAATTACATAACATTTTTACTTAAGATCAAGTAGTTAGACTATAATGGAGCGGGTGACGGGACTCGAACCCGCGGCCTTCTGCATGGCAAGCAGAAACTCTAGCCAGCTGAGCTATAAATATAATATGCCTAGTCACAGGTTGTTTTGATAAAGACAAGCCTACTAAATCTACTTGAAAAAACTTAGATTTTCTCTATATTATAATTGTTTTTAAATTTTAATACTCAAATTCTAATGTGAAATTTTCAGGAGCTTTCTCCGAAACAGAATTTTGGTGATTTGGATCAGGAAATAATTGATTTTTGGAAGCAAAACAACACTTTTCAAAAGTCTGTAGAGCAAAGACCCAAAGAAAATACTTTCAGATTTTATGATTGACCTCCTTTTATTACAGGTGTGCCACATCACTGACATCTTCTTGCTTCTACTGTTAAAGATGCAATTCCAAGATATTGGACTATGAAATGAAAAAGATGTGAGAGAGTTTGGTGATGGGATTGTCACTGAATTCCTGTAGAAGAAAAAGTAATGAAAAAATTATGACTAACAAAAAACTCAGAAATAGAATCTACCTGAGTAGAAAATTTTATTAAAGAATGTTATAATTACACCAATCAAGTAAGTAGTGAGTGGGATTGGTATATTGATCATATATGAAGATGGGTTGATTTTCAAAATGCTTATAAAACAATGGATCAAGACTATATGGAGTCTGTAATGTGGGTTTTCAAAGAACTTTATGATAAATGAATGATTTACAAAGGTAAAAGAATTTCTCTGTACAGTGTAAAACTTGGTACTCCTATATCAAATTTTGAAGTTGCAATGGATGACAGTTATGAAAATGTAAATGATCCATCAATTACAGTAAAATTTGACCTTTCTCCAAATTGATCAAATCGAGAAGGAATTTCAGCACTGGTTTGGACTACTACACCTTGGACTCTGCCTGCTAATATGGCATTGGCTATTAATAAAGAGTGTGACTATGTTATAGTTGAAACAGAAGAATGAAAATTTCTGGTTGCTGAAAATAGATTAGAAGATATAATGAAATGAAAAGGTAACTATAAAATACTTGATTCTTTCAAAGGAAACAAACTAGAATGATTAATTTATGAACCAGTTTTTCCTTTTTATAAAGATAAAGTAGGAGAGAATAATTTTAAGATTTATCATGCTGATTTCATTACAGATACTAATTGAACAGGTATATGACATCAGGCTCCTGAATTTGGTGAAGAAGACTTTGGGCTATGAAAACAATACTGACTACATCAGACTGAAGCAATAGATGATGAGTGTAACTACTCAGAAGAAATTCCTGATTATAAATGAAGGTTTATCAAAGACTGTCAGGAAGATATTATGGAAAGATTAAAACAAGAAGGCAAACTTTTCAGAAAGGAAAGCATTACCCATAGAGTGGCAATATGTCCAAGAACTAATGAACCTCTTGTTTATAGAGCACAGGATAGTTGGTTTTTGGATGTACAGTCTATCAAGGACAAGCTTTTGGATAAAAATGAAAATATAAGTTGGTATCCTGAGCATTTGAAATACTGAAGATTTGCTAAAAACATTGAAGCAGCTCCTGATTGGTGTCTTTCAAGAAATAGATATTGGGCAACTCCTATGCCAATGTGGACTTGTGAAAATTGTTGAAATATCAAAGTAGTTGGTTCTAGAGAAGAGATAAAACAGCTTAGTTGACAAGAAATTACTGATCTTCATAGGCCTTATATTGATGAAATAATATTTCAGTGTCCAGAATGTGAATGATTGATGAAAAGAGTGCCAGAAGTTGTTGATGTGTGGCTAGAAAGTGGTAGTATGCCAGTTGCTCAGCTCCATTATCCTTTTGAAAATGAAGAGAAGTTTAGACAGTGATTCCCTGCAGATTTTATAGCTGAATACGTTGGTCAGGTAAGAGCTTGGTTTTATGTGATGCATGTTGTCTCTACTGCTATGTTTGGATCTCAGGCTTATAATAATGTATTAACTACAGGTGTAATTGCAGGAAGTGATGGAAGGAAAATGTCCAAGTCTTTCAATAACTTTACTGATCCAAAGGTATTAATGAAGCAGTATTGATGAGATTCTTTGAGGTTTTATATGATGGCAAGTCCTTTGGTGAGATGAGGTGATATGAATTTCAAAAATGAATGAGTAGAGGATACAGTAAAAAAAGTATTGTTGCCAGTATGGAATACATTATATTTTTTCACCACTTATGCAAATATTGATAATTTCAAACCTTCTGATAACAATCCAAATCCAGAAAACCCACTTGATAGGTGGATTGTTTCTGAGCTTAACAAACTAATAAGAGATGTTGATCAATATATGCAAGATTATGATTTGCAGGGAGCAACAAAAGTTGTATCAGTATTTATAGAAAATTTATCAAACTGGTATATTCGCAGAAGCAGAAGAAGGTTCTGGAAATCAGAAAATGACGAGGATAAAATGAGTGCATATCAAGTACTTTATCATGTACTTGTAGAATTTAGTAAAGTACTTGCTCCATTGTGTCCTTTTATTTCAGAAAAAGTTTTTAAAATACTAACAGGCAAAGAATCAGTTCATCTAGAATACTTCCCGGAGTATGATGAAAGCAAAATAAACAATAATTTAAGTGAGGATATGCAAAAAGTACAAAAAATTATAAGTCTTGGGCTTTCTTTGAGAGCTAAAAATAACATTAGAGTAAGACAACCTTTGTCAACTCTAAGTATATGAGAAAAGCTTGATGATTATTATATACAGATAATCAAAGAAGAGCTTAATGTAAAGGAAGTAGAAATACTGGATGATATGAGCAAAATAGCGACCAAAATATGCAAACCAAATGCAAAGCTTTTGTGACCAAAATATGGTAAGTCTGTACAGGATATAATAAAAAACGCTAAAGAAGGTAATTTTAAACAAATCGATGGATGAAAAGTAAATGTGATAGATTTCGTACTGGAACCTGATGAATACGAAATAGTATACGAAAAGAAAGAGTGATGACCAGATGTAGAGTGAGACGTATGAATCGTGGTAGGTCTTGATCTAAATATCACAGAAGAACTAAAAAATGAATGATACGCAAGAGATATAATAAGATATATTCAAGAAGCAAGAAAAGAAGCAGACTATAATGTAGATGATAGAATACAGGTAGAAATTAATTTTGATAACGATAATTTTGGAATAGTAGAAAAATTTGGGGATTATATCCAGCAAGAGACTTTGTCCTATATTGTTGAAAGTTTGGAAAATCCTGATATTATCAAGAGTTTTGAGGTAGATGAACTTAAATGAGAAGCAAAATTAAAAAAATAAAAACTACTTGATATACTAATTTTTGGCAATGAAACAAATACTAAGATCCAAAATTCATCAAGCTATCGTAACAGATACCAATCCTGATTATGAAGGATCTATGTTTTTGGATCAAGAATTGATGCAAAAATCCTGAATATTATCAGGTGAAAGGGTTGAAATATCAAACATTCGTAACTGAGAAAGATAGTCAACATATGCTGTGTCTGTAGAAACACAAGAAAGAGTAGTTAGTGTTAACTGATGAGCAGCAAGATTAGCAGAAAAATGAGATAAGTTGATAATTATGGCTTATGAAATAACTCAAGATGAAATTATTACTCCAACTATAGTTATTCTTGGTGAAGAAAATATTATAAAAAATATCAAAAATACTTTATAAAGTGAGTAATTTTTTAGAGTTAAATTTTTTGGGTCTTGGGTAGTTTATCTTCAAAAAGAGATAAAATTTTTCCAAAATAAAAAACTAGCTTATCTTAATCAAACTAGCTTTATATTTCAGAATATATTTATGGAGCGGGTGACGGGACTCGAACCCGCGGCCTTCTGCATGGCAAGCAGACGCTCTAGCCAGCTGAGCTACACCCGCATACCAAAGACCAAACAGTTCTGTATATTTACAAAATGCTTGATCCTGTAGTTTTTCATATATTATGCCTCGATTATTTCTACTTTTTCTTCTTCTATTTTTTCCTGACAAAGTTTTGGAGTCAGAAATCCTGCCATTCACAATATAAATATCAAAACTCACAAAAATGATACCATATCTCAAATATATAAATATTTATCTGGAGCATCTTGGATTCAATAATATCAAAACATTATCATAAACATAGAAACAAAAAAATATGCTAATCTTGGTTTATTGAAACATATTGGCTTTACTCCATCATACACAAAAACCAAAAACAACAAAATAAGAACTCAATACATTATATAATCTTGCATAGTAGACAATGCTTCTTCTCACACCAAAGAAACACTATTTATTATCAAAAATCATATATATCACAAAAAAGCTAATCATACTATTATTCTAAATATTCTTTGCCAAAAATCTTTCATATCCTTGTTATTAGTTGCCATATAAAACAGTAAAAAATATAAATATTTTTTTTCAATTTTCAACTTTATTTTGAGAGCAATTAAAAAGAATCAAACTTGTTCTCAATTTTAATTAAAAGAAAAATTATTTGTTGTATCAAGGAAAGTTTCGTAGACATTTCTTTTAGAAAAAGAAACAAAAATATGAGTTTATCTAATAAATAGCAAGTATTTGCTATAATGTATCAACTAATATCAAGTATACACCCTACAAACATCCCAAATTTACACTAAGTTACAAATAAAAAACATAATAATATAAAGGGCTATAATTTATTGTTGAGCAATTATATTGCACAAAAAACTAAAAATTAGAATTTACTGTAGATTTTATTTACCTTTAAAGCTTGATTTTAAAAAATCTAGCTGAATTTAGGCTTGCAGTAGCAATTGTATTTTTGTGTTATGTAAGGATATCTGATATATTTACATACGGCGTATGTAATAGTATCGTATATATTTACATACTGCGAAAATAATTAAGGGAGTGGAAGCACAAAAAACCAAAAAATTTGTAATTTTGTTAAATTTGTGCGTATGGATTTTTCTAAAAAATTATAAATTTTGAAAATATTTGAATTGTTATTTAGAGAGCAGTACAAAAAGCATCAAACTTTATCTCTTACTCAATTTAGAAGAAAAGTATTTGTCTTTTTAATGTAGTTTTTGAGTATATTCCTGTTTTTAATGATAATCTTATAAAAAAATTAATTTAAAATATATTTCTTACTAAAGTTTAGATATTATTTTTTATATATTTTCACCAAATTTCAACCCACAACAATGAATCCAAATGCAATGGTGGAATATTACTGTCTTTGGATAATTGATCAAAAAAGTTGTTTACTTCTAATAAATCAGGCTGTTTTGTAGATTTTTCTATAGAATAAATCTTCAATAGCCTACTATCAACTGGTATACCTATACTCATTGGATAATATATCATTTCCTGAAAAACAAACCTACCTGCATAACCAAACATTTTCACTGCAAAAACAACAGTCTTGGATGTTTTTTTTTGATTCATATAGTATGCAATATCTTGATTCAAAACATCCATATTTTCATAATAATATTTTAGTTGTCAAATACTGTCTATCTTGTCCAAAAAACTACTTATTTTTTGAATTCTTTTTAATTTGATATTAACCAATCTTTTATTGTTTTGAGAAGAAAGCAAAAACTCCTCCCAGTGCTTTGTCGAAAAAATGTCTATATTGTCAAAATCAGATGAAATCCATATTCAAAACTCTCTCCACCAATCTTCTCAAGTTCAACTAAGCTGATATGAAATCAGAGCATTTATCAAAACAGCCTTCAAAAACTTTGCTGATGCACTATTTACATCCTTGTGAGAAATATTTTCATAGGAGCTTTGTAATGCTACAAACTGACCATCCTTTTGTTGTTCAATATCAATTATATCAACCAAAGAATAATTTTTTACAATTTTAGATAAGTTCATTTTTTATGCTAAAGAAAACAAATTTAGATGTCAATATTTTGCTTGTTATAAATATTTTTGGCAATTTTTGACCTTTCAAAATGATCTACAACCGGCTTTGCATAAGAAAGATTATACCTCAAAGGGTTGTGAATTTGTCATGGATGATAGTTTTCTAGCTCTGGAATATATTTTTTGATATATTTACATTCTGGATCAAATCTTTGAGATTGTAGCATAGGATTAAAAATCCTCATAGGTTTTGGATCAGCTCACACAGATGATGCCCACTGCCAGTTTCAGATATTTACATTCCTATCATAATCAAGTAAGTAATTTTCAAAATGTCTTTCTCACCACCTTCGATCTATCAACAAGTCTTTTGTCAAAAAACTAGCAACTACCATTCTTACTCTATTGTGAATCCAGCTTTCCTGCTTTAGTTGTCTCATACCTGCATCTACTAGAGGATAACCTGTTTGTCATTCTTTCCAAGCTTCGAAAAGTTTTTCTTCATTTAACCAATCAAGTCACCTTCTTTTCTCCAAAAACTCTAAATTTTCTGTCCAAGGAAAGTTTATAGCTATATGATTCCAAAACTCTCTCCAAGCTATTTCAGACAAAAAAACATCATTATCACAATTTGATTTTTGGATTGCATCATAAACTTGCCTAATAGACACCAGACCAAATCTGACATAAGGAGACAACTTGCTTGTTCAGTCTTGAAACGGATAGTTTCTGGTATTTTCATAATTACAAAAATCAAAATTTTTTAATATATTGTCTCATTCATGCACATCCCACAAATTCTCAAAATCAAACTTATCCAAGTAATCAACAACAGTAGACAAGCTAGTAGACATTGTAGAAATTTTTTTGTCTATATTTAAGATTCAAGAGAACTCAAAAACATTTTTCCATTGTTTATAAAAAGGAGTAAACACTTTTCTTACAGGCACATTTTCAGGCTTTACCAAAAAAAAGTCTTCAAACTGACAAAATTCAGCATTAATAGATTTTTTAATATTTGTATCCCTAGTAGTTCAGTATGGTCAATAAGATCTATTTGTGTATACTGCATCTATATTGTTTTCTTTTACTATTTGGGGCAACAATTTTTGTGGATCTCCAACTGCTGAATATAGTCTTGATCATTTTTCTTGCAGCTGAGAATCAAGCCTAATAAGAGCATCCTTTAGAAATCATAGTCTTTTGTCGTTTTGTGGAAATCTATCTAGAATTTTTTCATCAAAAATAAAAACTGGCAATACATTTTCTCAGTCTTCAATTGCATTCCATAATCATACATTATCAAAAACCCTAAGGTCTTGTCTAAACCAAAATAAAATATTTTTAAACTTTCACATCCAAAATTTTACGATATTTCATAAAAACAAACCAAACTCTTATAAGTTCTTGCTTTGTACATCTTTCAAGATAAAATTCTAGTTTTTCTATGATTACTCATAAACTCACATATAATTGTCAGCTATACACATCAAAATGGTTGTCCAAAGCTATGAGATAATAAAAAAACGATAAAGAATTCAAGAAAGCTTCCAGATCTTTTTCAGGATTAAATTCTATTATCTCAAAAATCCTATCTGACTCTATGTCAGAAAACCTTATATTTACTAAATCTTCTGTCATATACTGCAAACTATGGTGATCTACTTGAGTTCTTGAAATTAATTTTTCCATTTTTATTGCTTATTTGAATTTTCATCTAAATTATTCAAGTTGTTGTCAAAAAAATACCTTCTATCATCCAAAAAACACATTGTGATAGCAATTATCCATCACACAAATGTCCACCCTGTAAAAATATTCACTACAATTATGTGCAGAAGTATTTTTTTTCATTTTATTAAAGCTATTATCGTTGGCAACATATATAAAGTAAAAACAGAAAATATGGTAACAAATCAACTTAATCATGGCTCTACTGCTGTAGCTTGCATATCAAAAAATTATATTATAAATGTAATTCAACTTATACACAATAAAACTCAAAATTCAAGAAATTAATCCCAAGTTTCCATCTGTCTTGATGCTTCTGGGATATCATCAATTTCTATAACATCTCAAGGCTGAAATTCATTATCTTCTTCTTGGGTAGTATATGTTTTTTCTTCTGTTGTTTCTGGAACTTTGTTTTGAAATCATTCTATAGAATAAACTATTTGAATTGTTAAATGCACATTATCAGCATTTTCTGGATGTACAAACCTAAGTCAGTTTTTGAGTATATACAACATATCATCTACAGTTCAAGGATAATTTTTAATAAAATCTAATGCTCAATCTGCAGAATTATTTCCTATATTTTGGACCAAATAGTTCAAGTTTTGTACAAAAAAATCCCTATTCTCTCGCATATTATAAGGGTAATGATCCATAGATACTTCTCTTACTCAGATTTCATCAGGACTATAATCCATTGATTTTACATCTTTTCAATATATTGAACAACTAAGGACTCATATTAAAGCTAATTTTGTAAGATCTTTAAAAGAATAAGAGTTGCCAAAACCATAATTCTCAAAATACTCTGGAGTTTTTAGCATAAAAAGTAAAATTAAGATTTAATTAAAACACTATATAAAAATTTTTTACCAAAAGTCAACTCAAAAACAAATTACCAATAAAAAATATAAATAACTTTTTTGAAAAAGTACTTAAAATGTTTATAATTAGAACTCAAATCTTAATATTATTTAAATATTTAAAAAGAAAATAAATGATAAAAGACAAAAGAACTATGGAAATAGTTACTGAAGTAATGAAACTTTTTGTTGGGATGGTTATTGCTTTGGCTTGGGACTGAGCAATAAGAACAATAATAAGCATAATAAAAGAAAGTTTCCCATTTGCATGAATACTGCTGAGCTTTCTATATGCTATTTTTATCACAGTAGTAGCACTTTTTATAGTTGTCTTTATCCTTAAAAAAATTGATAATACAGAGAAAGAATCAGAAAACAATTAATTTTTTCTTACAAAATAGCTATAAAAAAACCTTGACAACATAAAAATAAAAAATATAAAAAACTATATTTACTCATTATTTTCTTTTAGATGAATTTACCAGAAAGTTTTTCTTGTAAGTGAGTTATGAAAGAATTGAAAAATCATGGTATAGAAAAACAACAAAGAAAACAAATAATGAAAGCTCTTGATTCTTATAGAAGAAAATCTATTTTAGTCGAAGAAAAAAAGCTAAAAGAGAAATACTCAGAAATTATACAAATTCAGGAGTCATTTATGGATGAGTTTGAAAAAATATTCCAAGAACAAGAATGTTATGAACTTTTGAATTTTTTTGAAATTCTTATGAACTTTTTCAACAACAAATTTTCTACAATGGAATTAGAAGTTTATGAAGTCACAGAAAATATTAATTGAATAAATAATTTAAGGTTCTGCAAGCCTAGAAAAACCTCTCACAAAAAACAAGATAAAACCACAGACGAAATAAGCTACTTAGAAGAAAAAGCTTTGAATTCTGAAAACAAAGAACTGATATACAAAATTACTGATATATCTAAAAAACAAGAAGATATAGCTTGAATAAAAATTCAAACCAATTATAAAGAAACTTTTTTGATTACCATAATTTTATCAGAGAACTTAAATTCAAGCAACTATCAAACTTTTTTGGAAGAATTTGTAAGTTTAAAAAATATTTTTGAGGTTAGTAGATTGAGTTTTTTGTTGGAAGAAAAAATTGCTGCTCTTAATAGTTCATTTAAAGATAGGTTAACTGGACTATTTAATAAAGCATATTTAGACACAAAGCTTGATGAAACATGATGGAGTGCTATTTATATTGATATAGATAGCTTTAAAGAGCTAAATGATACTTATGGACATTGTGTATGAGATTATGCATTACAGCTTCTTTCAAAAGCATTAAAAGAATCAGTAAGATATGAGGATAAAACTTGCCGTTTATATTGAGATGAATTTATGATTCTTGTAAATACTTATAATGGCGAAGAAGTGAAAAAAATTTTAGAAAGAATTAGGCAAAAAGTAAATGGGATATCTTTTGAAACTGAAAACAAAAAAAACAAACAAATAGAAACAGTAGATTTATCAGCTTCTTTATGAATTGCTATTTGAGACAACAAGAAGACAGTTAAAGAACTCTTAAAAGAGTCTGATGCCTTAATGCTTGGAAGTAAAACCACCTCTTGAAGTCTTTATAGGCTTCGCCAACAATTAGAGTCTTGCAAAGAATCTGACAGAGAAGAAGTTGTTGAGAATTTATTGGATGTAATATCTTACAAACAGTTGGTAAGAATTCTTGCAAAAAAAATTTTACAAAAAGAATAGCATAATTTATTCTTGTTTTCTGAAAAACTTAGTAATCCATCCCAAAAATCTTCTAATAAATCATTTCTTTTCTTTGATAAAAAACTCATAATAAATAGCTGGTATTACAAACAAAGTCATCAATCATCCAAATGCAAGTCCAAAAATTACGGTAAATCCAAGACTTGCCCAGAACTCATCCTCCAAAGCCAATGGTAGAATACCAAAGATTGTAGTTAATGTAGTCAAAATTATTGGTCTAAGTCTAGATCTTCAACTTTCTAACAATGCTTTCATATTGTCTTCTGTGTTTTCAAGATTCGAACTTATCCTATCTATTAGAATAATAGCATTATTTACCACAATTCATGCCAAGGCAACAAAACCAATACCAAAAGGCATACTATAAGGGTTTCAAGTAGCCCAAAGTCAGACATTTACTCACAAAACAGCCAAAACCACTGAATATAGTATCATCAAAGGTTTTGAGAATGAATTGAACTGCAAAACCAAAATAGAAAATATTGCCAACATTCAAATTACAAATGCTTCAACAACTCATATTATAAGTTCTTGATTTTCTTGGGCTTCTCAAGCTTCTTCAAAAGATATTCATTCTGGATAGTCATACTCTTGAGCAAACTGCCTGAAATCTCATTGAATTTCTGCTGTTCTTGCTTCATATCCCCTTGCTAAGTCTCATCATATAGAAAGCACAATATTTTGATCTCTCCTGTTGATTTCATCTACAGCTCTATCTAACTTGACTTCAGCAACATCTCCAAACTGCACACCTTCTCATACTGGAATATTGTCTACATCAGCTGGATTAATTTTATCTCAGAACTGATCAGATTTTACCACAATATCAAACTCATCTTGTCACCTTGATATAGATCAAATTTTATTTCAATCTAAATATGAAAAAACCTGATTACTTACTACATCCGGAGTAAGATCAAATTCTTCCAAGGCATAATTGTCAAAACTATAAACATACTGTCCTGGCAACTCATCAGAAGATATGCTAATATCTCAAATTCATTCTCTTCTTTCTAGCCAATACTCAAAATCATCACCCACTTCCAAAAGTTTGTCAAAATATTCTATTGAGTCAGCAACAAGCCTAACTCATATAGGCTCTGAGTCTTGGGGTGGTCATCCATCTTGTATCTGAGTAGATATAGACATTCATTTGTTTTCTAAGTGTTGGAGTTTTTCTAGTACTTTTTCTTCTACATCATATACATTTCAAAGATTCATATTTTCCCTTTCACTTACAGACAACAGATTGATATCCAGTCATATAGTATCCGAATCCACATAATAAGAGTAATCTTCAATTTCCATAATATCATTGAACTTGCTTTCAAATCAAGAGGTATACTCACTCATGTACTCACTACTAATACCACTTGGTCATTCTATGCTTACTTGCATAAAATCTGTATCAGAACTTGGAAACAAAGTAAAACCTATCCTTGGTGAAAGAAAGATGAAACTCAAAACAAGTAAAACCACAGGGATCCATATAGTAGTAAGTCTGGTAAATTTATTCCTCATTATGATTCACAATAGGTTTGCATATCAGTCTTGCAAAAAATCAAAAAACACATCTTTTTTCTGTTTTCATTCAGTTTTTTCGTATTTTCATTTCCTATCATGCTCCAAAAGTTCTCTTTCCTGCTTTGACAAAAGCTCTTCTGCTCCAGGATTCCCAAAATAACATTTTGGATCTTTGTTTAGTTTATAAAAAATTGCTGAATTGAGGGTCAAAGACAAAAGCCAAGCTGCAAAAACTACCGAAAATACAGTGACTGGTATATAAGCTAAGAAATTTCACATCATTCCCGGCAAAAATATCAAAGGCAAGAAAACAGCCAAAGTAGTAGCAGCTCAAGAAGTCATAGGTCTCCAAAGATCTCTAATTGCCAAAAGTATAGCGTTTTTGGGTGAGTATCACAGCCTAATTTTTTGACTGGCTCACTCTACTATCACAATAATAACATCTATAGCTATTCAGAAACTAAGAACCAATGAAAAATTTGTTAAAAAGTTCATTGTATACCCCAACTGATTTAGGACAAAAAAAGTAATCATAAAGGCAAGGGGCAATGCCAAACTTGCCAATATTGACTGTTTGAATCATATAAACAAAAACAACAAAGCAAAAACAAGTACCAAAGTTATTAGTCAATTTTCTGCCAAAGTTTCATAATCTTCTATAATAAGAGCTGCCAAATCTGATGTATAAAAATAATTGATTCAAGCAAATTCTGTAGAGTTTATTAGTTTGTCTATCTCAGACTTTGCAAAATTTGAAGCTGCAAAAATACTGGTTTGTTGGTCTTTTTCAAACTCCAAACTTACAGAAGAATATCTTTTGCTATCCTGAATAAGTCAGGCAAATCTTTTGGCATCGTCATCGTATTTTTTCTGATAAGAAGCCACATCTTGTAATTTCACATAAGATCAATCTTGACCATGAATCACCAAATCCATCAACTCTTGGATATCATCAACTTCTCACTCTATCCTAAAATCATAATCAAAATCGTCTACTGTATAATTTCAAAGAGGGGTGTTTGTGTGATAAGCTTCAAGCACATCAGAAATATCATTTATAGAAAGTCATATACTATCAAGTTCATCTTGGTTTACATTGATTTCATAATCATAATCTGCTGATCATACAACATCTATGTTTGCTACACCTCATCTTCATTCAAATTGATCTCTAACTTCTCTTGCTTTTTCTTTGAGTTCATCTTGGGAATAGTCTTGTGAATAAAGAACCAAATTGAATATAAGTTGATTTTCGGTTGTGATATCTGAAACTGATGGATCATCAGCATCCGAAGGTAAATCTACTTGATCTACCTCATCTTCTACAGTTATAAGCTTTTCTCTGGGGTCGATATTGTCAAAAAGTTCTACAGTAATACTAGAAACTCAAAGACTACTTGTAGCATCTATTTGCCTGATTCAATCAACTCACTGCAACTGTCTTACAATCTTATCTGTAATCAAAGAGTCTATATCATCTGCATTTACTCATGCATAAGATGTGTTTATTTGTAGTACTGGAATTTCTATTTCTGGAGTACTTTCTTTGGGTATTTGATATATTGCACTACCACCAAGAAATACTATTAAAACCACAAACAAGAAAGACAGCTTATAGTTTTTTACCCAAAATCCAAAAAAGCTATTTTCCAAAGATTTGACAAACTCTTTCATAAAAATTTTTTAATAAGTTAAATAACTATTGCTTTTGTAGGTAAAAGTCTTCTTCATTGTATCACCTAACATTACTTGTGATAATTTTAGTTCATTCTTCAATAGGAGTTTTTAGCAAAACTCACTTTCATACAACCTGTTGTATTTCTACTTCTTTCTGCCTAAGTTCACCATTCTCGTATATATTTATATTGGCTTTGTTGTCTTGTACATTGCTTAAAATATTTACTGGAATTATAGGATGTTTCATATCTACAAAAACTAATACAGTGACAAAATCTCAAAGTCTTGGGATTTCTTCCTGCAGTCTAACTCTAGCAGAGTAGTTCAGATTTTCATCTGCAGTTTGAGATATAGAGTAAAGTTTTCATATATATGATTCTCCTTGGTGCAGAATCTCTACATCCATTCACTCTCTAACATAGTCCATTTCTCTTTCTCTAAAAGAAATTCTTATTTCATTTTCTGCTTTTCATGAAATCTCAAACAAAATATCTCACTCAGATATTTCTTGTCATTCATTTACATGAACCTGTCATATCTTACCATCTATTGGTGCTTGTACTGTTAGGTCATTTACTGCATCTGTTGCTTCTTGATACTCTATTCTTGCTGAATTCATAGCAGCTCTGGCTGCTTCTATATCCAGGTCCAAGTCTTCTTGGGCTTGTTGATAGTCATCTTCTGCTCATTCCAGTCATATTTGCGCATTTTCTATACTATTTTCCAAAGATTCCATTGTATATTCTTTGTCTTGTTTGGCTTGTTCAAGGTCGTCTATTGCATTTTCAAGAGCAATTTCAGCATTTTCAAGAGCTTCTTTTTGCTGAAGCAAAAGTCTTTCGTATTCTACCCCCAAATCATAGTCTGCTTGGTCTAGCTCATCTTGGAGTATACCTTTTTCTGACTCCATTCTTTCTATATCTCTTTTTAGAATTCTTTCTTCTCTAATATAATTTTCAAAAAATGAATCTACCTCATCTCTTAGGGTTCTTGTTTCTGATAGCGTTGAGCCAATACTTGTTCTATATCATCCAAACTGTTCTTTGTATCCATCAATTTCTGTTTGAGTAAAAGAAGATGATGTGATAGAGTTTCTCAAAGTTGATTCTATCTCATCTAGCATATCTCTGGTTTGCACTAATCAATCAACAAGATCTTGCACTTTTCATTGAATATTTTCTTGAGATAGATCATCAAAATCTTGTTCTTCAAGGTTTTCATACTTTCTTATGCTTTCTCTAAGTTTGTTTTCAGCTCTTATTCTTGTACTATTGCTTTTGGCTCACAAGTAAGTATCAAACCTATTGTTGTAATTTCTATTTTCACTTGTCACACCTAATAGCTTGTCTGCTTCATAATTGATTTCATCCACCAAACTTAAATAATCGTCATAAACATTTTCTATGTTTGTTGAAAATGAGTTGATTTGTTGCTGATTATTTGTTTCCAAACTTTCAAGTTCATCTCTTGCGTTTTCAAGTTCTTTTTCCAAATTTTCTAGTTCTCTTCTAGCAATCGAACTATCTGCTTGCATATCTCTAAGAGATCTTTCGTATTCTAACTGTTCTACTTGTTTTTCAAAATCTTGTTGAGTTATTTCATAGTCAAGTTTAGCCTGTCTCTTTGCTCTTTCCAAAGACCTAATGTTCTTTTCTAAGTCTGACTGTGTTTGTCTTTTTTCTAAATCTGCAGACTGATAGTCAAGTTCTGACTGTTCTATTCACCTTTGTAAGTCTCTTAGGTTTTTGTCCAGTTGTCTTTGGGTTTGTTCATATTCAATTTCTGCCTGTCTTAGGTTGTTTTGAGCAAGTTGTTGTTGTAATCTATAATTTGCAACAGAGTCTTCCATTTCCAACAAGGTTTGTCATTGTGTTACTTGATCTCATTCTTTGACATTGATTGAAGATACCCTACCTGCTACTTGAGATCATTTTTCAATATCTTTTGCTGACTGCACCCTTCCATTTTTTTTGAAATATGCTTCAGAATCAAAATCTTGTATTTTTTGTGTATCTATACTATAAGGTCTTTGTTCTTCTTCTATGTCTTCTTCTCAATCTTCACAGCCATACAATCACAATACAGTAACTAATAAAATTGCCAAAATAGCTTTTCTCATAGAATTTTTCTTATTTTATAAATTTGATTAATTTTGTTTGTAGCGATTTAGAGTGTTTTCTAATTTTTCTATATCTTCATAAGCTTGTTTTTTCATGTCTTCTTGTCTTAGTTTGTCTTTTTCTTCTATTTCTTTTTTCATCCTATCTGAAAACTCATTTATATCTTCCGGTTTGATTACCCATACTACTTTCCCGTGTTTTGTTCAAACCATTACATTGTCTCCAGGATTTAGATCCAACATTTGTCTAACTTCCTGAGGTATTACTATTTGTCATTTGGGTCATACTTTTGCAGTACCATGAATTTTTACCCCACAAGTTTCTTGATTGGTTAGTTCGTCCATTTTTATTTTTTTGAGTATAAATAGTACAACTAGTATAACTAGTATAACTAATAATGCAACTTAATTTTTGAGAAAATTATTTAATTCTTTCTTTAAAAATTGGAGCAAATAATTATTATCCTATGGTTTATCCAATTTTTTGTTTGAAAATGTATAAAACCAAAGATTATGATTATGATCTGCCTGAAAGTCTTATTGCACAAAATCCTGTACAGCCTCCGGACAACTCTAAGCTTTTGGTTTGTCAAAAACAATCAAGCTGATACAAATACATGCAGGGTTTATTCAAAGACATTTCAAACTTTCTTAGCAATGAAAGTGTTCTTTTTTTCAACAACTCAAAAGTGGTAAAAGCACAAGTTTTTCTTCAGCAAAAAGAAATTGTTGATAAAAACAACAAACACAAGTTTTTGAAATCAGGACAAGTGTTTTTCTTGGATAATCTGTGAGACAACAGATTTGAGGCGATGGTTTTCCCAGGAGACAAATTTATTGTATGAGCCAAAATCTATATAGAAGAGGATATTTTTATAATGGTTGAAAAAATAACCATAGCCTGAAGAATTCTAAGACTGCACGGGATGAGTATACATGATTTTCTTGAAAAACACTGAACTATTCCTCTGCCTCCTTATATACAAGAAAACTCAAACAAAAAAGAACTGTATCAAACAAATTTTGCGCAAATAGATGGCTCTACAGCAGCTCCAACTGCCTGATTGCATTTTACAAACAATCTTATGTCAACTCTTCAATCTCAATGAATTATTTTTGAATACCTAACATTGCATATATGAATATGAACATTCAAACCTATTATTACAGAAGACATTAGAGAGTATGATATTCATCAAGAAAAAGTAATCATAGACAAGCAAATTTTTGAAAAAATAGCAGATTATTATTATTGCTGAAAAGATATTGTATGAGTAGGGACAACTTCTACAAGGGTGTTGGAAAGCCTGCCATATTTATGGGATGAGGTTAGAAAGAATTTCAAATTTGATCAACAAACTATCAAATTCCGAGATTTTGTCAAAAAACAGTCAAATAATGAAATTCAAGGCTTGAAGTTTAACGAAAATCAAATTGAATTTTATACCAAAGTTTTTATATATCCCTGATTTGAATTCAAAATAGTACAAAACCTAATAACAAATTTTCATCTACCTCAAAGTAGTTTGTTGGCTTTGGTGGCATGATTTATGGGGTATGAAAACTTGTTTGATGCATACCATTTTGCTATCCAAGAAGAGTATAGATTTTTTAGTTTTGGGGATGCCATGTTTATCAAGAATAAGTAATTTTTTTGGATATTTGGGGTGCTTGAAATCACTTAGAAAAAAGTTCTTTTCTAATTTTTTTGATAATTTTTAATACTATTTACCACCCCTAATTGTTTTCGCCGTATGTAAATATATACAATACTATTACATACGCCGTATGTAAATATATCGGATATCCTTACATAATACAAAAATACAATCGCAAGCACAAGCATAAATTCAGCTAAATTTTTTTGAATTTAAGCTTTAAAAATAAATTTTTCACAAACAAAAAATTTAAACACAGCTTGAATTTTGTGGGAAAATACTTAATTATTGTAGTAAGTTTAATTTGATATTCAAAAACAAATGTTAAGAAACTGCAGAAACAAAATATGAGACTTACTACTTCGAATCTATGAAAAAATTGTAGGAAAAAAACCATGTGCTATATATAAAAGAAAACCAACTCCATACGACAAAAAAGCTCAAAAACCCAACCATGATGGTTTTGCTTCCAACTGTCCAATGTGCAACGGCAATTACGAATTAATAGAAGAATACAAAAACTTTCTTGTAATAAAAAACTGATACCCATACCCAAAAACAAAAGAGCATTTGATGATAATACCTAAAAGACATGTTATTTGAATATATGATTTTACCCAAGAAGAAAAACTAGAATGGGCTGATATTTTCTCAAAATACTTAAATCAATGATATTTGATCTTCAATAGAGAGTTCCCCAAACATCCTGACTCAACCTTAGAACATTTCCATACTCAGGTAATTAAAGAAAACTATTATTAAAAAACCCAAAGAAAGATTTTTAGCAATTATGTTTTTAAAACCTATATTATCATACAAAAACTTGGCTTAAAATTTTTTAGCTTGAGTTGTTGCTCTTATATTTACAGATTTTTTATTGAAAAATAACAGCACTCCTTATTTAATCTATCATAAAAAAATTATATTTGAGTTGAAAAAAAACTCTAAAAGTTTATCATTGGCTAATTTTAAACCCTACAAGACTATATGGAAACTAATCTTACCATGCACCACACGAACAACTCCTTAGATACAAATACAGATCTTTTTAGAAGTTTTTTTGATGCATTAAAAATTTTTGAAAAAATAGCAAACCAACATTTTAGTAAAAGCCAACTTCAAGAAATCAAAAATCCAAACACAAAAGAATTTTTAAGACTTTTCATGTTATTTAAAAAAAAATACAATACCGACATCTCTTCTCTTGTTGATAACATTAGCAATGTTAATGAAAATGATCTATTAAATTTATTGGAATTTTTATCAAGAACAATCCAGGAAACAAATGATTATGAAGTGCAATGATTTATACAACATATGAAAAACGAACTAGAGGAGAGTTTATATCATGAAAGCATTGGTAATGTAAACGAAGAGATCAAAACAAAAACTATAGAGAACATAATACATATTCAAAACCAAATAAAAAAATTTTTAGAAGAAAAATGAATTGATTTCACTTCAATAGAGGAAGATTTAGACAGCAAAACATATAAACTATGTAAATACGTATTAGAAAACGACAACAAAAAAATAGTTAAGCTGATAAATGAAATTTTTGATATGCTTTGAATAAAAAATGATACTGTTTTACAAAAAAACTTTTTAACTATAGTCAATGATTTTTTACAAGATCAAGCAAACAGTACAAACTTAGAAAAAACTGAAAACCTTACAGTTTTGAGATTTATTTTTGTACAAATATCTAAATCCCAAATAGCAAACTCTTTAGAAGAAGCTTATAAAAATATCTTTAAAGAAGATGAAAGCTTACTAAATTTTAGCAGACAAGATTATTATTCCAACCAAAAAAAGGCTATTTTTCTACTAAACAACCCAAAGAAAATCTTAAGTTCTTCAGAAAAAAAATCTAACATACTATATGTTAGCAACAAAGAAAACATTTACTACAAAGTTTTCAACAACTGGGATTTAGCTCTAAGTTTTTTAAAATTAAATATTTTTGATGTGTTTAAAAATCAGCAAACAGACAAAATTACACTAGCCAACAAAATCAAAGAAGGGTTAGACTCTAAATGAGTATATTCAGAAAGATTGGAATTTTTTGCTGAGGACCTATGAGAGTCATGTTTTTTTAACCTTAAGATTTCAAAAAAACATGATAACAATAATTGATGAGAGCTTATTTCAATAATTTTAACAAAAGACAATAGCACAAAAAAAACCCAAAACACAAAAGAAACGACAACTACTACTGCCAACAACTTACCACAACAAACTAATGAAGGCGAGGATTTTCTTGATAGCAGTTGAGTTTTAAGATTTGAAAGCCTGGAAGAGGGCGAGTCTACCAAACAGGTTGCTGTTATGAAGATAAGTGACTTTTCTATAATAAACAAAAAATATTGAGTAAAATTGTGAAATATAATACTTCAAAGAATATCAAAAACAATACAAAATTATGTTAAAAAATTTAATTATCTTGATGCTAAAAAATTGTCCACCCTAGAGTTTGCTATTATAAACAAACAAAACAGCAGTGAAACTATAGAAGATCTATTTGAAGAAATGCTAGGAGCCAAAAATCCTACTGAATGAAAGTTTTATATTAGAGAAATTTGAGAGGATATAGAAATAGATTTTAGTTGTTGAATTTTCAACAACGAAGAAAACTTAGATGTATTAGAAGCATTTGAAAAAGCACTTATGGCAATGTACCATGCCAAAAAAAACTGATCTTGAGCTTATTATTCTCCACAAATAGAACAACAAGAAAAATCTAATATAGAAAATTATTTGAACTGGAAAAGAGTAATAAGACATGCCCTAAAACAAAACAACATCACACCATTTTTACAATGAATATACGATGCACAAGATAATAATATGCTACAGTATGAAGCTTTGATGAGACTGTATAACACTGAAACATGAGAAATTTGTTCTCCATGACAATTTTTAGACTATCTACCTATATTTGACAAAAAACATAAAGCTTTTATGCAGGTAGTTATCAAGGCAATTAATTTTATCAAAAATGATAATAGAAAAAAAATTTTTTTGAATTTCACATCAGAACAGCTTAAAAATTTACAAATTTACCAAATAATATCTAATCTTTTAGTATCACACAAAGTTAAATGAGAAAATGTAACAATAGAAATCCCCGAAGAAACTCTTGAGCAAAATCATGATTATATCGACAAGTACAAAAAACTTGGCATAAAAATAGCAATAGATGATTTTGGTAAATGATACTCCAATCTAAAAAAACTATTTGAACTTTCAGACAAAATAGATTATCTAAAAGTAGACGGGTCTATAATAAGATGAATTGCCAATGACAAGTCAAAACAGGAAACCCTAAATTTAATAATGTTTTTTTCTAAAAATCACGATTTTCAAATAATTGTAGAATTCATAGAAACACAAGAAGATTATCAATACCTCAAAAATCTATGAGTTAGATATTTTCAATGATTTTTATTCTCAAAACCCAAACCGATTGAGCAAAGATTCATACAAAATTAGCAAAAAATGTATTATCAGCCTAATTTTTATTGCAAAAAATATTAATATGTTTTTATAATAGATTGATATATTTTTCAAAATCCCCAAATTTTATCCTTGGACATTCTTTTATTTCAAAAAATCTTGTTTTTGTGATTTGTATATTTATAAATTTTTTGAATTTACGGGATAATTACAAGTTATGTTTTTAGATATTATGGTTAGCACAACAAAAAGAAACGAATTTATTGATATCACCAACCGGATAAATCAAAAAATCAAAGAAAATGAAATTCAGGAGTGAATTTGTACGGTATATACTCCTCATACTACTTGTTGAATAACAATAAATGAATGAGCTGATCCTGATGTAATGGATGATATCCAAAGATTTTTGGACAACAAAATCTGGTCAGATCCTATTTATAAACATGCAGAATGAAACTCTGATTCTCATATCAAATCATCATTACTTGGAGTAAGTCAACAAATCATTATCTTCAATCAAAAATTATTACTTGGAACCTGGCAAAAAGTTTTTTTTGGTGAGTTTGATTGACCAAGACAAAGGAAGGTATTTCTAAAGTTAATTAATTGATAAGATTTTTTAGAAACTAAAAAAATTTTATGAGGAATGGTATAGATCAAAATTTTGGGAAAAGTAATTCAGATCTTTTATTAGAAATGATGTCTACTCAAAATACAATTTCTGAAAAAATTGGAATAATATACTGGAATGAGTATGATTTTCTAAACAATCCTGAACTTGCTATACAAACAGGGGTGTTTTTATACAATGCATACAAACATATACAACAAACATCTCCAGAAAAAATTGATTGAATTTGAGTTCTTGGTCTTTCTGGAAGAATTTATTATTATCTTTTGAATCTTTTTGTTTTTATGATAGAGCAAAAATACATCCCAGAATTCCCAATAGATGATATAGAAGATATACAAAAAGCAGATGAAAAACTATCAACACACAACAAAAAATATCCTTCTCCTGAATGATCAAAAGATGATTATAGTGAAGCTATTTTTGGTAGCAAAATGTTTGGTAGATACTGATCAATTGGATACTTGGATGATGCTTATTTTGATAGCAAAAACATTGTATTAATTGATTCAGTGCTAAGATCATGAAAAACTGTAACAAAAGCATCTGAAAGATTAAAACCACTAAATTGTACAATTTCATGAGGGATATTCAATATAAACTTTGATAATATTTCCAGCAAACACAAAAATGAAGCAAATATTCCTTTGGTTACCTGAGTGGATTTCACAAAGTTATTGGATAGTTTGTGAATTTGTTTGGGCAAAAAGCAGATAGTACATTATCATCCTTATAATATGTATGATTGAGAATATGTTATGAAATATTTTGAGAATTTATTTTGATATTCAGTAAATGAGTTTTTTGAAAAAATAAAAGGTAAGATAAACACTTTTGAAATCCAACAAGAAGCTTCAAAAACAAGACTTACTGAAACACTAGAGAGCAGCTAACAATCAAATAAATTTACACCTACAATTTTTTTTGAAATAGTTTTATTAAATTTGCTTTTATGAAAGTTTTTATTTTTATGTAATTAAAAAACCCACTTCAAAGAGTGGGTTTAAATATATATTTTGTAAATTTTAATCTTCTATAATCTCAAAAGATTCTACTACAATTTCTCAATTATCAAATCCAATTTCTACTTGTGCATACATTAGTATATGACCATCTTCGTATTCTACTACTGCTTTTTGATCATCTATCCATTCTATATCGGTCACAAACCAGTTACCACCAAGCACTTCCTCTTCTGGAGACAAATCTGCTATATTGTCTTTGATGTAAGGTTCATAAAAATTTCTTTGAGCATAACTTTCTAGAATATATTGTATTTTTCAGTAAATAGCAAATTCTGAATCCTGAAAAGTATAGTTTTGTTTTCTATTCTCCGCTCTGTCAGCTACTCTTTCCAAATACTCAACTTTGTCTTGAATTGTTTCGTATCTGTTTGTTTCAAATATTTCATTCAAAGCCTTATTGAACGCATTTGTTAGTCTAATTCTTAGGATTGGTGACAAACATTCTCATTTATAAGCTACTTGTACATTGTTTTGTTGTTCGGCAACACACTGATTGCTATAAGTTTCTCTGTCTACACCACAAACAGGATTGTATTCCATAGTACAAGCTACTTGATCATCTTCTGAATCTTGATCATCTTGTTCGTAATCATTACAGTGGCTTATTTCTTCATTTACAGATATATCTACTTGGTCAGCAGTTATATCTTCTTTGATTTGAATTATTTTGGTTGGATAAGTAAGTGCTTGAGTTACCATACATCAATCTCAAGGAGAAATATGGTTCAATTCTATATTGATGTTGCCTTCGTTATCCTTAGTAATATTTTCCAAGTTGATTTGATATCATCCTGTACTTCTTTGTCACATTGATGATACTACTAAAACACCTTCTAAGTCAGTAATATACTTTTCAAAATTTTCTGATGACATTCACAATTTATCTTCAATTTCTTCTTTGGTTTCTATAACATAGCTTCCTGGAGTAATTCATTGATGTGAATACTCATTATAATGAGTTTCATAGCTTATATCCTCTTTATGGGCATCATCAATATGCTGAGTACATTTTCGCTCTTCTTGTCAATCTTCTCAATAAACATCCTCACAGTACATCTGAGTCATTCCAGCAGCTTCTCAATCTTTTATCATAACTGTATTACATCAATCAGTTGCTGCTGCACAATATTCACCATGAGCTTCCAAGAAATCATCTTTATTATCAAAAGTTCTTGGCTCAAAGTAGTTAGTTGTATGATCACAAGTTCAATCTTGCTCACAGTCATTTATTCAATCTCTGTTCATATCCCAAGTCCAATGCATTTCACCTTCTTGATCATAGTAAGCTTCTTCTACTTCGCACTCTCAATGATGCTTTATTTCTACATTATTTTGTTGTGTTGCAACACATTCATTTGAATATGTTTGTCAGTCTACACCACATACTGGATCCCATTCCATAGTACAAGCCACCTCATTTGCCTGAGCTATAGAATACAATCAAACAAGATAAAATAAGGACAAACTCAAAAATAAAATAATTTTTTTCATTTTAGTTTTTTTAATTTATAAATTTTTTGATGACCTAATATATAATACGACTAATTTTTTAATTTATTACAAATTTTAATCAAAAAAACTAAAACCCATATCAAAACAAACTTTAAGATCAAACATGTTGAATTTTTTCAAAATAAAATTATAAAATATTGTGTTTTTGTCATACTGTAGGAGTTTGATATATGAGCAAAAAAACTCAAAAGTTGATTTTGGGAGTAGTACTTATTGGAGTATTAAGTTTACTTGTAGGTATTTCCTTAATTGACGACAGCTCAACCAAAACTAAAAATAAGTCTGATTATCAAACCAAAACAGAAGAAATCTCTCAAAAGCTAAACCAAATAGAAGGTAAATTTGAAAAAAGATTAAAAAGGCTTAAAAGATACTCCGAATAAACCTCGTTGATTTTCTTCGAGGTTTTTTAAGTTGGTGTTGAAATTTAAGAATAAAATAAATATAAAAGCTTTAATTTAATTTTAACAAAAAAAATGCACAAATACATATTTTTAGCAAGTTTTCTTGTTTTAAATTTTTTTGGTTTTTACTTGTTTCATACTTGAAAACAAGACCTTGTAGAATGAAAAACTCATACACATAATATATCAAACAATATAGACAAGGAAATGCTAACCCAAAATCCTTTGAGTATTGTGCATGAAAAAAATCAAAAACTTGAATACAAGATAAATGACAACAAAATCAAATTAATTTTCAACAACGACAACAATATTTATGAAAACATTAAAGAAATTTCCGATAAAGACGACATAAAACAACTACTAGACAAAACACGGGAAAAAAAACACCACAAAATAGGTAAAGATTATATAAATGAAACCAGCTGCAACAAACTAAAAAACAAAAACCCTATCAACAATCCAGCTCAAATCATACAAGAAAAAATAATTCCTCAAGAAGACATTAAAAAATTCATTTGATGCTATATATACTCAAATCCTGACCACCAAATAAAATCCAAAATTCAGACAAGTTATGAAGAATATAGAGATGTAAATATTTGATGATGACTTAGCACCCTAAAAAATAAAACATGGGAAAAATGAGAAGTAATAAGTATTTATGATTACTTAAAGCTATTTAATTGATATATTGAATGAAGAGCCACAGTAAATGGAGAAAAAGTAATGATATGATGGTGAGGAGTTTGTGGAGTAAGTACTGCAGCATATCAAGTATTTGCTGAAGCAGTAGACATAAAAATTCTAGAAAGACACAATCACAATATTTTAAATATAGATTCATTTGGCAGAAAATGATTTGATTCTAGTGTTTTTGGAGACTGAACAAATCCAGATTTAGATCTTGTAGCTCAAAACCAACATTGAAAAATATTTGTAGACATAATAGACAAAGCAAACAAAGAACAAAACAAGTATTCTTACTGAATGAAGCTATACTCGTGGAAACCTTTTGAAAAATATGACATCAGTTTTTCTGAAGAGTATGAAAAAAATTGAAGAACTTGTGTAGATAAAATAAAAGAACACCCAAAACAATCAAAAACCGTTACTAGCTGTTATATAGATATAATTCAAGAAGATGATATCTAAAAAGTTTTGGAGCCAACAAGCAGAAACTTTATGAAAAAATATACTTGGAAAAAAACTAACAAAAAATAGTTTGGAATGAATAATTAGTGAAGTTGAAGTATACAAATGAGAGAATGATCCTGCATCTCATGCATACAAATGAAAAACAAAAAGAAATCGACCAATGTTTGATGAATGATGAATAATATATGTATATTTGATATATGGAATACATTACTGTTTTAATATAAGCCTTGGAAATCAAGTATGAGCTATCTTAATAAGAAGCATCATTCCCACCAAGTGAATTGAAAAAATGAAAATAAATAGGAAAACAAAAGACATTAAAAATTTAAGCAACTGACCGGGGAAGCTAACACAAGCCTTACAAATATGAAAAGAATATAATTGAAAAAGCTTGTATGACAAATCAAACGACATTATAATAAAAGACTGAACCCAAGATTTTGATTACACAAAAACAAGCAGGATTTGAATAAACAAATGAAAAGACAAAAAACTAAGATTTGTAATTACTAATATTGATCCAAAATATTATTCATAAGATCATTCAAGTCAGCATTTGTATCTTGTTTTATTTTTGTGACAGCAAAATCAGCTCATTTTTTCAACAACTCTTGATTACAATCAGGAACAGAAGAAAATCATATTATAATATCTGCTTTAAGTTCATGTATAACATCTTTTCAAGTTAATCAATCTTTATCAAGATAATAATCCAAAAATAAGATATCAAATTTTTTGTTTACTGCTTTTTTGTATGTGTCAAAATATTCAAAATTATACTGGAAATAATCTGGCATAGAATTTTTTATCTGCAATATTCAATAATCCTTATCATCCACCAAAGCTATTTTTTTCATTTTTTATTACATTTATTAAATAAATTTTTTTAATTAATTAAAATCTAGTTTCTTGAAAATTTAAAATAGTTTTTTTGTGTTAATTAAACATATATATAATTTAGAGCATTAATGTAAATTCTTTTAAATAATCTTGAATAGACAAATTCAACATTGAAATAATAAACAGAACAAGAAATATTGCAACATATCTAAAAATAATTATATTGTCTGTAAATATATTTATTTATTTTTTTACAATAATGCAAGTAAACCACATTAGAAGGAACTTAAACCTACCCAAACCAGAAGAATGAACAGATATATTAAAAAAATTTATATCAGATAAGTTATCAACAATATTATTGGAACATGAAATAAGAAGAAAAGAAATTTATATACCCAGACTATGAGACCACACTACCAATATAGTACACATTCCTTCAACACAGCAAGCAAGAAATGAGTTTTTACATATAACAAATATAAATGGACAAAATTTCTCTCAAAGAGAAAAAACAGATTGAGTAATTTTAACAAATGAAACCTTAATTGAATGATGAATTCTACAAATAGTTTGAGATTGTGCAGTAATCTCATTTGAAGATAGATGAAAAGAAGTAGTATGAAGTATACATTCTGGCTGGAAATGAACAGCAAAAGACATAACTTGAAACCTAGTAGAAAGATTGAAAGATTTATTATGAAATAAGTCATTAAAAGATATAATTTTTGAAGTATCTCCCCATGCAATGTCTTGTTGTTATGAATTCTGAGAACAAGATTTTCTTCAGAATTTTAAAAAAAATCCTTTAGAACCTGAACTTCCATGACTACTTGAAAGATATTCAATAAAACCAGAAGAAATAGCATATAAAGCTTCAGAATGAAAAGTTAAACTTGATATATTAAAAACATTACTACTTGTATTACAAAAAAATTGAGTTGATACTAGAAATATAAGTAGTAAAAATATTTGCACTATATGCAGATGACATAAAAAATGATACTACTCTTCAAGAAAAGATATAAATAAGAGATTTTGAGTTCTCACATATAGCACTTAAATTTCTTATAATCAACCAGTATTCTTTTTTAAAAATTGCCCTAGATTACAGAACTTTCAATTTTTTTTGAAGCAGATAAAAGATAATATATAAAACCTAAGATAAATTAATATCTACTAACGGAATCTGATAAATTCAATTAACTGCAGCATAAACTCTAACTACATCAATATCAATTCATATATCATGTTTGGCAAAAATAGACTGGATTTTTTTATCTTGTTTTAGGGGCTTTAGTCACTTATATTTGAAAACAGTTAGATGTGGCTCTCGCTCTCTTTTGTCCCTAGACAACCCCAAAAAATGATTAAAATTTTTTAAATAATTTTTTAGCAATTTTTTTTCAACTTTGGAACAGGTGATATAATACACCCTACCATCAAAACTATCAAATACATCCAATGGAATAGTTTTTCACTTTAATTGAAAATCTTTCTGAAAATACTCTTCTAACTTACTTACTAATGTAGGCAACTTAGAAGGCTCCATATCTCATATAAATTTAATAGTGATATGAGGAGTTTTTGGATTTTGATAAATTATATTTTTTTTACCTATACGAAATTTCAACTCTTTCTGAAAATTCTCAAAAAAATCTTTATTTTTTCTATTCATTGGAAAAGCAATAAAGTAATTGAAAATCTTTATTTTCCAAAAATATTTAGTAGGTATCTGTTTGTTTTCTAATTGTATTCAATCATTTTGAAGTCTTTTTATTTTTTCATCAACACCTAGATTATAACCTCAAACATTTCTATTAGTATGAACTACCTTATAACAAGGCACATCTTGTCTTGTATTTTGAGAAAGTATATATGCAATTTTTCTTGGAGAAACTCAAAACAATAAAGATAAATCTTTATATGTTACAACTTTATTTTTGGGGATTAATTGCAAAAAATTATATATATTTTCTTGTATCTGCATAATAATTTTTTTAGGTATTTATGTATCATTTTACAACTTCAAGCCAGTTTTTTTTATAATCATCATCCATAGGACACAAAGGCAATCTAAAAATCTCCTTGATATCTCAGGTATATGAAAGTGCTGTTTTAATTGGCAAAGGATTGGTTTGTATTCACTCATTATCAAAAAACTCCTGGAGATACTTAGACCAATCTTCAAAATCCTGCATATTTCAGGACAGTCAACTATTAACAAATTTGGTAGTCTCTTGTGGTAATAAATTAGACGCAACTCCCACAGCTCAATCTCCTCAACTTTTTATAGTATGATATGTCATTCAATCATCACCTGCAAGCACTACAAAGTCGTTGGGAGTTTGCTGGATAACATCTGATATTTGCTTTATGTCTCAACTTGCTTCTTTTACTCAAACTATATTGTTGGTGTCATTAATTAACTGTAATAAAGTAGAAGTTTCCAAGTTAACTCAAGTTCTTCATTTTATATTATAAACAATTATAGGTCTGGATGATTCATCTGCAATAACTTTGAAATGCTTATAAAGTCATGACTGAGTAGGTTTATTATAATATGGATTAACCACAAGATAAGCATCTATACCAGGTATATTTTCATATTTTTTTAGGTTTTCTAATGTTTCATAAGTACTATTAGTTCATATATTTACCATAACTGACGCATTTTGATTTATTATATCAATACCTCTCAAAGTAATTTGAGTATCCTCTTCTCGAGAAAGTGTTGGATATTCTGCTGTAGTACCAAGCAACAAAACTCATTTAATTCAAGCATCAACTTGTTTTTGTAGCAAATTATCAAAAGCATCTCGGTCAATTGACTCATATTCTTCAAAAGGAGTTATAAAAGCAGTCCAGTTTCAAACAAAATCTTCTTTATTAAACATTTACTTTTTTAAATTTATAAAATATATTATTTAATAATTAATAAAAAACACCAATATTTCAAGAACAAACTGATAAAAATCTTTTAAAATTTAAAACCATATTGACTTTTAAAGAATATTATTTATATATTAAAGTAATTTATATATTTTATCAATCTTACGATGAATACAAGAAGAGAACAAATAGGGCCTATACATATTGATGAATGAACAGCTTGGCAGAAAGAAGTTTTAACAAAACTACAAGAATCACTTAGATGAAATGAACAGATCACTGCTTGAGACATAGAATCACGATATTTTAATTATATCAAAATAATTATTAAGCAAAAAATCAACAAAATAAAAGAAACATTTGAATGAAAAAAAGGAATAACTTTTAAAAATCATGACCAAAATATTACTTTAATGAATAGTGCAGCATATTGATTGAATACTGAAGGATTATGAGAAGACGAGAAATATCAAGTAGCATTTGCATTTGAACAAATAAAAACACTTCCTTCCCAAGAAGCAATTTCTAGAGCTGAAGAATATATAAAAGAACAAGCTAAGCTTGGTAGCAATGAGCCTTTACCCTATCAAAGCAAAGAAATAGTAATGCAAGCACTAGAATTATGATTATTAGTTGAACAAATAGACAAATTAAACACTAAGACACACCTAGAAGCATATAAAGTTGGTATTAAATGACTTGTAAATCAAGAACATACAGACATAGAAAATATTCGTCAAGCCTTGCTGCATGCCTGGGCTCGCAAGGATATAGATAATCTTCCTTGTGATAAAAAACAAGTTGCATTAGATGCATTAAAAGAATGATATGAGCCAATCCAAGCTTATGCTAAATGAATCAACTCAAGAAAGTAAAAACTTTTCCCACAAATCCAACAAAAAAAGCCTGTCAACTAAGACAGGCCTTTTTTATTTTACTATAAAGTTTGCAATTTTGCCGGGCACATAAATTACTTTTTGGTAACCATCTTTGATATATCTATGTACATTTTCATTTTGGTTTGCAAGATTTATCATTTCTTCTTGTGAAGCTTCTTTGCTTATCTGAATAGTTCATCTAAGTTTTCCGTTTATTTGTACAGCCAAGGTTATTTCATCTGTTTCAAGCATCTGAGGATCATAGCTAGGCCAAGAAGCATTTTCAAATATTGTTGGCTTATTGCCTATAAACTCCCAAAGCTCTTCTGCAAGGTGTGGAGCAAAAGGATGTAATATTACTAGAAATTTTTCTTGCCATTCTTTTGCAAGATTTGGATCAGAAGGCATACCTGTATTTACAAGGATCATCATCTGAGCAATAGAAGTATTGAACTTATAATTTTCTAAATCATCTGTAACTTTTTTGATTGTTTTGTGTAGTTGCCTCATACTTTCTTGGTCATTGCCTGATGTTTTTCAGTTCTGGAAAAGATTCCAAACTTTGTCCAAAAATCTTCTACATCATACAATTCATTGAGGATCCCATGGTGCTGCATCTCTAAAATCTCACATATACATTTCATACAGCCTAAAAGCATCTGCTCAGTATTCTTGTATAATATCATCCGGATTCTCTACATTTTTTAGACTTTTACTCATTTTAGAAACAATTTTCTTTAACTCTTCTCCAGTTTCTTTGTGAAAGTATTTTCAATCTTTCTCTTCTACTTCATCGTTGGGTACTAGTCATCAATTGCTTCTTTGGTATGCAAAAGCCTGTATCAATCATTGATTAGCCAGTCTATAAAAAGGCTCATCATAATCTACCACATTTATATCATACAAAAACTTGTGCCAAAATCTTGCATAAAGTAGGTGTAATACTGCATGTTCTACTCATCCAATATAACTGTCTACATAGTTCCAGTATTTGACTGCTTCTTTGCTTACAAGTTCTTCGGAATTATTTGGATCCATATATCTTAAGTAATATCGGCAAGAACCTCACCATTGAGGCATAGTATTTGTTTCTCTTTGTCAGTATAGATTGTTGGCTATTTTTACATTCAAGAAATCATCTACTGCAGCCAAAGGAGAACGACCATCACCAGCTGGTTCAAATTTTTCTACATCTGGTAGTTCTACAGGAAGATTGTAATCACAAATTATCTTGGTATATAGTCCATCATAAATTTTGGAAATAATTTGTTGGTTGGCTACAAGGAAGCCTTCTCCATTTTCTTCAAGAATATAAGCATTGTTGTCGTTGGCTTCACTTATATCCTGTATTGTTGAAAGGTTTTGGATGTCTTGTGGGTCAAAATGTATCAAAGGAATAGGTTCTCACCAGTATCTTTGTCTAGAAAAAAGCCAGTCTCTAAGTTTGTAGTTTACTTTCTTGTATCCAAATCAGTTTTGCTCAGCATATTCAGTAAGTTTTCTTCTTGCTTCTTGAGAAGTTAGTCAATCAAAATCTCAAGAATCAACTAAAATTCAATCTTCTGTGTAAGCACCATCTCAGTTTTGATAATAATCCCAGAATATCTTGTGATTCTGTAGATTTATAAAATTGTCTACCTTGTCTACATCCAACCAAAATCAGTTGTGATTTTTGGTTTCTTCATAGTCAGGCTCTTGGTAGCTCTCATCTTCCAACTCAAGCAAAAATCAATCCAATACTGCATGTCTGTTTTCGTCTTTGTGTTTGGCAAAAAATTTGGTTTGAACTTGTCCTCATAGTTTCTTAACTATCTTTACATTTTGATAACCAGACTCTTCTCTTACTTCTCTTATTACAGCTTCTTCAAGACTTTCTCATTCTTCTTTGCCTCACACCAAAAAGCTTTTCCAGTTGAACTTTTCCCAGTCCAAGACAAAAACTTTATCTTTGTTTTTGTTTAGCAGAACTCAAACAACAAGATGTCTTTGGACTGTAGGCTTGTCTTCTCTAACAAAATCTTCATCTTTTTCTGGCTCAAAATAAGGAGCAACAACATTTCTTATTTCTAGACCATATTTTTTGGCAAACTCATAATCTCTTTCATCGTGAGCTGGTACTGCCATCACAGCTCAAGTTCAGTAATTTCACAAAACATAATCTCAAATCCATAGAGGAACTTTTTCGTTGTTGAAAGGGTTGATTACATAAGATCAAGTAAAAACTCAAGTTTTTTCTTTTGCTTCAGTCCTATCAAACTCTGCTTTATTTTGGGCTTTGTTGATATACTCTTTGCAACTATTTTTGTGTTCGTCTTGAATAAAGTTGTCTACATCAGAATGGTCTGGAGCAATTACAGCATAAGTTACACCAAAGACTGTATCTATTCTAGTAGTGTATACTTCTATAAAATTTTTTCAATTCTCATCATACATTCTAAATTGAGTTCATTCTGATTTTCATATCCAATTTCTCTGCATTTGCTTGATAGACTCTGGCCAGTCTAACTTGTCTACATCATTCAAAAGTCTATCTGCATATTTGGTAATAGCCAAAACCCACTGTCTAATCTGTTTCTTCTCTGCAGTTTCTCCACATCTTTCACAAGTTCAATCGTTAAGAACTTCTTCGTTGGCAAGTCATGTTTTACAGCTTGGACAATAGTTGATTGGTAAATCCTGTTCATAAGCAAGTCAATTTTCAAACATTTTTTGGAAAATCCACTGAGTCCATTTGTAATAGTTGGGGTCAGTAGTGTCAATTTCTCTATCCCAATCATAAGAAAATCAGATGCTTTTTATCTGCTCTCTATACCTTTGAATGTTTTGTTTGGTAATAACACTTGGATGAGTTCAAGTTTTTATTGCATAATTTTCTGCAGGAAGACCAAAAGCATCCCAACCCATAGGATGAAGCACATTATATCAATTAGCATTTTTGTATCTTGCTATTATATCATTTGCTACAAATCATTTTGGATGACCTACATGCACTCCTGCACCTGAAGGATATGGAAACATATCCAAGGCATAAAACTTTGGTTTGCTATGGTCTACTTCTACTTTGAATGTTTTATTTTCTTCCCAGAATTGCTGCCATTTGGATTCTATTGAGTTGTGATCATAAGTCATATTAATTTAATTTAAAAATATAAACCCTTTCCCTTTTTTTAAGGATTTGATAAATCTTTTCAAGTTTTTATAGAAAACAATAAACCTTATCTAAACTTATATTAGGCTTTAGAGATTATATTAAGTTAAAACCTTATGCTACCAAACCAAAATTTATTATAAAATAAATCACATCTTTTTAAGAAAACAAAATATTTGTTTGTTATTGAAATACAATAAAATTATCTTTACAAATAATTTTCATTTGAAAACACTGCCAAAATATTTATAAATATTTTTATTTTTATTTATTATATTAAACTTTTTTAGAATGCTTAGAACACACAACTGTTGACAACTAAACGAAACAAATATTGAGGAAGAAGTAAAACTATGCTGATGGGTATCAAACAGAAGAGACCATGGAGGAATTATTTTTATCGACCTTAGGGACAGATACTGAATTACTCAGATTGTTTTTGACCCAGAACATGACAAGAATAGTTGGGGAGTTGCTGACTCAGTCAGACCAGAATATGCTATCCAAATAAACTGAAAAGTAAGATACAGACCACAATGACAAGAAAACCCAAAACTTAATACTTGAAAAATTGAAATTATATGCAATGACATACAAATACTTTCAAAGTCAAAAACGCCACCTTTTGAAATATCCGATTATAGCGATATCAGCGAAGATGTAAGATACAAACAAAGATATCTAGATCTTAGAAGAAACAGTGTGCTTGAAAATATAAAATTTAGAGCAAAAATGAATCATTTTGTAAGAAACTGGTTTGTACAAAAAGATTTTTTGGAAGTACAAACACCACTTTTCACTGTAAGTTCACCAGAATGAGCAAGAGACTACATAGTACCTTCTCGTTTGCACCCTGGTAAATTTTATGCACTACCTCAAGCCCCACAAATATACAAACAGCTTTTGATGGTAGGAGGAGTAGACAAATATTTTCAGATAGCACCATGTTTTCGTGATGAAGACCCAAGAGCAGACAGACACAGTTGTGAGTTTTATCAAATAGATGCTGAATTAAGTTTTGTAGAACAAGAAGATGTACTACAAATATGTGAAGATTTTATCAAAGATTTGATAAACAATATTGCACCTCACAAAACAATAAAAGACAACAAAATTCATAGGCTTACTTATCAAGAAGCAATAGAATATTATGGGTCAGATAAACCTGACATCAGGTATGATATGAAAATACACGATCTAAGTGATATCTTCTCAAATACAGAATTTAGTGTATTCAAACAAGCTTTGGAAAAAAACTGAGTAATAAAAGCTTTAAAATTTGAAAAAACTCTAACTAGAAAAGAAATAGACGAAATCACCCAAGTAGCTCAGGATAATGGAGCAAAATGACTTGCTTATATAATATATGAAGAAGATGGCCCAAGATCTCCTATACTCAAATTTTTCTCTGATGAAGAACTACAAAAACTTGAAGAAACTATGCAGCCACAAACTTGAGAAATGATTTTCTTTTGAGCAGACACAAGAAAAATAGTAAATAAAGTACTTGGGACAGTAAGAACAGATCTGGCAAATAAATATTTAAGTTTGGATGATAGTGAGTTGGCTTTTTGTTGGATTACAGACTTTCCATTTTATGAGCTTGATGAAGACACTTGAAAAATAGACTTTTCTCACAACCCTTTTGGTATGCCTCAATGAGGAATGGAAGCCTTGGAAAATCAGGATCCACTAGAAATAAAAGCTTACCAATATGATTTGGCATGTAATGGTTATGAACTACTATCTTGAGCTATAAGAAACCACAGACCTGATATATTAGTAAAAGCTTTTGAACTTACTGGAAAAGATGAAGATTATGTAAAAGAAAAATTTGCAGTATTATTTGAGGCATTCCAGTATGGCCCACCTCCACATGGATGATTTGCTTTTGGTTTTGACAGATTAATGATGCTTTTGGTGGACAGAGAAAATATAAGAGATATTTATGCTTTCCCAAAATCTGGTAAAGCTCAAGATATGATGGTATGAGCTCCTTCAAAAATAGATGAAAATCTACTTAAAGAACTAAAACTTACAGATATTATCAAAAAATATTACAGGGATAATTAATTTCAATAATTTTAAAATTTGCTAATTTTATTACTAGGATAAAAATTAAATTAATTTTTAGTTACATTTTTTACAGTTTTTCCTGTGTTGTTTTGCCCAATTTACCAAAGAAAAAGTAGACACATTAAATTTTTTAGCTAGTTTTCTAGCTGATACTTTTTTGTGACAATAAAAATCAATTATTTTTTCTTTAAACTCTGGTGTATAAGTTCATCTTGTTCATCATTGAGTATAAGTTTTGTTACAAGAAAAACATCTATATCTTTGTCATCAAGATTTTAGCTTTCAGTTTTTATTAAGTTTGTTTCAACAATTGAAGCAATTTATTAAGTTCATAATAAATATTTTAAAATAAACAATTGTATATTAAGTTTTTATTTCATAATTTCAACAAAAAATTGTGTTGATTTTGTGTAAAATTTATATATATTATTTTTTTTAATTGTTAGTATAATATATGAAAATAGCTTTTGTATGAAAATGATGAAGTGGGAAAAGCACTATATCAAGCTTGTTTACAAAATTTTTATTGGATAAAGATCTTCCAGTATTATGATTTGATGCTGACATAAATATTAATTATTTTCAAAATATGAATTTGGAAGCTAAATGAAATTTAGCACTATCAAACACAGACAATACATATAATATTAAAAAGTATTTGATATGAAATAATGATAAAATACAATCACCAAGTCATTTTGTAAAAACAACTCCACCATCAAAATGATCAAGTTTTTTAAAAATAAATGATGAAAATTATATTATAAAAAATTATTCACAAAAAATATGAAGCTGATACTTTTTTTATGTATGAAAATATGAAAGTGATTGAATCTGAACTAGCTGTTATCACAACAATTTATCAATATTTGAAAATATACTATCTCATACAAAACTAGAAAAAGAGCAATATTTAGTTGCTGACATGTCAGCTTGAACTGATGCATTCTCAAATAGTCTACATGCCCAATTCAATAAAATAATACTTATAGTGAACCCAACCCAAGAATCTATAAAAGTTGCTAAAGATTTTATAAACTTAGCAAAAGATGCAAAAACATATGACAATGTTTATGTTGCAATAAATAACTATGAAGATGAAGAAGAACTTGAGCATATCCAAGATCAAATTTGAAAAAAAGCAGAAATATTGTTACAAAAAAACAAGATAATAAGACAAAAATCACTTTTTGGAAAATATTTATACATAGATGATACAAATTACAAAGATAGTTTTGAAAAAATAATAAATACAGAGAGTGATTATAAAGATAAATGTATATTAGAAAACCTAAAAAATCTACACATAAAATATGCACAACAAGCATATGTGATAAGAAGAGTCTGAGATATAACTTTACAAGCAAAAAACTAAATGTATGGAAAATGTATTCAGATGACCAGATAGCATTAAAAATTATCTAAATCCTCAAAATCATACGACACCATTGATTCAACTACCACAAACTATAAATAGATATGAAAATGAATGAATTCATATATATGCTAAACTTTTACAAAACTTGCCATTATATAATGTAAAATCAATTCCAGCATACAATATGATTACAAATGAAAATGATAGCACTAGAATTATAGTAGAAAGTTCTTCTTGAAATACTGCTTATTCTCTATGTGTAATGGGGAAAGTTATGTGATATCCATGAATGATTAGTTATGCATCAGAAGAAGTAGGCCAAGGTAAGCTTGATATGCTTAGATTTTTTGGCTCCAAAGTAATTATAAATCAAGAACCTATATGCCCGAATCCAAATGATAAATCAAGCTCTATAAATATAGCAAAAAAACTTTGAGAAAGTGAAGAATACATAAACTTTGGCCAGTATGAAAACAAACATAATCCACAATGACATTATGATTATACCTGACCACAAATTTATGAACAAATGGAATGAGAAATTAATTATTTTTGTGCTTGAGTAGGTACTACATGAACATTTTTATGAACAATTGAATATTTAAAAGAAAAAAATAATAAAATAGAATCTATATGAGTTGTAAGAAAACCAAATAACCCAATACCTTGACCAAGAACTGAAAATTTGTTGAATCAAATATCATTTAATCGATCTGAAAAATTAGATTATCTGGAAAGTGTTTGAACCAAAAGAGCATATATGCAAAGTTTAATTTTATCAAGAAACTGAATAATTTCATGACCCAGTTCATGAATGAACTTAGAATGAGTGTTTCAATTTATAAAAAATAATTATGAAAAAATAATTGATTTAAAAGAAAAAAAATGAAGTATTAATATTGTTTTTGTTTGTTGTGATTTACCTTTTTTATATATAAAAGACTATTTTAAATATTTAGATGAAGAACTTTTTCCTGATATAAAAAACAAGCATTTATTAAAAAGTTTTGATATTAAAAATATAGAAAAAAATATACAAATAGATAGCAAAAAATTTTTTAACATATTTTTTAAAGAAACAAATAATAGTATATGGGAAAAAATTAAGAATAAAGAAAATATAAAAACAAATATTAATTGTATTTTAATTGACATAAGAAACAAAAAACAATTTAAACACTTTAAAATACCAAATAGCATTAATATTGAACCCAAAGATATAGAAGACTACTTAACCAATAAAAAAAATAAAGAAATCTATTTAATATGTGAATATGGATGAAAATCAAATGAAATAGCATCTAAACTACAAAATAGATGATATAATGCTTATAGCATAAAATGATGAACTATAGAATGGTCAAAACTATGATTGGCAAGAATTAAAGATGATTCTTGTAAAATTTAAGGCTCTAGGTTACAATTTTAAATAAAAAGTATCCTATTTGAAATAAATTTTAATCAGTTTAATCATTTTCTTCTCTATTTCAAGTTCTGTCTTTCAATATATAAACTCACATTCTTTTAGGTGTGCTTCAAAATTAACTTTAAATCAATTAAACTTGCTTAATCTTCTCTTTGTGAATCCCCAAAAGTTTTCCATTCAGTTTATATGAACTCATCATCACTTACCAAACTCATTATCTCAATGTTTCACTCTATAATGCTTATAATATCATACATCTACCAGTCAATCATATCACTTCCAATAATCACTATGCACACTTGATTCTTTATCAACTTTATCTAGTATTATCTCTTCCAGTATCTTAGAACTACATTTTGGTATTATTTCTATATATATTTCTCAGTTCCTTTTCATTATTCAAAATACCGGTTGTTTTCTTGTTCATCTTCATCTTTTCAGTTTTCATTTGAATCATCTTATTCTCTTAGCTCCAAAGTAGCTTTCATCCATTTCAATATCTCATTTCATCTTAAGTTCTTCAAACAAATTGCATTGATACTCATATATTATTTCTCTAAATATCTTGTAAAACCTATTAATAGTCTTTCTCGATATTCACAAAAGTTTTGATGTTTGTGTTTCTGTTAAATCAACACTAAAACATTTCACTATTTTTTTAACTTTATATCCGCTCAGATTGCGGTTCTTTATTCATATACTCTTATATTAATTAACAAATTGTAATCAAGATCCTAATTTATTATACTAAAAAATGATAATTCTACTTTTAGAGTTATGTTGATATTTTAAAGTTAATTGTTAATATTGTATTTCACAATATTATAAATCTTCCAAAATATTTACTACATCATTAAGACTTCAATCTTTTCATAGATATACATCATATCCGGCAACATCTTGATCGCAAAATCATATTTTTAAACATTCTCCTTGATACATATCTAGGTCAGTTTTATCGTCACCAAGCAAAACCACTTTTTGGTAATCTTCTAAGTCTATATTATGATCATACTTGTTTATTGTTGTTATAACAGAACTTTTATCAAATCAAACCACTTTATTTTCATCATCATAAGTTATCTCATTTCAATATATTTTGATATTATCCAAGGCAATATCTTGTCATTTTAGAAATGATTTTATGAAATCAGAAACTCAAGAAGAGATTATGAAAAAATTAACATTATTTTTAGTTACATAAGAGACCAGCTCGTTTAGTCATTCTCTGGGAGCAAAATAATTTTTATCTTTTGTTATTTTGTCTATTAATTCTTTATTTAGTCAGTACTTCACGAATAAATCTAAATGCTTGCTCCACCATTGTTTTGTTTTTTCTACATCTCACTGCAATTCAAATTGGTGATACTCATTGTAATATTGATCTCTTTCTTTTGTATACTTCTCTCCCAAAAGTCCAGACTTGGCAAAAACAGACCAAGTTGTAGGATTATCCTTTGAGGTTAATGTTTTTGAAAAGTCAGATATTATTGCTATTTTTGGCATATTTGAGTTTTGCATGATTTATTGTGTTAGACAAATAAATCAATTTCATCATATTTATATCACTTCCTAATTCAAGATAAAAATAATAGTGTTTTTATAGTTTTTTGCTATTAAACCTATAAACAAAATTTAATAATATCATTTTTTGCTGTTAGTTTATTAAAGAATTAATTTCTTCTTCCAATTTAAGTATTCTTGGTTTTGCTAATTCTACAACTTTCAAAAAATCTTTATCATTAGAACATCTTTCAAAAATATCATCAAATCTTTCACCTATACTAACTTTTTTTTGATTTTGGTCACAATACATATCAGCTAAACAAAGTATTTTTTGTTCTAAAGTTTTTGGCAATAAACCTTTATCTTCTCTTCATTTTAGTTTAAAGTGCTCATAAACAAATCAATGCATTATAATTTCTGAAAGCTCTTCTAACCCTTCTTCTTTTAGTATATCAACACTATTGAATTCATGCATTCATTCTCTGGATTTTCAAATATCATGCAATAATCAAGCTAGATAAAGCTTTTTGGAGTCTACTATCTCTTCAGCAGCTTTTGAATTGATTTTTGTTGCTAATTCATAAGCTATATGAGAAACTCAAATACTATGATTTATTATAGTTTCACTTAGTCAGTGTTTTTTTAATAATTTTATTCAAAAGGCCTCTAGATCCATAGTACAATATTCCAAAAAATTAAAGATATTCATGAGAATATTAAATATTTTTTATTTATTTTCAACAATCTTGATGAAATCCTTGAAATAGCAAAAAAATTAATTATAGAAGAGTAAATATACCTTGTATAATATGAACAGTTAATGCAACACAAGTAATTTCAGACAATGATACATTAGAAGTAAATGCAAACCAATGAACAGCAAAAATAATAAAAAAAGAAA
This sequence comes from Candidatus Absconditicoccus praedator, assembly GCF_021057185.1. GTDB lineage: Bacteria > Patescibacteriota > Gracilibacteria > Absconditabacterales > Absconditicoccaceae > Absconditicoccus > Absconditicoccus praedator. Next base: position 454,089 of record NZ_CP054059.1, read on the forward strand.
TTTAATTTTTTAAAAACTAACCCCTCCTAGCTTACAATAGACTCTTTCATATATAATTTGAATATTAAACAATTTTAATTATAATAAGCCACAATTTAAATAAACAGCAAAACAAATGTCAGTTCTTCAAATAACCAAACTATGCTCACTTAATTGTACTTACTGCTTTGATAAAGTTCATCAAAATGAGGCAAAGATCAACAAAGATTGATTTTTTTTGAAAGACGAAGACTTCTACAAATACCTTAGTAGGATGAATCAGTTTTTCCAAAATAAAAAAGAGGACAAAAGTATTTGTCTAAGTGGTTGAGAACCTACATTGCATCCTAGTTTCAAAAAATTTGTAAGAAGTGCTACCAACGATAATTTCAAAATATATCTTTTATCAAACTTGTCTTTTGATGAAGATACTAGAAAATTCCTAAAACATTATTTTGATAACGGCTATCTTAGTTGTATGACAAATATCAACAGCCCTGACGATAGGGGGTATTCTTGAATGAACGATAAGCTTTGGGAAAATACTATTCAAAACCTTGAAGAACTCCAAAAACCAAATATTAGATTTTCTTTTAATATTTTTGACCCTGAGATAAGCTATAATTTCATATATGATTTGGTAGAAAGGTTTCCGCATATGGATGATATGATAAGAATATGAATAGAAAACACTATATTGCCAGAATTGAGAAATAGAAAAACTTATGTATTTCACAAAGACTTATGGCCAAAATATCAAAAACTAGGGAAAGTAATAGACGAGATAATTGCAAAATTACATAGTATGTGAAAAAAAATATATTTTGATTGCGGCGCTGGTTGGTGCATTTTCGATCCAAAAACAATTTCAAGTATAAGAGAAAATGATGGAATAATACATGGCTGTAGTCTGCCAAACGATGAAGTACAAACAAAATGACAATATAGCACTTGCTATGCTTTGTACAATTATTGAAATGAACAATGAGAATACAATATCCAAAAAAATACTATGAAACAACTTAGATGGATAAGTATACTACAAACAGAGTTTTTCAAAAACCACTATCTATTACTTCCAAAATGCACAAACTGCCCAATGCTTGAGCAATGATGCCCTAGATTTTGTGTAAGTAACAATATTAACTACTGGGGAACAGTATTTGATTGAGAAGAAAAGCACAGCAAAGAATTTTTAGCAGATCTTGATTATCAGAAACTATCACAAGACCAAAAAAACTATGCCTATATTGAATATTTATTATCAAAACAAAGATTTGACGAAGCAAGAGAATTTATGGGAAAAAATCAAGACTTATTTAGCACTAAAGACAGGTATTGATTGTATGATATTCTGATAGAATTTTTTATTAATTTGGATAAGAAGAAATCCTTGGATAGATTTTATAGCTTTGTAGAATGAAAAAACTTTGACAGCAAGGACTTGGATTTGGCCAAGCTAGTAGAGTTGGTGGTCAAAAACAACAAGTAAAATTTAAAATAAAATATTAATTACAAAAAATACAAACAATCAAAATAACTTTCAACCAAACAATTATAAATAATTTTGGGCATTTTTCTTAATTTTTTCTATATCAATCTTTTCTAAATTTTTTATTACAAATGACTGTCTAGCAGATTTAAAAACCTCAATATTGTCGTTTATAAAATTCCAGTATAAGTAATTAAATGGACAAGCTTTTTCTCAATATTTTTCTTTTTTGTCATAATAACAAGAATCACAAAAATTTGACATTTTTGATATATAGTTTGCACTTGATATATATGGCTTTGTAGCCATTTTTCATCAATCTGCATACTGACTCATTGCCAAGACATTTGGAGTTACCACCCACTCAAATGCATCTACATAACTTTCCCAAAACCACTTATTTAGTTCTTGAGGATCTGTCTTAGTTAGCAATGAATAGTTTCATATTATCATTAACCTTTCTATATGGTGTCAGTAATTATAAGTATGAACATTAGATATACTTGATTTAATACAGTTTAATTTGACTCCTGATAGTTTTCTTCAATCCCAGAAAAAATCAGGCAAGCCTTTCTTATGACCAAAAAAATTCATTTTATACAAATCTTGTTTGTATAAATTAAAAAAATGAAACATATATTCTCTCCATCATAGAATCTGTCTTATAAAACCTTCTTTATTTTGAATTTCAGTATTTGAATTTTCTATTTTTTTGATCACCTCCATTGGAGAAATAAATCAAAAATTTATACTACTAGATAGTAGACTATGAAAAACAAATGGATCATATGTATACATAGCATCCTGAAAAGCTCAAAAATTATCAAGATTATTTTCTACAAAAAAATCTAAACTCTCTATGGCTTCTTCTCTATTTGTTGGCAATATATGTTCTGGATAGAATGAGTAATAATCACATGCTTGTTCAAAATATTTATTCATTTTTAATTTACACTGCTTTGTGACACTATGATTCTTATCAAATTTTCTATTCATTTTATCAAAATTTCGTTGTCATCATTCAGGATTTTCTCAGTTCATTAATATATTATATTTTTTTCTCATATATCTATAGAAATTTTCTAATAATGGGGCTTTTTTGAATTTCCACTTAAATTCTTTTTCTGAAAGCAAGAAAGATTGCTTGTCTTCTTTGAAAATTATATTAATTCATTCTTTTTCTAATTTTTCTTTTGTTTTCAACAGATTTTTATAAAAATAATATTCAGTAGGTTTAACTATTATTATAGTATTTATTCATAACTGTTTACAGTATTCTCTTATTCAACTTGTATATGATTTTGCCAAAAAAAATCTTCAATTATATCATTTTTTTTTAATTTTTTGTATTAAGTACTTTCATCATGCATAATCAATTATTTTTGAATATTTATTGAAATTAATTTTATAATATCAATTATTTATTTCCCCAACATGATGAATATAAAATACATTACTTGATAAAATATACCTTTCATCTAATTGATTGTAAAGTAAAAATTGAGCTGTATTTTCCATTTTATTTGAATTTTTAATAAACATTTTTTTATATTCAAAATTACATTTTTTTCAAAACAAAATAATATTAACACAGTTTGAAAAAAAAAGAAAAATAATTATACTAAAAAAGCTTTTTATCATAGGGAGGTGGTGTCAATTGGTTAACATATCGGTCTCCGACGCCGATGCTCTGGGTTCGAGTCCTAGCCTCCCTGAATATTAATTTGGAATTGTTTTTTTTCAAAGTATTTATTACTATATAAACCCAAAATGTGGATAGTAAGCTTAAACCTCCACATTTTTTTAATTACATTAATAACAATCATAGGATCCTCAAAAATAATTAATTGAAAAACAGTATAAAATAATTAATAATAAATTCCCCAAACAAGATAACATTAGGAGTTTTTTATGAAATTTTTTCAAAACAAATACATGGATATTTTAGGGGCATTTTCCTTTATTTTATTTTTGTCTTTGATCCAAAGCATTACAGAAAAAATCTAATATAGATTCCAAAAGTGCAAACTGTATTCAGTTTGCACTTAGTTTTTTTTGTAAAACCAGGCTTTTTGTTGTCAATTAAACATTTTTTTCTTTTTGAAGCTAGAATTATTAAGAAAATCGTCTTCATAAACTGTAAAAAATCATCAATTAACATTATTATTGTCAATTAAACATCTTGCAAGCTTTTTATGCAGATTCTTAGTATCAAAGTTTGTCAGCCTAATACCATAAGGAGGATTACTCAAGATAGTTCACTGCAATTTACTACAATCAAATTCTAAAAAATCTTTTTTCGCAAAACTAATATCTGCTTCCACACCTGCATTTTTGGCATTTTTCTTGGCAAAGTCTATCATACTACTATCAACATCAAATCCAAAAATATTATAATTTCTAGTAAAAATCCTACTTTCTGCAAGTTCTTTTTCTTTTTTTAACAATGCTTCATCAAACCAGTCAAAACTTTCAAATGCAAAATTTCTAAACAAACCAGGTGCAATATTTTTAGCTATCATAGCAGCTTCTATGGGTATAGTTCATGCTCCACAAAATAAATCATAAAATGAATCTGAAAACTTCCATCAAGCCAATAATATCAATCAAGCAGCAACATTTTCCTTCAATCAAGCTTCAGAAAAATGTTTTTTGTATCATCTTTTAAAAAGTCATTCTCAAGTAGTATTAAGATAAATTTTTCAAACATTATTATCAATAAATATAAAAACCTCTATTTGCTGAGAATCTGCTTCTTCTTTCATATAATTTTCTCAAACCAACGATTTTATTATTCATTTTTTACCTGCCTTTTGTATTGCAGGAATGCTTGTTATTGTTGAATTTTTTGTGTTCGCATTTACAAGCACAGACTGACCTGAAAGAATATATTTTTTCCAATCTACACTATCTACTAACTCAAATAAATCCTGAAATTTTTCTACACTTCAAGATCAAATTTCTAAATATAGCTTATTTCAAATTCTACTGTTGATATTAACATTAGGTATAGACTCTTTTTTTCAATCAAAAAAAACCATTCATGTAGATGAAACTGGATTATATCAAAGTTTTTTTAATTCTTTTGATGCAAGAGATTCCAATCAATAAGGAGTTGTTAGCACAAATTTCATTTTACTATATTTTTATACTCTTAGATCACAAATATATTTGTCAATCTTTTTTAATTAAAGCTACTGATCTTTGGGTTTCTGCAATTCATTCAAACTTTCCAAAACTATAGTCTATATCAATAATATTAATTTTTCATCTTTTATCAACTGTTCATCAATATCAATTATGTCAGTTTATTATATAATTTATTCAAAGACTATGTAAGGCATCATAAATTCATCATTTTTCATATTCTGGTATACTTTCTCTTCTGTTTAAAATTAGATACATTATTGCCAACTCAAAAAATCTTGAAACTTCTTGATCATTGTTGTCATAATTTTTACAAAACAACTTTGATACTCATTTTTGAAAATCTTCATTTATTTTCTCAAGAGACTCTTCATAAATATTTTGTAATATTTCATAGGTAGGATTGGTATGTATGAACAGTATATCATTTTCTCTATGAACAAGCTTCATTTCAAATATTGTTTTCAATAATTCTTTTCATGATTGCTTATTTATAATATTTTTTTGGATATTTATTTGATCTTTTCTAAGTTTTTCAAAATCATTTTCATTTCTATATCATTCTCAAGCAAACTTCCTAAGTTCTAAAAGTCAGGAAAATGAAGTTTTATACATATTAAAAGATATATCTGTACAAACAAAAAGTATAAATTTATAGTCATGATTTCAAAAAATTAAAACAACATCTCATCAGCATTTTCTTGCTTGATGTTTAAGTTTTTCTATTTGATTCAAAATCTGAAATCAATTTTCATGTCTGTCTGCTAGTATATCTCAAAGAAAAATCAATTTAGAGTCACCTCACTGCCAGTTTCAGTTATCATCAATAATATCAAAAAATCTTAGGTTTTCATAATATGCATGAAGGTTTCAGTGAAGATCTCCAACTACATATATATCAGAATCATATTTCATTTTAAATTCAAATAGTATCACATAAATTATAATATATTTTATAATTAAAAAATTTTTTTTATCAACACAATAAAAACAATTTTACTTGATAATATCTTAGATTCTATTATATTAAACTAAGTTTAAATTATAAATTTTTTTATGAAAAAAAAAGTATTTCTTGTTGATGTAATTCCTACAGACACTTCTCCTGAAAAAATGAAATCCAGAATGGATGAACTAGAAAACCTTATCACAACATATTGATGACTAACTATTGTTAAAAAATATCAAAGAAAAGCAATACCTGATTATAAAACTTATGTATGAGCAGGCAAACTAGAAGAAATCAAAAACCAAATGAAAATTGAGTGATGTGAATTACTAATTGTATGAAACACACTCAAACCACAACAAATTTTTAATATAAATGAAAATTTGAGATCCATAAATGCACAAGCATGGGATAGAATTGATCTTATTTTAAAAATATTTGAAGCTCATGCAAAAAGTACTGAAGCAAGGTTACAAATAGAACTTGCTGCAATTAAGCATATGTGACCAAGAATTTTCCGTATGTGAATGGACCTTTCTAGACAATGAGGAGGTATATGAACAAGATGAAAATGAGAAACAAATATACAAATAATGAAAAGACACATTAGAGAAAGCGAAAAGAAAATTATAAAAAAACTTGAAGATCACAAAAAAACCAGAAAACTGCATAGACAATCAAGAAAAAATAAAAACCTAGACACTGTAGGTATTGTTGGATATACAAATGCCTGAAAAACATCTATACTTAACAAAATGACAAAAAAACAGTCAAAACCTGAAAACAAGCTTTTTGCTACTTTATGAACAACTGTTGGTAAATTATGGATACAAAAAGACGATTTTTCAGGCAAAGAAATTCTTATGAATGATACTATTGGTTTTATTCAAGACCTACCACCTCAACTTATTGATTGCTTTTCTTCAACACTAGAGGACAGCATTTTTTCAAATATATTATTACATGTGGTAGACAGTTCAGATAGCAGAATAAAAGAAAAAATATGAGTAGTAGACGACATATTAGAAGATATAGAAGCAAACCAGGAAAGAATCTATGTTTTCAATAAAATAGACAAAATAGATAACAATCAACTTCAAAACCTGAAAAAAGAATTTAAACACTTAGACCCTGTTTTCATTTCTGCAGAAAATAAAATATGACTAGAGCAGTTGAAACAAAAAATAATTGAATTAATTTAAAACTAAACATTAAAAAGTTTTCATTTATTTTCTTTTAGTTTTTTTATGAAATCACTCCAAAATGGATATGCATGTTTTGATTTTGTAATTTTTGATGTTTTCATATCAAGCAACATTTCCAAGCTTACTCAAAACTGCTTCCATGCTCTTCAATTATCTATATATATATTCATAACCGGCAATATTTTATCTACTGCATATACAAATTTACTTTCTTCATCAACTTTTTTTTCATAATTTTCTATAAACTTATTTAAACTTACAAATTCTGAAAAATTATTTTTGATTTTTTCTTTAGCCTGTTTTTCTCTTTGCTCTTTATATTCAGCTTCAGAAGAGTTTTTCATATAAAAATAAGTATCTCAAGCATATACTTCTACTAAATCATGAACCAAAGCATACTTCAAGATCATATTTGTATCCAATCAAATATTCCAAACCTCATTCAAATACCAACAAAAAACAGCAAGCTGAAAGGTATGCTCAGAATCACTTTCCCATTTGTTTTGTCATTTCAACATTATAGTTCTTTCTACAAGGTTAAAATTCCCCAAAAATTCTATAAATCTAAGCATATTATCAAAAGCCATAAAAAAATTTTACAAAAATAAATATTGAGGTTATGTTTTATAACCTAATTTACTATTTCAATATCAATAATTTCTGCATTATAATGGGGATAGCTCTCTATATAATAATCATCAAGCTTTTCTATATAATAATCATCAAGCTTTTCTATATAATACAGCAACTGCCAAAAATTTAAAAACTTAAATGTCAAATCTCTTTCTTCTTGAAAATCTTTTTTTGAAGAAATAAAATAACTTCTAACATCCACATTTACTAATCATCCATTGGACAAATGTAATAAAACATCAGAAATATCATAATTATTTTTTCTACAAAATATCAAAAATTTTCATAAAATATAGCTTTTCTCAAAACTATCAACTATACTAAGACATTCTTTTATTGTTTCTTCTAAATTTTCTTTAAAACTATCACTTTCTATATTTCCTAAAACACAGTGTCTAAGCCTTTCCATAGATTAATTATCTTCACTTATAAATATTCTTATATTATCATTATCACCCAACCATTCATTTTCTTTTCTAATAATTTCATTAAGGCCAACTTTATCAAAACTTTTAGTATTAACAAATCATTTATACTGGAATCATATCATAATATATACCCTTCAACCATTAATAAGATGAGTAATTATGTCTTCAAAGCTTCAAGAAGAATCAGTTTCCTTAAATATTTGAATAATCCTAGAATTTCTTATATCTCATACAACCTTATTGTAATCATCTAATATTTTTGCAAGCTCTCAATCAAGTCATTTAGAATAAGAAACTTCTTCTATCTCTAATCATCAACGATCCGAACTATTATTCATTATGATTTTTTAATTTTAAATCTCCAAATAAGTTTTTAATTCTTCAAGCCTTTTTTTCAGTTGTACATCATTACATTCATTAATAATTTTTTTTACCTCATCAAGAAATAATTGTTGTATTACAGAATTTAAAGATACTATTCACTTATCAACTTCCATTAATTTTTGAACAGATGAATTATGCATATCTATTTCCAATATAAACTTTATATCTCTACTAGTATCAGGCAATGCTCATCATAAACACACACTAAGTCTATTATTAACCACTGAAGATAAATTTCATCAGTCATAAACAATAAGACCAACTCTTTGCTTAGGATCTATATTATATTCTTCATAATACTCACAACAAGACAGCCTCATAATAAAAAATTAAAAATAAATAAACAACATATAAACAAAAAACAAGCATTGTCAATATTAAAAAATTTTTTTCAACTCAACCACATGATTTAATAATTTTTTGTCTACAAACTTAAACCCTTCAGGCGTTTCATTTTTTCTTTTTTCGTGAAGTTTACTTGGCAATAATTGACCTCCCAAACCTATTTCTCACACAAAAATACTATTTTTATCAACCAATTTATTTTGATATTGAGAAAAAATTGCAGTTGCTAGAGCCAAATCCAATCCGCTATCATAAAATTTAAACTCTCAAGGCAAATTTACATATATATCAAAATATCACAAATTCAATTTCAAATATCTTTCAAGTATTGCTATAACAAGATTTAGTCTATTATTGTCTATTCATACTGCCATTCTTTGAGGATATTTATAGTTTGTTTTATTCAATAACACCTCCAAATTTACAATCACGGGTCTACCATTATCTATTCACATTGTAAAAACACTTCAGGGTATGCTTGTATTGGCAGTATTTATGATTCTTTCTTTGATATCATAAACAGGGGTTAATCAAAACAATCACATCTCAAAAATACTTATATCATCCGTACTACCAAACCTATTTTTCATAGACCTAAGAAATCTATACTGCCCAAATCTATCTCATTCTAAGTAAGAAACCATATCTACTATATGCTCTAAGTACTTGGGACCTGCTATTTCTCATCATTTGGTCACATGTCATATTATAAAACAAGTTTTTCATCTTTGTTTTGCAAACTCTCATATTTTCTCTGAACAAAATTTTACTTGAGAAGGAGATCAAGCTATTCAATCTATATTGTTGGAATAAATTGTTTGTATACTATCTATCACAAAAAAGTCATAATCTTTTTCTGAAATTGTTTGAACTATATCTTCTATAGAACTGGCTGTATAAATATCAAGATTTTGAAATTTAGAATCTTTTTTTATTCTTTTTAGTCTAGAATAAATTTGATCTTGCGATTCTTCTCCAGAAAAGTATCCAATACTAATTTTGTTGTTTTCTATCAAATCTTGGATTATTTGCAGTATTATAGTAGATTTTCAGATTCAAGGTTGTCATCCCAAAAGATAAACTCATCACTGCTTAATTCAATTTTGGTAAACTCTTTTTAATTCAGTATTTTTGATATCAAAAAATTGTGAGCTTTGTGCAAGTTTAGACTCCAAAGCAACTCAAGAAGTCAAAGTGGTTTTTTGTGCTGATTTTTTTGGTTTAATTTTTGTTTCATCTTTTTGCATACTAGCAAAAGCTCAACAATTGGGACACTTACCAAGCTTTGTAATGCTTGCATATCAACACTCTTTACAATTGTACATTATCTAATTTATACAATATAAAAAACTTATATTTTATATACAAAATTTTTTCTGTTGCAATTATTTTTACACATAAAATATATACAAATCAAAAAGCAAAAAAATCTATTGACATGATATTTATTTTAATTATATATTCTATACCTTGACTACAAGCATTGGAGGTGCATCATGAAAATGTTCAAGTATTTTGCAGTTTCTGCTATCTTTCTCAGCATCCTTTTGCTGAGTGGATGTGCTTCAAGTGGAAGTGGCGACAGAGACCACACCAGACTGATGGACGGAGACATCTCTCCAACCATCGATACCAACAAGTTCCCCTCGGACGTAGCTTACAGATACTTCGAAGAGGACGGTGACGACACTTACGGTTCGTGGATCTTCAAGCTCCCTAAGTCGGAACGAACTGACTCTGAGAGAACCCTTCTGGTTATCCAAGCCAGAAGAATCGATGAGATTCCCACGGATCAAGTGATGTTCCCTGTAGAGCTCAGGGAAGACATCAAGATCTACACGGGCCATGAGCACAACTGGTTCCAAATCGGCGATGTGATGCTGGAAAGCCAGCATCGTGAGACTCGCCTGGAGGACGCACCATTGAAGGTGCATTAAAAACACTCCAAACTCAATCCCCGGTGGTTTACCACTGGGGATTTTCTTTATTGCTAGAAAATTAAACACTCATTTTATAAATTCATTTTTTGGTATCAATATCTATTTTTCATCATATAGGGAAAGTTTGAATTGGACTTATATGTCCAAACTGAGCATTCATAACTACTGGTACATTCAAATCTCTTGCAAAATCATTAACAGTTCACTCCCAAGTAATATCGTATCAGTACATACAAGCTTGGTTAATTCTTCCAAAAACTACTCATGCTATTTTATCAAATTTGGGCTGATTTTTTAGTTGGATAAGCATCCTTCTTATTGAACCAATATTTTCTTCTGGACATTCTTCCAAAAACAAAACCTTTCCTTCCAAGTCTGGCATAAATTCGGTACCTATCAACAAAGAAAAAGTAGAAATATTTCATCAAACTATAGTTCAGGTTGATTTTCATTTATTTACAATTTTTAATCATCAATCATTTATGATTTGCCATGGATTTTCTTCTTGGTTTACACTAAAATCAAAATAAAAATCATGAAATGACAAGTCTACCTCTTTTCAATCCACTACCATTTCATAAAAATACAAAAAAGTTTCCAGGCTTCAATACCTAAACAAAGAAAAATTTCAAGGAGTAGGACCAGAAAAGCTTGGTATTCATGTTTTTGCATATAATGCATTATTCAATGCATTTATATCTGAATATCAACAAATTATTTTGTTGTCTTCTTTTATTCAATCCCAATCTATATATGGCAAAATTTCATTACTAAATGCTCATCATCATATAGGCCAAATCATCTTTATATCAGGATCTGCAATAAACCTATTTATGTCTTCAGCTCTTTTCTCTGGCTTTACTCACTCTACTCATCTCAATATATTTTTTCATATTTTAATATTTACTCAAAGATGTTTTTCCAAAATTCTTTGAAAAGTTAGAAATCAGTAACTATCAAGTTTTTCTGGGTCTATTTGGTTGGATATAGACACTATTCAAATACTATCTCATGGATTTAGTGTTTTCATTTTTTAGCTTTAGTTGTAAACTTTTATTTTATACAAAATTTTTTAAATTTTACAAGATATTATATATTTCACCACCAAGCATTAATATACTGCATCTTTTTATCTCATTCAAAACTTCTATGATGAACATGTCAGTGTAAATTTATTCTTGGATTGTATTTGTTTTCAAGTTTATTTGTCTCATCTATCAAATAATTACTATCTTGATTATTGTTGTATCATTCTACAAATCCAATAGGATAGTGAGTATATACAATATTATTTTCATACTTATAAATTTTTATTTCATCAAAAAAATTAGAATAATACTTTTTGAGTTTCTCATCTTCTAAAACTCAAACACAATGATTACCAAGTATAATTTCTGACCTTATTCATTTGTTTTTTAATAAATCAAAAATATCAAATATATGTTTTTCTATATCCAAATCTTTAAGTAGTTTAATTTTATTTTCTGATATATTAAATATAAAATCACCTAAATTAATAAACTTACTTATCTTATTTTCAGAAATTTTTTTGTTTAACTTTGCCTTGAGATAAACTAAAAAGTTTTGGTTATGTATTTTTAAAAAATTATTTATTTCATTTTCATTAGCAGCAGCAAAAAAATGTTCTAGTTTTTCTTTTGATAGATTATTTTTTTGATCAGGAAAAAATTGTTTTCTATATTCATATTCATACAAAGCTATGTTTTTGTGTAATATATGCCAATCTGAGGATATTAACTTTTTATCATAAACTATCATTTTTTATTTTGCTTTTAAATACTTATTTAATAATATTTTTAAAAGCATTTTTTTCAACAAAAAACCCCGCCTGGAAATCCAGACGGGGCCCCTGTGTTACAGGGAGTTGCTTACCCCGCGATGGGGGCGAGCATGCCGATACCGGCGCAAATGGCGCCGTTGGTGGAGCCGCCGCTGTAGTCGTCGTCAAAAGAGGCCTTCACGGCCAGAACTTCGGTCTTCATAACTTACTCCTTCCCAACTTATGGGATTTGTTGCCACCCAGAATTGGATGGTGAGCAATATATAATTATTCTTTTTAAAAAATCAATACTTTTTTAGTATTTTTTAAAAAGTTGCTTTAAATTTAGCATTTTCATCTAGTATATCCCCAAAAAACACAATAGAAAAAATTTGAATTATTATGCTACTTGTTCATAGTTTATTTAATTACTTTGAAAACCTCAGGATTGAATATTCCAAAGTTTACTATAATAACCTCACTGTTTTAACAATTCTTCATGAGTTCACTGCTGAACTACTTTTCATTTTTCCATCACTATAATTCTATCCATTTTCATAATAGTAGAAAGTCTGTGAGCTACTGCTATAATAGTTCTTTGCTCCATTATTTTATCCAATGCATCTTGAATATATTGCTCTGATTCTGAATCCAAACTTGAAGTTGCCTCATCCAGCACCAAAATTTTATTGTGTGCCAATATTGCTCTTGCTATTGCCACTCTTTGCTTTTCTCAGCCACTTAGCTTAACTCATCTTTCTCAAACAAGACTTTCATACTCATCAGGTAGGTTAGAAATAAATTCATGACAATGTGCAAGTTTGGAAGCTTCCAAAATCTCTTCCCGTGAAGCATCTGGATTGGCATAAGCAATATTTTCTTTCAAACTACGATGAAAAAGAATAGGATCCTGAGGAACCATAGAAATTTGACTTCTTAGACTGTCTTGTCTAACCTGTGATATGTCTTGGTTGTCTATCATAATTCTACCTTTGTCTAAATCAAAGAAACGGAACAATAATTTGATAAGTGTAGATTTACCGCTTCAGGACTTACCAACTACAGCCACCTTTTCTCAAGGTTTTATTTCCAAGTTGAAATTTTCAAAAACTTTTTCATTTTCATTATAAGAAAAATCAACATTTTCAAACTTTATTTCTCATTTTTCGATGTTTATAGGTTTTGCTCAAGAAACGTCTTTTACTTCGTGTGGTGTGTTTAGTATATCCAACATTTCCATACTATTCCCTAAGTTTTCAGAAATTCTAGACATCACAAAAGATAATCCAAAAAGTTGTTGTCCAATAATTTGCTGATAAGTGACCAAAAGAACAAAAACTCAGATACTAATCAAGCCATCAAACCAAAGCTGAATTGCAATATACAAAGAGGCTATCTGTCAACCAAATGCTATTGTTGAAACAACAAAAAATATAATCATAAAAACAAAAATTGATTTAAGATCTTTTTGTCTCCACTTTTCCAAGGCTTGTGTAAACATTCACTTTTCTCTAAAAAATGTTCCAAAAAGTTTTATATTGAAATTGTTTGTGACTGTATCAGAATAACATCCAAAAACTCTAGAGCTTTCTTCTGCAGCAGCTTTTACATAGGGTATTCTAAAGGTATTTAAGTAATATGCCACTATCAAAAAGGCTATTATCCATCCTGCATAAACAAACCCCAAAACTGTGTGCTGTAGAAAAAAAACAGTTATTACAAAGCCAATTGTAACAATGCTTCTTAATATTTCCCATACTATAATATCATGCATACTAGCAAGTGAATGCCCAAGTCTTGAAGTTTTTTTGATTAATGCTCATGCAAAGTTGTTGACAAAAAAATTATAAGAATGATGGTGCAAATTATCAAAACAGTTTTGAGTAATATTATAAACAAGTTTAGTAGTTGAGTAATTCATACTAAAATCCAAAACTCTCCAAAGAAAAAACATTCATACCATTGTAAAGACAAAATACCAAAAATATTTCATAACTCACTCTACAATTTGGTTTGTACTAAGTTCACTATTTGCAGCTATATCTACAATATTACCAAAATATATAGGCACCATAAGCTGTAATACATTCAAAACAACCATAGTTAAGACAGTAGCTGCTACAAGATATTTTATTTGCCAAAGCTGTTTTCAAAAATAATAAAAAACATCTTTTATAGAAGTTTTGTAATTACTCATCAATAACTGTTTAAGTTTGAAATTAAAAGTTAATGCATCAAATACTAAGGATTTTTTCTATTATTTCAATTATTTAAATATAAATACTAATTTATCACCAAACTTTATTATTGACTTATAAACTATTTTCTGTATATTGCATTATATAATTTATAACTAAAAATACAACATGAGACAGACTTTATCATCAGGACACAACAATTTAGTGAGACCAAACAGAAACCGCACTGCCAACCAAATCAAAAAACAACTTGAAAGCCAGGTAGATATAATAATAGATGAAGACATCACATATTTGGGTTATTATTTGGAAGAGCTTGAAAATTTTGTATTAAGAATTCTAACAAAAGAAACACAAATACCACAAGAAACTATTTCTGATGATATTTGGGATGAATTAAAATTTAGCCTAAGAGTAGAAGCAAACAACTCAAAAAAAGATTTATGAATATTCTTGATTTTGCAAATACCTTATCAAGAAGACTGAGAAGGAAAAACTTATACCAAAAGGCTTAATTTATGAAGCATAAGAAATGGTGACATAAGAATTTTAAACGAATTACAAATTCAAGCTTGATGAGCAAATGAAAGTTTACAACTTTCTCAAGATGCTATAGATAACTTTAAGGGTATAATACTGGAAAAAATACCAGAAATACTTGAGCAATAAACCAAAAATATACACAAAATTTTTGAAGTTGAAAAAAGTAAAATTAAAAATATAATTGAACATATTTAATTTATATTATCACAAATGGAAAAACACAAATCAGCTTGAATAATTCCAATCAAAGACAGTAAAATATTACTTATAAAATGATGGCATTGAAACTGGCTTTTCCCAAAATGACATATAGAAGAAAATGAGTCAGATATAGAAGCAGCCAAAAGAGAATTTTGGGAAGAAACATGAATTCCTGAAAGCTTCTTGCATATACAAAATCAAACTTTCAAAGATAGTTATGAGTTCAACAAAGATTGAAAAAAACATTATAAAGAAGTAGTATATTTTCTTGCCCATTTAGATGACTGATTTGAAGACTTCATTTATCCTATGGAATGAGAAATATTGGATGTAAAGCTTTTTGATAAAAATGAATCTATATCAAAGGTAAATTTTGATTTTTACAAACAAACTATTCAAAAAGTTATTTAAAAGCACATTATAACATTTTTAGTATAATAAAACTGTTTCAATATAGATTATTGAACTATGTATTCTATTACTTTTCATTTTTTTATTGAGTATATATTTTCAGGAGTCCAATTAGGAAATTCAAATCAATTTGAAATTACTTTGGTTCATTTTTTGCATTCTTTTAAAATTTTGGGCTCAAGCTCTTTCATCACATTGGGAAGTAAGTAAACAAATATCACATCAGCATCTTCTAAATTTTCTTTGAAAAAATCTTTTCTTATTATTTCAGCATTGGCTGATTTGAGCCACAAAATCAACTTTCAAAACAAAGCCACATCTAGCTTTCTTTCATATCATATACATTTTTTATTTGTGTATTTACTAGCTTCTAATATTATTTTACCATCTCAACAGCCCAAATCATATACTTGATCATTTTTTTGTATATTAGCTATTTCCATCATTTTACTTAGTTTTTTATTATCGGATGCTACAAAAGGCACAAAACTTCTTCAAGTAAATAAAAGCTCAACAAAAAAATAAAAATAAGACACAATCAAAATCATAACCACCAAAATTATCATTCACATCACAAAATACAGAACAAATTTTGGAAGTCACAAAAATGTAAATGCCAACAATACAAAAATAAGAAAAATATTTACATAAAGTAAATGCACCATAATACAGCTCAAAAATTTAAATATTAATAACCATATTTCCTCAAAACATCCATCATTTTAGTTGCTTCTTCATAAGTTGTGATAAGAGTATCCTTGAAATATATCGCAGAATTTTCAAAATCTATTCTCAAAACTCCATCTATCAGCGCATCACAAACTCTTATACCTTCTGCCTTAAGATAATCAAGAATATCTGTAATGTGCAACACTTCAAAAGCTTCTCTTGCAGCAACTATAGTAGATTCAGCATTTGCCTCTACAGGATCAAATCAATTTTGAATCATACCAAATCATTGATCAATTTTTTTTGAAGATTCCATTTTTTGTTATTAAAAAATAAATACCAATAAAATTATATGAAATTTAATTTTTTTTGCAAATTTCAGTTTATAACTTTTTGGTATCTATTTTCTTAGTTTTATCATTCGCAGGATTCACACTGCTTTGAGCGAGCAAATTGTTGAGCTGCATTCACACTATGTTGATAATAAAGTGTTTTTATTCATAGTTCCCAAGCATAAAGATAAAGTTCATTTATTTCTTTTGCAGGAGTTGAAGGATTTATAGCAAGATTTAATGATTGTCATTGATCTATATATCTTTGACGAACTGCTGCCTGTTCTATCAAAGTTCTTTGATTTGTTTCTTGGAATGTTTTGAATACTTCCTTCTCATCTTGAGTTAGTATACTCAAATGTTGTACAGAACCATCATTATCACGAATAGTTTTCCAAACATCTTTTGTGTTATAACCTTTTCTTTCCAACAAATCTTCCAAATGTTTATTTCTAATAGTAACTTTCAGTTTTGCTACATCTTTTACATAACAGTTTGACCAAAGAGGTTCAATACTTTGTGAAACTTGACCAAGTATAAATGCTGAAGAAGTTGTTGGAGCTATAGCCATCAAAGTAGCATTTCTTCTACCGTATCATTCTAATAGTTTTGGTTCTCAATATTCTTGAGCTAATTTTTCTGAAGCCTTGTATGCTTCTTCTTGTAAGTATCTGAAAATCTGTAAGTTTAGATTTGAAGCTTCTTTGGAGTCTATAGGCAACATTTTACTTTGTAGCAAAGAATGCCAACCCAAAACACCAAGACCCAAGGCTCTATTTTGTTTTGCAAAATTATAAGCTCTTTCTATAAATGCAAATGCTTGTTGATCTTTTTCTTCTCAACTATCTCTTAATTTTTCAAGTTTGATAATAAAATCACTCATTACTGCATCCAAAAAGTAAACCATTGTTTCCACAGCATCTGTGTCTTTCCATTCATCATAATGATAAAGGTTCATAGATGATAAGTTACAAACAAAAGACCAATTTTCATTAGAAGGCAACATTATTTCAGAACACATATTACTTGCATGAATTTTGTGTCATTTGTCTTTATATACATCCACAGTATTTTTATTTGCTGTATCCACGAACATAATATAAGGATATCACATCTCATTCCTTCTTTGAATTATCTCAGCCCAAATAGCTCTTTTCTCAGCATCTCAATCCTTCATCTCTTTTAGCCACTGGTCTGTAACTGTCACTCCATGAGTCATTTTTTGTATAAGATTACCTTCTGTTCATATTTTCAAAAACTCTTCTATATCAGGATGTTCTACAGGAAGATAAGGGCTAAAATGTCATCTACGAACAGATCATTGACTTACCACATCCAACAATGTTTCAAACAATTGCATAAAATGTACAGATCAGGAAGAATACCCATTATCTTTGATTTTTGAACCACGAGAACGAAGATCTCAAAAATACCCTGAAGCTCATCAACCATACTTACTCATCATACCTACCTCTGCATGAGTAAACAATATCTGAGCCATATCATCACCAAGATAAGATCAAAAACAACTAATTGGTAAACCTCTATCCAATCCAAAGTTTGACCAAACCGGAGAAGACAAAGAATAATATCATTTTGACATATAATAATAGAATTTTTGTGAGAATCATTTTTTTCACAAAATTTCTTCTGCTTTGTCAGCAATTTCTTTGATTCTATCTTCTACTTCTACTCATTCTCTCATATAACCTCTATTTAGGAAAGCTCTAGAATATTCATTCAACCAGTACATAATATTTTAGTTTATAATATAAATTTTAGATTTTAGAACAAGTCATCTGATGTAATACTTTTGCTTCTTTTGTTGTAGTTAATAGATCTTTTGTTGAAAAAATCATTGTGCTTAGTTGTCATTATTTCGTCCTCAAACCAGTCTGATTGCTCAACCAGTTTTTCATCTACTTCAAATGCTTTCTCAAGTCATATACTTTGCAAAGAGTTGTTGAGCCTATTTTTGATAAACTCAAATATTACTTCTTTAGGTAGAAAATCCAATTCACCATCCTCAAGTATCCATTCAACAACCTTTTTCTCAGATTCGTATGCTTGATAACAAGCATTGTATATCCTATTTTTATAAGCTTCATCAAACCATTCTGGATGTTCTTCTTTAATAGTATTTATCAAATCTATTCAGAACAATCAATGAATATGCTCTTCTTTTGAAGTAGCCTCAACCGCATTAGAGATTCATTTGAAAAGATTTTTGTATTTATTGAAACTCATCATTATCAAAAATTGTGAAAACAGTGATACATGCTCTATAAACAGTGAAAACAACAATATAGACATAGAATACTCTCTATCATCATCACTTTTGGAAGTTTCTTTGGATCATTCAAGATATTTTACTCTTTCCATAAGTACGGGCATTTGATCTATATTATCAAACTCTTCATTAAGTCAAAGTATCTCCAAAAGATGAGAGTAGGCATCCATATGACGAACCTCACTTTCTGCAAAAGTAAAACCAACTGCTGCTATTTCTGGTTTGGGAAGTTTTTTGTATACATCTCACCAAAAAGCTTTTACAGCCACTTCTACTTGAGCAATAGCAAGCATAGATTTTTTAATTGCGGCTTTTTCTGAGTCTGTCACATTTGTATGAAAATCTTGCACATCAGAAGTATAATTAAACTCAGTATGAACCCAATAAGAATGCCTTATAGCATCAACATATTCATACAATTCAGGGTATTCATAAGGTTTAAGATTTGTTCTTTTTTTGAATATATCCCTTTTTCTCATATTTGCTCTCTTTTCTCTGTATAGTATATAAGCTTTGGCTACTTCATACTTATTGTATTTTATTAGATTTTTTTCAACATGGTCTTGTATAGTTTCTACTGTTATGTAATCATCACCACGAGTTTTATGCAATATTTGAAGATCATGCATTACTTCTTGAACAATTTCTTCTATATCACTTTTATCAACCACATTACAAGCATCAAATGCCTTACTTATAGCTTTTTCTATACATGATATATCAAAATCTACTACTTTTCAGCTTCTTTTTTTAATATGTTTGATATAATCAGACATAATTTTATTAATTAATAAAATAAAACAATATATTGTAAGCAATTTAGCAAAACAATACTATATATAGTGACCGCATACTAAATAAAAATATATCTTTTTCAAGCAATTTTTTTAAAAAATTTTTAAAGTTGATTTTTGTGGGTCATTGTTTAATATAATTTTAGTTTTACAAAAAATATTTTTTGGTATGAAAAAAATACTGGTATGATTATCTTGAGGAGTAGATAGTGCTGTAACTGCTTATTTGCTCCAAAAGCAATGATACGATATCACAGCATGATTTATGATAAACTACCTAGCTGATAATGGCAACTGTCCTACCAAGCAAGACATCCAAGAAGCCAAAAAAGTTGCCAATTTTTTGTGAATAAATTTTTTTAGTTTTGATTATCAAAAGGAGTATTGGGACAAAATTGTAGAATATATTTTTGAATGATACAAACACTGATACACCCCCAATCCAGATATTTTGTGCAACACTGAAATCAAATTCAAATTATTCTTGGAAGAAGCCTTAAATCTTGGATTTGATGGGATTGCTACAGGGCATTATGCTAATATTGTTGAAAGCAACAAAAATGAAACTAAATCAAGGCCTGGCTTGAAAAAACTATTGAAATGAAAAGACCCTGTCAAAGATCAGTCTTACTTTTTGGCAGGTCTGGAGCAATGGCAATTATCAAAAGCATTATTCCCTATTTGAAATATGGAAAAAAACGAAGTAAGACAAATTGCTAAAGAAATAGGACTACCAAATGCGGACAGGAAAGACAGTCAAGGTTTGTGTTTTATATGAAAAGTAGACATGAAAAGTTTTCTTAGACAAAAGCTACCTATTAGAAAATGAAAGATAATTGATACCTGATGAAATATACTTTGAGAGCACGATGGAGCATGGTTTTTCACAATATGACAAAGAAGAGGAATTTGAGTTTCTGGGCCAAATCCTTTGTACATAGTAGACAAAGATGTAGACAACAACACAATCACTGTATGAGAAGAAAAAGATTTGAATTTGTTTAGCAAAGAGTTAACAACTGCCAGTCGACATTGGCTTTCTGAAAAATTAGATTTTCCACAAACTGGATACGGGAGAATTAGACACTGACAAGAATTACAAAAATGTGAAATTTTTGATTTTTGAGATGGGAAAGTAAAAGCTGTTTTTGAAAACAAGCAAAGAGCTATAGCAAGTGGACAAACTTTTGCATTTTATCAATGAGAAGAACTGGTAGGAAGCTGAGTTATTGCTTAGATACTTTTTCTTGTAAAAAATGATTGATTGATTATAAGTAACAAAATAATTATTTATCTAAAAATAACACAAAAATCGGCTTTAGAATTTTTTTAAAAATTATGTTGTAAAATAAGATATAACTATGAGCTTATTTTATATAATAAAATTTTTTTATGAATCAGCATGAGCAAGTTATAAATGTTATGGAAAAAGCCGGTGGCTTTGCTACTTTGGGTTTTTTATATAAAAATGTTGATGTTTCTAAATGGTCAACAAAAACTCCTTTTGCTAGCATCCGTCGTATTGTACAAAATGAAAAGTTTTTTGTAAAAATAAAACCTTGATTGTGGGCTCTAAAGGATTATATAAAAAATCTGCCTGTTGAAGTTTATCCAGATGAAGAAATCTCATCAGAAAAAAAGAATGAATTTGATCACACTTATTATCAAGGTTTACTTGTAGAAACTTGAAATTTTAAGCAATATGATACTTTTACTCCTTCCCAAGATAAAAATAAAAAATATCTGTGAAAGACTTTATATAATAGCACTAGTATGGATGAAATATTTAATTTTACTCATAGTGAGATATTAAGATATGCTAGAACTGTTGATGTTGTATGGTTCAATCAAAGAAGAATGCCTTCAGCTTTTTTTGAAATTGAACATTCAACTGATATGAAAAATTCATTAGGAAAATTTGTTGAACTTCAGGATTTTTATAGTCATTTTTTTATAGTTGCTGATATATCTAGAAAGAGTGAATATGAAGATAAAATAAAATTAAGTACATTCAAAGATATAAAGGATAGAGTTAAATTTGCAGATTATAATAAAGTAGCAGAATGGCATGAACATAGCTATAAACTAAGCAATAATGAAATAGAGAAAATTTTCTAATTCTTAAATTAATTAATTTTTACATTGATCTTGATTTCAAAATCATTAGATCATAGATCATTTATTTTCTAATATTTCTTTTATTATGAAAATATCAAGAGAGCTTGCTATCAAAATATTAAAATATTTATATGAAAATCCTGATTTCAAGTTCCCTTTTGTGGTAGTATGTCTGGAATACACACCAGAAGATGATGATTTTGTTGAAATAATGCCAGAAGAGTGGCAAATTATTTTTGAAGATTCAGGATACAAAACCTTTCAACTATGGCATAGGTTTAAAGATATGGAAGATTATTCTATAAATTTATTATCAAAATGATATTTAGAAAAAATACTTCAAAAATCTTTGAAAAACGAATTGTATAATTTATTTAATTTTTATAACCAATTGTATGATGAAGAACTTTTGTTGAGCAAAGATATTCAAAAATTCTGAGAAAATGAATTCTTTGGATGAAAAAAAGAAGCTTTTGAGGATGCTTTGGAAGTGTTGAAAAAATTAGATATAAATTAAACCCCTCCAAAAGCTTGTAACAAAGTTGAGGAGGGTCTCCCCTCCAAAAGCTTGTAACAAAGTTGAAGAGGGTCACCCCTCCAAAAGATTGTAACAAAGTTGAGGAGTACCCCACTCCTAAAGTTCGTAACAAAAGGGATGGAGTATGCCTCCCCTAAAGTTTGTCACCAAAAGAATGGAATACTCCTCTCCAAAAGATTGTTACAAGAAGAGGGGAATAAACCATTCCTCAAACTCCATAAAACAATCTGGGTATAAACCACTCCAAATTTACAAAGAAAATCTTTTATATAATCAAACCACAAACAATGAAATTAGTAATAGAATATGTAAAAAATGCCACTGTAAAATCAGGAGAAAAAACAAATAAAATTTGAGAATGACTTTTGGTGTATGTTGGAGTAATGCAAGATGATATAGAAAGACCTGAAGTTTTGGATAAAGTTGCCAAAAAACTTGCAAACCTAAGAATCATAAGTGATGAAAACTGAAAAATTGACAAATCTTTGAAGGATACAAACTGACAGATACTTTTGATTTCAAACTTTACACTATGATGAAGGAACTCAAAATGAAACAAACTAGACTTCTTGCATTCTGCAAATTTTGAGGAAGCCAAGGAAATTTTTGGAAAGTTAGTAAATGAACTTGAAAAATATGAACTTGCCGTTAAAACATGATTTTTTGGAGAACATATGGAAGTAAGCCATACTAAACTTTGACCTTTGACCTACTTTTTGGAGTTTTAAATTTTACTTGAGGTGCTTTATCTAAATGTTCAAACACCTAATAAAATTGACATTTCTTATAAAATAGTTATAAACATAACATCAGATATTTATTTTCTTAAAAACTATGATGAGAAATACTTATTCCAATCATGAAGGTAATGAATCAAGCCAAGAAAACTTTGATATGCAAAGTATTCAAAAAGTAAATGCAGATATTAGTTTTATGCAGATTCAGGAGTTTTTGGAATCGTTGGATGAAGTTGGAGATTTTTCTGAATTTATAGAATTCAAGAAAAAATTGAACAACAAAATAATGGAATTTTTTGCACATAAAGTTGAAAACAAACCAGATGAATTCCAAAAAGCTTTGCACCAATGAAATATTGATATACTAAGCGAAGATGATCCACACAAAGAAACAGCCAAACAACTAGTTTATCAAAAAAACAGAATATACAACCAGCTTTTGTATTCTGCTTTGCAAAAATGAATTTTCAACAAGCTTTTAACTACCAAGCAAATAAGAGATATACAAAATATAATAAGCTCATGAATTCTGGAGTATTTTGATGAGCTTTTCCTGAATTTTGAAGAAACAGCCAAACAAAATATTCATTCCTGAAATCTACCGGCAAAGCCTAAGCAACTATATTTTGGAGGTGTACAAGATTGAGAATATGTACCATACAAAAATCTAATAAAAAATTCCAGGATAGATATGAATCTTATTGAACAAATTAATGATGAGAATCTAAGAAGTTATCTTGCTTGAATAGTTAAACTTCTAAATAGCTGAGTTATGAGTTATGATGACTGGCTTGTACAAGAGGAGAAAATAATGCAGTGATGGAAACAAGAAGAAAATCCTTTGTGAATTATTGCTCCTATAGAAGATTATGTACTAGCTGAAAGATGTATAGAGCCAGAAGTAGCATTTATTCTCAAAGACATCTCATTGGATACAGCTAATACTTCTTTTTTAGAACTTTCCAGAAAATTTTTTGGAGAAGGATATCAAATGGAAGAGGTAAATCTGGATTTTGTAGAACCTGTACTGGAGTGATGAGATGCTACTTTTTCGGGATTTATCTGAAAAGCATTTCCAAACGATCCCAATCTTGCACAAAAATATTGAAATGCGATAATAATAAAGCTTGACTCTATGAATAATGTATTGGACAATGCTCAAAAAGCTATGCATTCTTTTTTTGGTAATGATTTTGAGTTTGATAAAAAAGCACTTAGAGATGAGCTTATCAAGGAAGTTACATATCATGAATTTTGACACAGTCTTTTTATCAAATGACATCCCAAGTCCTTGATGGAAGAGCTAAAGGCAACTCTTTTCTATTTTCTGAAATTATATGATGAAAATCAGGTTGAGGTGTACAACGATGATGAAATCAAAAAGATTGTAGAATTTGCAGTAATGGATTCAATAAGAAATATACAAAGAATGGACAACCCAACATTCCAAAAATACCTAATATTAACCAAAGTTATTTTGTTTTACCTTTTTGAAAATAATCTTTTGGAGTGGTGAGACAATGATAGATTAACCATAAATACTGATTCCAAGTTATTTCTTAATTTTCTTGAAAATCTAAAAAAAGAACTTGATTATATCAAATATCTTTATGAATTGGATGACCAAACTCGCGAACAAGAAGAAAACACATATTTACAAACCTTACAAAGCAGAATAGACAATGATATTGATAAAATGTATGAGATAATAATAAATTCATAAAATCTTTATTTTCTGAATTTAAAAAATGCAAGTCACACTAGTCACTTGAAACCAAGGAAAGCTTGATGAAATAAAAAAAATAATTCATCCAAAAATCGAATTAAAATCACAAGACTTAGATATTACAGAAATTCAATCCCAAAGCCTAGAAGAAGTATCCAAAAACAAAGCTATACAAGCTTATGAAAAATTAAAATCTCCTGTATTGGTTGATGATACTTGAGTTTATTTTAATAAATATCCAGACTTCCCCTGAGTTTTTGCAAAGTTTGTATATCAATCACTTGGTAAAGATTGAATCAAAAGGCTTTTTGATTGATTAGAAGATAATTCTTGAAGTATGCAAACTGTAATTTCTTATATGGATAATAGTTTGTCTGAACCTATTAGTTTTTTGTGAAAAGCTGAATGAAAATTTGAAACTCATCATATAGATGAAGTACCTGAAAATAGCTTACCATATAATTATATTTTTGTACCAAATGGATGGAATCAAACTGTTGCACAAAATTATGATCTTTGGAAGTCAGACTTTTCTCAAAGAAAAAAAGCTATACAACAGTTTAATCAGTATATAGGATACTAATAATACTTGATTAAAACTCAAATATACTTATAAAGAATCTTATTTTTAATTTTTGCTTTAAGATACAATATGGATTATTTGTTTTTATTATTGAAATTTTTTGTAGGTGGTGGAGTAATAGTTGCTGTTACAGTGCTTGCAGATTATGTAAGTCCAAAGTGGTGATGAGTAATTATGGTTGCTCCTATTATTACCTTCCTTTCAATAATTTTTGTATATATGCAAACAGATACAAACAACACCAAAAACCTTATACTAAATTCTATAATATATCTTTTCCCAACCCTTATATTTTTGGTAAGTATGTATTTTTGTATAGATAAAATGCATATCGCTATAAGTCTGTTGGTTTCTTACATAATATGGTTTACAAGCGTGATGATGATTAATTTTTTATTGCTTTGATGACAGTAATTATTTATTAGAAACAAAAAACAAATGTGAGCTATTATTTGAGCTATGGCAATGTTTTCAAACTGATTTTTTGAAAAGTTATCTTTCCATAATGTCAACAAAATACAATACAAAAATTTTTTGATGTTTTTGTTGTTTATTAATACTTGTATAGGACTGTTTGTTGTACATATAATATCAGGAGCTGGTATTTTCTTTGATTTTCTTTTGGACCCTATATTTTTTCTTGTTGTGGCATTAGAAATAGCTGCTATAACTTTGTACAAAAAAAACTATGAAATACATTATAATAATTTTTCCAATATATCTTTGGCAATATTTTCATCGGTTTATATGATGCCTTTGGTTTCGTATTTGTATTTTTTATTTATACCAACACACGAAAATACAGTCAGGGTGTTTTACAACAGTATATATGAAGCTTTGGCTATTTCGTTGGTGTTTTTTGTATTGAATGTTTTTTATTTTTATGATAAGGTCAAACTAAAAACTATCAAGAAACCAGCACTGTTATTATTTTTAGCTTTTTTGATGATTAATGTAATGTTTTTTACAGTTTTTATACTTCAAAAATACGAGTGATTTCTTCCTCATACTACAATATTTCTTATTTTATCTATGATGTATTTACTATTAGCACTTAAAAATGAAAGAAAAGCTATTATAGAAAATAAAAATAAAATTATTTCTTGGGAAACCTTACTAGTATCACAGTCTTGGCTATTTTCAGCAGTATTGGGGAAAATGGGTTCAAAATTGATAGCGGTAGAGTTTGTAGCATTTTTGAAAAGATTGGGGCAGATAATTAGTGGATATATTTTTGATAAATTTATTCACAAAGAGATTGTAATAAGCAAAAAAGATATTATCACAATATCTGTGATAGCTACAACCATGATTTTGGTGTTTGTTTATTATAATTTTGTAGTTTAGACAAATAGTTTCATTGAAAAAATAGTTTTAAAATATATATTTAATAATAGAAAACTTTCCAGTTTTAATCTTTAATCTAAACAATCATGTGCTGAATTTTTGGATACAAATGAAACAAAGAAGCTACAAACATACTATTGAATTGACTTTGAAGATTGGAATATCGTGGATATGACTCAGCTTGAATTGCTTTTGGATGAAACAACCAAAATATAAACTCTATTAAATCTATTGGAAGAGTAGGTTTTTTGGAAGGAAAAGTATGAAAAAAAGAATGAAATAATTTTTGAATAGCTCATACTAGATGGGCAACTCACTGAGAAGTAAATATAGAAAATACACACCCACACACAAGCCAAGATTGAAAAACCAAAATAGTTCACAACTGAATTATTGAAAACCACAAACAACTAAGACAACAACTTGAAAAAAACTGATATAAATTTTCTTCTCAAACAGATAGTGAAGTAATAGCTGCATTAATACAAGAAAACAAAGATAAAGATCTTTTGAAAACTGTAGAAAACATACTTCACAAACTGGAATGAGCTTATGCTTTTTTGGTGATTCATGAAGATTTTCCAGGACAAATAATAGGTGTTAGATACTGAAGTCCTTTGGTTTTTGGATATACTGATGAGGGTGAATTCTTTTTCTCTTCTGATGTAACTGCTTTGGGATGATATACCAACAATATTATTTTCATGGATGATGGTGATTTGATTTTTGTGAACAACAATGACTTTTTGACAAAATCTGAATGAAAGCTTGTAAGTAAAGCTATTGAAAAGGTAGACACAGAAAATTTAGTAGCTGACAAATGAGATTTTCAGCATTTTATGCTAAAAGAAATTTTTGAACAAAGCCAAGTGATGAAAGAGATATTTAGATGAAGAGTAGATTTTGATAATAATAGTTTACAAGCAGAAGCTTTTACTCAACTGGATAAATATGATTTTGAAAATATTGTTTTTGTAGGTTGTGGGACTTCTTACCATGCAGGTATGCTTTGAAGTTTGCGAATGCAGCAAATAGCATGAATAAATGCAAGCGTAGAAATAGCAAGTGAGTTTGAATACAAAAATATAAATATACATCCCAAAACTTTGTATGTTTTTATATCCCAGTCTTGAGAAACAGCAGACAGCATATCAGCACTAAATCAAGTAAAGAAAAAATGATGAAAAACTTTGGGACTAGTAAATGTGGTATGATCAAGCATAGCAAGACAAACTGATTTTGGTA
Source organism: Candidatus Absconditicoccus praedator (assembly GCF_021057185.1). Taxonomy (GTDB): domain Bacteria; phylum Patescibacteriota; class Gracilibacteria; order Absconditabacterales; family Absconditicoccaceae; genus Absconditicoccus; species Absconditicoccus praedator. The sequence goes on from NZ_CP054059.1 coordinate 482,103, forward strand.
TGTTTTTAAGAGCTGGGACAGAAGTTGGTGTAGCAAGCACTAAAGCTTTCATAGCTCAAATTAGTAGTATATTGCTTTTAGCATTGTATTTTGGAAACAAAAAATCTTTGTCTTTGATAGAGTTTGAAAAGATTTTGAAAGAACTCAAACAAATCCCAGACAAAATACAAGAAATTTTGGAAGAAAAAGAAAATATCCAAACTGTAGCAAAAGATATTAGTAAATACAAAAACTTTTTCTTTTTGTGAAGAAATTTACAGCTTCCTATAGCTTTTGAGTCTAGTTTGAAATTCAAAGAAATCTCTTATCTTCATAGCGAGGCAAATTGAGCTTGAGAACTGAAACATTGACCATTGGCATTGATAGACGAAAATTTCCCTACAGTTTTGATAAATCCAAATGATTATTTTTTTGATAAAAATATTTCTAGTATGGAAGAGATTAAAGCAAGAAAATGAAAAGTGATATGAATAGGAGATAAAGATTTCCATTCTGATTATTTTTTGAAAATTCCCGACAGTGATTATCTGTTGTACCCATTTCTAACTACTGTAGTAGGTCAGTTACTTTCTTATTATGTAGCATTAGAACTTGGAAATGAGATAGATAAACCTAGAAATTTGGCAAAATCTGTGACTGTGAAGTAATTATCAAACAATACAAAAAACTTCAAATAAAATATTGTGACACCTAAAGACATAAATATATATCACCTTAATGACTTGCAATTCTTTTTTTTTATTTTTACTTGACTTTAAAAATAAATTATTTAAAACCTTTGATAATATGTTTTATAATTAATATTTTAAAATGGAAAATAGAACTAGACAAGAAGAAGAAATGGAGCAAGCATTATGACAAAAATGACATTACAGCCAACCAAGAAATTGACTTGATACATCTCAAACTTACCCTGCTGATTGTGAAAGTTATAAAGATGTAATAACAAGTGTGCCTTGAATCAGAACAAGACAATTATTAGTTAACTTTCTATGAGAAAAAGAAATTACAATGGACAATTCAATGATAAAAGTTAGAGAGGCAAATAGATACGAAAAAATTAATGATATTTTTGATCAAATATTTGAAAATAATAAAACTGTAATATCATCAGAAGAATTACAATTAGTTCAAGAATTCTTGTCTCTAGAAAGTATTGAAGAAGTAATAAATATGATATATGCTCAGCTAGAACTTAGATGAAAAGAAAAAAGCATTAAAAGAGTTTGAAATATTCTAAAATGAACAAAAAACAGCTTATGATTAGTTGAGTATCTTAAAAAATATTTCAACACTGGAAAAGAAATTGATTGAAATGTAATACTTCCAAATTTTGAGTCTTATGAATTTTTTGATAATATATGAAGTTTTGACACAAATTGAAATGCTTTGGCTGTTAGAGATGAGTATGTATGAACAGTAGAATTTGACGAATCTTGACTAATTCAAGAAAATACTATGTTTGTAAAAGTAAATGAATATTGACTAGCTAAAATTAATTATGCAGGAAAATGATGGTGAGTTGTTAGAGTAAATTCAGACAATTCAATAGAAGTTTTAGTAGATTTTGTGTACAACTCAAAAGAAATAGGTAAAATTGAACTGGAGTGATGAAAAGTTATCAAAAAATGAACATTAAAAAACAAAATTTTATTGGATACTAGTGAAGAATCTTAAAAATAAAAAAGCCTGATAAATTTATCAGGTTTTTTTATTCGGTGGGGGCGGGATTCGAACCCGCGGTCCCTATTGGGACACACGCGTTCCAAGCGTGCGCTTTCGACCACTCAGCCACCCCACCATCTTATAAAGAAACGATATAAAGTATAATAAAAACACCCAAAAATTTCAAGTGATTATTTATTTTTTAAAAAATATGTATGATTTTTTGACATTTATATGAAAATACATATAATATTTTATAATTTAGAAAATAAAAACAAAAAATGGAAGAAAAAAAACAAGAAACAAATTCAAATATAGAAATTAAAAAAATAATTGCCACATATGAGAAAGTATATAACTTTTTTATAAAACCATGAATTTTTTTTATAGCATTTGGAGTTAGTTTAACTGTTTTTACTTTTGCAAATATATCTTCGGATTTTGATTATATAAAAGAGGTAGAACAACAATATTACTGAAAAACAAATTTTAACAATTGATACAAATGAAACTCAGTATATCTTCCAGAAGAATCAATAAATAAAAATTCAGTAGAAATAAAAGCACTTTGATGAGTTTATTTTGGAAGTGGTGATACAATTTCATCAAGAGATAATTTGGTTAAAGCTTGAAATTTATTTCTACCAAACAATTTTTCAATTGAAGAAGAAAAAATAGAAAATATTAGCAAAATATCTACATGATATGATACAAATGATTTGGAATATATTTTTGAAGAATTAATATTTTCTGATATGCAAATAAGCATAGAAGATCAATGAGAAAATTATTTAGAAAGTGTGGATGAATCCTTTAAAAAAGATTTTTGATTATCTTGTGCTTTTGGCTCAAAAATAACTGATAGATTTTGTAATGAAAATATTAATAATTTCTTAAATAATCTACCTACATACAATATACTTGATGATATTGAATGATTTGAAAAAATATTTGAACAATTGTCTGAAGAATGATATAAAGACAGATTATGCAGTTGAATAGAAAATCAAGTATTTTATAGTTTTAACACTAATAGTTGATATGAAGAGTTTTTTGAAGAATGTTGAAAAGATTATGAAGAAAATTTCAATAAGATACAAGAACTTGAAAAAGTTTTTGATGAATTGAACTGAAGTATTAATAGTGAAACATACAGTAATCAAAATATAAATAATATGAAAATTATAACATTAATGAGACAAATTGCTAATAATCCTAGAGATTTTACAAGAATATCTATTTATTCATCTTTTATTGAAAACTTATTAATAGAAAACAAATTGGATTCAAAATATAAAGAGATAGTTTATTATTTTAATGAAATTTATGTAGATTGATTTCTTGAAAATATTGCTGATAGAGAACAAAGATCAGAAAGATTATGAAGAATTGAAAGAGTAGAAAATAGATTGAGTAGTATAAATGAATGAGATAGATTGGAATGATATGAATGAGTTTTATCAAAAATTAACAATGAAAATCTTATAAGTTTCATTAATGAACAACAAGAAGAATCTACTACAACAAGAACAAGAAGACAAACAGTTTATTCTATTTATAGTGATTTTATCTCAAACTTTTCTGATTACTCAGAAGTAGATAGACAAGTAGACAACAGCAATAGAATAGTAAATAGTAGATGAATTGTAAGAAATAGTGAATGAAATAGGTATCAAGCTGTTTTAGTTATGGAAAATGAATGATATAGTTTTTATATAAAACAAGCAAATATTAGCAATCCAGAATTAAATAGAAATGTTAATGGTTTAATTAATTCTGAAGGTTCATTACAAATGTCTACATTTTTATCTGTAGTAAGTGATTTTAGAGAAAGTATAGAAATAGATAACAGACTATGTAGACAAATAGAAAACTTAATAAGTAACGATCACATAAACTGAAATTTGTCAGAATGTAGTGAGGATTATGTAGAAATAGATAGAGATTGAACAATATTTAAATATATAATAGATGATAATTCGATAGAAGAATTTGAGGTATCAAATGATATGATACAAGAAATGTTAAACGAAAGATATTCAGATCAAAACATATCATGAAATCAAATAGTTAGATTTATACAATCTTCAGCAAATATAGAAATTGAAGAAGATATACAAATCTCTTCTTCTGATATTAGAAGCATGCAAAGAAGATTTGCTCAATACATGTGAATATCACCATCTCTTAAAGAAAATATAGAAGAAGACAAGTATATTCTAAGTTTTGAACACGTTTGACTTTATTTTTATGCAGAGTATGAGCCAAACAACAATCATAGTCTAAATATTACAAAAGCTTTAAATAGTGATGAAGAAGATGTATTGGACGAGGAAGTACAATTCTATCTTGTATCAGCTGAAGAAGTAGATATTAATAGATTTATTGAACAAACAGAAGATTATGTTACTGAATCTTTAGATTAAATAAAACTTGTAAATAAGACCGATATAATTATAAAATAATATATATTTATAATTGTATCGGTTTTTATTATGTACAAAAAATTATCATATAATAATCTTTTTGAAGTCAAAACATGATTTATAACAAATCTTAAAAAGTTATACACCAACAAAAGATATACTTATTTAAAAGAATTCTTAAAAGATATTTCAAAAGAATGAAATATTGTTTATTTTTTTGAATCTAATCAACCTGTTTTTAAAATAACAAAACAATCAAACTGATTTTGTCTTTCAGATGAAAAAGAAAAAATACAAGTAGAACTAAGTGAAGATGAAATTAATAAATTACACTCTCAACTAAAAAATGATAAACAAATAAAAAAGAGTATGAAAGAAAACAAAACAATTACTCAAAGATTGTTTGATGAATTTAGAGAGAAAAAATTTGAAACTATTGAATGAAAACCATATCTTGTGTATGATATTGAAACAGTATGAGATATAAACAATCTACAAACTATGAAATTTATGCTTTGATATAGTATAATTTCAAATGAAAACCATATAAAAACTATGAAATATAGACCTGTTGAAGAAGATGCTATCAAAAGATTTGTAGAATATATGCTAAATTTTGATTGATGGATAATATGATATAACAATATCCATTTTGATAATCCTGTAAGCATTTATAATGCTAATATGTGAGAATCTGAAATAGATATTTTAAATAATAAAAGTATCGATTTATTTCAATTTATTCGAAATCTTACCTGAAAAAGAATTTGACTTGATAAAGTATCTCAAAATCTTATTTCCGTTTGAAAAACACTTGAATCATGACAAGAATGAGAAAAATACTTAAAACAATACATGCAAAACAAAGATCAAGAAGCTTATAAAAAAGTAAAATCTTACTGTAAAAACGATGTAAAAATGACTTTAGGAGTTTTATTATACTTTTTAAAACACAATTATATTCATATTTGAGAAAAAGATTTTGAGTATGATATTAAAAAGTTTGTAGAATTAGCAAATCAACAAAAATCAACAAAAAATAAAGAAGTTATAGATTCATTATTTTAATAAAAACCTATGAAAGAAGATATAAAATACATATACAATAAAATTTGAGAAAAATTCAGTAATACTAGGAAAAAACACCGACCAGAAATAAATATAATTAAAAATTATGTTTGAAATCAATCAAAAGTTTTAGATTTATGATGTTGAGATTGAAGGTTAGTTGATTATCTTGATGATGATATAAACTATATTTGAGTTGATATATCAGATAAGCTTATTAGTATTGCACAAGAAAAGTATCCAAATAAAAATTTTTATGTTGATGATATGATTAATTTTTTAAAAAAACAAAATCAACAAGTATATGATAATATAATAATGCTAGCTAGCTTCCAACATATACCAACACAAAATGAAAGAATCATGATCTTAAAAAATATATATAAAAGTTTGAATTATTGATGAAGATTGATATTGGTAAATTGGTGTTTTTCTTGATGGTTTATTAGAAAATACAAAAAACAATTATCTAAATCACTAATTAAGACAATATTAACTTGTTGAATAAAATCATATAAAGATATATATATACCTTGGAAAACTCAAGAAGAAGAACTTCATAGGTATTACCATATTTTCAGCTTGAAAGAATTAAATAAACTGTTAAAATACTCATGACTTATCATAGAAAAATCAGAATTTACTAATTGAAACTGAGAATTTACAAAAAAATTTAACAATAAAAGAAATAGTTTAGTAATTGCTAAAAAAGATATTTTAAAATCTAATAATTAAATAATGTTTTCAAATTTTTTTAATGAAGAAAACTATGATATTAATAAATCAATTTTATGAATATGAGTGTTTTTATTGTTATATTTAATGTTAAATATAAGTTTAATTGCAATTTATGCTTTTTTCCCTTGATTTCTAGAATATATTTTTTCTTTTTTTGCTCAGTTTCCTTGAAGTATTAATCTTTTTATACTAGTTATTATACAGGAAATTATTTTACTAACAATGCTGCTTATATGAATTTATGTATGGAAAAATTATAATATACAAAAACTATTACACTTCAGTTGGAATTTTTTTAAAAAACAAATGAAAGAAAACAATTTTTCAAAAATATTATGGTATTGAGTATGATTTTATATTTTGTATATAGTAATATCTTGATTTTTATATTTATTTCTTAATTTTTTTGACTTAAAAATTCCTTGATTTTTTGGAGAACAAGATGTAGCTACTACTATATGATGAATCTGAACAGATTTTTGGTATGATTACTTATTATTATTTCTAGCAGTATGAATAATAGGACCATTAGTTGAAGAAATTATTTATAGATGATTTATTACCAAACAATTAATTAAAAAACGAGGTTGAATAATATGATGAGTTTTATGAGCTGCAATATTTGCTTTGATACATTTTGAACGGCAAGTAATGGGAAATCTATTTATATTAGCTTTATTTTTATCTTATATATACTATAAAACTTGATCTTTAACATATTGTTTTGCATTCCATTTTATTGTAAATACTACTGCTTTAATGGCATTATTTTTTGGTGATCATATAGAAGAATTTGAAGAAACTTATAATTTAGTAATATTTTTTGTGTAATGAAATATAATACTTGAAAAATAAAAACAGAACACAATATTCTTCCAGAATTTATAAAAACACTAGAAAAAATACAAAAAATAGACGAAATCAAAAGAATAATACCATGAAGAATCTATAGAAAACAAAAATGATCAAGCCATAAAATATTAAGTTTTTCTTATTATACAGATAGTTGAATAAAATATATTGCAAAAAAATGATGAACAGCTCAAGAAATTTTTATTATTTGTCAAAATGAACAAAAAGAAAATATTTACAAAAAAATAAACAATATAATATCTGAAAAATAATCTAATTTTTAAAATTTTTCTTAAATTTTTTAAAATCTATAAAAAAGGCAAACAATATTATCAAAAAGATAATTACAATAAAAAACTGATATCATATTGTTGCATACTCTATAATTATTTTTCAAAAATACCCCAAAAAAATTCATATTATAATTCTAGGAATAACATAAAAAAAAGTTCATAAAATACTTCATAAAACAAATTTTTTGAAATTATATCATCTTGCTCATAAATGTACTGAAAGTAAAGGTCTTAAAAATCAAACATTTATAAGTATAGGAAACGACCAAAAATGATACCTACTCATTTTATAATCAATATCTTGAAAATATTGTTTTAATGTAGGATAGTTTTTTTCTAAAGTTTGAATAGTTCATTTGAAAAAATAATTTCAAAAAAAGTATCATACAATCAATCACACAAAAACTCATATATATAATACCAATCAAGAAAATATTATTAAATAATTATGATCTACAATTAATGCAGTTACTCATATTATAATAACTTCCATAGGAATCAAATATCAAGTGAAAGCAAAAGTCTCAAAAAATCAAAAAACCAAAAAAAGAAAGGGGATATACAAAAAATAATATTCAAATCCCAAAAATAAATCTACAGTATAAACAAAATATTCATAAAATAAGTTAATAAGTTCTATTATTTCTTTCATTTTTGTTTTTGCCTAAGGTTTCTTGGTATAAATTCAGATATTTGGGTATAATCGTAATTTGGATTTTCTATAAGAAAGTCTCTTAATCTACTTGTATATCTTGTTACTTCTTCAGGATGTTTAATTCATTTAAACCATATAACTATATTTTGATCTTTTCAATAAAAACTTACATTTCAACAATTCAAAATTCTATCCAAAAATCAATTATATTTATATGTACTTTCTTGTAAAGAATATATTGTTATCTCTTGAGAAGAATTTTTGAATATTCAATTTTTTAAAAATTTCATTATTCTTTTATTGGTAATAACAAGATAAGTATTATACCAAAAAACAACAAATAAAAATCATATACAAAATGATACAAAAATTATAAAGAAAACAGTTGCAAACAACAAATCAAAAAACATAACCAAAAACAAACTAAAAAAAAATCAAAGTCATAAAAAAATCATTATATAATTAAAATTGTGAAAAATATATCTTAATATATTTTCCCTACCAAAAAATAAGACTTTTTCATTTACTGCCTGACCAGGAAATATTTTTTTCATTTAAAAATTATATGTTTAAATGTAAGAAAAGGTAGCGTTGTTAAAAAATTATCAGTAATAGAACTTTTCAATAACTTCATAAGGAGTTTTATTATCTAGTCATTTATGTGGCTTTACAGTGTTATATCGATTTACAAATCTTTTTAAAGACATTTTTCTATGTTCTGATGACTTAAAAACTTCCTTACTGTGCCACATATCGATTAATGTTCTTATAACCCTCTCTGCTTTTCAATTTGTTCTTGGTGTTCTAACTTTTGTAAATTTTTGCTTTATTCAGCTTTTTACACACTCTTTAACAAATTCATGTTTATCATTTCATTTGTACTCAACTCAATTATCTGAGTACACACACTCAATAGTGTAAGGACATTCATCTATTACCTGTCTAAGAAACATAGACGAAGATACTTGTGTCTTATCTTGCATTATAGCTACATAAAGTTCTCTAGAATAGTCGTCTATTCATACAAATAAGTATTCAGACTTTTTGTTTGCTGCTCATCTTATAAGAGGTAGTTTTTTTGTGTCAAAATGCATCATTTCTCAAGGGTAGTTTTTATTGTATCTTCTAGCTTCTTTGTTTTTCTTTTCTATTATCTTAGATTCTATTTTAGCTAATCTAAGTAATCATCGCCTAATGTTTCTAAATCTATTATTGATAGAATTTCTTGGTAAAAACTCTTGAGTTCTTGCTCTCTTTATTATCTTGTATATGGTAGGCAATGATACATTGAACTTAATATGTAAATCCTTAGGCTTCATTCATCTTTTATAGTATTCCCAGACCTCTTTTCTCTGGAGTGGTGTTAGTCTTGTATTTTTATGTATATTCATTACATAGTTTGTTATCAAATAAATAGTATTTTGTATACACATTATTTTTAACAACGCTATATAATCTTACATATAATAGATAAAAGTTTTAAATATTTAAGTTTAGAAATGAAAAAAATATTTTTAATTGTTTTTGCTTTTTCCTTAATTACAAATATATCTTTTGCAGAACAAAAAATAAATCTTATTGATTGAAATACTCCGTTACAAGTAAGAGACAATTTTATAGATACAATAGCTGAATACAGAAAAGCAAGCCAACAAAACAATACACAAAAAAAAGAACATATCAAAAATATTTTAAATACAAATTTTCAGAAACTACAAAAAAAATATGAAGACCACCAACTAACTCTTATGGTAAAAGATCAACTCCAAAGACTTAAAATACAAGAAACTGTATATGAAGCAAATCAAGATATACAAAACTATCACAATAAAGCCTCACAAAAATATGATATCAAGAACCTCAACAAACAACAAACTCAAAAACTAAATCAAATTTTACAAAAACTCCCAAAAGTATTACCAACCCAAAAAGAAAAACTTGAAAAAAAATTAGAAAAAATTGAATACAAAAAAGATAAAATTAAACAATCCAATACACAAAACAAAGAGTTTAAAGTTGTATGATTAAAAAAAATACAAAAAGTAATAAAAAATAATATAAATTGAGAGAAAGAAAGTGTATTTGAAAATATAAAATTATAGAATTACAACATTCTTCTGATTTCATCTAGTGTGGTATAATTTTTAAGCATTTTGATGTATCAGTCCTCTTTCATGGTTAGATATCAAGATTGTCTTGCTATTGAATATATTTCTAAAGATGTTTTATTGGCTACGATAGCATCTTTTATTTCATCGTTTAATTCAAAAGTTTCTACAGCTGCAATTCTTCATGAAAATCATTCATGTCAACAAAACTCACATCAAGCAGGATGTGGAAGGTTTCAGTCAAAATCAACATCAACTTTTTTTGCATCTTTAATTTTTTTTATGGTAGTTCTAACTTCTTCTGACTCTGCAAATCAAGCTTGCTTTTTAGTATGACAATCATGTATTTTTCTCACCAACCTTTGTCAAACCACCAAATTCAAAGCTGGTGCAAGCATATAAGGTTTAACTCACATATTCAAAAGCCTAGAAACTGCTTCTATAGCAGTATTTGTATGTAATGTAGATATCACCAAATGTCATGTCAATGCTGCACTTATTGCTATTTCTGCTGTTTCTAGGGTTCTAATTTCTCACACCATTATTACTTCGGGATCTTGTCTAAGTACTGCTTTAAGTCATTTTTCATATGTATATCAATCTTTTTCTGACATTTGAGATTGCTGGATTCAAGGAAGTTCATACTCTACTGGATCTTCCAAAGTTATTATCTTCTTTCCTGGATCGTTTAAATAATTTAACATAGAATATAAGGTAGTAGTTTTACCTGATCATGTAGGTCAAGTCACAAGTATCATTCAGTAGTTTTTTTGAAGATTATTTTGAAGTATAGATAAACTATCATCCATAAAACCTATTTTTCAGAAAGAAAGTATAGATTTGTTAGCATCAAGAAATCTCATAACCACACTTTCACCTCTTAATCAAGGCATAAAGTTAATTCTTACATCTATTTTTGTTTCTTTTCAGTTTTCATAACTAGTAAAATCAAATCTTCAATCTTGAGGAATTGTATCTACATTTATTCTTGCGCCTGACATAAATTTCAATTTCATCATATATTTTCTAAACTCTTTGTGTTCAAAAACAAATACAGTTTTCAATACTCAATCCCTTCTTACACGGAGCACTACTCAAGATTCTTCAGGCTGGAGATGTAAGTCTGAAGCTCAAGACTGAAAACTCAACCTAATAATTTCTTGTATAAACTCACCTTCTTGAAATTTATCTTTCTCTTCATAAACTTTTTTTATCATCTTTAAAGCATCTTTTCATCTTACATTTTTTCTTTCTTTGACATCTTGTTCTTCTTTTTCTTCTTTTGCATGCAAGTCATCATACCAGTTAAGAGCCAAAGAAAAAGCTAATTCATCTGTATAATAAAACTCAAAACTATATCATTTTGCAGCTATTTTATCAAGTATCTGAGTAAGTATATTTGGAAATCTATTGGTAGTAAGAATGCACAATTTATTTTTTTCTCAATCAAAAATTAGGCTTTCTGATTTCTCAGCTAAGTGATGAGATATTATATTAAGTTTTTGTAAGTCAGGATTTATTTCGTTTATATCTGACGTCTCCAATATTCTTTTATCAAGCTTATTTTGCATATTTCATTTTTTATTTTAAATTACTTTGAAATTCGTTTTCAATCTTTCTTTATCTGAGCTCCATCTGGATACCAAGGCATATTTTTAAGTCTTTGCCAGTTTTTGGGTGTGGTATAATATATAGTGTCTGGAGCCTCTGGAATATTCATTTTTACTATATTTCCTTGATCAATAAAATGATTGTAGATTTTTTCTACTGCATTTTCAAGCATTTTTTCTCTATTTACTCATTTTTGTTTTCATATTGATATCAAATCTGGTTCATTTTCTATCATTTTTTTTATTATTTTCCTAACCCTAGATCTTGTAATATATCACTCTAATCTAATCAAAGTTTCTATTCTTCTTAAAGCATCCATAATTTTATGACTTGAAAATCAAGTTTCATTTTTGTTGTTCACCAAAACTATTTGAAACTCAACTCAAGTAGTTCTATCACCTAACAATACTTTAAAAGTAATTTTAATGTCTTTATAGTTTTTATTTGTTCTTGATTTCCTTGAATCTTTAACATTTCAATTTTCATCTACTATCCCTTCCTCCAAAAAAACTAAAAATTCATCATTTAAATATCATCTATTTTTATTCAAGGTTTTTTCATCCAAAATCCCTTTATTTTTTATATCAATATCTTCTAGCTCATTTCAGTTGAATATATAATATACATATTGAAGCAAAAATAATGCTTCTTCTTCTGAATTAACTTCAGCCTTGAATCATATATGATCTCTTATCAAATCAATATCCAAATAATCAGGCTGTGTTATCATCTTCATAATGGTACTTTGATCTTCTTTTGATCTTCATATCAAAGAAAATTGTACTTCATAAGGTGCTGAAATCTTATTTTCAAAATCTTTATGAGAAAAATAATTAGTAGAAAATGTTTTGGTCTTTATGATATCTTTCAGCAAACTATCTTTAAGTTCTGATTCATCAAAAGGAAACTGAAAATTTTCATCTGCAAATAGTTTGTCTCTTATAATTCTTTCTAAATCACTTCTTGAAGTTTGAGCTTCTGAACAGGTCTTAACAGATAAAAGAACCATTACTATTTTTGTAAGACTACACTGTATTTGTTTGTATGCACTTGATCTATTGGATCATTTATTACTTTTTCATTCCACAAAATTAAAAACATCTTGAAAAGATCTAAATCTTAAGTTTTTTGTAGTTCCTGAAAAGTTTTTGAAAAAAGATGAAGGTATATTACAAAACAACTCATTTTGATAAAAATCAACTGCTTCATTAAAATATTCATTAATAATCTCAACTCATTCTCATGAAAGTTCAAAATCACCATTTTCTGTTTCATAAATATTTTCTCCCACAAAATAATTCAAAATCCAAACAAACGATTTTTTGTCTACTCACCTTGCAGAAAAAAAATCCAACAAAGATACATCTCAGTTCTTCAAGGCTTTTATAAAATCTTCATATCAAAGCAAACTATTAGAATCAACTTCTTCCTTATCTAAAACAAAAGCTTCTAACACCTTGGAAGAAGTATGATTTTTAAGTCTTGTATTTTGTTCATCTGATTCAACAAATTGCTTTATAGAACAATCAAATTTTTCTGCCATTATGTATTTTTTATATAAATCACTTATACTTTAAGTATAGCTAAGTTATTTGGTTTTGTCAAATTTTAAAAAACACACAAAAATCATAAAAAATCTTGAAAAAAAAGAAAATATATATATTATAATTTCAACAATTTAATATTTAATTTTTAAAAAAACTTATGGCAAGTAGAACAAATAAAAAGTGAATAGCAGCCAAAAAAGCACAATTACAAAAACAAGCGTCAAGAATGAAATGACAAAAAAGATTTAATTATCCAAAAAGAAAACTTTCTTTGGAAGACGCTAAAGAATTAGCAGTTGTTTGATCGAAAACAAATCCAGCTTGAAGAAACTATCATTGGTTTTTGAAGTGAAGAAAAATATGTTGGGAAACATGATTAAGAGTAGATCCGGACGGCTATAGGCTTTATGTAAAACCTAGTTGAGGTATGGAATTTACAGAAGTGCCTATATCTTGATGGCTTAGGAAAAAGTTGGCTAAAAATATGAGAAGAAAAGTTTAACAAATAAAACTTCAAAATGGATAACTGGGTAAAAAACAGCAAATCAATATCCAAAGAGTTTAATTTTAATTCTTATTTAAAGGGATTAGAATTCGCATTTAAAGTATGAGAAAAAGCAGACCAACTAGATCATCATCCTCAAATAATTATAGAATACAAAAAAGTTATTGTTGAATCAACAACACACTCTACATGATGAACTGTTACTGAAAAAGACAACAATCTTGCAATGGAAATAGACAAAATATTCGAATCTTTTAATAGTTAGATTTTCAGCCTTTTAATATCTTTTGAAGCTTGTCTTTGTATATCTCTTTCTTTAATTATCTGTTTTTTCTCTACTTTCTTTCTAAGTTTAGCAAGTCATATTTCTATCTTAACAAGCTTTCTTTTATTTTCATAAACTTTCAGGGGAATAAGTACTAGCCCTGTTTTTTTTGTTCTTTCATAAAGTCTTGCTATTTGAGGCTTTTTCATAAGTAATTTTCTATTTCTTTTGGAATCATACCAAGGGACAATGTTGAAACTTGTTTTGTTGTACAAAGGAATATCCATATTCAATATGAAGATCTCTCATCATCTTACTTGGATAAAACTATCTTTGATATTAACTTTTCAAAGTTTTACTGCTTTTGTTTCAAATCATTTCAAAACTACTCATGATTCAAATTTTTCATGAATATCATAATTTAGGTATGCATATTTATTTTTTGTTATTATTTTCATCAGAAAAAAGTTATCATAAGCTTTTAAATATAATTATGAAAATAATTTATAAATATTTTTTTGTTTTAAGCAACCACATTTTAAAAGACTATAGCAAAATCACTGGCAGCAGTTCTTTGTGATGTTGGTTTTCTCTGAATAATTTCTACTCTATAGTCTCCTACTTGTCAAACTCCACTTATATTGAAAAAACGATCTGGAATTTCATCTGGTCACTCAAACTCAAACTGGTATTCCAAGAAAGGATATAAATTAGCTTCACTAGGAATATTAGAAGTAATAAGATCATTTACCAAAGAAAATCTAATAGATAAATTTTCCTCAGTTTCATCAAAAATTTCTCTGAAATTTTTATCTAAAAAATCGTGATTTGAAGGCACTATGTCGTGATTAGCTGGCTCCTCTATTAGGCGAGTTCTTTCTTCTATTGGATTTTTAGATGTATCAAAATACAAATTATAAGCAGAAAAAGAATTGATAACATCTTCTCTTATTGCTGAATCCTCAGTTCACACAATTCAAGTATCATAATTAACATCTATTTGAGGATTTATAGTAAAATTTCAATCACTAGACTCACCAGACAAAATTCGGTTTACTACAATATCATCAGTAATTCAATCTCAAATAGAGTCACATGTATCATCACATAAATCTCTATTTGAAAAACTTGATTTTATTTCAGGAGGAAGTCTTAATTTTCATTTAATAGCATCAAGATTAGAAACTATATCTATGTCACTACTTGATTCCTCATAAGGATCATTTCAATCATCCAAAAACAACTTAAATTCTTCTGTCATATTATACCCTAAAATATTGTAGTGCTCACTATCAACTCATCTAAGTCACAAATCTATATTTCAGTCATTACTCCTTGGTATTACAGGATTATTATTATTTTCATTATCATCACCTGAAATTCTTGAAGAAATATTTCGCTTCATTCAGTTTCAATATATATTGAATCTAGATCAAAAATCCTGTTTATTATTATGATCAGAAGTTTCACCATACTCATCTTGCCCTTTCCATCATCATTCTCATTCAAAACCTGCATCATGATATCTTAGTGCAAGATTTGCTCTTTCTATACTTGCAGTAGCCCCATAATATGCTATATTATAATCTCTGATATCTCATAGATTTTCAATAAATGGGTCAAATATTGCATATATATTCATAGTTAGAGCAGTTCCGATACTGATCAATACTATTGCTATCACTAAAAGCATTTATTTTTTTATTTTTCTAAAATTTTTGTTATTTTACAATTTTAATATTTTTTTTAAAAAAATCAAATTTTAATTATACATTTTGGTAGTATCCCGAGGTCTCCGCTCTGGATTTGATTTTACCTTTTGTTTATTTTGTTGGTCATAGTTTATATAATCTCATCAAAACAATCTTTCCATAAACATAAATTTTCTTCTCAAATTTGTACTATAATTTGCCATTTGTCTAAATGCTCCATAATGATTGATATACATATTTACAGTTTCTGCAAAATCTTCAAACGGATTTGTCATAGCATACCCACCCACAAAATCTTCTCTCCTAGCAGATGCTTTTCTTGTATTCTCATCTTCCCAGCTTATGCTATAAAAACTCAAGGAAGGATCATCTTCATAAAATACCTCTTCTCCAAACTCTGTAAAAGCTGTATGTTTATTGCCTCAAGATCATCTCAAAACTCCCAAGTCAATTATATGACCAAGTTCATGCACAAACACTTCCATAAACTCTATTTCATTTGGGATTGATTGAATATTCATCATTATATTATGATGTCAAGCATATCATCTTCTTCAACTTTTTTGAGTAACATTTATATTTCTAATTGTTTCTATTAATCATCTTTCATAATCCAGGAAGTCATCTATATTTTTCATTAAGTATATCATCAAAGCCTGATACAAAACTCTATCCTGTACCTGAATATCTCTATGAAATCAAGTAAGTCTACATTTTTCTACAAATATAGAACATAGCTTTGAATATGTTTCTTCATTCAACTCTAGTTCTACTGGAGATGTATGAACTTCCTGTTCATCATTGTTGCTATCTACTATTTCTTCGATAGTTTGTTTGGCTTTTTCTTTTGATTCTTTATAAATGCTCTGCATATCACTTTCATCTTTTACAAAATCTTCTGCCTTTATTTTTTCAAAAGATTCAACCTCCTCTATCAAATTTTTTCATATCAAAAAATCTGCAGCCCTATCATATTTGATTTTATTACTGCTATCTCATACTTCCTGAGGGAAGCCAAACAAGCCAACATATATTATCAAACTACCCAAAAATATTTTAATTAAAAGTTTCTTCATTTTGATTATTATAATATCTAACATCCATTATCATTTGTTTTTCCAGTGGTCAAGGTATATGATATTTTATAATTTTATTGAAAAATACTTTTTCTGCAAATAATGACATCAAAAACTCAAATCAACCTATTACTATTTTTTTGTTTTGCTGTTTTGCATAAAACAAATTTTTTCCCAGTCATCAAGTAATATTCTCTGCCAATAATGTATATGAGTTATTATTATCATTTAGATAAAATAAAAGTTCTTGAGAATAAGACTTATTGGCACACAATATAAAAATACTATCACAATCTATTTTTATGTTTTCTTTTTTGGAAACAGACTGAATTTGTATACCAGAATACATACTATCATCAGTATCAAGCTTTTTGAAATTTTCTTTGGAATAATTAGAAAAAAACACCACATCTACATCCTGAAATTTATCCAAAAACTCCATATAATTTATCACATTATCAGTTTTTTGTAGTACAAAATAGAATTTGTCTTCTTCATACATCTTCTTTTCTGCTATAAAAATATTGTCCATAACATAATAAAGCTCAAGAAACTTCTGCTTTATGCTATACCAATCATACTCATCCAAGTAATTCTTAAGTTGTTTGAAATCATTTTTCAAACCATCAAAAACCTTGTTTGTTTTCCAAAAGTCTTGGTTATCAAAAACAGCATCTATCTCTACTTTGGGTTTATCAGTATTTTTGAACTTGTTTGTAATTTCCTGAAAAAAAACTCAACAAAAAATCATATATTTTTTGAAAAACTGATCTATTTGGTACAATTTGTCAGATTCAAGATGATATTTGTAAGAAAGATTTTCAAGTAAATATACTATATCATATACATCTATTGGTTTGTTCAGATATTTAAGAAAAGATATATACCACCAATCCCAGTCAAAGAAAACTATTTTGTAGTCTGAAAGTTCATCTTTGTATTTATCCAAGTTCTCTAATAATCATCAATGAGTTGAAAGGACAATATTGGGAAGTTTTTTGTTCACAGTTTTTTTCAAAAAGTTTCGTATCCAATATTCTTGAGAAGTTGATATATCCAAAAATCAACTTCACTTGTCGTACTGGATAAAATATTTCATCAAAAATTCAACCTCAAAATCTTTGAAACTATCTTTCTCCAAAAATTTCTTTATTTTTTCTTCATCAATAAAGCTTTCTTCTCACAAATTTCATATATTATTTACCCCAAGATTTGATAGTATTTGCCTGATTATCTTCAATTTTCATACAGAAGAAAAAGCAAAAACAAGTTTCTCATTTTTTCATAAAATTCAAGAAATTAGCTTTTTCTTGTCTATATTTCATATATATACTTTTTCTTTGTTGTCTATATCCAACAAATCGTATCAGTTTTTTGAAAAAAATCTTTTCTCAGGATTTACTGATTTTTGCAATGGAGGCAAATCATTAGACTTATTTGCAGAAAATCTAGATAAATCATAGATTTTATTGTAGTTTCATTGGTTACAAGAGACAATATAAGGTAGTATATCATATTTTTCAAATATATACGAAGAATAATTCACAAATTCTTCAAATATATGCTTACAAGCAATACTGTCAGAAAGTGCATCATGATATTTTAGTTGGATATTTTGTTTGGAGTTTTTTTTGATATTTTCAAATACCACCTCCAAAGAATAACTAGGAAGAAAATGATAAATCACTCTTGATAAATTATAAGTATCTATACTCAAAAAATATTCTATATCCAAATATTTTTGAAGAATTTGTATATCAAAACCTACATTATGTCAAATCAAAACTGTATTTTCATCAAAAAATCCTTTTATATCCTCTACAACTTGATAAATATCAGGAGCATCCTGAATATCTTCTATGGTTATATCTGTGATAAAACTAACTATATCTTTTATCTTATCAAGTTTTTTGGATGGTTTTACAAAGCTTTTGTATTGCTTTATTATATTGAAATCTTTATCAAACTGCACCAAACCAATTTGTATAGGCTCATCTTTTTGAATATTCAATCAAGTAGTTTCAAAATCAAAACATACATAATTCAAGTCTTTTAACATATGATCAATAAGATATAAATAGTAAAGTTATAACAAATAAAAGGTCTTATTCAAGAAAAAATCCTTCAAAAAAGTTTTTTGTTGATTTTTTTAAAGTTTTTATTATGCTATCGGGTAATTTAGAAAAAAACAAACTATATGTTTAAGTTTATTAAGCTTTTCTTAATTTTTATACTTTTATATCATATACTACACACATTCATAATTCATCAAATATTTTGATGAGATTACTCAATGATATTTTCTGTTTGAAAAGAGGTTATATGGGTAGTTTTTGTTTTAATAGTTGGTATTTTAAATTATAAATTTATAATTGAATTTATTAAAAAGTTTTGGAAATATATTGCCATAATTATTGGGATAAGTATATGGTGAATTCTTATCTCTTTGTTAAACAATCAATCAATTTGAGATATAATAATATGATACAAATACAACATATACTTTTTTATAATATTTGCTAGTTGAATTTTCTTGTGATATATAGCATACCAAAAACAATTAATCAAAAAAATACTAGAATTTTACAATTTTTTGTTTTATATTATTTTGTTTGCAGTTTGATTTGGTTTGGTGTGGTGGCTTGCCAAGCTTGGTTTCAAAGATAGTTTTTATTATCTTGGATATTGACCAGTATGAGATTTTGTTTTCTGAGAAGAGCCTCCAGTATACTATCGCACTTGACCAGATGGTATGCCAAGAAATTCTTGAATATTTGCCTGACCAAATAATTTCTGATTTTTTCTGGTAGCATTTTTCTCTTTTTTCATTTATATAAGTATGAAATATTGGAATCCCAAAGATCTTTTTGCAAACAAAGATATCAAATGACTGATCAAATGAACTTTTCTTTCATGATTGTATATAATATCATGACTTCTAACCTTCTCAAGATGATTTATTGTATGAATCTTGCCACAAGCATACTACTTTTTCTCACAACTTGTATGAAATGCCAAAAAAGTATGAATACGATTTACAACAGCCTTGATAGTTGTAGTTACCTGATTTAGTATATGGAAACGAGAAAGTACAGTTCAGCATTTTAATGAAACTACAAATGCTATCTATATTGCTTCACAAAATAGTCTCTGACACTGACTTTGAACATCATGACCTGCAATTCATCATTGATGAGAAATATTGCCAGAAAATATATATTTACAGGTTTTCATAGATATATGATCTATAGGATTTATACTTTGGACCTTGTTTTTTTTCTTATTTTTTATGGATAGTAAAAACATAATCACCAACAATCAAAAAGTATCTAGCAACCAAAAACAAGCAACAATGTATTTTATTTTATTAAGTTTGTGATTATTCTGACTTTTAATTGAAGGATTTTTCTTACATATATTTGAAGATAGTATGGTCAATTACCTTTTCTTCATTTCTTTGTGAATTATTTTTGGGTATTGTTATAGTTTGAATAGTAAATAAATTATATAATATTAAATTTTAATCAAATACTCAATCTACCATCCTTTTGAATTGTTCTTGCTCCACTTCCTACAATTTTTGGATTGCTATTTAGTATAACTGCTGAGAAATTATTCAGGCTGATTACTTACTATACTATTTCATCTTGGGTGTTTTTATTTTTTATTTTGGGATATATGAATTTATAAATAGTATAAATCTAATTAGTATCACTATTACAACTCCTCCAACTTTTGCCATATATTGCTTTCTATATCGTTAATATCCTGAATTAATTTTTCTTGTTTTCGTACTCTATTGGCTGATATTCTATATTTTTGTAGCTATAAATAAGCAATTAGGGCAATTTTGTAATTACAATTTTTTTGTAGCTTTTCAATATTTCTTTCTATCTTTTTATTTGAAGAATATTGAAAAAAATTGAAAAAGAGCTTAAAATATATATTATATACAGATTTATACACTAACTGCAATAATGATAAATTTATTGATGTTATCTGCTTTATGAACTTTTTTCTGAGAATCATCTTCTTCCAAAATGAAAAAAATATGAGAAGATTTATCTTTTTATCAAAAGTGACTTATTATTGAAGGTGTTAAAATAATTTTTTTTATTTTTTTATTATATAGTATAGGTTCTTGGAGTTTAGAATTAAATTTATTATCAACAATATTGATTGCTTTATATATAATATCATGCTTTCTTTCTATTTATTTTGCTATGAATGCTATAAATATAGCTGATAGATCTACAAATTCATTATTTTCGGTACTTGTATTACCTATGTTACTTTTTGCAGACATATTATTATGATACGAAATTACTACTTACCACATAATTGGGGTGATTTTTATTGTTCTTATTTTGTTTTTTTCTAGCTATAATTGAAGTATATCTACAAAATGAATTTATTATGTTTTATGAACCCAAATAACAGCTGCTTTTGGTATTACTATATACAAATATTTAATAACTCACTATGTATCAGTAGAAGCAATAATACTAGTAGTTTCTATATTTATGGTAATTACTTTTTCTATCATAACTATTTACAATTTGTGAATAAAATGATTAACTGTTTGTTTTAAATATAATAATCTACAAATATGATTTTTAACATCAATATGACAGACATTATGACTTTTTGCTTACTTATTTTGACCAGCATCAATAGTTACAGCTATTAGAAGAATATTCCAAATGTTTTGGTGAGTAGTTTTTGGTAAATTATTATTTCATGAAGAAAATTTTTGAAAAAAAATTTGAAATCTAGCTGTATTATCAATTGGAATACTAATAATGAATTTTCAATCTTTTACAGTAAATGCAAACTTCCTGACAGATATAAATTTAAGTTTATTTAAATGAGATATAAGTTGATATAAAGTGCATACTGAACAAATAATTGATATTGAAAATTTCTCAAAAAATATTGAAAATTCATATATTAATCATATTAACTAGAATTTTATAGAAAAGTTTGACTACAGTGCCTATTTGAGGGATATAAAAATAGAAAACAGCAAAAACACATAAAAGGAGTATCTACTATATTTATACCATGTTTTTCTATAATTTCCCAAATATCAGGATTTCATGAATCCAGTATACTCCACTTTTCATTAAACTAAAACACCAAACAAACTAACTAATCATCTGCCATACCAAGTCTTGCACTTATCTCAGCATCCACAAACTCTCTTTTTCTTCAATATTTTTTCTGACAATATTCTTTCAAAACTTTTGCAACTTCTGGATTTTTATAATCTTCTGTCCATATAGTATTCATACTAAACACTCTACTGCTTGCATTATTGATATTAAGTTTCATATAAGTTTTGAAGTTGGATATTCATACTATATCTTGAGGAGAAAGTACTGGAGCATACTCTTTTTCCAAAACTTCAGCATCTGGTGCTCATACTTTAAAACTTTGCATAGTTCACACATTACCAAAAACAGCATCCTTTACTCATCATCAACTTTCTCAAAGATTATTTCAAGCATTTGATTCAAGCTGTCATATATACTGATGAGCCATTATCAATGACAAATGATATTTTCTTGCCTCAGACAGAATATCTGCAAAAGTATCTGTCACAAAGTTTTGAAACTCATCCACATACAAAAAGAAATCTCTTCTTTGATCTTCAGGTATATCAGCCCTGGACATAGCAGCTGTATTTATCTGACTAACCAATATCATACCCAACAACTGAGCATTCATTTCTCAAATTTTTCATTTACTAAGATTCACCAAAAGTATTTTTCATTCATCCATTGCCTCTCTAAATTTAACTGCAGATTTTGTTTGTCAAATAATATTTCTAATCAATCTATTGGTAATAAAATTCACAAACTTAGAACTAAAGTATGGAATAATTTCTTGTTTTTCTCTATCACCCATTGCATTATAAGTCTTTTCCCAGAAATTTCTAACCACAGGATTTTTTACCTTTTTGATTTTGTACTCTCTAAAAGCCTGGTCTGTAAACAATCTAGGAACATCTATCAAAGTAGCTCAATCCTCCATATCTTCCAGTAATGTCAAACTAGCATACTTGAAATACTCCTGAATTCTAGGACCAAATATCTCTGGTCAAAACATTTTCATAAAAATTTCTGTAGCATCATTTACTACTCTATCTGCTTGATCTGGATTGTCTATCTCATACAAATTTAGTCACATAGGCCTATCCTCATCTCAAGCATCAAAATATATTACATCTTTTGCTCTTTCTTTTGGTATATACTCCAATATATCTTCTACCAAATCTCAGTGGGGATCTATCACACAAAGTCAGTCTCAATTCCAAACATCCTGTCTTGCCAGCGATGCAATATATACCGACTTACCTCAACCGGATTTTCAGATAATATAATGGTGTCTTGACCTATCTTTTCTCTTCATATATACAGGTGTAAACCTATTTCTATGAACATTTATTCACAGCAATGTCCCATCCTTAAAAACTCTTAGTCAAGTTTTCTTAATTCTTTTTTTCTTTTTAACATATTTTTTTCAGTTGTCTTCTACTATTTCTTTGTCAAGAAGTTCTTTTTCTGAAAATTTTTCAATAGGGATCAACTCTTCTTTTGTTTCAACTTTCTTTCACACTCACCAATGCCTACTATCAGAAAAAATTTTGGATAAATCTCAATCTTTATATTCTTCAGCTATTTTTCAAGTAATAAAGAACTCATTTGGTTCTTTCAATTCAGGCAAGTTATCCGGAGCAGGTAAAGCTTTGTAATCCATCCATTTAATTATAGGAGAACGGTTGAATAATCAATCTGGCAAATGCAAAAGTCATGCAAGCTCATTTACAGTAAGTATATTTCTCCTATAAAAGAAATTTGGCAAATGAAAAAATACAGCAAATCTCCACAAAGGCTTAAAGATAAAACCAAAGATATCGTGCAAAATTTCAGGCTGATCAAGTCAATTATTATATTCATCCTTGTATATTGTCAAAGCACTAACTAATGACTGAAGATTTGCATTAAGTCTATCTTTATAATTAGAAGAAGTAATCAACATTAATCATGTAGTAAATGCAGGCTTACCTGCTTCATCTCACATAGTGTTCAATGCATCTTCTTCTGCTTTAATCATACGAATAAGTGGATCTCATTGTGTATTACTACCATAAGGATTGTGTGGATCAGAATATTTTTTCACAAGTGCATTTGAAGGTCAATATATTAGAAAGTCTATTAACTTCCAAGGAAATATTATTTTTTTCCAAAGCGGCTCATTTATTGTAACCGACTCATCTTTTTTATATAATGCTGTAGAAAATTCTTGGGCTTTATTATTAAACCAAGATCATTCCGGTTTTATAGTCATAAATATAGTAAAAGTATCATCATTAGGAATTTTTCATATAGCATCAAGAAGATTATTCATAGGGTCATCTTCCAGTTGTTTGAAAACCCTTACTGGGTATACTGGATCTTTTTCTGGATGCATTGGTATTAAGTCATTATATTTCTTTTTGAAAAATCTAGGAACTCCAATAGTTTCTACACTTGCATCAGAATACTGAGCAGTAATTGCTCACTCCAAAATATTTTTATACTCAGGGTAAATTGCAAATATATACTGTATCATTCAATTTTCATAATGCATCCCTAGAGAAAGTTTTGGTTTACAAAAAATGAAGGACATAATTACATCCCATACAGAAAGTTCTCAGAGCTTATGTACATTTCTATATACCTGAGACATTCTAGCTATTTTTTCATGCATGTCTTTTGCTATCTCTTTTTGCATTTCCCTTTCTTCTCTACTATCTCACCTAGGCAACATAACCCTCAAATAAACAAGTCTCCTAACACTAAAAACATCATACAAAAATTCAAAAAGAAATTTAAAAAGCCTCCAAGCAAAATATCATAATATCAACGCTCATGCAATCAAAAGCCCTATCCGTGCATAATGAATTCATTCTTCAATTATTGGTCAAAAAACACCCTCATCTTCTTGAGATGACTCCTCTTGAGCATGCAACTCTTCTTGATTCATCTCATCATCTTCTTCCTCTGCTGCTCAATGAACTCTATCTTGAGTTCAATCATCCTGATAATTTTGTTTTTTTTCTTGTACAAAATCATTTATCTGTCATGATCATCAAAACTCCCTATAACATTCCATTCTATCTTGTCTATCACCCCAAGCATCAATTGTCATAGATTCTACATCATCAACTTCATACTGATTTGCTTGCAACTCTTGTTGAAGAAGATTTTTACATTGATCAAGATTCATATTTTATTTTAGTTTTTATTTAAAACATACAATTAAAAATATTATAAGAAAAGCTTTCTATTTTGTCAAATTTTGTCTAAATATAAAAATGCTTACTATATTAAGTATACTATAATTTTAACTATACAATAAATTTTTCCTAATCTTAAAAAGTCTTAATAACACACAAAATAAATATCACAAAAATTAATCATCTATCAAATCATCAAAATCATCTGTTTGTCAATCATTTTTGTACTGATGAATTGCATTCCTTGTTGCAAGAAGTCATAATACTGCTGATCTTTTCCTTCTTTCACTAACTTCAAATCAAAGCTCTTTCATAAAATTATAATCCAATGACAAAACATCATCTATATGATATCAGGATATTTCTTCTGCAAAAAGACTAACAGCAGCTGTAGTAACCATAGATGTATCTCAAGAAAAACTAAACTCTTTGATGTATCATTTTTCATCAATTTTTAAAAAAACATTAATTCAATCTCAACACAAAGGGTTTCATTCTTGATAATATGCATCTGGCTCCTTTATTTCATAATTATTAATAGGATTATGAGCATATTCTTGCACTATCATACCAATGTCATTCATTAATCAAGAATATAATCTAAAACATTATTCTTTTTTTCTTGCTGATCTACCTGTTCAAAAAAATTATTAATATATCAACTTATTATCATCTCTTTGCAGTCTCTTTGAGTGATTCATTTTGATGTTATATAAAATATTTTCATAGGATCCAGTTTTGAAATTTTTGCTCAATGACTTGCCTGCACTTGATTACAATATATATCAAGTCTTGGGATTATTTTTATGCTTCATGTGTCATCCAAAAATATATTTTCCTGTGATAAAAATCATTTGGATTCGTTACAGTTTTTTTCTATTTTTATACTTCAATCAACATCAATAACTCCATTATTTCAAGCCATTCAAACCATTGAAACATCACAAGCAACATTTGGGGTTCTAATATTATTAGAAAGTTTTCATCTTAGTTGTCAATTTTTATTTAAAAACAATGTTTTAACTTCTGAATTTATTCATTCAAAATCATAATTTAAATTTATTTCAAAATTGCTGTCACCAAAAAAACATCAGAAATATTTGATACTTTGTCATCAAACTCAGGTAATTTTTCTTTTTATATTACTACTTGAAATAATATCAATTAATATCACTTCTTTTCAGCTTTCTATTATTATATCATTATCATTTTGTCACAAAAAATAAACTCAAGAAGATGTAATTTTTTTCATTTATAATTTTAATAAAACCTTAAATCAATTATTCCATTGCAGAAGTTGCTCAGGTTATTTCAGATATTTCCTGGGTAATCATTCACTGCCTTGTTTTATTATATGTAAGCGTTAGATTATTAATTGTACTTTCACTATTATCTTTAGCATTTTTCATAGCTATCATTCTAGAAGCAAACTCTCAAGTTTTATTTTGAATCAAAGCTGACAATATCATATAACTTCTTATTTGTCTTTTTATTTCTTTTTCTAATGTTTGCACATCAGGTTCTATTATTAGCTGTCTTCATCTTAAATCCGATTTTAGATCATACTCCTCTTCAATATCTGACAAAAATTGATGAAAATTTTCTTTTTTTAGAGGATATATATCAATATTAGTAGGTACTTGTATTAGACTATTTTTGAAGTAATTAAAATAAACTTTTATTTCTCAATAATATCATTCATCAAGAGAAGACTCTATATAATCAAAAAGAGGTATCAAATCTTCGTTGCTGAAATTATCTGGCAAAGAAAGTTGTCAAACTATATTTAGATTCATTCTGTTTGCATACTCTAATCATTTTTTTCAGATAACAAAATAATCTGCATCATCATTTTTCCTAACATGCAAATCATCTACCTGTCTAATTATCTTTGAATTCAGGGCACCACACAATCATCTATCAGTTGTGACAAGTATAATAAGCTTTTTTGATGCTGATGAACTATCAGAAAACAAATTAAGTTGCTGTCATATGTTGTTTAAAATAAACATCAAGTCAAGAAGATAGTTTTTTAAAGCAGCTGCTTTATCTTTATTTTTTTGTAATCTTACAGTAGAAACAACCTCCAGAGCTCTTGTTATTTTTTTAAGATTTTTCACGGATTTAATTTTTGACTTTATTTGATTTAGATTTGCCATCAAAAAATAGACTTAAATAATAAATATACAACAAAACTAATATAAATATTTATTTAATTTTTTCAATTAAAAATAAGCTCTAGTTTTTGAAAAATCACCTACTTAACTTATCATATTATGCCCCAAATTAGTTGATTTAAGGTTTATATATTTTTAATAATCAATTGAAAATTGATATACTTTTATTATAAGTAGCAATATACAAAAAATTTTTACAATTAAGTTTTTTTTATGTTCATAGTTTTTGAGTGAGGAGAATGAGCCGGTAAAACAACACAAATAAAAAATCTTACAAAATATTTTGAACAAAAATGAAAAAAAGTAATAACAACTAGGGAACCATGATGAAATTGATCAAAAATTGCTGAAGACATAAGAAAAATACTCAAATCTCCAGAAAATAGTTCTATGTCTCACAAAACAGAATTATTTCTTTTTCTTGCTTCAAGAGCACAACATATACAAGAAGTAATTTTACCCAAGCTTGAAGAATGATATATAGTTATTTCAGATAGGTTTTCATTTAGTACTATTGCCTATCAACATTTCTGAAGAAATCTTTTTGAGTATGATTTCATAAAAAGCTTGAATAATATTGCAACAACTTGAATAACACCTGATGCCACAATTTTTTTTGATATAGACCCTGAAAAATGAATTAATCGTATCAAAGATTGAAGACAAATCCAGGATTGTAGACTGGATCAGGAAAAACTTGAATTTCACAAAAAAGTAAGAGATTGATTTTTACAAATAAGTGAAAAAGAAGAAAACTTTTATAGTGTTGATGCTGAAAAAAAAGAAGCAGAAGTATTTGAACAAGTTTTGCAAATTATAAATAAAAAACTAAATATTTAAAATTATCAAGTTGTTCAAAATCCTCACCTATTCTTTTCTTCCATATTTTCTACCAACTCAAACTCTGGTTTTTCTATTTTTACAAATACTCACTGTCATATTCTTGTTCAAGCTGGAATAAACTGTTCATTATTTGTAAAATTTATAAAAGGAAATTTAATTGTATCTTCATCTCAACAATAATCTTGATCAACAATTCAAACTGAATTTGCTTGAATTAATCAAAATTTTTTGAAAGTAGAACTTCTTGGTTGTACTTGGAGCATAAATCAATCTGGAGTTTCTATCACAGTTCATGTATCAACGAGCTTAAACTCTCATGGTCAAAAAGTTGTATCATTCATAGTTTTAAAATCAAAACCTACCGCTCAATCAGTATGATATTCCAATGGCTTACCATCAAATGTCTTAATTCTTACTTTCATATTATTTTTTTAGAATCTAAATTTTTAATAATTATCATCAAATATTTTACTTTCTTGAACATTATTTTGATTCATATATTTACTTGATTTTCTATTTGCATAATTTTCAACACATTTACTGCTTAGCAAATGAAAAGCAAATTGTCATACCCTCATTCAAGGGTGCAACTTTATAGGTATTTCATTGATATTGGTAATTTCCAAAGTAATTTTTCATTTAAATCATGGATCTACAAATCAAGCAGTTGAATGTATAATAAGTCACAACCTTCCCAAAGAACTTCTTCCTTCACATCTGGCAACAATATCATCTGGAAGTCATATTGTTTCAAAAGTTGTTCATAAAATAAATTGTCATGGATGCACTATCAAATCTTCTCACTCTTCAAGCGAAACAATTTTTATATTTTTTTCATCTAATGATTTTCTTGGGTCAATAACATCTACACAAGTTTTATCATAAAACTTGAAATCGTATCACAATCTAAAATCCAAACTCGCAGGTCATATTTGCTGAAAAATATCATATTTTTCTGAAATAAACTCTAAGTTATTTTCTTGGATTCTATTTTTAATATCTTTATCTGAAAGAATCATCTTTAATCTTTCTTAAAATTTAAAACTAGTCAGATACATTAATATTTATCCTTGATCTTATAGACGGGATGGTATCATACCAATGGGGAGTTGTCCTAATCAAAGCAACATCTATCTCATCATAAGATACTATCTCATTTCTTGCTGAAGATACTGTTTCTCATAATATATTTCACTTTATCTCATTTTTTATCCTATTTATATCCAAATCAAAATTGTATCACCATATTACATCAACACGAGTTGGTATATTATAAACACCATCCTCACCTACTACATCATAAAATATTGGGCTGTTTTTGTCTATCTCTACAAGCTGTAAGTTTTCAGACATTCTATCTGATATATATTCCTCAACTCAGTTCTTTAAATCACTCCATTCTACATATGGAAATCTAATTATAAAAGAAGCTTGTCATTGAATTGTAGAAGCTGACTCTCACACATCATGCGAGAGTTGTATATCAATATCAGAAGTATTTATAAGTTGAGAAAAAGGGAAAGTATACTTCTCTTCATAATCTTCCATTAGAGATCAAACTATAGTTCTTTTATTATTATTTATATAATCTGAAATATTATTTTCAACATTTTCTATATCTTCTTCTGTTACTTCTCAATCTTCTTCAGTATGTCAGCCAGTAAAATCCTGTATTGACTCAGCAAAAATTTCTTCATTATCATAACTTTGAGGAAGATTCCTTATTAATAATCTAGTTCAAGAATCAATATTTCATCTTTCTCATATAATATTTCAATCTTCATCTTCTACATCTGCCTCTACCTCTACTTCAGCAACACCTGGATCTTCTTGAGTTCAGGACGGTAAGTTTGCCCAATTTTTTGTTCTAAAAATCAATCAGTTTTCATCCACAAATCTGGTATTTGAAACCAAGGAATACTCGGTATCAGTTGTATTATAAACTCTTATCATACCAGTTGCAGGTTGTTGATTATATGTAAGATCTCAAACATTAAACTCTTTAGAAAATGAGTATTCATAAGTTTTTATATTATATGGGATTCATATTTGTTTAATCTGTGGAGGCTCATCACTACTGGCAGGATAATAACGAAAATTATATGTCACATCATCAATATTATAAGCAGGTTTTATATGTATATTTGCAGAAGGTGTAATATATCAATAAAACAAGTATAGAATAAAAACCAACAATAAGACTTCTGCTCATATTACAAAATACATAGCATTACTTCTTTGTCTGATTATTTTTTCATGAAAATCTTTTCAATAAAAAAAAGTATTAGAGAAAAAACTTATAAATTTTTTATAAAAAGGCTGTCAAATATTAGTAAAATTTACTCAAAGTTTTTTGTAATAATTTTGAACTTTGGTTTCTCTACACAAAAAATTATAATCTATTTTTTTTGATTCTAAAAGTTCTTTTATTTGTTTTCCCCATCGAATATTATCAAATATTTCATTTTGAGAGTTAATCCGGATCTTAACTTGTCTTCAAGTTGGGATTTTTTCTAACGTATTAAATATTTTATATAAAGAATCTTTTTTTCAAAAGTTTATATTCATCTATCATTTGTTTTTATTATAAATTTCCTTTGATTTGATGTATCTAAAATAATAAAACAGAATAATTCAAGATAAGATTAATGTCCAGTAATTCTTAACATCAAAATTATATCAAAACATACTTATTCAAAAGTTATGAGAGTATAACTGAAACTGAAATATAAAATTGAGCATCAATAACAATAATATAAATCACAACAATCAAACTCAATATTTTTTCAACACATAACTCATAGAAAACACTAAAACAAAACATAAGATAGAAACCAAAGACAAGATTAATCAAACCGGATAAACTTGATCAAATCTATAAATAAAACTTTCTGGAATCAAAGCAGAAACTCATAAAAAACTGTTTGTTGGTTGTCATATAAAATCATCTCCCAATAAAAGAAAGAATCAAAAAGGTACCAATGCCAAACTTAAACTATAAAAAATTATATCAATCCATTTTAATTGTTCATTTTTAATATCAACATTTTTTAAAAATAATATAGTGCTTAGGAAAAGTCAAAGACTTATTCAGATAAAACTAAAATCATATCAATAAGGAGAAAGAATAAGCATGAGATCATTTATACTCAAAGGTATTATCAACAAACTATCAAACAAATGATACAAATAAGATCAAAAAAAATATGGAAGTATTAAAAAAACAGGAAGCCAGTTAAAAAACCTCCAAAAATTAACATTATATCTTTTTGCGTAAAAATTCATTAAAAAAACAAATGTTAAAACAAAAACCACAACTCATATTCAAGTCATATATATGGTAATTCAAAACAACTCAAAAAAGGGATACATTTTAAAACATTTATTTATTAAATTTACTATGACATAATAACAAATTAAAAATCTATTTCAATATTAACTTATATAAGAAGTTACCTTGTTTTCTCTAATTCACACAACTCTAATTGTTCATGGATAATCAAGCTGTCACTCAATTTTTGAAGAAATTATTTTTAAAATTTCTTGCAACTGAACATCATCAACCTTTTCTGGATCAACAAAACTCATAATTTCTCTTCAAGCTTGCATTATATATACTTTTTTAACTCAATCAATTCAAGAAATCAACTTTTCAAGATTTTCCATTCTTTCTATAAACATATTTTTAGTATTAAGTCTTGCTCACGGTCTTCAAGCACTAATTCCATCTGCTGCTGCCACTATCCATGATATTGGATTATCAGGTTGTATATCAAAATGATGACTTTCAGCAGCATTTATTATTGTTTCATTAAGCCCAAATTTTCTGAGTATTTCTCATCACGCTTTTGAATGTGCTATTCATGCACCATTTTTAAGCTTTCATATATCATGAAATAGTCAAGCCTTTTTAGCTAATACTGAATCCAATTTCATTTCACTAGCAATAGCTTCACATATTCTTGCAACTTCTATACTATGAATCCATAGATTTTGTCAATAACTATATCTAAAATAAAACTGTCATATCATTTTAACTATATCTGGCTTCATCATTGGTAACGAAAGAGATGTAAGAGCCTCTTTTCATTTCTCCAAAACATAATTATCAAAATCTGATACAACTTCATTATAGTATTTTTCTATGTAGATTGGATTTATTCTTCAATCATTAATTAGTTTTTTTAATGTTTCTGTAGCAACAAATCTTTTCTCTGGATCAAAACAAGATACATTCACTACTAAAGGAGTATCATCGATAATTATCTCCGATCAAGTTAGCCTTTCAAAAAAAGATATATTTCTTCATTCCTTTCAAATAATTTTTCACTTGGTTTCCTCACTTGGAAGATCAACAATAGAAATAGTAAATTCACTAACATTATTCACTCACACCCTTGGTAAAATTTTTGATATTATTCAATGAGCAACTTTTTCTGACTCCTCCTGTTTTAACTGTTCTTGTTTATTTATAAAATTTGAAATTTCTTCTTTATTTTCTGATTTTATTATATCAAAAAGCTTTTCTTTGGCTTCTTGCTTTGAAAGATTTGATATTTCTTCTAACTTCTCTATTTGTTTTTGATGTTCATTGTTAATATCTTCTTTTAACTGGTTAACTTCTTCTTTTTTTTCTGCTAACTCAGACTTTTCCTGTTCAAGTTTTTCTTCTTTTTTTGAAAGTCTATCTTCTAATATTTCAACTCTATTTAGCTTTTGTTGAGATTCTTTGTTTGCATCTTCTATAATACTTTCTGCTTTTCTTTGTGCTTGATTTATTGTTTCATAATACTCATTTTCTATCTTCTCCAATCTTTCATCTAGTTTTTTTTCTTTCTTATTTACATAAGTTTCATAAACAAACTTTCATATAAAAAATCAAAGCACAAATACTAAGATAAAAAGTCATAGTATTTGATAATCTAACATTTTATTATTTTAGTTTCTTAAATTTATAATTTTAATTACTTGCTGTTAGATTATTAAGGATTTGGATATCAATGTCAAATAAAAATTCACATTATTAATAATTAATTATTGAAAAATCACAAAAATAAATTATATATATGTATTTACAAATCAAAAAAAATAAATGAAAACTTTTATAATATTAATTATTTTTATTTTAGGAAATAGTTTATGATATAGTTACTTATCACTAGAACACTCTACTAAACCTAACATAAAAAAAACTTACATAAATAAAACTGATTTTGAAAATAACATAAAACCACTTAGACAAACTATTAAAAACCAAAAAAATATTGAAACCATCCAGAAAAAATGTAAATCAAATATATTTCCCAAAAACAAATATCTTCTAACTTTTGATGATTGACCTTATGAAAATATCACAAAGGAAATACTAGAAATCCTAAACCAGTATGATGTAAATGCAGTTTTTTTCCTATTATGAAAAAACATAATTAAGAACCCACATCTTATAAACAAAATAGTAAAAAATGGTCACATACTAGGAAATCATACCTTTACACATAGAAGCCTGAAAAAATTAAACTACACACAAACAAAAAATGAAATAAAATCAACTAACTTATTAATTAATAATATTTTATGATTTGAGTATCCTATAAAATTATTCAGACCACCATATTGAAAAAGAAATTCAAGTTTTGATCAAATTATGCAAAATAAAAAATTAACCTGATGTTTTTGGAATTTTGACACACTGGACTGGCAAGTAGACGAACTTTGAGTATCAAAAAACGAAATTAAAAACAACATTAAAACTCAAATACAAAAAAATCCAACTTGATGAAAAAATATATTGTTTCATGATGTAGAAAAAGTTACACCCAAATTATTACCATACACAATAGAAAAACTAAAAAAATACTGAAATTCTTCCATCTTCTAAAATAAAATTATTGACAATTATCAAGTATATTTCAAAAGCAATTAAATAATTAATTTTAACTTTTTTCTTGAAAAATAAAATTGCTTGAAAAATTTGTTTTTTTTAATAACATCACAAATGAAGAACTTTATTAATGAAAATTTTCTTTAATGAGCAAACTTACTGACGACATATTATCAAATATTGACATTGTTGATATAATAAGTAAATATGTTAACTTAAAAAAAAGCGGCTCAAATTATTCTGGTTTATGCCCATTCCATAATGAAAAAACCCCTTCTTTTATGGTAAGCGAAGAAAAACAAATATACAAATGTTTTGGCTGTGGAGCCTGATGAAATGCTATTAATTTTATTATGGAAATAGAAAAAATAGATTTTTGGGATGGTATAAAAATTTTATCTAAAGATGCATGAATAGACATTTCTTCATATCAACACAAAAAAGAAGATTTTGATAAAAAAGCACACTTTAGGGAAAGAATCAAAAAATTAAATTCTTATGCCACAAAATATTTTCAAACTCAAATAAATGATGCAAACACTGCACAAAAATATCTTATGGAAGACAGAAAACTTGACCAGGATTTGATAAATTCTTTTCAGATAGGATATGCACCAAATAACTTTTTCGATATTGTACAATACCTCAAAGATAAATGATTTTCCAAAGAAGAAATGTTGGAAAGTTGACTAATAAGAGAATGAAACAGTGGAGACTTATATTCATTTTTTAGAGACAGAATAATGTTTCCTATAAAAGACCATATATGAAATATTGTTGCATTTGCTTGAAGATATATACAAGAAAAAGAAAACTCTCCAAAATATTTGAATATTTCTAGTACAGTACTGTATGATAAATCTAAAATTCTATACTGAATAGATCTTGCCAAAAAAAATATAAAAACATTTTGAGAAATAATTGTTGTAGAATGATATATGGATGTAATAGCTTTGCACAAACTATGAAAATGAGTATGAGTAGCAACTTGTGGTACTGCTCTAACTGTAGAACACATAAAACTATTAAAAAGACATACAGACAATATTATATTTTGTTTTGATGATGATCAAGCATGAATATCTGCAACAATTAGATGATTAAAAAATGCTTGGATACAATGAGTATACCCCAAAATTATGATTCTACCAGAATGATACAAAGATATTGATGATTTTGTTAAAAATTCTAAAAAACTTGAATATCAACAAGTTGATTGATTTGAACATATTTGTAAACACCTTAAAAAACAGTATGACATTCAGTCTCCAGTATGAAGAAAAAATTTTATAAATGACATTTTTGATCTACTTGAGGCTTTAGAAGATTACTCCATATTAAGTTTTTATTTGGAAAAAGTTTCATCTTATCTTTCTATAAATTATGATATATTATTTAGACAGTTTAAATCATTTCTAAAGTCTTCTAAAAAAAATTCAACAAATAAAAAAAACAATAATGACTTTGATAACGAAGAAGACAAAAAATATCTCCTTGCTAGTATTTTCTATAATTCTTTTTTGGAAAGGAATGAACTTAATACCAATCAAATAAAAAATCATATAAAAGTATTTGATGATATACTGGAATACTTCCCAGAAAGCATAATTTATAAAGTAAAATACAACATATCAGAAGAACACAAACAAAAAATTTTAGAACATCAATTATGGCGAGAAAAACAGTTTGAACAACTAACTAATGAAAAAAAAGAGAGAATATTGCTTGATTTCCTTAAAAGACAAATACAAGAATTATCCAAATTTTTGTACAAATCAAATAAAATACAACAATCTAAAAAAACTGAAATATTTGAAAACATAAAAAATCTTGTTAAACAATAAATTGTCAATTCTTATTTTTTGTTGAGATTAAACTTTTTTGATTTAAAAAAATAATTTATTATAATAATAACATATTTAAAAATAATTTTTTTTGATGGACAAAGAAAACTTGGTTGAAATAGAAGATTTAACATGGTGATATCCTTGATGTCCCAATTTCATATTTGAGAAATTTAATTTCAAACTTGATAAACAGGATTTTTGCTTTGTTTTATGAAAATCTGGAGTATGAAAAACAACTCTTATTAAATTTTTGGTAAGACAGCTACTACCCCCCAAAAAAATGATTTTTTATAAAAAAGAAGATATAGCAAGGTTTTCAAACAAAGAAATTCAAAAATACAGAAGAAAAATATGAGTAATTTATCAAGATTTTAAACTCATAGATTATAAAACTGTACAAGAAAATATAGAATATCCAATGCAAATTATTTGACAAAAAGCAAGTTTTATAAAAAAGAAATCAAATGAAATTTTGTATAAAATGAACTTGATGGATAAAAAAACATTTTATCCTCCTCAACTAAGTTGATGAGAAAAACAAAGAGTAAGTATAGCAAGAGCACTAATTACAGATCCAGAATTTATTATAGCAGATGAACCAACAGGAAATTTAGATAAAGAAACTTCTAGAGAAATTTCAGATTATTTAGTATCTCTTAATGAACAAGGTCATACTATTCTTTTTATTACACACGATCTAGAACTTATGGAATATGTAAAAAAACAAAACAAAAAAATAAAATCTATAAAAATTTAAATCCTAACAAAACAAAAAATGAAAACAAAAATTTTAAAAGAGTTATATAATGAAAACATCCCAAGATTTATTCTTATAAATATAGAAAAAGAATTGGATAGTATGAATAACTATAAACTTCAGAATGTTTTTAACAATATCGATTTAATTAAAGATTATATTTATAGTATGCTAAACAAATCTTAGATATTTATTATATTTATAAATTAAAACAAAAAATGCAAATAAATTCAACATATACTAATTCTTTATTCAGCATAAGAAAAAATCATTTTTGCAAAAATATATTTTATGATGAAAGCTTTTTTAATACCACAAAAAATGTATTAATAAAAGATAAATATACAAATAACAAAAAAGACCTTACTCTATTGAATTTTTACATAAAATATTGTACTGAGGTAAGATTATTCTTGTCTGAAATCTCGCAAAATCCTTGTAGATATAAAAGTATTAAATAGATCTTTCATTATCCTCTCTTCGTTTTTTTATCATAGAATGATTTCATGAGAGTAGTTCATCTGGAACATTATATCAATAAACATTTTGAGGCCTTGTATACTGAGGATATTCTATATTTTGCATTTGTTTGTGTGGAGTATAACTTTCTTCTTGCAAACTATCTTGCTGTCATAACACTCATTCTTTAAGTCTTGTAGTTGCTTCAATAAATGCCATACTTGCTACTTCTCCTCACATTAATATAAATTTTCATAATGATAATTTTTCAAATTTTTGAGGATAATTATCCATAAAATACTTTTCAAAACGATAGTCTATTCATTCATATCTTCAACAAACAAGTATTAAATCTTCAAAATTTTTGAACCTAATAGCATTTTCTTGATCAAAAATATTTTTACTTGGAGAAAAGTAAATTATCTTAAAGTTTTGTGTTTTAATTGAATTTATTATATCCATAGTACAATCAATAACTGGTTTTGCTTTTAGAAGCATTCATGATCATCATCAATAGATTTCATCGTCTATTTGTTTATGTTTATCATAACAAAAATACCTAGGATTATAAAAATTTAGTTCTATTTTTTTATTGCATACAGCCTTATGTATTATAGAAGTATCAATAAATCATTTGAAAATTTCAGGGAATATACTAACTATATGAATTCTCATCTATTATAAAATTTTATAAAAATATATAAATTAGTCTTATTTAGTTTTATTATTTTCTGATCATACAATATTATATATAAACTTATAAAATTTATTTGCAATATGTTTTGGATATTTTTTAACCTAATAAGTTAAATTCAGAAAAAGATTTGTATTGACATTACAAACAAAATAATTATAAAGAACATGCCAAACAAAAAAAGGGGGAAAAATTATGAAATACAAAATCATTACCATTATTTGCATCTTCTGTGTTGCAATGTTTAGCAACAACGTTCATGCAAACAACTATAATGAAGGTATTTCCTACAGCAACTATGCTGCTAATTTTGTAAAGATACCTTTTAGAGCCACCCTAGAACCGTTTAGAGGAGACCAAAAGGGCATTAAGAGGAATTTAATAATTGCAACAGGAGTAGGTTTAACTCTGGCTTATGATCAAGATATTAGAGATTACGTTCAAGATGAAGTATATGGAGGAAGCAATTCATTAAGTAGATTCCTTTATAATGTGGGAAGCAAAGATTACGCTATACCTGGGTTCTTAGGAGTGTATGCAATAAGTGCAATTTCTGGAAATAGGTACTTTTTCGACACTATGAACCTATCTTTTCAGTCATTTCTAATCACACAAATGTTTACTGAAATTACCAAGGGGACAGTAAACAGAATAAGGCCCAGAAATAGCCCTGATGACCCCTTTAACAGAGAAGATGATGCTCAATCATTCTTCTCAGGACACGCAAGTGGAACATGGGCAGTTGCTACTGTATTTGCCCAAAGGTATCCATCTTTCCAGATACCAGCATATACTCTAGCAACTTCTGTTTCTCTCTCAAGAGTCTATGAAGACGCCCATTGGATGTCTGACGTGCTTGTTGGTTCTTTAGTAGGCTATGGAATTGCTAGGCTGACAATTAGACTAAATGATGCATATCCAAATAATCAAGTACAGGTATCACCTGTGTTTGATGGAGATTCAGTAGGTGCCACCATTGGATTCAGGTGGTAAAAAATACTGAGGTGGAAGGAAACCCTTTCCACCTCTTTTTAAAAAACAAATTCTAGCATTATAATTATAAATCTTTTACCATATATGTTCACTCCAAATGATATCAAAGTTTTCTATAATAATCTCTAACTCCTACTCAAGAAATTACAGAGATTTTCTTATAGTTTTTTCATAAAGATATTCTTTCTGATATTTCCATCATTCTGCTTCAAAATCATTTATGCTGAAATGTATCTTCAATATTTTTATTTATTTTTGCCAATTGTCAATAAACATGTAATTCCCTAACCATAGCTACATTTTCTCATAATCAATCTCGATTTATAGTATTTTTTTCATAAGGTAAAAGCAACCTTAAAAAACCATATAAATAACCAAACTCATCCTCAAAACTTATAAAAAACTCTTCACCTACAGATGAAAAATATTTTCTTATAATTAAAAGTTCATTTTGGGCATCTTCTGTTCTATTTGATATTTCTCTTGCTCTTGTATCCAATGATACAAAATTTCTTGGATTATTTAAATTTGGCTTTCATCAAACAATATATGTTTTTTCTGTATTATTTCAATTTTCAAACTCAAAAATATTTTCAAAATTATCTAAATAACAAGAATTGGGATAAAGTCTTTTATAATGGTTTTCTCTTAGAGAAGAATCTTCTTTGTACTCTTTATGCATATTATTCATTACTATTTGTCTTAGGTTTGTTAGCTTACTTCCTGCAACTATTTCTGTTTCAGGAATATCTCTAATAAGTCTTTTTATTCTAGTATAAGGAGGAATCGTATCAACTTGAACTTTTTTGGTAATATGTTTTATTTGTTCATTAGTAAGTGGCTCATAATATCATTCTTTTCGAAGCTCATACAATCTAGTATTTGGAATCACTGAAGTAGGATAAAATTTAATTTCATCAGGCTTCATAAAAACATCTGAATATGCTTTTTCCATTGTTTTTATATCTTTTTCCACACTAGATCAATATAAACCAGGCATAAAATGACAAGAAAACTTAAATCAGTATTGTCTTAATTTATGCAAAGAGTTCCTTGCCTGTTGTACAGT
Organism: Candidatus Absconditicoccus praedator; assembly: GCF_021057185.1. Lineage (GTDB taxonomy): Bacteria > Patescibacteriota > Gracilibacteria > Absconditabacterales > Absconditicoccaceae > Absconditicoccus > Absconditicoccus praedator. The sequence goes on from NZ_CP054059.1 coordinate 521,628, forward strand.
GTTTCATCTATCATTTTTTTCTAAAACATCATCGTACAAACTCTGTATTCAAATCTCCAGTCTTGTAACACCAAGCTCTCTCCAAAATTTACAATTTTCATCTGTTACAAATTCTGGTCTTGTTTCTATAGTTAGTCATATGATTCTACAATCAGCTTTTTCATTATTTTTTTGAGATTCCTCAAGGGTTTTATCAAAATTTTGTTCAAAATTATCAGTAACTGTAAACTTAGAAAATTTTAAATCATTTCAATCTAGTTTATTTTTTGATTTAAATTCAAAAAAAGTATTGCATGCATCATACAAAGATTTTACAAACCATCTTTTATATTCTTTTGGATAACTATCCCATGTTCACCCCAAAACTATCATCTCTATTTTATCTATATCATGTCCTGTCATAAAAAGAGACATCAATCTATTATAAGTTTGCTTGATAGGATCAAACTGATTTAGTAATGCTCTCATCGCTCAAGGCTCTGTATTGATATAACTTTTGGGCATCGTTGCATCATCTGGACAAAAAATACATTTTCAAGGACATGGCCAAGGCTTTGTAAGAACTTGAACTGGTACAATTCAAGATTTGCTTCTTATTCATCTTTTTCTTAGAGATTTTCTAACATTTGATTTAGGAGTGATTTTTCATTCATCAACCATTTTATTGTATGTTGCCAAAACCTGCATATTTGTTGGGACATTACTTAATTTTGATTCTTTTGCAAACTTCTTTTTTAAATCCTTGATCAAATCAGGAACTATTTCATTATCTTGATATGAAACTATTTCTTTTACTAAATTTTCAAGATTCACTTGATTATATTAAAATATAAATTAATTTTTTATAATTATATAATATTAAAATACAATTTAAAATATTGTTTCCAACTCTACAAATCTATCAGATTGATATTTTACATAAGTTTTACATGTCTTAATTACATCTGATTCTACATAACTTCAATCTTCTGATAGTAACAAATCTTTTCAAGTTTTGACTCTACAAGAACAAATTCAACATTTTCATTGCATACAAGAATACGGCATATTGAAAGATGTTTTTAGTATCAGATTCAATATTGTGTTATTCTCTTCAGCTTCTAATTTCCAAGATTTTTTATTATCAGATTTTATAATAATCTTTGTCATTATAAATTTTAATAGTAAATAATATATTTAAAAAATATTTTTGTATACCTATATTTATATAAAAAATTTTTAATTTTAAAAGTAAAAAGTTTGAAAATTAATAATAATTATTTTTCGTAATTTTGATAGTTAATAAACCCAAAAAAATTATTTTTGACAGACCTTGAATTAAAATATAAATTTTTTATACATAACAAATAGTTATATAATAAATTAATAGATGAAAAAACTAAATAAAATCATTGCAAAAATAATAATTTTTTTTATAAAAATATATCAATATACTTTATCACCAGATAAATGAATACCATCTTTTTGGTTAAAATGAAAAATATGTGTACACAATCCTCACTGTAGTAAATATTGAATACAAGTACTAGAAAGATACTGATTTTACCCTTGATTTTTTATGTTAATGGAAAGAGTAAGTAACTGTCATCCTTGGAATAGCAACACCTACGATCCTGCATATTTACAAACAGTTTTTTTTAGTAGTGCTCCTATATGAGTACCATTTCTTGAAGAATTAATAAAAGACAAAAGATATAATATACAAGCAGTTGTAACACAACCAGATAAACCAGCCGGAAGATGACAAAAAATAAAAGAAAATATAATCAAACAAGAAGCCAAAAAATTATGAATAAATAAAATTTTTACACCAGAAAAAATAAACCCAAATAAATCTATAGAATGAAAAGAATTTTTCAAGGAAATCGAAAGACTAAAACCAGATGTAATATTAGTAATAGCTTATTGAAAAATAATTCCTATCGATTTGCTAAATTTGCCATCAAAATGAGCCTTAAATATTCATTGATCATTACTTCCCAAATATCGCGGTGCTTCTCCAATACAATCAGTGTTCTTAAATAATGAAACTTATACTTGAATAACTTTGATGAAGATGGCTCCTAGTATGGATACCTGAGACATTATCAAACAATTATCATTTGAAATATGATTTAACTGGACATCAAAAGATATTATTGATAAATTTATGCAAGTATGACCCAAATTTACTACAGAAAATATACGAAAATATGCTAAAAAAGAACTTATAGAACATCCACAAGATAAATCAACAGCTACTTATTGCCATAAAATAGAAAAAAAAGACTGAAAAATAGATATATTTACAACACCTCTTGAGGATATATTCAATAAATACAAAGCATTTTTCTTGTGGCCCAAAATCTGGTTTGAAATAAGTAATAATTTAAACAAAAAAATAATAATAGAAGAAATGAAAATAGATGAAGAAAAGTTTGATTTACATAAAAAAAAGCCATTGATTGACAAAGATTTCTATCTAAATCAATCAATAGACTTACTAAGAGTAAAGCCTGAATGAAAAAAAGCTATAACATGGAATGAATTTAAAAAATGATATCTTTAATCATTTTTTCTACTTATTCTTATTCAATCAGCTTCTCAAACAATACATGCACCACCTTGAGTCTGTATCATTTCCATACCTCAAGTAAATGTGGTTCTAATAAAATCTGGGTCTTCAGTATCTCTTCAGTAAAAAGGATTACTACTTCTTACTTCTTCATCCTTAACTTCTCTCATTTTAGATGGATCACAAGTATCCTCGCCATCTTACAAACTATGTATTCTATAGTCATCTATTATTAAATCATAACTGCAAGTATCTATATGAAGTGTATCTCAATCAACTACTGCTTGCTGATCTGATCAAAGATATCTACTATCAAAATAGTTTGATTTTCATTCTGGTGTACTACTGCATCACCCCAAAGCAACTAATAAGCTCGAAGCTACACTAATATTTACAACCGTAGTTTTGGGAATAAAACTAGTCAAAGTAATTTTTTGCTTGTTGATATCCATTTTTAATATACTTATATAAATAAGTATACATGATATAATCAATTTAAACAAAAAGTCAAATTAAATATTATAAGTAAATATTCTAATTAGAATTACTCTTTAATCAGGCAAACCTATACAATAAAAATTGTAATTAATTATTTCTAAGATTTTTAATTCTTTCTTCTATAGGAGGATGCGAAGCAAAAAGTTTCATAATTCAATCTTTTGATACTATTTTCATTGTATTCATAGATTGATTTGAATTGTCTGTTTGCATATTTTTTACCAACAAGTCTAATTTTTCAAGTCAAGCTATCATTTTTTCTTTACCTACTAGTGCAGCACTGCCCGCATCTGCTCTAAACTCTCTATGCCTACTAAACCAAGCCACAACAGTACTTGCTAATATTCCAAAAATAATCTGTAAAACAAAAGCTGATAAGAAATATCACAAGCCAGGTCAATCCTCATTTCAAAAAACATTTCTATCAATAAAAGTACCAGCTATTCTTGATAAAAATATTACAAATGTATTTATAACTCATTGCAACAAGGTCATAGTCACCATATCTCAATTTAGTATATGAGCCATTTCATGTCATACTACTCACTCTATTTCATCATAAGTCATTTGATCCAAAAGACCAGAACTAACTGCTACCAAACTTTTATTTTTGGTAGGTCAAGTAGCAAAAGCATTTGGTTCATTTGATTGGTAAACTCATACTTCTGGCATTTTTATATTATTTGAACTTGCTATTCTCTCAACTATTTGATAAACAAACCTTTCTTTTTCTCCAACAGAATGAAGCTTAGTTTCATCGAAAGTTTGAACTTTATAAAAGGTTTTTGCCATCCATTTGGATATCCACAAACTTACAAATGCTCAAATGAATCATACTATCAAAGAAAATATTCACACTCCTACAAGATCATAACCATATCAAGTAATATTGATAGGTACAAAGATTTGGGCAATACTTAAAACTATCATAATAACAGCAAGTATTGCTATATTAGTAAGAAGGAAGAAAAAAACTCTTTTTGCTATTCCCATTTTTTTATTTTAAAATTTAAATTATTTACCAACTATTACCTTGGCAGGCTTTACTACATATTCATTGTCTCAATCTTTGTATACATAAAGCTTTTCAAATTCTTTCATTATTTTTCATTTATTTCCATCATCAGCATCCTCAGATGATATAGGCTCATGATAATTTTCATTTAGATCTTTTCAAATACTATCTATCTGATAAACATTCATCTCTTCAAGTTTTTTAAGCAAATTTTTGTACAAAACAACAACCCCATTTGCCCAGCTATTATCTTTGAGTTCTTCAGGAACATTTTCAACTGTTATTCTCAATTCTTCTACCAAAGATATTAGTCATTTTACCGAATCTATAAAAATGTTTGTTTTCTGCTCTTTTTCTTTGGATTCTATTCTATTTTTGTAAGATTCAAAGTCTGTTTTCAAAGTCATATATTGACTTTGAGTATTTGAAGCTATCTGCTTGTACTTTTCCACATCTTTTTCCAAAAGTTTTATTTGCTCCAACAACTGTTCTTTTTCATCTTCTTGTTGAAGTTCATTTTTCATTTCTTCAAGTTCATCATTATTGTTTGAATTTTTATTTTCTTGATTTTCATTATTTGTTTTTTGATGTTTTTTACTCATTAATATTAATGCTTAATTTATAAATTTTCAAACATTTTAATATATATCAGGCTTTTATAATATAAAAATTTTAACTCAAAATTCAAGCCTAAATAGCACTCAATACAACTTAGTGATACTAATAATTTCAAATTATTTTAATCTTTTTTGTGAAAAAACCCAACTCTTCAAGAGCATTACTAACCACATCTTGATTTCTATCTAATTCTATATCTATCCAAAACATATAATCAAATCAGTCATCCTTAGCTGGTAATGATTCAATTTTTGTTAGATTAATATTTCTGGTAGCAAATGCTCAAAGACACTTGTATAATGACGCAGGAATATGTCTTGCCTTAAAGACTAAGGACATCTTTCATTTGAGTTGAAGCTCTAAATTTATATCAGGCCTACCCACAAGGAAAAATCTTGTAGAATTATTATCCTGATCTTGAATATTTTTTGCAAGTATGTTCAATCAAAATCTTTCTGCTGCCAAATTTGAACAAATACATGCCAATGAATCATCATTTTGCTCTGATACATACTTTGCACTTCATGCTGTATCCATATATCACCTTGCCTCCCATCAATATGAGTTAATATAATTTTCACATTGCATTAATGCCTGATAATGAGAAAAAACTTTTTCAATTGAATCTATACTTTTAGAAGTTGATGCAAGACAATGATTTATATCAAGATAATATTCAGAATATATTTGAACATCATAATTTGAAAGATTGAAAAAATTTTCATATATACTTCATGCATAACTATTTTCTATAGGTACAACACCCAAATTTCATTCTTCTATTTTTTCAAAAACCTTTTTAAACGTATCCAGTCATATAACGTCATCAATTCAGATGCTTTCAGAAAAGTGTTTTGACACTATATGTCAATATGCTCATTCCAATCATTGATAATATATATTCATAGAAAAAAATAAGATATTAAACACGATAAAAAAACTTAAGTAATCACAACTTTTTCAGCCTTTCACATTGTATTATCTACACCACAACATTTTTTGTATTTTTTTCAACTTCAACATGGACACGGATCATTAGGTGAAGGTTTAGATTTTGATTTTTTAACAACATTTACACTTGAATCTTCGTCCGCATCTACAACTTCAACCCCACCTGAATTGTTTTTATTAGCCTTTTGGTTGGATTTTTGAAGGTTTGCAATATCCACTCAATTATTTTCATTTTGTAAGTAAGGAGAATTTAATAATTTCTCATAGTCTGCTTTCAAAAATCTAGATAAAGCCTCTTTTTCTATATTAAACAACAATTTTTGAAACTTATCAAAAGCTTGTCTTTTGTACTCCATAAGAGGATCTATCTGTGCATAACCAAATAACCCCACCTTTTCCCTAAGCTGCTGCATTTCATCTATATGAGAAATCCAAAGCCTATCTATACAAGAAAGATATAAAACATTAAAAACTTTTTCTAGATGTTCTTTTTCATAATTATTTATTTTTTCATCAAAATGCTCCTGAATTTTTATCACAAGAAAATCTTTAAGATCTTCTTCTCTTGAAAACTTTCTCAGTTGGCTTTTTTCTAGCTTTATATTAGATATTTGCTCTATTTCTGTTATCAGTTGATCTAAATCCCAAGGAATTACATTTGTATAAGTGGGAACTATCTTATCTACTACAGATTTTATAAATCATCTTCATTCCTCGACAATGTCAAACCCTTCTATTTGAACACCAAATTCTTTTGCCACAGAATCAGGATCTTCTTTTTCGGCATTAGAAAAAATTATTTGATCTCTTTTTGAATAAATTCTTTGTCTTTGTTTATTAACCACACTATCGTATTCAAAAAGCTGCTTTCTATTTCCAAAAAGCCATCATTCCATTTGTTTCTGAGATCTTTCTATAGATGAACTAAACTGACTTTGAGTAAGCTGCATGCTTTGAAGCTCTTCTTTTGGCAGAAGCATTGAAGCCATATTTTGAATTTTTTCTCATCACATTTTTCTCATCAACTCATCATCCAACGCTACTGCAAATTGTGTAACACCTGGGTCTCATTGTCTACCTGCTCTTCAACGAAGCTGATTGTCTATTCTTCTACTTTCATGTTTCTCTGTACCAAGAATATACATTCAAAAATGGAAATCTTTATAAACATATTCATTATTTCAAACATCTATATTTAAAGTAGCATATATATCATCTTTTGACTGTTTCTTTTTATTCAAAGTTACTGAGAAAGAAGCTGACAAGTCTTGTATATCAAAAACAAAATCACAATCAGTTTTAAAATCCAAATCAATTTCAAAATATTCTTTTATTCACTGCAATAAATATCAAAGTTCTTTTTGAGAATATATATTTACACTTAGATTTTTAGCTTCTTTATTTTCGTAGTTATTTGATGTTATAGTATTTTTTATCCATTTTGCATAATTTAGTGCAAGTTTTTCATTTAATCAATCTTCAAGCTTGATATCTGTACCTCTACCAGCCATATTTGTAGCAACAACAACACTTCACATATTACCAGCATTTTTAATTATATTTGCTTCTTGCTCATGATATTTGGCATTAAGAACATAATGATTTATCGCTTTTTCTCTTAAATAAGAAGAAACTATCTCAGAAGTATTTATAGAAGAAGTACCTATCAGTATTGGTTGTCATATCTTATGCACAAAAGCTACATCCTCAATGACAGTTTTCCATTTAGCATCTTGATTGAAAAACACTTTATCTTTTTTATCCACCCTAATAATATCTCTATGAGTAGGTATACTATTAGTAGCTAATTCATAAATTTTCTCAAACTCCTCTGCTTCTGTAAGAGCTGTACCTGTCATTCATGATAATTTACTATATTGTTTGAAAAAGTTCTGATAAGTAATACTAGCTACTGTTTTAGATTCTTTTTGAATAGCTACTCATTCTTTAGCTTCAAGAGCTTGATGAAGTCATTCAGAAAATCTTCTTCATGGCATAACTCTACCTGTATGCTCATCTACTAACATTACTTGATTATTTCTAACTATATAGTCTTTATCTTTTTGAAAAACTGATTTTGCTTTTATTGCATTTTCTATATGATGAATTTCATCGTATCATAAATCTTTATACAAATTATTTACTCACAAAGTTTTTTCTAATTTTTGTATTCAATTAGAGGTTAGTTGAATTGTTTTCAACTTTTCATCCACATAATAATCTTTCTCATTTTTTTTCTGCTCTTTCTTATCTTCCTCATCCTCTTCTTCTAACATTTGGGCTATAAATCACTTTGGTTTTCTCTTTTTTTCAGAAGATGGTTCTAGATCTTTTACAATTTTTTTGTAGTATTCATACTTATCTGTTGGTTCTGCTGAGGGTTGAGAAATTATCAATGGGGTTCTTGCCTCATCTATAAGTATACTATCAACCTCATCTACTATAGCAAAATTCAAAGGTCTTATAAGAAGTTTTCTTTCATCTAGTGACTTAGTAAGATTATCTCTAAGATAATCAAATCAAAGCTCTGAATTTTCCACATAAACTACATCTTTTTGATATTCTTCTTTTCTTGAGCCTAAAGAAACTTGTTTTGTTATAGATCAAACAGACAATCACAACCAGTTATATAAAATTCACATCCATTCAGCATCTCTTGTTGCCAAATAGTCATTAACTGTAACTATATGAACTCATCTTCAAGTTACAGCATTCAAATAAGCTGGTAAAGTTGCTACAAGAGTTTTTCATTCTCAGGTTTTCATTTCAGAAATTCTTCAGTAATGAAGAACTATTCATCACATCAACTGTACATCAAAAGGAACCATATCCCAAACTATTTCTTCTCATTTTACTTCAAACTTATTTCAATGTAGCCTTTTACAAGCTTGCTTAACAGTAGCAAAAGCCTCAGGCAACATACTGTCTAAAGACTCTCAACGTTCAAACCTTTCTTTGAATTGATCTGTTTTTTGCTGTATATCTTCATCTGACAAATTTTCAAACTCTTTATCAAACTCATTTATTTGATCAACTATAACCTTTAACTTCTTTAATTCACTTTTATTTTGCTGAGATGCAAAAAATCACAACAACCAATTTATTGGCATAAATTTTATATTTAGTTATTTAAAAACTTTTTTAGTATAATAATTTTTCATTTTTTTTCAAATAAAAAAACCCACAATGTGGGTTTTTTTATGTATATTTTAATATACAAATTATTCTTCATCCTCTTCATCTTCATCTTCATCTTCATCTTCCTCATCCTCTTCTTCTTCATCTTCTTCATCCTCTTCTTCGTCATCTTCTTCATCTTCATCTCAATTATCACCATTTTCCATATCTACGTCTTCTGAATCTTCAGGCTGATCTATTTCTGGATCTTCAATTTCATCAACACATCCAGCTAAAGTAATTGCTGAAAAAACTATTAAAACAAATATACTCAATTTATTAATCATAACAATTTTTTAAATATATAAAAAACGCAAAACAATTTATATATATAACTTTTTTTCTTGCAACAAAACACAAGAAAAAACTCAAATCTAAAAAAGGCTTGTTAACTAGGTTTTGAAAAGTATTGATTGACTTATGTCAATTTATATCTGTAACATATAATTTATATTGTTTGACACTGCCAATCAACTTGACCAACATCGCCGCAGATTAAATCATCAAGTATATCAATCTACATTTAAAACCTCTCAAGCAAAATACAATCATTTTACTTGCCTACTTTCTAAGGTGCTTTTACAAACTCATTCTAATTCTACTCCTCATACAGTAACGAACTCACCTCCACCTTTTTTTCCTATTAAATTTATTTCAATTCATAATCATAATTTTTTATTTATTTTTTTTCTATATTTACTTGGAAAGTTTGACATATCATAGCTTTTATCAATTCATAAAAATTCAAATAGCATCAACAAGAAGCTTTTTGGAAAAAATTGACAATAAAAATTCAATATATTTTTTTTGGGAGATGAAACCTCATATTTTTTATAAAAATTTTCAAGCAATAAGTATGTGATTCTTTCATCAGGAATTAAGAAAATTTTTTTAGGATTTTCTTTTGTTGGAGTTTTATATGCAATTTCGGAAGATAAAGCAAAAATTCAAGGTCAACTCAATCCATAATGAGTAAACAATACAGGAGATTTAATAGTAATACTTTCACACAAAATTATTGGTTTTGGGAAAGAAACTCATTTACATGTAGAAAATTTTTCTTTTGTATAAAAACCAGTTAATCAAGAAGACAAGCTTGTAATATTATGTCACATTTTCTTGGCAAAATAATATCAATCTCAACTACTTCAAGTATTAGCATATGCTTTTCATCAAGTAGCAACAACTAAATAGTCAAAAAAATATTTATTAAAATCAGTTTCCAATAAAAATTTACCATCAACTAAAGAAACATCAACAACCTTAGTTTTTAAATTTAAAACTAAATTATCATACTTTCTAAAAATTTTTAAAAACACATCTACTACATCTTCAGAATTATCAGAAACTGGAAAGACCCTTCAGTCAGACTCTTGCTTTAAAGACAAGCCATAATAATTAAACCACCTACAAATATTTTTTGGAGGATATTTTTTAATATAATAAGAAACTAATTCTTTTCAACGAGGAAAATTTTTAACAAATTCTTTTTTCTTATTTATTCAGGTTGTTAGATTACATCTACCACCTCAGGCAGCTAATAATTTTACTCATAATTTTGTATTTTTTTCAAATATAAAAATCTGTCAATCAAATCAAGATTCCAGCAGATTAGCTGCTACAATTAATCAAGATGGTCATCATCAAACTATTCAAACTTTTTTCATAATATTTTAAATAATAAATTATTTTTTTAAATTATAATATTTACAAAATTCCTTAAAAACACATTTATAGCATTTAGGATTTTTAGACTTACAAAAATACCTTCAAAATAAAATCAACAAATGATGAGCCTTATTCTTCAAATCATCTGGAATAATTTTCTCTATTTGAGCTGAAGTTTGTAACTCGGTCTTTGTACAAACAATACCCAACCTATTTAAAACTCTATGAACATGCGTATCTACTGGAACAACAGGCTTATTATATAATACTGAAAGGACTACCTTACCGGTTTTTTCTCAAACTCAATCAAGTTTTGTAATTTCATTTAAAGAATCAGGAATTATATATCAAAATCTGTCAAATAAGTATCTTTCCTCATTTGATGAGACATCTTTTATGCTAATAATTTGTTTTGATAAATTATAGATATTCTTTGCTTTTGACTTGTAAAGTCATATAGTTTTAATATTTTCTTTCAAAGCTTCATATCACATATCTATCACATCTTGTGGAGATTTCAATTTTTGAAATAATCATTGATTTTTAGTGACTTTATTTACCTGTTTGTCGGTTGTCTGAGCGCTAAGTACTACAGCAATAAGTAACTGAAAGGGAGTTTCATAATAAAGCTCTGTCACAGGGTTTGGATATATTTTTTCTATTTGATTTAATATATCAATAATATTCATAGCAATTTAGATAAACATAAATTAATCAATATTTATAAACTTTTTCCATTTTTCTTCAATATCTTCCTCAAAGTAATCAGCTCAAAACTTCAAAATATAATCTATTTCTGGATCATTAAAATGCCAAAGCTTATTTTTGATGGTTTTATAAACCAAAAAGTTTTTTTCATTATTTTCTATTTTGGCCTCAAACATTGCAGACAAATTATCTGAACACTTTGCTATAGCTCATATTTCAGAATCAAAAGGATATAATATATAGTTTTTTAGATTTTCATGAAAATCAAGTCATTCAAAATATTGCAACAATTGCTCATGCACAACATCCTCCTCTACATTTTCAAGAAAATCTCTAAACCCCATAACAGACTCTTTGGTTGGAGTAATAACATCGCCTGTTATTGTTTCAGGAAAATCATGAAGAAGACTTATGCTTAATATTTTTTCCATATTTTCTCTATCATATCATTTTAGCAAACCTATAAAATAAGAAAAACCAAATACAAAAAATAAATGAGAAAGAACTGAAACTGGATATGTTCTATTATCTCTATTCCATCTATATGCAAATTTAAGCCTTAAAAGATTTGATATATAAATTTTCAAAATATCCATATTAACAAATCAAATTTCTTTGGCATATTTGTCTATTTCTTTTTTTGTAGATTCTAAAATATTTCAATAAGAAAGTGAGTAAAAATGAACACTATCTTTTATCTCTAGTTTTCTTTCTATTGATTTGGCCAACTGCATAATATCTTTTTCTACCTTATTTACATGTGAATACTTTTCCCAGTTCACATACTCATTAACAACAAGAAAAAAATCATCCTTAATTTTTTGATCAATATCAGAGGAAAAAACAAAATCTCATAATTGTTTCCATAATTTTTTATAGATATCTAGTCTTTTTTCTTTTAGAGTTTTTTTTAAATCATGATTAATATCAGAATAAACAAATGTGAAAAAACTACTCCAAAATAAATGCCTATAAATATATAATATATCTACCTTTTCTCAGTTTTCTTTCATAAGGTTTGCAATTATATAGGAAATATTAAGCTTGAGACTTATATGTTCTGCTTCTACAAAATCTTGAATTCTTGGATAATTATTCCATCTTATTATAGAAATTCCCTTAAACATCAAATGAATCAGATTCCCTATCATCAGTTTTTTAAAAAAATAAACTTATTAGATAATAAACAAAAATAAAATTATTTCAATATAGTATAAAAATTTTTGTAAGAGCAATATTAAGCTGTCAGCATCAGATACAAATTGAATTGTCAGTAAAATAATAATGTTTTATTTTTATTAATACAATATTATGACTTAATTTTATACTGACAAAAACAAAATAAAATATAATTGGAAAATAATAAAAATTCAAAAGTCTTTATTAAGAGTAAACCATAGCTTAGATTTTCACAACATCTTAATTGAGCTTTTTTTAAAATTCCCAAAACACTAGGCTAAAAAATTGAATTTTATATCTAAATTATGGTTTATAATTAAAAATCAAGACAAAATCCTTTAACCTTGCAAATAAAATATATTTTCAAACAAACTTGCAACAGTAACCGGACCTACTCATCAAGGAACAGGAGTTATCGCCCTCACCTGATCTTTAAGGAAATCAAAATCTATATCTCATTTTACCTTTCAGTCTTCTTTTGTCCAACCCACATCTATTAAAACTTGAGAACCATCTTTAGCAACAAAATTTTCATCAATTAAATTGCTTTTACCAGTAGCTGAAATTATATAATCACTATTCTTAGAAAACATTTTCATATCTTCTATATCCGCATATTCATTAAAAGAAAAAACCTCAGCTCACTTTTTTATCATATCCATAGCTAACGGTTTTCATACAAGATTACTTTGTCACAAAATTGTAACTTTTTTTCATCTAAACTCATCCAAATTATAGTAATTTAGAATATTTATAACAGCCTTTGGAGTAGCTGGTATAAAATTATTAAATCAAATACTACTTAGTCAAAAATTTACACCTCATAGTCAATCTATATCTTTTTGGGGATCTATTGATGATAATATTTCTGATTGATGAGACTTCAAGTTTTTAGGCAATGGAAGTTGAACTACAATTCATACACAAAATGGATCTTCATTCATTGCTTTTATATTATGAATTATGTTTTCTGAAGAATCTGGATTGATCTGAGAACTCATCCTATCATGAATAACTACGTCTATACCCAATTCATTACCAAACTCTTTTTTCTTATTTACATAAGCATAAGAAGATGGATCATCATTAAGCAACAAGATTCATACATACTTATGAGTTACATCAAAATTTTTTAAGTTATTTTTTATTTTAGATCTAATTTTTTCTTTTACTGGATCTCAATATAATATCATTCCCAATTCATTATATAAAATAAATTAATCATCTTCTAAAAGACTTCAATTTTCTAATCTTATAACTTTATCTGCAAACTGTAAAAGATTTTTGTCATGTTCAATCATAAGGATTGTATCGGATTTATCAAGAAATCTTTTCAAAACATTCAAAAGTTTTTGTATATCTTGAGGATGCAAACCAACTGTAGGTTCATCTAAAAAATAAACTGTATGACCCTTGTAGCTTTTCAATAAATGTTTTACCAACTTAATTCTTTGACTTTCTCATCCAGATAAAGTATGAGCTGGCTGTCAAAGCTTCAAATATCACAATCATATATCATTCATAAGTTCAAGCTTATCTTTGATATATTCAATATCATCGAAAAAATAGATTGCATCTTTTATGTACATATCTAAGACATCTGATATTGTTTTTCAGTTCCATTTTATAGACAGTATTTCAGATTTGTATCTTTTTCATTTACAAAGTTCACAAGCTACATAAGTATCAGGCAAAAACTGAAGCTCAACCTTTTTATGTCAATATCAATCACATTCAGGACAAGCTCATTTTTTGGAATTGAAACTAAAATATCATGAATCAAATCAAAGCATTTTTGCATCCGTTGATGAGGCAAAAAGCTTTCTTATATCATCAAAGACTCATATAAAAGTAGCAGGACAAGATCTTGGAGTTTTTCAAATACTTGATTGATCTACATAAAGAACATTTTTTATTTTTTCTGTTCACTTGATAGTTTCTACTCAAATTTCCTTAAAAAATTCTTGAGTAGCAACATTTTCTAAATGTTCGTATTCTTTTCTATCAAGGACAGGTTTGGTAATAATATCTGTTCGAGAATATCAACTTTTCAAAAGATGCAGTCTAATATATCATTGAATAAACTTTTCTTTTTCATTTAAAAATCTATACAATGTTTCATACATCAAAGTAGTCTTACCAGCTCAAGAAGCTCAAGTAATTATAGTAAAACTTCAAAGATTTACTTCCACATCCAAATTTTTTAAATTAAATTTTGAAGCTTTTTTTATTGAAATCTTATCATTGGAAGGTTTGTGATCAAAATCTGTAACTACTTGACTATCTCATACCAGATAAGAAGATGTAACAGTGTTTTGTTTCAAAAATTTTTTGTAATCACCTGAATAAACAACCTCCCCACCAAAATCTCAAGCTCAAGGTCATATTTCTACTATCCAATCAGACTGGTTTATAAACTCTTCATTATGCTCTACTACAATTATAGTATTTCACATTTGCTTTAATTGCTTGATAGCTTTTATTGTTTTTTTTATTTCTTTATCATCTAGTCAAATAGTTGGCTCATCAAGAACATATATTATTCAGGTTAGACGATTTCATAGTTGTTTTGCCAGTCTAAGTCTTTGCACTTCTCATCAAGATAAGGTTCAGATCTGTCTTGATAAGCTTATATGCTCCAATCACAATTTATTTATTGTATCACACCTATCAATAAGAGGATTTGCTATCCTTTCAGCTAAAATTGTACTTTTGGATGTATTTTTCTTGAATTTTTTAAGGATAGTTACAAGTTCTTTTATTCAAATATTTTGAAGATCAAAAATATTGTATTTAGTATTACTTACCGACAAGAAAACATTTAAACTTTCTTTTCTAAGTTTTGCTCCACCACATGTTGGACATTCTCTAAGTTCTAGCATTGCTTGGAAATCTACTGTAAGAATTCATTTTTGATACTGCTGCGTAAGAATATCTTCTATTCATTTATAATACATACTTACATATTTTCATCACATTCATATCCTAAGCAACTGCTTATCTCAATTTATTACAATATCTTTGAACCAGTCTGGCATATTTTTTCGCACAAGATTTGTATCTATACTGTATTTATCTGCTAACTTTTCAAGGATTCACTGACCCATAGCTGAATCTCTCCATGGCAATATAGCTTCAAGGTATTTTGAGTTGGTGTCTATTATTTTTTCAAAATCTACTTGTAATGTTTTTCATATTCAATGACATGTTTGGCAAGCTCATTCCTGCCTGTTGGGAGAAAAATGTTGACTTGAAAAATCCGGATAAGATATATCACAACTTGGACAAAAATTTTTATCTGTATGCCACTCAATTTTATTATCAAAATATACTCATACTTTTTTGTTGTCTCAAAGTACTTTTACAACATCCTCTTTCAGTCTGTTGAACTTATCAGAAGACAAAGTAATACGATCAAAAACTCAATATATTCTCACAGGAAAATACTCTTTTGTGATTTTAGGATCTTCCATATAAAAATACTCCACAATATCAGAATTATTCAATTCTACCAAAAACCTAACTGCTCACTTTCAAGCATCTACTCTTCTTCTATTTTTCCTTACAAATTTAAAAAAATCAGTTTCAGAAGAAATTTTTCAAAAATCGCTAACTATATATACCTTTTCATCAGAATATTTTTCTAAAATCTGAGAAGATATCTGATCTGTTGTTTTTGCATGGATTTTTTCTCAACATTTGTAACAGTAAATGTCTCAAAGTTTTGAAAAGAGTAATCTTAGATAGTCATCTATTTCTGTCAAAGTTCAAACAGTACTTCTACTGTTTCATATTTTTTTGTTTTGTTCTATGGCAATAGCCGGAGAAAATCATTCACTATAGTCTATATCAGGCCTTTCTCATAAATTAAAAAATTGCCTTAGATAAGAAGACAAAGATTCAATATATCTAAATTGTCATTCTTTATAAACTGTATCAAAAGCTAGGGTTGATTTTCAAGATCCGCTCACTCCAGTGATTGTTGTAATTTTATTTTTGGGTATAGAAATATCGATATTTTTTAAGTTGTTGGACTTTACTCACTTCAAAATAATATGATCGTACATATATTTATTTATAAACTAAATATTTAAATGTTTAATAATAATTATTTATAGTTTTTTTTCAATATCAGCATAAAAGTAATATTGCATTATTTCAGATTTTTTATAATATGATTAAATAGGTTGATTTTTATCAAACATTAATTTTAGTTATTTTAAAAAACTAATGCAAAAAAAATTTTCTCTTGTGCTTGGTGGATGAGCAGCTAGATGACTAGCTCACATCGGTGTGATAAAATACTTGGAAGAAAAAAATATATTAATAGATGAAGTTATTTGAACTTCTATGTGAAGCATAGTATGAGCATGTTATGCATTTGGATACAATAGCAGACAAATGGAAGAAATAATTGAAAATACAAGTTTTTTGAAAATGATAGATTTTTTTGATAATGAGTGAGTAATTAAATGAAAAAAGATGCTCAACAAACTTGATGAGTTATTTGGAGACAAAAAAATATCTGATTGCTCTAAAAAATTAAAAATAATTTGAACAAATCTACATAACTGAGAAAAAAAAGTATTTAAAAAAGAACAAATCAAAGATGCAATAAGAGCAAGTATAGCATTACCAGGCATAATTGCCCCTTATAAGATTAATTGAATTAAATATATAGATTGATGAGTTATTAGTAATCTTGCAGTAGAAGAATCTGAAAATAAAAATATCATTGCAGTATCAATAATCAGAAATATTGAAAAAGAATACACCTCAGAAAACAATAAATGATTTTTTGGGCTAAAAAGATGATCAACAACAAAAATACTTCAAAAAACAATTCAAATTATGATTAGAGAAAATGAAAAAAACTCACTAGAAAAGTCATCCAATAAAAATATTTTTTACATAAGACCAGAATTCAACAACTTCAACTATTACGATTTTTGGAAATACAAAGAAATAATACAAATATGATACAATTATGCCAAAGAAAATTTATCACTAAAATAAAACTGACCCTTGCATAAGCAAGAACCAGTACTTAATTTTTATTTTTCATTTTTTGAGTCTTTTTCAAGCAAAGAGTCTATTATCTGAGGTTCTATTTCATCATATATATACCTTTCTAAAGGTCTTGCACCATATTCTGGTTCATGCACTTTTTCTATAATTTCTTGTATCTTCTTTTTGGAATAAGATGGTATTTTTACTTCTTTTTTCTTTTTCCATTGAGAAGAAAAATCTGCATACTTCATCTTGAAAATTTCTACAAGAGTATCCTTAGATAAAGGTTTGAATACTATATTTCAATCTAATCTATTTATAAGCTCCGAAGGCAAATATCCTTTCAATTCTTCATTAACTTTCTGCTTTATAATTTCAAAATCTTTTTCTTCTTGTTGATTTTCATCATCTGTTCAAGAAAATCATATTGTTTGAACCTTTTTTGAAAAATTTTGAGATCAAATATTTGATGTAAGTATTATAATAGTATTTTTAAAATCAACTATTTTTCATTTATTATCTTTTATTCTTCATTCATCTAAAATTTGTAGCATAACATTCAAAACCTCTGGCGAAGCTTTTTCTATCTCATCAAATAAAACAACACTATATGGCTTTCTTCTAACTGATTCTGTAAGAACTCCTCATTCTTCATAACCAACATATCAAGGTGCCGAACCAATAAGTTTTGATGAAGAATGTCTTTCCATATATTCTGACATATCTACTCTTATCAAAGAATTTTCATCTTCAAAATACTCACTAGCTAGAAGTTTTGCAATATATGTCTTACCAACTCAAGACGGTCACAAAAACAAGAAAGAAGCTATAGGCTTATTTCTTTCAATAACAGAAAGTCTATTTCTTCTAATAGCTTTTACTACTGCTTCTACTGCTTCTTCTTGTCCCAAAACTTTTCAAGACAACAACTCATCTAGTTTTCTCAACTTATTTATTTCTGATTGATTCACTTTACTTGCAGGTATTCATATTTTATCAGAAACTACTTCTCAAATATTTTCATAATCTACATTTATTCTTAAATGTTTTGGTAAAGAACTTTTTGATCTCAACTGCTTTAGTTTGGATTTCAATTTTTCTTCCTTATCTTTGTACTCAGCAGCCTTAAAGTAATCTTGACATGAAATACTACTTTCTATATTTTTTTGTACTTCAGATAACTGTTTTTCTACTTTTTGATATTCTTCATTATTTTTAAGTTTTTGAGTAAGAGTAGATTGTCTTGCACATGCCTCGTCCAAAATGTCAATTGCTTTATCTGGAAGATGTTTATTTAGCATATATCTTGAACTAAGGTCAACACTTCATTTCAAAGCATCATTAGTGATATTTACTCAATGATATTCTTCAAATCTTTCCCTTATTCAAGTAAGTATACCAATAGCATCATCTCTTTTGGGTTCTTCTACATTTACTTCTTGAAATCTTCTTTTAAGTGCAGCATCTTTTTCTATATGCTTTTGATACTCGTCATAGGTAGTTGCTCAAATCAATTGAAGTTTTCATCTTGCCAAAAATGGTTTAAGCATATTGGAAGCATCTGCTCATCATTCTGTATTTCAAGCTCATATTATAGTATGTATTTCGTCAATAAATAAGATTACATTATTGGTTGGATCTATAGCTTCTTCAAGCACTGCTTTAAATCTTGCTTCAAATTCTCACCTATACTTAGTTCAAGCCACAATACTTCAAATATCAAGCATAAAAACTCTTTTATTTTGAAGCTTTTCTGGTACATCATTATCCACTATTCTTTTTGCTAATCATTCTATAATCGCTGTTTTTCCAACACCAGCTTCTCAAATCAATAAAGGATTGTTTTTTGTCTTTCTCAAAAGAGTATATATACACTGTTGAATTTCTTGATCTCTTCATATTACTGGATCAAGTTCTCAATTTTTAGCTTCTCTTGTTAGATCTGTACCAAAACTTTCAAGAGTAAGTGTTTGTTCTTCTTGTTTAGTAGCAGAAGAACCTATTTTACTATCTTCTCAATCCTCTGCTAACTCTTGATTTGAGTTATAAATTTTATAATTTTTTAATAGATCTTGTCTCATTTGGTGGTTTTATAGTTAAATTTATTTTTTGACAGAACGCTTAATTGATGCTATTATAATAAATATTAAAACATAAAATTCAATTATTTTTTCTTTTTAAAAATTTTTTTCATTTCTATAACTCCCCCTCAAAAAAAGCTTAAAAAAGAAGTTATTTTATCTTTTAGTTTCTTAAAAAATCATCTTCATTTTGGGGACATTCAAAATCATCATAGTCACAAAATTGCAGTTCATATCACTCATCAAACTAAAAATTTATTTAATTTTTTCTCAAACAAGTTTTTCATAATATCACCTACTTATTAAATGTGCTATATTTATAATTATAATATATTTTTTTTCAAGTAATTTTAATCACATCTTACCCAGTAAACTTCATCTTCCTGAACTTCATACTCTCATATTTGATCTGCTAAATTATCTTCATCTATTCATTCAGAATAATCATATCCAAGCTGTCTTGGTGACACCTCAGCCACACTACAGTTATCTTCTATCACAGAAGACAAGATTTGTCCAGACTCAAATCACCTAATATTCCACATACTTTCAAAATCATTTTGTTTTTTTGTATCATCCTGTACCTTTACTTCTACTACTTGATCAGTAGATCCATCATTTGTAAATCTATAAACATTACTTGTTCAATCATCCATTGATACAAATTCTTGTGAAGAATTATCCCAATTTTCAATAGTTATATAGTCTTCATAGTCAAATTCTTCTGGATATTCTTCAATATAAGCATAATGCCATTCTTCAGCAGGAATTTGAATATAATAAACTCAATCCATCACACAAACAGCATATCAGTCCTCTCAACATGGTTGATCTTCTCATTCTCAGCCTATTTCCTCTCATTCATCTTCTTCATCCTCTTCTTTTCAGTCTCCAAATCAGTCATTATATCATCTTTCATATCATTCCTCATAATTTTCTGGCTTATCATCTGGCACATAGTATGATTCTCTTTCCTCATTTCATTCTTCTTTATCATATTCACCATCTTCTTTACCTGCCTTGTATCAATCATAATATTCCCATCAATCACTATATCACTCTTCGTATCACTCTCAATACTCATCCGATTTATTATCTGGTACATAGTACGATTCTCTTTCCTCATTTCATTCTTTTTTGTCTCATAGTCAGTCTGAAAATCAATCTTCATATCACTCTTCATTTGTTCATTCTCAGCCTATTTCCTCTCATTCATCTTCTTCATCCTCTTCTTTTCAGTCTCCAAATCAGTCACTATATCATTTTTCATATCATTCCTCATAATTTTCTGACTTATCATCTGGCACATAGTATGATTCTCTTTCCTCATTTCATTCTTCTTTATCATATTCACCATCTTCTTTACCTGCCTTGTATCAATCATAATATTCCCATCAATCACTATATCACTCTTCATATCACTCTCAATACTCATCCGATTTATTATCTGGTACATAGTACGATTCTCTTTCCTCATTTCAGTCTTTTTTGTCTCATAGTCAGTCTGAAAATCAATCCTCATATCACTCTTCATTTGTTCATTCTCAGTCTCAACTATCAACTCAGTTAGAAGATTCATTAAACTTATACTTTCATAGTATTTTTTGTATTTCTAGAATTTTTTCTATTATATACTCAGCACGATTTTTTTCTATTCAAATTTTTCTCGACACTTCTGCAGAAGCATGTCATATTTCTTTATTTCTTTGCTTATAATAATCCCTTATATTCAATAAATTTTCTATTTCTCTATCATATGCAGAAAAATCAAACATATTATTCTTCACCATAACATACAAACGATCTTTTATAACTTCTTTTTCTTCTGAAGTTACCTGTCAAATATTAGGATTCAAGTCCAAATCTGAGTATGAAGAATAATCACTAAAATTAAATCAGTGCACTAATCAAAATGACAATATCAACACTGAAAAGAAAAAAAATTTTTTTAAGTTCATAACTTTTATTTTTTAAATATAAATACTTAGAAAGTATATTATTTTTTATTGAAAATTCAACACTATCACAACCTATAAAAATATCTAACATAAATTATCAATGCCAACATAGTAGTAATCAAAATAAAATAAAGTGCTGGTCAACTTTCTGGCTCTCACATAGATCTAGAATCTATTCCTTCATTGATTATACTAGTTTCATAAACCACCACATATTCTCAATCAATTCTAGCTTGAGCCCTCACAAGATATTCTCAAGGTGCATCCAAATGTACATCTTCTCACAAAGGCTTTGAACGGTATGTACTTCAATCCCTATTAACCATTATCAATGGACTATATTCATTATAATCTATATCCCAATCTACTCAGATATATTTTTCTCATCAATCTTCTTTTTTATGTATATTGGGGTTTGGCAAATCGTCTGCTGCATGATGCACATCATCAGATGAATCTTCATCAGAATCTATAACATCCTGATCAAATTCAGATTGATCTTGCTGTTGCTCTTCTATATCTATATCTTGAAAAAGATCTTCAAATGCTGACTCATCATCTGCGAAAACAAAATTAAAAATAACTGACAACAACAGTATAAACGTTAGTTTTTTCATTTTTAAATTTTACTTTTTAAATTTTTATAAAAATAATCAAAAAACATCAAAAATCAATTATAGTTTTTCTATTTTTTGATTAAACTTGTCTCTAGTAGATGGTCAAAAGTATCATTTTATAGAAATATCTGCATCTTCTGATAGTATTCAATTATCCAACTGAAATCTATAAATAGAAACTATTGTATTCATATCATATTTAGAGTTTTTATTTGATTCGTCTAAATATCAAAATTTTACAAGATAACTTTCTATCTTTGCCACCTCTTCAGATTCTTCTCATTTAGGAATTCACCTTTCAAAGCTTACTCAACTTGCAGACTCATCATCATTTTCATCCATATCGGATGAATCGGTTGACTCATCAGGTTCTTCTTGGGATTCTATTCATGCCAATGGTGTATCATCTTCTTCTTTGGTAGTAGTTATTATATAATTTTTATACATATCATTGTTAAAAAATCCTTTTGATTCAGCCAAATCTTTGAGTACACTCCTAGTTCTAGGTCAGAAATATCAACAATAATTATCTGATGAGTCTGTTATTCAATGTACTTGCTGAAATTTACAAACAGCTTGTCTAGTTATTGGACCATAATATCAAGTAACAGATGAATCATCTATATATCCAAGTTTATACATATATTCTTGTAATGTTTCTACGAATGGATCTTGCCTTCAAGGAGTCAAATAAACTCACCACAAAGAAACCCTAAAAAAATCATTATGTATTGGGAATTGATCCATATCAAATCAACTTTCTCATCCTGGACATACATATCAAGCAATTGTTCTTTTACCAAATGATAATGCCCTCTTAAGTCATTCCTCTCAATATCACATCCATATATCTATTCTATCATGTGAGTATCATCTTTGCCCTGCATTTACTATAGCCTGTCACCTATCATGGACTTCTCACATCCCATATCAAGGGAAATATATATTTGTTCAAAATTCATAATTTCTTGGAGCTGCTATCATTCCATTGAATACAGCCCTTCAGGAAGCTCAATGTGTACCCCTTCAATTCAATCTTATTTCCCTATAAAAATCTGATCTATAATAAAAATCTTGTCATTCAAGAGGTGAATAATATCAAGAAACAATAAAATATCTTTTTTCACAGTTTGATGTATCTACATTATTTGCAAAACTAAAGCTAGAGAACAAGAAAAACGATAGAATTAGAATTATCTTTGTTGTTTTTTGAATTTTCATTTTTATTTTTATTTATAAAATAACACAATAATTATTTTAATAATTAAAAAATATAAAGCAAAAAAACAAAAATAATTAAAAAAAACAGTATTGACATATACTTATTTAACTATTTTGACTTAATAGAAAGTTTTAGGTTGTATTTTTTTCACTCAAAAGTAACAAACACATCATAATCCCCCACCTGCTCTATTTTTTTCGGCATCTCAATGCATTTTGCAGTTAGTTTTACTCAGTAAGTTTTTAGCACAATATTTAGTATATCATTAACACCAATCTTATCATATAGCTTTCCTCAAGGAGATACAGATTTTTGAATAACAAGTCAGTTTGATCTCACATCTTCCAAAAAATTATCAAATCTCTCCTTTTGTTTTTTTCTTGTGTTTTCTTCTTGCTGTTTTTGTTGATTTATCTTGTTGATATCATCGTTTTCTGCTAATTTTGCAATATTTTTTTTGATTAATACATTTTTTGCATAAGGAGCAGATACTTCAGCCAATGTACCTTTATTACCTATTCAAGCAACATTTTCTAACAATACCACTTTAACTTTTTTTCACATACAGTTCTTTTATATATTAAATTATTTGTCAACCTCATATTTACTCATAAGATGCAAGTGTATATGAAACACTTCCTGTCAGTGATCCGAACCAGAATTAATCAAAAGATTGCATCATTTAAGATTTTTTAGTTGTATAATATGCCAAGCTATATCATACATTCATTTGATCAAGTTTTTATCTTCTTCATTATCTACTGAATGAAACATTTTTATATGTTTTTTTGGAATTATAAGTATATGTACAGGTGTCTTTGGATTTATGTCATTAAAAGCAATATAACTGTCATCTTCATAAACTTTTTCAGCAGGAATTTCTCAATTTACTATTTTACAAAATATACACTCCATTAGATAAACTTATTTGGTAAACTTAATTAATAAAATATATACATTTTTTTTCTTTTTCAATAAAATATATCTTAAACTTCTCTATTAAAACGATTCTAAATCAATCCATAACAATAACATTTTTACAATTTTAAAAATTATATTTTTTTTAAATATTTAGCATAAGGATTTCATTTATTGTCAAAATACACATCATAAAGAGGCTTACCTTTTGCAAGCTTACTTGCAGTTTGATTAAGATGTTTTTGAGTCATTGAGTAAATATCTTTTTTAACTCTCTCGTAATTATAGTTTTTGGGAATCAATCATTTTTGAAATAATTTTTTTATAATTAACAAATGTCTTGCCTTGATTGTATTTGGAGTAAATACAAAAAATTGTCTTCTTGCTTTATTATCATCCAAAAAAGTATGATAAATAGAGTATTTTTCTGAGTTTACTATTAATACTGCTTCTTCTTCATGAGCTCAGTACAAGATTTCATTATTAGCTCATTCTTTTTCCAAACTTTCCAAGGTTTTTATCAAAAAACTTATATCTTTCTTTGTTAGATTGTATTCTGATGGTTTTTTTAGTTCACAAAGTATATGTCAACATCAAATACATTCATCATAAGAATAATTTTCATAATCTTTATTTGAATGATGTTCATCTGTATGAAAAGAAAAGTTTTTTAATCATCATACTACCTCTAGCATAACATCCAAAATATCATCATTTTTTATATCAATATCTTGATTGTTGAAAAATGCAATCATACCAGCCAAATCACCTAGGTCTGCTCAAGGAATACTAACACCCACCTCATAATTTGTTGATGGATATCTTCAGTCTATACAAACACTTTTATAAGGAAACTTTATTTTAAATGTTCAATTTAGAAGTTCTATGTTCATATTAATGGTTTTAGGAAATGAAATATTGAATATATAGGATTTTGATAGTTGTTTGCTTCGTATTTAGCTTGAAACAAAAGTCTCTGTTTTTTCTCAAAAGACAATTTTCATATCAAGTTTGAAATAAGAAATATTATTCAAATCAGCACTTTATCTTCTTCAATCTGCTCTATAGTTTTGTTATAATGTACAACATAATCTATAAAATCTTGATGATCTTCAATAGATAACTGTACACAAATCTTATCAAGCTCTTGATATACTTTATCTTTTAAACTTTCTTCTAAAAAAAGATTCTGTATTACTTCTCAAATTTGTTTTGTCATAACTATTGTTTGATTTATTTTTCAGGTTATTCCTGCCTCAGCCAACAAGACTTCATTTTGCAACATTTTTCTCAATAAACTACTAAAACAAAAATTAGAATAAACAAACAACAACACATGTCAAGTAAATAATAACAAAAAATTGTTTTATAAAGATATTTAGCTAACTCTTTAAGTTTAAGGTTAAATAAAACATTTTTATAATACGTAACTTAAACTATCGGTAAGAATAAAACTTGAATTTAAAAAAAACATCAATATAAATTTATCATTTATTTGTATAAAATATCATTATATGAAAATTGTGTTTGTAGGTGCTATTTGGTGTAATTCATGTCTTGTTGCAAAACCAATTGTAAATAAAATTATACAAGAATATTCTGATATTATATATGAAGAATACGATTTTGATACTCACAAAGATATAGTAGAAAAGTACAATCTTGATGATGCCCTACCTGCAATAATATTTGAATCAACAAACTGACAAGTTCTTAAAAAGCATATTTGAGAAATATCAGAAAAACAACTAAAAAACAACCTAAAGGAGCTATTTAACATAGACTAAAAATTTGAAAAATTATTGTTCAAAATAATAAATTTAATTCGAAACTAAAAATAATAATGAAAAAGATTTTTTTAATAGCAATACTATCATTTTCAATCATAATCTATTGATGTGATTGAAATTGAGAAGGAACAAATAACAACAACCAGTCAAACTGAAATTCACAAGAATCAGCTTATGAAATACAACCCCAAGAATGAGTAACACAAATATATTATTTTTGGTGAGATGGTTGCCCTGCTTGCGATACTCAAAATCAAATATGGGAAGATCTAGAAAACAATGAAGATTACAAAGACAAAATCAACATAAATAAATTTGAAACATGGTGAGATAGACAAAACTCTAGACTTATGTGAGAGATTTGAAGTCAACTTTGAGTTCGTACAACTTGAGTTCCTCTAACTATAATCTGAGAAGAATCTTTTGTATGAGTAGATAAAAACAATATGATTGAAAAAATTGATTATTGCATAGAATATGAATGTAATGATGAAGTAATTGATATAATCAATAATTTTGAATAATATGAAATATATAACAATACTCATAACAACAGTACTATTGTTTTTGGTTGGATTTTGATTTGGTGAAAATATAGATAACACCTGAGATAATACTACAGGACAACAACATATAGTAGAACTTCCTTTTCTTTGAGATATCAATCTTTATGCGTTATCTATACCAGTGTTAACAATAATTGCATGACTTTTGGATTGATTCAATCCATGTGCATTGTTTATATTATTGTTTTTATTGAGTATCCTACTTGGTAGCTGAGACAAAAAGAAAGTCATAATACTTTGAAGTACATTTATAATAGCTTCATGAATTGCATATCTTGGAATACTTTCATTCCTATTATTCACAGTACAAAGCATTCCTCAACACCTAAGAGGCACATTCCAAATCATGGTATGAGTTTTGTGAATAATATTTGGTATATCAAGCCTTATAAAAGCATTCACTGAAAAAACTTGATGTTCGGTAATGTGAGAAAAAAGAAGAAAATTTTTCTTTGATAAAATACAAAAAGTAATACAACAAAAAAGTATGATTTTATCGATTATATGAATAAGTTTGATAGCATTCATAGTAAACTTTTTGGAAATGTTTTGTACAGTTTGAATACCTATCACATATGTAACAATATTAGAAGCCCAATGATTTTGATTAATTACAAATATACTTTTTTTGCTTGGTTATGTTTTCTTTTTTCTGCTTGATCATTTCATAATATTCTGATTTGCTGTTGCCACTTTTAGCCTAATATGAATAAGCAATAAACACAAAATCTGGATAAATATTCTTTGATGATTGTTAATGTTATGACTAGGTATAACAATTATTATTAAACCAGAATTATTAATGTTCTAATTAAAATATGTATTTATCATACAAAAAACAACAGTATAGATATACCTTTAAAAAAAGAAACAAAAACATCTATGGAAAGCAATCTCCCAAAAAACAAGAATACATAAAACAACTAACTTTTAAAATAATGAACTTTTTATTTTAATTTAATACAAGAGTAAATTTGATAATTTTTAGAGTGTTATCTAAATTAATACCTTTCTGGAATTAATCTTTGTATATTTTATATCAAGCAATACGAACTCAGTCTCATCTTTTTTTTCATTTTTTAATAAAAAATATTCACAACAAAATATTTACTCACAAAAGTATGAAAAACCCACCCACAAGATATGCTAAAAACTCCGGAAATATTATAATCAACAATCAAAATACTATAAAAAACAAAGGTATTATAAACATTATTTTTTTTATCTAATAAAACTTGCTTTTATTTTTTATATAATTATACATTAGAATATAAAAATCAAGTAAAAAATTTTAAATTGATTATAGTATTTAATGATTCACCTACATTGACATAGCCATTATAGCCTTCTTGAAGCCACTTGAAATCCATGAAAAATAGTAGAAAAAGCAAAAGAGCTAGGGATGTCAGCAATAGCAGTTACTGACTATCATGGAATGTACTGATCTATAGAATTTTATGAAAATGCAGAAAAAAACTGAATAAAACCAATTTTATGAACAGAATTGTTTCTAAGTCTAGACCTACAAAACAAACATGAAAAAACCACACCACAAAACATAGTACTAATTGCTAAAAATATTGATTGATACCAAAATTTATTGAAACTTGTATCATTTGCTCATACTACCTGATACAATCAAAAGCCAAGGATTGATTTTGAGACATTACAAACATTTAGCAAATGACTTATCTGAATAGTTTGATGAGAGAACAGCTTTTTAGGAAGTATGATACTTTCATGAGAAGAAGACAAAAAAATTGAAGATATTACAAAAAAACTAAATGAGATTTTTGAATGAGAAGTTTATTATGAAATAATGGCACAAGATGAGACAAAACTTAAAGAAACAAAAAAAATAAATCAAAAATTAATTGAGATTGCTTCATCTAATTGAACTCAACTGATTATATGAAATGATTATTCATACCCAGAAAAAACAGATAAAAAAGCTTATGAAGTTTTATTATGCATTAAAGAAAACCAAAAATACACCAAATCATTTATACAATGAGATTATCACATAAAATCAGAAGAGGAAATCAGAAAAATCATGAAAAAAAACAATTATGATGAAGAGAGCATAAATAAGATGATAGAAAACAATCACAAAGTAAGTGAAAAGATCGATTTGCAATTACCATTATGACAAATATTATTTCCCAAATATCAGTCAGATGAAGATATTAAAAAATTATACGAAATACATAAAAATGATCTAATCACAAATTAATTCTTTAAAAATACTAAGATGAAATTCGAAGTAGTAATCCCATCTAGAGGAAGCATATGAACACTTCAAAAAATAGTAGAAAGTATAGTTAATTCAAATGTATTACCTAGCAAAGTACATATTATAATTGATAAATTTATATGAAAAGACGAATATGATATAATACTTTATTTTATTTTTAAAAAAATAGAAGAAGAAAAAAAACAAATATTCAACATAATAACAAATCTAAATAGCAATTTATGTCCTTGAGTTTGAGTTAGTTATATAAGAAATTTTGGTATAAATCTATGCAAAAGTGAATATATGTATATCATTGATGATGATAATATTTTTTGAGAAAATTTTTTCAAGGAAACAATAGAAAGCTACTCAAAATATCAAAACAATTTTGAAAAGGAGATTTTCCTATCCCCTACGATAATGTACAGACAAACAAATAAAATACAGTCTCAATGATTCAAAAAAATCTCTCCTTTTTTGGCAAAGGTGGTACCCACCAAATCAACTTGAGATTACTCAACACCAAAACTAATCTGATGAAATAGTATTTTTTGAAAAACTAATAATTTCAAAAAGATTATGTTTGATGAGTATTTTGAGTTTATTTATGAGGATCTTGATTTTTCTTGGAGAGCAACAAATCTTGGATACAAAATCGTGGTAGACAATAACTTGAAAACTAATCATATGGAGAAAGAAAAATCAGCCACAGAAAAATCTTTTATCTGAACTCCCAAAACAGCATATCAAAAATCCAGAAACAGAATCATACTTATAAAAAATAATGCTAAATGGTGGGAAAAATACATATTTTATATTTCTTGATTATGGATACAAACTGGATGGTTTATATTTTTAGTTTTATTTTTAGGTAAACACAGTAAATTTGAAACATTCAAATCTATACTAAAATGAACTTATGAATGAATAAAATTTTAGTAAGATATAAAAATAGTGAATTTTTCAGTTCTCAATTATACAAACTGTTTACAATCAGTTTTATTTCATTATATTAATTTTTATTATATAAATTTATTGAATAATAAAATTGCAATGACCAATATAGTAGTTATTTGAGGTTGAACAGGAAGTTTCAATATGCTTTCAGCCCTTAAAGATATACCATGAACTCAAATATCTTCAATAGTAACAATGTCTGATGATTGATGAAGCACCTGAAAACTTAGAGATGAATACTGAGCTCTACCTCCTTGAGACCTTAGAAGAGCCATAGTTGCTTTGTCAAACAAGGAAAAAACACAAATACTAAGAGATATTTTTAATTATAGATTTGAAGGCTGAGCATTTTATTGACACAATCTTTGAAATATTATAATGATGGCCTTACACGACATAACACACGATTTTTGAAAGTCTATAAATCTTTTAGAAGAACTTTTTGATGTAAAATGAAAAGTATATCCTACAACTTTTGAAAGAGTAAGAATTTTAGCTCAACTTGAAAACCTTGATTATGTAATATGAGAAACTAATATTGATATACCAAAACACGATCCTCAGCTACAAATAAAAGACTTGTTTGTTCTTAAAGATGATTATATAAATGCTATCAAAAATATACTAAATGAACAACAAATACCCTATAATATGAAATTCAATATACTAGAAAAATTTATTCAGGATAAACCAAAAGAAAATCCTCATATACCTGAGGTGATAAATAATGCAGATTATATAATAATAGCTCCCTGAGATTTATATACTTCTATTTTACCAAACATACTTATTGGAAATATTGCCAACTTACTAAAAGAATCAAAAGCACAAAAAATGCTATTTTTAAACCTTTTCACAAAATACTGAGAAACAAATAATTACCATTTATCTGACTTTTTGAATGTTTTCAAATACTTTTTGTGAGAGGATATATTTGATTATATTTTAATGCAAGACTGGGAAAAACATCCTGTGAAAGAACACATCTTAAAACATTATGAAAAAGAAAATAAATCTATCATAAAAGAAGATATTACAGATAGTAGAGTAATGAAATACGACTTTATAAAACAAGAAGATATGATTAGACACGATAGCAATAAAATTAAAAATGTAATTGAACATATTGTTTGTAGTTAGTACAGGTTATTTAAATTAAATAAAATATTTAATGAAAAAAGTTTTTTGAATAAGTTTTTTGTCGATTTTTATATTAGCAGTTATCAGTGCTTTTGTTTTGTTATACTTTTTCACATGATTTCTAAACTGAGAAAAAATAGACAACAGAGATTTGGAACACTGGGAATACACATCAGACTGAAAAATTAAATGAGCAGAAGAGATAAAACTTGAATGAGAAAACCAAACATGCTGGTTGATGATCCATGGATATACTTCTGTACCCGATGAGTTCAAAAATTATGCAAAGGAAATAAATAAAACTTTTTGAGATTATGTTTATGTGCCAAGATTAGAATGACACGGCACAAAACCAAGTGACATGATAGATATTGATGTAAAAGACTGGTACAACCAAGTAGATGATATTTACAAAAAACTTGAAAATAAGTGTAACAATATAAATATTGTATGATTCTCACTTTGAGGATTTCTTTCTATTGCTATTGCACAAAATCAATACGAAAGTACAAATAATTTATACTTGCTTGCTCCTTTTATAAAGTTAAGTTATATTGAATACGATAACTTTTCTTTGGCTGAATATGCAGAAGTTGTATGACAGCATTTAGTATATTGAAGCAAAATAAATATAGCACAAATCAACAAACCTTGATGAGAAAAAGAACATATAGCATATTTAAATTTTCCTTTTGAACCAATTACAAACTCGTTTGATTATTTTGAACAGATAAGATGAAGTTTGTGAGAAGTAAACATTCCAACTTTAATACAACATTCAAAAAAAGATCGTACCAATAATATACAATGATCAAAACTTATTTATGATAATATAGCATCTGAATATAAAAAATTAATCAAACTTGAAAAATCAAATCACGTATTAATGAGAGATTATGAAAAAAATAAGGTACTAGAAAACATTATAAAATTTGAAAAGGATAATAGGTAGAAAACTTGTATTTAAACTTAAAAAATTTTTTATTATGGAAAAAATATGAGGTTGACGAAGATGAAATATTGAAATATACAATCAAAAAAACAAAAAAATTGCCAGAAAAACCGCACTAAAATGAAAGGAATCTATAATTCAAAAAGAAATATTTATAATCAAAAAATTAAATCAATACTGAATAAACTTTGTACCTCAAATACAATATACTTGAGAAAATTTTTTTGAGTATGAATTTATAGAGTGAATTCATTTTTCTGAAGCTTATGAAAATCAAAACAAAAACAAAAATTTGATGCTTGATTTATTGTATAAAGCTTATTGTCTTGATAGATGCTGAATAATACACTGAGAACTAATGAGACCCTACAAAAATATAATTGTAGGGGAACAAAACAAAATCTATATAATAGATTTTGAAAGATGAAAATATGGTGACTTTTCTTGAAAGAATCTTAAATTACTTTCTCAGTGGATAAAAAATGAATGATTTTTGAGTATCAAAGATTTAAAAACAATTTGACAACTCAAAAATCCTGATGAAATTTATCAGTATATCAAAAGAAAAATTAAAAAACCAAAATTATATTCACTATTGAGTATAATATTATGATTTGTAAGTTTGGATTTACTTACTAAATGGATTTTTTATAATAAATCTATTGGCGAACAATTTATTTTCTTGAATCCAGCATTCAATGAATGAATTGCTCGATGAGTTCAGATTGATATGACAATTATTATGCTAATTAGTTTTATTAGTTTTTTCGTTTTTTGGTTTGTATACAATAAGAACTGGATAAGCTGAACTGTTTTAATACTATTTGTAGCAGGAGCTTTATGAAACTTAATTGATAGACTATTTCTATGATGAGTAAGAGATTTCATAATGATATGAGATTTTCCTATATTTAATATAGCAGATATTTATCTAAGTATAGCTATAAGTATCTTGATTTGGGAAGAAATAATTTTTCCAATAACTCACTATCTTTTGTACAGAAAGTGACATACTTGAAAGGACAAAACAAATAAATACTAAAAATAAAAAACTATATTTTTATAAGATAAGTTTCTTTACTACTTTTCCTGGTAGAAGATGGTTTGTAAGTTTTTATATTTTTTCATCAATATATTTTCTTTAGTTTTCATAAAAACTCTTCAAATCATGGTCACATAAAAACCTTCATTACAAATTTTCCATCTTGTTTCAGATAGCTTTGATAAACATAAAAACTTTCTTCAAGCAAATCTACGGATTTCATACTATCTATATCTTTCATTCATATAGTATTTGGAGCCATATCTGAAACTATAACATCAAGTTCTCATAATCCTAAATTTTCAAGTATTCATGATACACCTTCTTTATCTTTTATATCCTGCTGGTATAAAAAAACTCATTCCATGTTCATCTCAGCTTGCATCAAATCAAATCAAACTATCTTATAGTTTTGAACATTTAATTTATTTAGTTTACCATATATATATTGAATCCAACTTCATGGATAACATCATATATCAAGAATGTTTTTTGTGTTTTTATTAAAAATATGAAATTTATTATCTATTTCTTCCAATTTAAAAGCACTTCTTGCTTTATATCATGTTTTTTTAGCTTTTTTAAAATAATAATCATATGGATTGTACATTTATTACAAAAAAAATTATAAAATTTATTTCCTATTTTTTATTTTATGAATCTGATATTTTCATGGCTTAATATCTCAAAGCTCATATTTTCAAAACTTCACTCTTTTAAGATCAAAAACCTTATAATCCAAAGCTTCAAGCATTCTTCTTATATGACGGTTTTTTCATTCAGTTAACAAAACTCTAAGATAATGTTTTCAAAACTTATCTTTAAAAGGTTTTACATCATAAAAACTAAGAAAATCTTTTTTGGAGCTGTCTTGAGAGTCTTGTACATCAAATCATTTCTTACATTTTAATAAATGATTTGTTTTGAACGGCTTATTTATTTTTACTTCATATATTTTAAGTATTTTGCTTTTGGGAGATTCATAATAATCTACCAAAGATGGTTCATTTGTCAGCAACAATAATCATCTAGAATACTTATCAAGTCTTCAAATATAATAAAAGTCTTTTTTCCAACTTTTTGGTAAGTAAGTATATATAGTTTTGTTATGTTTATCAGCTTTTGATACAACACATCCTTTGGGTTTATTGAAAGCCACAATAATAGGTTTAAAAGACGGAAAGCTTGTAACTTCTTCTTCATAAACTTCTCAACTTGGTAGGTTTACTTCAATAATATCATTTTTTTTAAGTTCAAAGTTTATGTTTTCTACGTAGTTTCAATTTACTAATAATGCTTTTTCATTAATCATTTCCAACATATCTCTTCTTGATACTCATTTTGTTTTTTGAAGGTACTCTAATATCCTCATTTATTTTCAATAATTTTTTTAAAATCTTCAAGGTTTTCAAATTTTTTATAAACAGAAGCAAATCTAATATATGCAACCATATCTATTTCTTTTAATAAATTCAAAATATCATCTCATATTTCTATTGAATCAACTTCTTTTCATTTACTAAGCCAGTTTACTTCAAGTTGACTTATTATCTCTTCTATTTGATCTACACTAAAGTCTCTTTTGGCAAAAGCCAGCATAAGAGCTTTTTTTATTTTCATTCTATCATAGATTTCTTTATTTCAATTTCTTTTTATAACTAACAAATCTGTTATTCAGGTTTTTTCAAAAGTTGTAAATTTTTTTCAGCAATATTCACAATTTCTTCTTCTCCTCACAGATCTTCAATCCTCTACTATCCTAGAATCTACGACTCTTGTTTCCATATTCCCACATTTTGGACATTTCATTATTTATATATTATTAAGATAAATTTTACTCTCTAGGAATCAAATATCTACTATTATAAAATGTTATATTTTTCAAAAATCCTCTAAACCATATAACATCTTCTCAACTTACCTCTCACATGATAGAATCATAATTCTTAGAACCAGAAAACTCTGACCAGTTTCTATATCAAAAATCCATATAAGATGAATTATCGTCTATACTAATCCACTTATTAAGCATATCATCATAATCATATACAAGCTGATTTATTATATACTCTACAAGATAATAATAATCCTGAGATATTC
Organism: Candidatus Absconditicoccus praedator; assembly: GCF_021057185.1. Lineage (GTDB taxonomy): Bacteria > Patescibacteriota > Gracilibacteria > Absconditabacterales > Absconditicoccaceae > Absconditicoccus > Absconditicoccus praedator. The sequence continues at coordinate 556,585 of NZ_CP054059.1, forward strand.
AAACTATATCATATATATATATTTTTTTTAGAGTATCAAGATGTAAATCTACTCAATTTATCTTTTCTTGGATACTAAGGTATTTATAATAAAGAAGAAATCAAAACAAAGTTTCTCTCAAAAATGCACAAATTCATATTATACTTTCTTTATTGTATCTTTTTTGAATATCAATCTTTTCATTATTTAATATATTTATAAAATCTTTCCAAACCCATATATCAAAAGTATATATATTTTCTTTAATATTAGAAACATCTTTTTTATAAAAATGCTTGTACAAATGATTTTGATTTGTTTCTCAAATAAGTTCAAAAAAATCTTTATATAAACAATTTAATATTCATGTCTTTGAATACTTCACCATAGAAGAAATTTTTGAACCAAATTTTTCTTTGAAAAGATTAATAATATCTTTATTTTGCACAAATATTTTTATATCTTTTTGGTTTATGTCTTGAAATATTACTGTTAAAAAATTTTCATCAAATAATTTTAACAAAAATGGATTTGAATAAGTTTGTTTGAATGTAGATCTATATGGCAAAGAGAATTTTTCTTTACCAGCTTTTACATTCTCAAATGCATATTTATAATAAAAAACATTTTTACTATAATTATACAAAACACCTCCATAGAAAAACAATGAATCTTGATGCATTCAACTCAAAGATCTGTTTGTATTAAGTACACTTAAAAGGTTTCTTCTAAAAAGCTTTAAGAAAAAACTATCTCCTCTTCACACCCAAAATCATCACACAAAAGTTAGATAAAAATTTATAAGTTTTTCTGTTGCTACAGATTCTTTTTTTAACCTATCTGGTATTTTAACATTATCTGGATCATCTCATTCTCAAATACTTGACATAAGTTCATCAAGCTCATCATCTATTCCAGAACCTCAAGCTTTATTAAACTTCCAAGAAATAAATCTTTTTATTCACTTAAAATAATTTTTCTTGAAAAGTCTATAATCCAAAAGATACACTAGAAAATCTTCTAAAACATCTTTATTTTTAAGGAAACTTGACATATAATTATCCAAAACATCTTTATCATAAATATTTTCAACCACAAGCTCTGAGATCTTATAAACATCCTCTCACTCAAAAAGATATCTAATCAAAATATCAGCGGGCAAAATAAATGGTATTATTTTCTTTTCGGTAGTTGATATCCTTGAAGATCTTGTATAAATATGATAATTTTTAATAAAATCTAATGTTACTGCTTTTTTATTGCTTTTTCTTTGTTCATCATAAAATATCCGTTCATAATAATATTTTTCATCAATAAAATCATCTTCAAAAAATTTATTAAGAGTTTTTGACAGGTTAAAAAGCATAAAAAATACTTGGATATTTTTTAGAACTTTTAATTTTATTTGTTGAATTGTATTTTCATCATATTTAAAACCTGAATTTTTACAAACAAATAAGTAAGTTTGAAAAAACAGATCTATAAACCAAGAATAATTTTCTTTATCATCCGAATAAGGAAAAACTTTAATTCTTGCAAAAAAGATAAATACTATATAGTAAACAGTCAAAATAAAGTTAATAAAATACCTATGATCATATCATTTGAAAAAATTTCTTGTATAAATACTTACAACTAGAGAAACTACACTTCATATATTTGATGGAGAAAAAAACCTATATCAATTGAAGTTGGATACAACTCAATATGAATAATAATTATCTATTTCTTTAGGCTTCATAGAAGATCACTTTCCAAAACCAACTTTTACTTCAAAACTATCTAAGGACACATCAAAAAGATTTAACTTGAAGTTTTCTACTATTTTTCTATTTACTACAGAAAAAAACTGTTTTGCAGAAACAAAACTTATAAAAACACTTGCTGGATTTATAGGCTGATTTATTACCTCATCAGGGAAAAGAGATATAAGAATTCTTTTAAAAAGCTTCATAAATAATTACCCAACTTAAATTTAAATAAAAAATTATAATAAAATAAAAAACAATTTCAATAATTATGCTATCTTAAACTTTTTGAAATAATTTAAAAAAAACTAACTGAATCAAGATATTTTTAAGAACACACTATTATTTATACAAAAAAACAATAAAAACTCAATAAAAAATACTAAAAAAGCCCCTTTAGGGCTTTTTTAAAAAATAGTTTGTTAGTTTTTAAGGCTGTTGCATTGGATCTATGTCTTGCTCATCTTGATCCTTTATTTCATGAATTTCTACTTCAAAATACATATTTTCTCAAGCCATTGGAGGATTGAAATCTACTATTACAATTCATTCATCGTCTCTAATTTCTGTTATCTCTCCAAACATTTGACCAAAGTTTACAAACTCATCTTCTACTGGCTCCAAACCTGCTTGCTCAAAATATTCCATTGGAATTTCCTCTACAAGCTCTTCTTGATAATCTCAATATCATTCATCTGGAGTAACTTCAAATTCTTTAACTTCTCATTCTTCCATTCAAAGAATTGCATCTTCAAAACCAGGAATCATTTGTCATGCACCAACTATAAATTCCAATGGTTGATAAGGTCTATTTTCATCATATATACCAGCATCTTCAGCAACACTTTGTTCACTAGTATCAAAAACCTCACCATCTTCATCAGTACCAGTATAATCCAAAGACACAAGATGTCCTTCTTCTACATAATCATGATGATCAGGAGAAGACGGCATTTCCTGTTGCATTGCATCCTGCATTGCTTCTTCATCCATCATATCTTCATCATCTATCATATCCTCTACATCTTCTTCCATCGCTTCTTCATCAGTCATATCCTCTTGCATCGCCTCCTCTTCTTCATAATCTTGTCATTCTTCATTATTTTGATTTTGTTGCTCAGTCTGATCTGAAGCATCTTGAGTTCAATTCATATCTTCTATATCTTCCATGCATCAATACAAACTAAAACTTCAAAAAATTACTAAAGCTATTATCAATTGTTTTTTCATTATTTTATATTTTATGCAACTAAATTACTCTGATTGAGATTAATACAACCAAAGAATACTCAAAGGTTAAATATTTAAAGTATATTTTCAAGTTTTTTTATGTATTTAACATTTACTTTCTATCATAAATATTCATAAAAATTTAGGGGTCTATTTTGTATCAACCTCATTTTACTGTTTTTATGATTGTTTTGTCTATTTTTTTTCTAAGATTTGAAACATATACATCCAATTTTTTTTCATTTTCATATCAATCAAATCACCAAGTATAGTTTATCAAATCTTCTCTAGACACCACTGCTCATACATTTTTCATCAACTTTTCAAGTATCAGAACCTCTTTATTAGTACATTTTTTATTGTTTCAACTTCTTCATATATTCTTTTTTGATAAAAATTTTAGAATTTTTTCCATATTTTCTTTTTTTCTCATTTGTATTATTTTATATATTTAAATATGCCCACAATTGAGCATAAATAAAATATAAACAAAAACCTTAAATAAATATTAATTAATAAAAAACATCCCTTCATTTTAGAAGGGATGCAAAATGATAAAATATTTTCAAAAATTATTCTAGAAGGTCTTCTAACATTCAATCAAGTCATCAGTCCATATCAGCTTCTTCTGCTGTAGAAACATCTCATCACAATTCTTCTATTCTAGACTCAAAAGAGTTTTGAAGATAAATAAACACAGATGTATACAAATATTGATTTTGAACTGACAAGTTAAGATCATCTATTTTATTAATAACATCTTCCAAATCTTCATATCTTTCTTCAAGCAAATCAAGATTATCAGTATTATTCACAAAATTATCTATTTTTGATTGAATTGTATTAAACTCTTCATAGTTTTCTCATACAAGATTGTCTATATTTTCATCAACAATATTTTCTCTTTCTTCTATTGATTTAGAAAACTTTTCCGATAGGTTAACTCATTGATCAAGACTCACATCTTCTACTTGATAATCTTCTTCTGCTCATTCTACATCCATTTCAACTTGTTCTCATTCATCCTCATAACCTTCTTCTACTCATTCTGCTTCTACATCCATATCATATTCTTCTTCGTTATAATCTTCCTCTGCTCATTCTACAGATTCATATCACTCAAACTGTACTTCTCAGTTCCACCAACCAAGTTCTATATCTCAAACATACTGATTATCTCCATCATAATATTCAACTCTAGCAGTATTAGACCCTATCCAGTCAATATTACCAACTTCAAACTGTTCAGTATAATTAGGTTGATTTTCTGATAAATCATTTATATATGAGTTTATATGATCATTATATATTTCAGTAAAGTTTAATTCTTCAATATATTCATCTGTATATATGTCTTCAGGCGACTCTCATTCATCTTCATAATCTTCTTCTACTCATTCTACTTCTACATCCATATCATATTCTTCTTCGTTATAATCTTCCTCTACTCATTCTACGTCCATTTCAACTTGTTCTCATTCATCTTCATAATCTTCTTCTACTCATTCTACTTCTACATCCATATCATATTCTTCTTCGTTATAATCTTCCTCTGCTCACTCTACGTCCATTTCAACTTGTTCTCATTCATCTTCATAATCTTCTTCTACTCATTCTGCTTCTACATCCATTTCTTGATCAAACATTTGTATTTCTTCTTCATAATCAGAATAATCTTCTTCTGCATTAACATAACTTAATGCACTTATCAACGCAATTATAGATAAAAAGGAAATAAATTTTTTCATAGCAAACTTGGTTATCATCTAAAATAGTTTAAGTTTCATAGTCCTTTTAATTAAGGACTAATTATTAAGTGTAAAACAAAACCTTAAATAAACATTAAACATATTTATTTTTCAATTTTATATCAAAATCATTTCACTGTTTTTATAATCCCTTTACCAAGTTTTCTTCTAATATTGGATATATAAACATCAAGTTTATTATCATTATCAAAAATATCTCATCACCAAATATAATCAATTATATCTGTCCTTGAAACAGCAGTTCAAAAATGATCTAACAAACACTCAATCAAAGAAATTTCTTTGTTAGTGAATTCTACTTTTTCTCAATTTTTATACACCTTTTTTTGATTTAAATATATCACTACATCTTCAAATTCAAATTTATCAACCTGATTTGTTCTTTCAAGTAGCCTTTTTACTCTTGCTAATAGTTCTTCAAAATCAAATGGTTTCACAAGATAATCATCCGCTCACAAGTCAAATCATTCTAATTTATCTTCAAGCTGATGCTTGGATGTTGTTATAATGATTGGAATATTAGTTTTTTCTCTTGTATACTCACAAAAATCCATTCAATCTCATCAAGGCAACATCAAATCCAACAAAACAAGATTATATTTATTTTTTTTGAAAAGCTTTTTAGCAACTTCAAGATCATCTGCTATATCAGAATCATATCAATTTGCTTGTAGCATTTCTTGTATAGCATTAGCAATTGTTTTATTATCTTCAACTATTAGTATTTTCATTTTTATTAAATTTTATAGTAAATTTAGTTCAGTTTCAAACTTCCGAACTTACATCAACATCATAATCCAACAAATCAATTATTTGCTTCACAATATAAAGTCACATTCAAAAACTTTTTATATCAGTTTTTGCTGAGTCTTCTTGATAAAAACTATGCCATATTTTTTGTAAGTTTTCCGATCTTATTCATATACCATCATCTTCAATTTCAAAAAAGTTGTTATCAAAATAGATTTTTATATTTCAATTGTTTTTTGTATATTTAAAAGCATTTTCTACAAGATTTTTTACAAGAACTTCAAAAAGTTGATAATTCGAACTCAAATATATATCATCATGTATTTTTTTCTCTATATTTATTTTTTTATTAGTATAAAAAGATTCAATTTTTTGTATACAACTGTTAACCAAATTGGAAGCATTAAACTTTTCTATAGAAAAATCAGTTGATGATGACTGTATCTTGGTAAGAAACAATAAGTTTTCTATTAGAGAATTCATATTTTTAATGGTTGACTTTATCTGTGAAATTTCCTGCTTTGCACCATATTTCATAGAAATCAAATCCAGTTGAGAACTTATTTCCATAAGTGGAGTCTTTATTTCATGAGATGCATTTGATATAAAATTTTTCAATGATTTTGCCTGAACATATATCTTATTCATTGACTTATTTATTGTATCAGAAAGTATTTTTATCTCATCGTCATAAGGTCAATCCATACTTATAGGATTATTAAGATTTTCTATATCTAAACTTTTTGTTTGTGAAACAAGTGACCTAAGTCTTTTTAGAGATGTTCTCACAAAATAGTGAGAAACAAAATAAGCCAACACTATAAAAAATATTATCATATAAAAATTTATAAGCAAAAGGTTCAACTGCGAAAATATATGGTAAGTGACAACTGAATATGACAAATTTTCTCAAGAAATAGAATATAATACATAATCATTATCAATTCTTGATATGTTAAATAAAACATCATTTTCTAATATCTCCTTAGCCAAAACGTTATCCAGACTTATTGTATCTCAAGGTCAAGAATGACGAAGATGTTTGGGAACCATAGGATCAAAACCAAATAGCTGAAACACAGTAGACCTTTCTTCAAGAAAAGCTTTTTCTTGACTATACCATTGAGAAAAATAAAAAAAGTTTACTATTATACCAAACAAAAATAGTAATATCGTTGTAAACAAAGTGAATTTTAAACTTATTTTTGTAGATGTTGTTAGATTCATGATAAATTTATAATAACATTTAATCTTAATTCAATCTTAATTTTTTTCTTAAAAGTATGTATTGCATTTGCCTAAAAATAAATTATAGGTATGAAAGTATTTAACGATAAAAATTCATTATGAATATACCAAAGCTGGCTGAAGCAAAAAATAATACTGAAAAGGATGCTTATTCTGAACAAACACACTCTATAGAAAGTTTTTTAGAAAAATATTTGCAAAATGAAAGTATTCACACTCTAAGTAATTTCCAAGTACCTAAAAAAATATTATCCAGCCAAGATATAACAGCATTAAAATCGTATTGTATAAGATTTTTAAAAAAACCAAACTGAGAAATATGAGAAGCTGATGAACATTTTTTAAGATTATTAAAAAAGTCTATCAATAAACCTTATAATAAAGATTGACCTAAAGAAGAAGATAAAATAATTATACAAACTCTAATAAAATTAATTGAAGAATGATTTAAAACAATATATTGAGAAAACACTTTAAATAAAGTTTTTAATATTTTGGAATGAAAAGATATTCTTGATATACAAAATATCTTAAAAAACAAATTCCAACAAAAATCCAAGTCTGAAGAAGCTTTTCAAACATTAATGAATAAACCACAAAAAGACCCAAAAAACAACATGAAAGTAACAAAGGAAGTTTAATAAACATTATTGAAAAAGATGAAAACAACAATACAAAATACAAAATTAGATATATCAATAAAAATACTTTTGCAAGTATTTGTTGTTTTAAATAATACTAAGAAGATTTTTTAGAAAACTTTTTTGTTTTTAATATTTTTTGCACAACTTCTCTAAGAATACCAACTTCTATAGGTGACAATCAACAAACATTAAACCTTTTTTGCTTTTCTTTAATATATCATTGTATTAGTATAGCTGTAGGCTTATCAATAAAATAAACAACACTTCCTACTTGTACATAATGTGTATTGTTTTTTTTATCAGTTCACAAAGAAAATTTCATATTTTGCTTCTGAGTTGTTTTTGGAAAAGATCTAGAGACTATATCAATTAATTGAGATTTTAATCACTCAAAATCAGAGTCTAAATCTATTTTGTTCAAAATTTTATTGGTTTTTTCTAGTTGATTTTGCAAAAAAGCCAAAACATAATCATTATTTAAATATTCTGGATTTAATTCTGGATATCTCTTTCTAAGCCTATCCAATCATCTCTTTTTTATAGTTTCTAAATGTTGAACATTAGATGAAGACAGCTCTCAAGTATGAAAATTAGGAGTTTTATTTTTCTCCAATTCCATTATCTCTAAAGCAGTTTCTTCATCTACATAATGAAAAAGTCATCAAATTTTATAAAGCTTACAATCGGGATACCTTGGGAAACTCAATCATTGCTGCTTAATTATATTCTCAGAATACTTTTCATTCAAACTTTTTCTTCAATCTTCTCACTTTTTTTCTGCAGATTTTTTTAGATTATAAACCTCCTTTTTAGCATCCCATCTTCCTGGTAAAATATTTGGATATTGTTGCTTTAGCCTAGAAAGTCATGCTTCTTTTATTTTTTTTAATTCAACTAAACTCAATCAAAAAGACCTACTTATAGTAAGATCTCTTCATTTATTTTTTTCCCTATATTTTTCTAATATGTCTTTAGCAGTTTGATCATCTACATAATGCCAAAGTCATGCTATTTTATGAAATTTTACTCACGGATAGTTTGGAAACTCTATTCATTGACAAAGATGATAATATTCTTCATTGGCAGCCTTTTTACTTAAAGCATTTTTTAATCTTTGCTTCAAACTATTGTCTTTTTTAACTCTTTGATTATAAAACTCATCTAATCTTGATTTAATAGCTTCCATTTGATGTAATTTTATTTAAAGTTAAATCAGAAATTCTTATAAAGTTTTATTTGTTTATTTCAAGTTAACTATTGAATTAATTGTAATAAATAAATTTTCTAAACACTTTATTTTATTATAACATACTACTTTTTCAAAATAAATATTGAAAATTTTTATATTCTTATTATAATGGCTTTTTATTTGTTAATAAATTATAAAAATGGAAGAAGAAATAACAATTAATGCAAAAGTTGCTGAACCTACCAAAAAAATTATAGAAGATATTAGAGGAATATATAAAGAAAACTATCCAGATCTGTCAGAGGAATATATAAATTGATATATGCTTGAAGACATGCTTGAAGCTTTCCTAGAATGATGAGAAGAAGACGATGAGTGACCAGAAGAAGACGATTCTGACAATAATACAGAAGAAGAAAAATAATTGTTTTAAACTTTTTTAAAAGTTATATAAATGCTTTCTAAATCTGAATCAAAAATTAAAAACATTAAAGAATCTTGAAAGTACCTAACAGAACTTTTACATTTAGTTAAAGATGCTGTATGAGTGTGAGTCAGATTATCATATCTTGAATCTATAGCACAAGATTATATTAATAGAAAATGACTAAAATGAGCATTTAAATGATATATGTGATTCCCCGCAAATCTTTGTCTATCTGTAAACGATTGTATAGTTCACTGAATACCAGATGAGTACCAACTAAAAGAATGAGATGTTTTGAAAATAGATGCATGAATTGTATATAATTGATGAATTTCTGATAGTGCTATAACTGTCATTGTATGATGAGACAATTCAAATCAATTATGAAAGGAATTATACAAAACAACAAAACATGCACTTGATACAGCCATGGAAAAAATAGCTCCTTGAGTACCTCTTTTTGAATATTCAAAAACAATATACTCAACAATGATGAGTAATGATTTTAGTGTAATAAAAAATCTTACCTGACATTGAGTTTGAGACAAGGTACATGAAAAACCTCATATATACAACTGGCCCCACCCAGAAACAAAAAAAATAAAATTTGAAAAAAATATGGTCTTAGCATTAGAACCAATAACATCAATATTGTCTGAAGACATAAAAACCAAGCCCTGAAATGACTGGAATTTGTATACAGAAAATGAAGATTTATGAGCACAATGGGAGTATACTGTTTTAGTTACTGACAACTGAATACAAATAATATCAGGTATTCAATAATATAAACTTCATTTTTTTACAAATAAAAAACAGGAATTAAATTCCTGTTTTTTATTTAAACTTTCTAAGAATAACTAATCAACTTTAACATTAGTAGCTTTTGGTTTACCATTTTCTCCTTCAATTATATTAAATGTTAGTTTATCTCATTCTTCTAATTCATTAAATGCTTCATATCAATCTTGACCTTCTCATAACGCACTTGCATGAAAGAAAACACTTTCTCAACTATCAGTTAAAATAAATCCAAATCACTTATCTGTCAACTTGTCTATTGTACCTGTATTACTCATATTTTGTAAGATAATTTTATAAAAAAACGGGCATCACCCTAGTTGCCCAAAAATTCAAAAGCAGATTTTTGTTACAACTAAGTATAGTATAATTAGATCAAATAAAAAATCAAATGATTTTTCTCTAAATTTGAAATAATCAAACAGAACTGGAAAATACTCTACTATTTTCTAGGCTTTCTTCTCTCTCGTGTAGTAGATTTTGTTTCAAGCCTTTTTTTATCGTGACTTCTATTTATTTGATTAATCTTTCATTCAAGCTTAGTTTTTATTTCATTTATTTTTCTGGAAGTTTCTGGATTGGGATAATAAAAATTTCCTCACACAATAATATGTCAATTCTTTTCTACAATCCTCCTCACATACACATCCACCAATAATTCTTCTCATAATATATTTAAATCTAATCTTACCAAATCATTTTCTATAATATCAGAATCAACTCACTCTTTTTTTTCTAATCAAAATCAAATTCAAGCTGAACTTAAATCTAAAATTACTCACTTCCAATTACCATTTATTCAAACTGGCATTAATAAGGAATAACCTAAAGGAACCTTTTCTACTTCAACTCAATCCAAACTAGAAACATCAATAAATTTCTTATCTCTAATTTGTTCTATATTACTTAAAGCATCTTTTATATAACCTATCCTATTTTCTAAACTAAGTTCTTTTCATCATCTATATAAAAACTCAACTCTATGATACTGTCTTTCTGTTCAAAAATCCTCCTTATCTTCTATAACCAAAGTTTCTAGCTCTTCTCTAAGATTTTTTATTTCATATCTAAAACTAGAGCTTAGTGTTTTAGAAATTTTTTTAGGAAAGTATGGAGTTCATCTTCTAACTGCATTTAAATAGGATCCATAATTATCTAAACCAACTCTTCAAGACGTATAATTTCATAATAAATAATAAATAAAATTAATATCACTACTATTGTTTTTAATGTTTATATATCCATCTGATTTAACTCTATTTTCTGCATCTTCAATTTTTTTGTTTATTTCTTCTCTTCTATTTTTTAAATTACTCAATTTTTTTTGTTTATCAAATACTGATGTTTGTAATTTTTTAAATAAACCCAATATTAATTGTCTTTTTGAGTGTGGAAGATCTCTAAGATTTACTTCTCATTTTTTATATTTTTCAAAAAAACTAATTGCATTTTGAACTTCTTTAGAAGATTTTATTTTTTCTAAATCGGCATTTATTTCTGATATTTCTCTATTTATCTCTTCTAATTCTAGTTGCATTGAATTGAGTTCTTCTTGCGACATAAGTCTAACCTTATCTACAGAAAGCATTATATTTGTGGTTAATCATTCAGTCATGTTTCATCCACTTAACATTCAATTATTATCCATATGTAAAGATCCTGAACAATGAATATTATTTCAATAGCTGCTTCAAATAGATATATTATCTCAAATTATTATACAATTTACAGCTTTCCTTACTTCAACATCAGTTCAAATTATTATAGAATTCTCAGCATACTCAACTTTTGTTTTTCAATAAACACATCTAACTTCAGAATTTATTAACTTTCATTTAACCATTAAAGACCCTCCAATATTTTCAATGTCTCATCAAACAGAATCCTCAAACAAAATAATCTTTCATCAATTTGACTTCAAAAATCAATTTAACTTTCCTCACTTTAACACTATATTTTTTCATTCTATTCAATATCAATTTTCTACAGTTCAAAATTGATGAAAATTTTCTGCATCTATTTGAAGTATTCAGGTTTTGGGTCATATATTTGTGTTATTTATACATTCTGAAGTTATACTTATTTTTCATTTTGAATCTTTTGATATAAATCAAGCAGTCTTAGCAACAAGATACTCAACTCAATCAACTACTTCTATATTAGTTCATTTTCAAGAAAATCTTCTCAAGTTGTGATCCTTTCAATGGACCTGCCTAAGTTCCGTTCAAAAAACAGTCATTCAAGGATATCAAATTGTTGGTGGAACCTTTCTAATTAATCTTGGATCAGACAGATCTGTTATTTGAGGAATAGGATTCTTAGCCCTTTTCATGTCAACTTTTCAATCTTCTCTATCTAAGGGAGAAAAGTCTTTTTCTATGTCTATTAAATGTTCAAAGTATGCATCTTCTCAATTTTTAGGCTGAATTCATTCAGCTATAATATCAACAAATTGATTATTTTTTCATGTCTGTACTTGCTCTTCAATCTCTTGAACTGATTTATCTATTTTTTCAAAATCTAAACCAAAAACTACTCAATACTCCAAAAGTATTGAAAATAATTTATCTTTTTCTATTGGACTTTCAATATCCTTGCGCTTCATTCATCAGTCTTTTACTATTTTTCAAAAATTAAACAATATTTTTCAGCTTTTTTCTTTTAATCTTTTTTGGTATGACTGCTTTTCTTCTAAATCAAATTTTTTAAAACTTTTTCACAATTTAATACTGTCTTCTGAGACATTTTTATTAACTATTATATCTAGTATACTTTCAAAATTCTCATCTATTCACTCTATAAAAAATCATTCTTCAAAAATTTTTTTAAGATAATTCAACAAGGACTTTTTTGATAAATCTGAAGAAAATTCAAAAAAAACACCTTCATTACTAAAAGTAATTGGCAATCAAAGTTCATCTTTTAGCATATCAGAAATGCTGTTACTATTATCAGAAACTTTAGAAGAAAGCGTTTCTTCACCACTTCTTATTGTATTTTTAGCATTATCAGTCATCAGTTCAAAATAAATATAAATTACAAGACAATATATATACAAAAAAACAAATGTCAATCATATTTTATTTCGTTTTTTGAGTTTTTATTTGTCTTATTTTTTGATCTAGTAATCACTTTTTTTCTTTTATTCTATCTCTTGAAAGTTGACTTAATTCAAAAAAATTTCATCCTACAAACATACATCAGTTTTTTATATCGGTCCACCTCACATATATATCTAACATAAAATCTTCTCATAAGATTGAAAAATCAACCATAATATTATCGTGTTTTATAATTTCCTTTTCCAAACCTTCTTCATACAAAAGACAACATCATATTCAAGTAATACTAATATTGAAAACCAGTCATCTCCACTGTCAATTTATTACTATTGGTATTAAAATTTTAGGAGACTCTATTGTTCTTCAAGTCAAAGATGAAAAAGCTCAACTTAATCAAACAGGTATATCATCCTCTTGAAACTCCTCACTATAAAACCTATCTAATAAAGGCTTTATAGCTTTTGATTTATCCTCTAAAGTTGTATCTTTAGTAACATTCATTAAAAATTCAGATCTTGGAGAGTATTTATCATCTCTTACAACTCAAAAAATTTCTCTATTTTCTACAGATTTTTGCATTAATGCTTCTCTTAGTGTAGAATGGTTGACATCAACTTTACTTGTATATTTATCTTTTTTTCTGGTAGGCATTGGAGGTATCAGCATTCTAGTACTTTTTAACAACCTCTCATAATTATTAATAGTAACTCTATAAGGAAAAACATTATTTTTAATTAAATATGATATTAATGCTATATTATTAGAATATATTCATTCCACAAAAATTTTAGGGTCTCATAAATTTTCAATATTTCTTTGTGACTCACTTAGTCTTTCAACTAAAGAATCATAATACCTTCTATATTTTTTATAATCCTCTTCTAATGGTAAATATTCCTTTTGTATTCTTGCAATAAGAAATCTTGCTTGCTCTTTTCATGATGAAGATAGGCTCTTTAAATAGTTTTGATCTTTTCTAAAAAGTTCAAATATTTTTTTTCATTTTTGTATTTCTTCATCATTTTCTAACTCTTCTAATTTTCTTTTTTTTAATACCAATTTTTTTCTGACTAAGTTGAGTATTTCTTCTGTTTTTATGGCATCTGCAGATTGATTATCAGATATTGATAAAACAGGAACTAATATGTTTGTTGAATCATCAAGAATTATTCTTTCTTCAGAGTTAATAGATCTTCATTTTGGTTTATCAGTATTTATAGATTGAATTATAATTTCTATTCAATGTATTTTAGACTCAGAACAATTAACTAAAGTTATCTTATCTCCAACTATAACACAATTTATTGCATTTTTTATGGTAATATTAGATCACACAATAGTTGAATTTTCTGCATAGTTTACAACTATCTGTCAATCAATACTTCTCAAAAATGAGTTTGAAATCCTTCATCTTGTTATTATAGCTCAAGAATCACTTACAATCTCTCACATACAAACACTTCAAGATTCTATTCTTCAAGAATTAGATTGAATACTTCAGTAAACAATTCATTTTTTTACTGTTAAATTTGTACAGTAAACTTTTTGATTTGATTCTATATTTCAACTAACACACAAATCATCACTATCAATTATAATTTCTCAGTATCTATCTTTTATATCTCACTCGTAATAAGGTTCATCTATTACATGCACTACTCAATTACCATCCTCGAACAAATAACCAATTTTCTCTGCAACTAATAAAACTTCTCAGTTATTTTCTATAATTTTTGTTCAATTTCAACACTTAGATTCCAATTCCAATTTTGTATCTTTTACATCTAACTCTGAGATAAGTTCTCAAAAAATATTATACACTTTTCAAGAATTCTCTGGTAACCTAATTATAACAGGATCATTCAAGTCCGAAATTTGTCAAACCTTTAATATTGACTTAGTTGGTAATCCACTAGTAGCATACTCAGTTCATTGTATTTTTGGAGATGTGTTTTTTTCATATACAAAATGAAAAGAAGTTTGTTCACTAAAATTTTGAGGTGAGGCTATAATGATACTTCAATCCTTCATTTCTGATATATAACTTATATTTTCATACTCAAATCAACATACAATTCACTTATCTATCATTACAAGGAATAATATGTCCTTAGAAAAAACATAGCCTGATTTATTAAATTGCTCCACATCAAAGTATGCAAACTCAGTATCTGAGTATATTAAATTCTCATAAAAGCTTATTTCTTCTGGATCATAAGATAATATATTATCTCATATTTTCATTTCTGAAACAACTTTTATTCAATCCATAATATTTACAAGCAATCTTTTATTTATATTATGTATATATACTCATTTTCTAAAAAGTTCTGACAAAAAAGTTAAAACATCAAATTTTGAAGAATTATTTTGAGAACATATAAATATTCCTTCTTCATTTATATAAAAATCTAATGACAAAACCCCCAAAAGATCATTTAGACTATCAGAAATTTTTTCATTATCTAATTTTGATTCAGCAAATTCCTCCTCTCTTTTATCAAGTGAGGTCATGTATTTGTAATTCAAAGTAAATTGCCCTCTTATATTTTTTTAGTCTTAAAAATCAATTAATTTTTATTTTTTTATTTTTAATGATCATTATTTTAAAAATAGTTTGACTAATAGGTGAAAAACATTAAAAAAATAAATATTTATTTGTAAATTAAACTTATCAAGTATGCAAACTACAACTAATAAAATATTTGAAAATCTTGAATATTACCACAACTTAGCACAAAAAGAAAAAATTTTTCTGTACCCTACAGATAGTATATATTGAATATGAGCAATACCAACAACCTATACTATACAAAAAATTTATGAAATCAAAAAAAGAGAACACAACAAACCAATTTCGATAATTGCACCCAACATTTGATGGATTACACAAAACTTTTTTACTTCAAAAAACTTCCAAAATCAAGTACAAAACTATTTTGAAAAATATCATACTATAACTATATTACTTCAAAAAAAAGACAGCCAATTTCTTAAATGAATATGACAAAACAATAAAGTATGAGTAAGAATAATTAATCATCCAATACAAAAATTTATAGAATCATTGAGGCAACCATTTATATCCACAAGTGCAAACCTATCAAATCAACCACACATTACCAACCCACAACAAATAGAAGAAAACATAATCAAAGAAATAGATGTTGTAGTTAATGACTGAACAATAAATTGAAAACCATCAACAATTATAGATTTTACTGACTGAGAAAAAATTATAAGAAATTAAAATATATAAATTTACAACATAACAAAAAAAATGGAGTTTTATTACCTTTTAGTATGAGTAATTATTTGATGAATAATATGATATCTTATTGCAAAAGTTTATTACTGGATGCAAAACAAAAAAACAAGAAAACAAGCCATCTGAAAATCAAAATCAATAATAACATGACAAGTATATGAGCAAATTGCTCCACTACTCCCCCAAATAAAATATAATCCTAAAGATATGACCTTTGTAGGTAAGTGAGTTGATTATATAGTACTAGATGGGATAAGCAATTGAAATCTAAAAAAAATTGTATTTTTGGAAATAAAAACCTGAAAATCACAACAAAATAAAAATGAAAAAGCAATACAACAAACTATTAAAAATAAAAATGTTGAATACGAACTTATTAAAATTTAAAAAAA
Organism: Candidatus Absconditicoccus praedator; assembly: GCF_021057185.1. GTDB lineage: Bacteria > Patescibacteriota > Gracilibacteria > Absconditabacterales > Absconditicoccaceae > Absconditicoccus > Absconditicoccus praedator. Next base: position 573,092 of record NZ_CP054059.1, read on the forward strand.
AAGTTTACATTATAATAAATTTGATTATATTGGGGTGTTTTATAAATTAAATTTTATCAATGCAAGCAATCAACATAGCGGACTATATTAGATCATGAAACATACTAAACAACTTTCAAGAAAAAAATCCATTTGACTTGATAGTATATGAAAAACTACCTGAAAATTCAAAAATAAAATGACTTGAAGATAAAATTATAAGTTTAGAAGATGAAAGATTTGATTTTTGAATAAATTGAAAACTTATGGCAGCATCTGAAAAATACAAAAATATACTTATTATAATAGATCAAATAAATATTTGATACTTGTTACCATTCATCCAAAAATCAAAAAATACAAATTTTTCAATAATTAATATATGAAGTTGATACTCATCTTTTATCAACAAACAAGTACCTGAAACTGCTGATATATCTCTATTGCAAAATTTCAATATAGAAATCAAAGAACCAATTGATTTTGTAAGTTTTTTTGGTTTTTTATGAAATAACAATAAACAATATATTAGGATACCAGAAAAAGAGCTCCCTTGAACAATTTCAAAAGACTGAGAAGATAATTTAGACACAAATGAAAAACTAATTTCACTTAAAGAATTTTGACTCACTTGAGAGGATGGAACAATTCTTGTATGAGCAAGTATGGTATGAGAAATTGTACAAGCAACTTCACTTACAAGACAAGAAGACAAAAATTATGATGTATTTTGTGTTACAGATTATACATTTTTATTATCAGAAGATATTAAAGAGTCAATTAAAAACACAGAAAAACTAATAATAATACTAGATCAAAATGAAATAAAATGATTTGAAAACAAAATTAAATCTGTATTATTTGATAACCAAATAATCGATGTACAAATTTACTTTATTCAACCAAATCAACTACCTACCACTTCATCTAAAGAATATATACAAGAAAACATACAATTTTGATGAGAAGGAATTTATGAAAAATTAATACAAATACAGTAAAATCTTACAATACCAAACTTAAACAATTTTTTTTATGATTTTTAAGATACAAAATATACTTAATAAAAAAATTAGTACAAACTTTTAAAGCTACAGTTTATTTATAATATTTAATTTTTCATTAAAATTTTATCTATAATATTATTGAAAAATCATCATTTTCAGGTTTTGTACACATTTATTTGTTTGATACTATTTTCTTCCATTTTCATATCTTTTATTTCCATAGAAGAATAGTTAATTGTTCTTTTACCTCATATATAAACTGGCAAATTTATAGATATCTGCCCAACATACTCTTCTTCTCAAAAATACAATAAAAAATCTCACATCACTAATGAAGATGTTCTTATTTTGGAAACCTTTTCTTTTATTATTTTATCAATTTTTATATAAATAGTACACTCTATACCTTCTTCATCAAAGTTTATAGTTAAAACATCTCACTTTTTGACAAAATCTGATGTAAGTGTTGGCATAACATCAACTTTCAATCTATCATCAAGTTGTTTTAGCATAGAATCTCTAACAGACATAATTAAAATTCAAAATATAAAGTTTATAGCTTATACAAGTTTATAAATTTTTAGCTGTATGTCAAATTTATCCGAAAAAACCTCTTTCGTATTGATTTGTTATATACTTTTCAAATTTTTTCAAGTATTCTGTCATAAAATACTTATTGTTAAAATCCAAAATTTCTTTCCCTGAAAATTCTCAAGAAATATATTTTCTGATCATTTGTATTTCTTCACTCCGCAAATCTGGGTCAGGAGTTTCAAGTATGATTGGCTTGTTGTTGTCATAAGCCCAATCAACCACCTGGAACAAAGCATTCAATCATACAAATCATCTTCACAAACTTGCATGTCTATCCAATCTACTTCCACATATAGCTTTACTATCATTTAGATGAAAACAATACAAATTGTCTTTTCACAAAAATTTATCAAACTCATCCATAACTTGTCAAAAATCATTTAGATCGTATCAAGCTCACCAACCATGAGCTGTATCAAAACAAAATTTAACTTTCTGCTCTACATACTCCTGTCAAAAAAACTTTTTCAAAAAATCATAAAATTCTGCCAACTCATCAAAACGATATCATACCTCAGTTCATTGACCAGAAGTATTTTCAAACAAAAAATCTACATCATAATCTTTGGTGGCTTCTAGTATTTTTGCCAAATTTTCTGCCATATTTTGGAAAGTTTGCTGTTTTGTCATATCAGAATATTTACCAAGATGTACATTTACACTAGAAAAACCAATTCTATCAGCAATTTTGAAATCATCAATTACTGAATCTACATCTTTTGCAGCATCTTTTGGAGCTTTCGCAAGATTTATTAGATATACACTATGTATCATTCAGTATTTATGATTTGTTTCTGAAAAGCTTTGTTGGCATTTTTGCACTATATCATCTGTAATTTTATCATTGGAGTAAAACCATCATCTTGGAGACTTTGCAAATATTTGCAAAGCATCTGCTCATATACTATGAGACCTTGGGATACTATTTTGTATTCCACCTGCTATACTTGTATGAGCTCATATAGAAAACATCTAAGAAATATTTAGTAAAATAAAGTTTGTATATACTATAGTTTTTGATACAAAAACTTAGGAGACAGATTAACATCAAAAGATTTTGAGTTAAATCTTTCTTCAACATCATTGATAGTTTCTGATGTATCAAAATCAAGCAAATCTGTTCAAAGTGATTGTTTGGTTTTCTCAAATCATTCTGTAAGGAAAGGAGATGTTATGATAGCTATATTTTTTATTATATACACCAGAAAACATAGTGTTTGTTTTCATTGATTTTCATCTTGTTTCAACAACTCCCAAGGCTTCTTTTCTTCAATGAACTTATTTGCAAGCTGTACTATATCATACCAGTCTCTTATGAAGCTATTTATATTCACAGTATCAAAATACTCATCTATTTTGTTTTTATCAAATCAGTTTTCAAACATATTTACAAAAAGGTTTTCATCATACCCAAGATCCTTTGCAAGATCCAAAAACTCTTTTTCAATAGACATATCAAACTGTACTTTATTTATATTGTTTTTTTGAGAAAGTTTGGAAACTCTTGAAACAAGATTTCACCATCATCACAAAAGCATATTATTGTAAACATCAAAAAATCTTTCCCATCCAAAATCACCATCTCTTCATATACTAATATCATACAATAAATACAGCAAAAGCGCATCTCTTCAGTAATTTTGTACAGTATTTACTGGTTCTACTACATTTCAAAGTGATTTTGACATTTTTTGACCATCTACGGTAAAAAATCATGTTGATATAACATTTTTGGGCAACTCATATCAAGCAGACAATAACATAGCAGGCCAATATATGGCGTGGAATCTTGCAATATCTTTACCAACTACGTGAAAATCGGCCGGCCAAAATTTTTCATCTCAATTTTTACAAACTGTCACATAATTGAACAATGCATCATACCATACATATGTTACCTGCTGATTATCAAATGGCAATGGTATTCCAAATTTATTTGTTTGTCTGGATACCGAAAAATCTTCTAATCATTCTTTTACAAAGTTTATAAGCTCATTGAATCTATAGTTGGGTTGCACAAAGCTTGGATTTTCTTCATAAAATCTAAGCAAATCGTCTTGATATTTTGACAGCTTGAAAAAGTAATTTTTTTCTTTGATAAAATCAGGTTTTTTCAAATGATCTGGACAAAGTCAATCTTCGGTAAGGTCAGATTCTTTTTTGAATGCTTCACATCATACACAATAATATCCTTCATACTCTCATTGATAAATATCTCAGTTTTCATAACTTTCTTGTAAAACCTCTTGTACTAGATTTTTGTGATCTTCCTGAGTAGTTCTGATAAAATCAGTATAAGATATATCCAAATTTTCCCACACATTTTTGTGTTTATAAGCCATATTATCAAGATAATCACTTATATCCATACCTTTTTCTTCTGCTTTTTGCAAAGCTTTTTGACTGTTTTCATCTACTCAAGTAGAAAATTTCACTTCATACCCCAAAAGTCTTTTTTGTCTTGAATAAAAATCAGCTATCAAAGAAGCATAAGCATGACCTATATGAGGTATATCATTAGTATAATATATTGGTGTTGTTATAAAAAACTTTTTACTCATAGTTTTATTTTAATTTTATAAAATATTGTTTTACCCTAATTTTTCAATTACAGCTTTTGCAAAAGATTCTGTTGCCCATGGTCAATTTGCTGTTATCAAATTTCAATCAACCTGTACTATAGGATATCCTTTCCACGATTCATCATCATACACAGAATTAGCTCCTCATTCCTCAAGAAACTCTCAAATTCAAGGAAAAACTGTAGCAGCCTTTCATTCAAGTATTCAGTAATTAGCAAGAACTGCTGGAGCAGCACATATTCATCAAATCAACATACTTTTATCACTAGCTTCTATAAAAAGCCTTTTGCAAGACTCATCATTGAAAAGATTTTTCCAGGCTGGATTTCATCAGGCCATCAAAATAGCATCATATTCTCATACATTGACTTCATCAAAAGTAACATCAGCAGACTGCTCCTCTGGCATTCAAGGGATATTGCTTGCTTGAATTGTATGTTTTTTTCAAGTTGTGATTACCATAAAATTATTTTTTTCAAAAATTTTTTTGGGATAATAGTATTCCTCAGGACGAAAACCTTCTCACAAAACATAAAGTATTTTTTTCATTTTTGAAATATTAGTTTTTAAAATATACAGAACTAGCAAATATATAAATAATTTAAGCTTCAAATCAAGTATTAATAACTATATATATAAAATTTGTTTCTTTATTACTATCTGGCAAATAAAAATAGTAGTTTCCTATATAAAATATAAACTCTATCTTAATTTATCCTTGATATTTTTTTGTTTTTGAATAAAGTTGTAGGTATTTAAATAGTTAATAAAAAAAAATGACAGAACAAGAAAATAATGAACAAACAAACAACAATCAAAAACATACTATAGAAGTTTCAGGAGAATTGTATGAAGCTATACAACAAATGAAACAAGTATTAAATCAAATGACATGAAAAGAAGTTAATAGTGATGAAGAAGTTATTTGAATATTAGTTTCTTGATTTATAGAATCCTTGATGAGTTGACAACAGTGAGATTGACAGTCAAACTGACAAGATTCTCAATCAGGTGGAAGCAACATAATAACATAACTTTTAAAGCAACAATAGTTGCTTTTTTTATAAAATAAAAAATGCCAGAGACCGGACTCGAACCGGTACGGGCTACTGCCCACATGCCCCTCAAGCATGCGTGTCTACCATTCCACCACTCTGGCTTTTTTTGAAAATTAAAACTTGCCATTTTGGCAAGTTTTAATTTTTTTCTGTGATTTTATATAACTATATCTTTTTTAATACATAAGTTCATTTGTCTACTCTTTCAAATTTATCTTGATATTTTTGAAGAGTTAAGATGATTGTATTTGGACTAATCATCTTTTCCTTTAAAACTTCTTTTGTTATCTCTTTTATTGTCATTGGTCTATTTGCTTTTCACATAACCCTTTCAAGTATATCTTTCACTGTTCATCACTCATATCACCATTCTTTAAGACCATATATTCAAAGTCACATATTCACAAACATGCTAGAATTCTTTACTAACTCATTATGAACAGTGCTTACTTTTACTGGTTTTCAATTAAACCATTCCATTATCTTAGTTGACAATTCTTGATAATGCAAAGGCTTATTAACCCTCCTTAAAATATAAACTATTTTTTGTCTGATAGTTTTAGGATTAACTTCAGTAAAACTACTATGTCAAATTTTTCAATCAAACACACTTATTTGGGAAACTGACTTAAAAAAATTAACATAAAAAACATTATTAGACAGATAAGAAACATCATCATATTTTTCTGAAAACTTTGATTTTAACTTATCAATAAAATCATACATATCTTCACTTTCTCATGCTTTTTCAAAGTAAGATATGGAATATTGAGCAATTTCTGTAAGTAAATCTTCAAAAACAGGCTCTATATAAAAACTGTTATCAATAAATCTATTTCTTTTTAAGTGATATATATCAAAATCTGAAACTAAAATCAACTTCAACTCTTCAGTAGAAAACTTAAACAAACCTTTATTTATTATTTTTGAAATAAGATCAGATTCTTCTAAGAAACCTCAATTCATATCCAAAATTTTCTTTGCTTCTTCTATAACCTTAAGGTATCTTTCATTTCAGATTATCAACCTTCTAAATCTCATTAATCACTGACTCTCTATTTGTCTCACTCTTTCTCTTGTAAGACCATAATCATTACCTATTCTTTGTAAAGGAGTCTCTTTACCATCATATAATCCATACTTTCTTAGCAAAACTAGTTGTTCTTTGGGCTTACAATATTGTAATATATCTTTTATGTTTGTATTACTTAAGTCTACTTTTATTTTTTTATCATCCATTTTTACTTCAAAAGTCATTATTGATTTGTCTAAGATTTAAAGTTTTTAAAATTTTTATCAATGTTCAGTTAACTCTCTTTTAAGGATTTAAGTTTTAATGTCAAGCAATTTTCAACAAATTATCAACAATATAATTTTATCTTTCTTCATTTAAATAATTTTGTAATATCTTCATAGCAGCAACAGTATCAGTAGTTTCATTTTTTTTATATTCTCAAACTGTATATTTTGCTTGTACTGAAGAATAATCTTCATTTACTTTTTTAATTTTTACATCATCATTTATAATAAATTCAATTTGAGATATAAAATCATCTATTTTCTTTTTTATATCTTCCTGATTTTTGGGATATCAAACTAATATAGTTCAGATATTATATCTGCTTATTATATCTCAAAAATTAAAAAATAAACTTGGATCATTTTGCAAAAATCAAATAGGGAAAATTACCTCAGTTCAAACATTTTGGTAAGCTAGTCATACATATTTTTTTCACCAATCTACTGCTAATAAATTTTTAAAATCACTCATTTCATGTTGCAATAAAAGATAAATTTTTTATCTTATAAAAAAATATTTCTTTTTTTCAATACTAACTTTAAAATAAATGGACCTAAAAGAACTAAAAACATCAACAAGATATATAAATATATTGAAACAAAATGATATAAACAATTTAAAAGATTTTTTTCTTTTCTTCCCTAGAGATTATGAGGACAGAACTCAAATAAACAACTTATCGCAATTAAAAATTGACTGAACAACTCAAACAACAAAATGAGAAATTATATGAAAAAACATGACAAAAACTCCAAGATGAAAAAAATTGATCGATATAAAATTCAAAGACGAAGATGAAGTTGTATGAAATATAAACATCTTACATAATACATATTATTTAAAATTTATTCAAGTAGGAAAGGTTTATACAATAATATGAAAACCCAAAATTCAAGCCTGAAAAATAATTTTTTGGAACCCACAAATTGTAGAATCTGAAAATGCCAGATCTCAAACATGAAGAATTTTTCCACTTTATTCAGAACTAATGTGAATCAAACCAAATCGGTTTGCTAAAAAAATGCGAGAAAATAAAGAAAACATCAAAAAGCTATTTGAAGAAAATTTACCAGACTGGTTACTGGAAAAATACTGATTGTACAACATCCAAGAAGCAATTGAAAAAATTCATTTTCCTCAAAATCATGAACATATCAAAAAAGCTAAATATAGAATATATTTTGAAAAAATGCTTAAATTACAACTAATATCAATAATTTGAAGAAGAAAATACAAAGAAAACAGTAAAAATTCTCAAGACCAACCAAGCTGGGAAATAGTGAAAGAATTCACAAAAAATCTAGATTTTGAACTTACAAAACCTCAAAAAATAGCAATAAAAGAATGAATAGAAGATATTGAAAGCTGAAAACCAATGATGAGATTACTTCAGTGAGATGTTTGAAGCTGAAAAACAATAGTTGCTGCTTGTATTTGATATTATGTATGGAAAAAATTTTGAAAACAAATCGCCTTTTTGGCTCCCACAGAAGTTTTGGCTCATCAACATTTTTTAAACTTAAATAAAATACTACTCCCCTTTTGAGTAAAAATTCAATTACTGGTTTGAGCAACTACTCAGAAAAATAAAACCAAAATCAAACAAGATATACAAAACTGAAACACAAATATAGCTGTTGGTACCACAGCACTCATACAAGAAGATATACAGTTTTTTGATTTATTCTATGTTGTTATAGATGAACAACACAAGTTTTGAGTAAAGCAAAGATGATACCTCAAAAAATTTGGAAACCCTCATATACTTCAAATGACAGCCACACCAATACCTAGATCTTTGACGTTGGCATTTTTTGGAGAGTTTGATGTTAGCACAATCAATGAACTTCCCAAATGAAGAAAACCTATATACACAAAAATAATGAAAGAAGAAGAACTAAAAAAAATCAAACCATGGATAATTAGCAAAATCCAACAATGACAACAAGTATATATTGTTACTCCTCTTATAGAAGAAAGTGAAAATTTGGATGAGATAGCATCAGCCACAGAAGAATTTGAAGAGACAAAAAACTTATTTAATGAAATAAAAAATGAGATATGACTACTACACTGAAAGCTTAAAAACAAAGAAAAAGATGAAGTTATGAAAGATTTCAAAGAATGAAAAACAAAAATACTTGTAACAACAACAGTTATAGAAGTGTGAGTAGATGTACCACAAGCCACTATTATGATAATTAAAAGTAGTGATAGATTTTGATTGTCTCAACTACACCAGCTTCGTGGTAGAGTTTGAAGATCAGATATACAGTCTTATTGCTTTTTAACAACTACTTCAAAATCTTCAAACACTATACAAAGATTAAAATCTATGGAAAAATACTCAGACTGATTCAAACTTTCTCAAATAGACTTGGAAACTAGGTGAAGCTGAGAAATAATGTGAACAAGACAGTCATGATATGCGGATATACCAGAAAAAATATTAACCAACACCAAATTTATTGAAAAAACACAAAAAGCAGCACAAGAATTGATTGAAAAAAATCCAGACCTTAAAGGTCTGGAAATTTTCAAAAAACAACTAAAAGACGAAAATATATTAATTTAAACACTATCAAATTGTTCATATCAATTCTCACATTGGCAAGAATATAGAAGCTACTATTACTCAAACTACTATAGCAACAAAAGCCATAATAAGAGGTTCTAATGCTTTCATAAGTCACTCAACAGATTGATCAAGATTATCTCTATAAAAAGATGATATTTTTTCCAAAACTTCTCACACATTTCAGGTATTTTCTCATATTCAAATAATCTGAATTAGTATTGGATCAAACAACCAAGATCACTCCATAGATTCTACAAATCAAAGTCATAAAGATAAATCATTTTTTACATTTTTTATCTTAGTACTATAATGATAGTTTGACAAAATTTCAGAAATTTGTTCTAGTGCATCAGTAGGTCAAACTCAAGCATTATAAAAATCTCATAAAAGCTTGGAAAACCTATAAAGATTAAAACTTCTTGTAAGATTTCACACAATAGGAGCTTTCAAAAAAACTTTATCCATAAAGATCTTAAAAGGTAGCAAATAAGTATAAGCCATTTTGTAACCCACTCACAATGATATAACACCCAATAAAACAAGAAACCAATAATCCTGTAAAAAATCCGAAGCTCCCATCATAAATAAAGTTATTCATGGCAGATCTTCTTCACTTGGAAACATGTCTACCATAGTAGGCATCACATATATCAACAATATAACTACTGCTATTGCTGTAAAAACAAGTACTACGCTTGGATACATAAGTGCAGATTTTAGTTTTCATTTTATTTGTTGAAAATTTTCTAATTCGTCTGACAGGTTTTGAAGAACATCAGGCAAGTTTCACATAGTTTCAGCTGATTTCACTAGAGCTATCTCTTCATGTCAAAAAAAGTAAGCGTGATTTTCCATAGCATCAGCCAAACTTGTTCACTGACTTGTTTGACTTATAAGATCATCAACTATTTTCCTCATTCAAGGATGTTGCTCTCAATTTAATATTGCATCCAAAGAGTCTCTTATTCAAAGTCATGCATTTTGAGTTACAGCCAATAACCTATAAAAAGCAACCTTATTATCAAGTTTTGGCTTGTTTAATTTAATCAATAATTTTTCAATAAATCATATTTTTTCTGCCTCCATTTTAAATCTTTAAGTACTTAAAAATTAATTTTCTCTATGTTTAGTTAACCTATAAATTTCTTCAAGACTTGTTTTTCCTCAAATAACTTTGAAGATTCAATCTCTTTCCAAGTTTATCATACCTCTATCTAGTGCTATTTTTTCGATTTCAAAAGCTGTTTTTCATTGAGTAAGATAATTTTTAATCTCCTCATCAAACTCCATAAACTCATAAATTCATATCCTTCATTTGTATCAACTTCATCAACACTGAGGACAGACATCTCAGGTTTCTGGATCTTTTCAAGTTCAAACATATCATACTCATTCATTCACAAATTTTGACCATTTTTCTTGATCTATTCATCTACCAACAACTTCTCTTTTTATATGATCTTTTTGCATACCAGCAAGTACTTCTTTTGCATTTTTATAATATTCTGGAAATTTTTCTTTCACATTTACTTCCTGAAAACAATGGGAACAATTTGTTCTTCACAAACGTTGAGCCATAACTAAATTGAAAGTACCAGATATCATATATGGCTGAGCTCACATGTTAATTATTCTTGTTATAGTTTCTGCAGCAGAATTGGCATGTATAGTTGAAAAAACTAAGTGTCAAGTCATTGCTGCTTCCATACCCATTTCCAAAGTTTCTTCATCACGAATTTCTCAAACCATTATTATATCAGGATCTTGTCTTAGAGCAGCCCTAAGTCATTGAGCAAATGTATATCATATATCTGACCTTACTTGAGATTGATTTAATCAATCTGACTTATTCTCTACCGGATCCTCATATGTTGTTATATTTACATCTACTGTATTAATATAGTTAAGTGCTGCATACAAAGTAGTAGACTTTCAAGAACCTGTAGGTCAAGTAGTTAAGACTATTCAATTAGGCATTGTAATGCTTTTATACAAAAGCTCATTATTAAGTCATTCTATTCACATCACTTCAAGAGGTGGAACCTTCTTGGACTTATCAACAATTCTCATAACTAATTTTTCTCACCGCACAGTTGGCAAAGTATTAGCACGTAGATCAATTTCTTTATTTGTTAATGTTACTGTTGAAACCCTAGCATCTTGAGGTAGTCTTTTTTCATCAGGTCTCATTTGTCCTGATTCTATTTTAAATTTTGCTATTACACTATCTTGAATATTTTTGGGATATTGTATAATTTCTTGCAAAACTCAATCTATTCTCATTCTAATCCTAGAAAAATTTTCAAATGGTTCTATGTGTATATCTGAAGCTCACATCTCTACTCACATAGTAAGCAAATTATCAAAAATTTTTACTGTATCGGTTTGAACAATAGCATCTTCAAGATTTTTTTTATAATTATTTATATCACCCATATCACAAAATTTATAAATATAAATTTTTACTATTCACACAAATCTGCTTCATTAAGCATTCTATACATCTCAAATGTATGCCTTGCTTGATCATAATTTATAAGATCAGAATATCTTTCAGATATATCATCCAATATTTCTATTAAATCATGATAATCGTTAATTGTCTGGGAATCTAAATCAATTGAGCCATCAGCTGCTGCATCTATTCTATCTTCAACAACTGAAGATGCATTAGCATAATTCATATCTGATGCTGATCATTCACCAAAACAATTTTTTCAAAGTTCTTCTTGTATATTATTTACTTCTGAAGAAGATATATTTTCTCAATATACTCTCATCCTAATTTCTCATATATATCAAATTTCATCTGCTTGAACTGCTCAATCTGATAAGTCTCTAAAACTAAATCATTCTAAACCAATTAAAGGAGGCAGTTGTTTATAGAAGTTTCTTAACTCATCCACTTGATCTAAATTTGGATCTCAAACTGTATATGCAAGATATGGAAGATTTCTAAATGTTTGCCTAAATTCATAAAAACAATCATCTCAAGAATCACATCATATTGACTCATTTATTGCTTGCTGGATTATTTCTTCTGATATAAAGTCAGGCTGTTCATTATTTTCAATCCAATTATAGAAAAGTTTTCATAATTTGTTATTTATTTCTTTTTCTGAGTCTAATTCTTTTAAAGAATCTGGATTGCTAGATTTTATAACTTCCCATAAATTATAAGTAAAATCATTAATTAATGATATGTTTCTTTTATTTGAAGTTACAGACATTCTATCAACAAGCATCAAAAAATTTCTTCTTTCTGGAGTTTCAAACTCTACATCAAGTTGAATACTGAAATAATCTCAATCCTCAGTTTCTTCTATTTCTCAAATAGAAATACTCAAAACTTCATTCTCATCAAACTGATCTCATAAATATCTAAAAAAGTTTGACCATTCATCTATAAGATTAGTATCCAAATAAGGATTGTCGTCAAGAAATCTTTGACCAAAAAGTTCCTTATCTATTTCTTCCGAAAATGGTTCTTGCCAAATATTCAAAGAAGGTAAATAAAAATCATTTAAAAAGTGATGATAAGGAGCCTGCAATTCATCCATATAATCTTCAATTCTTTCTCTATCTTGATCTAATTCATAAAACACATCTACAATCTGCCCTATTTTCTCAAAGTCTTCATAGGAACTTACATCATCAGGAAAATATCTAGAATCAAGAGAATCCAAGTCCTGGATTAATATTCAATGGTAATCATCCAAGTAATTTAAAGTATCTGTTCTTTCATTCAACATTTGATAATTTGAATAAGCTGAATATCAATAATATAAAGTAGTAAAAATAGACATTAAAAGAAAGAAAGCAATAGCATAAAACATTGGCCTTAAATCACTTTTTAGATATGAAAAAAGTCAAAGTATTGCTTCTTTATTTAATTTATTTTCTCTAAAGTTTTGAAATTTTTCTTTAAAATATTCTTTGTTTAAAAGATTATCTTTTATTTCAGTTAATTTACCCTTTTTAGAAGCTGAATAATCTTCATCAAACTCATCTAGTTGACTCTCATCAGATTCATCTAGTTGATCTTCATCAAACTCATCTAGTTGACTCTCATCAGATTCATCTAGTTGACTTTCATCAGATTCAGAAGAAAAATCTTTATCTTCTATTTCTTCAATCTGATCAATATCTCAAATATTGAAACCATTTGAATCTAAGGAATCATCTTTTTTATCCTGTAAATTATAAGCTCAGTTATCTTCTAATTGTTTTTTTTCTTTAGAAGAATTATCTGGTTCACTAGAATTTTCTTGATCTGGATCTATGTTTGAAAAATCAAATTGATCATTATTTTGATTATTTTCTTCTTCATTTGGCTTCTTAAACATTTTTGTATGGTTATTTATATAAATATACTTAGTTATCATAAACAAAATCATATACTTGACTTTCTACAGCTTTCTGAATTGGAACATCAAAACTAAAGTTTGAGTTATCAACAATCATATCTACACCTTGTATTGTTACCTCTCTTTCACTAACTTCTATAGAGTCAAATCATATATGATCTCCTGATATGAAGTGAGATCACCTCAATGTATTTATTAATGTGCTTGTTATAAATATATGTGGATTTAAGTGTCATCTATCTCTAAGACTATTTCTATCCTCATCAAAAGTATTAATATCTACAACAAATGAAATAGTATCATAAATATGATCCATACTATTTAGAGTAATTCACAATTTAGGAACCTCACTAAACTCCAACTCTTCATGTAATTGCTGCATTACAAATTTATATAGATTTGTATTTAAATCATCTCAACTATAGTATGCATCAAAATCTCATATACGAGAACAGTCGGAGTTTTCGAATGGATTCAAATAACAATTTACTAGAAATCTTTCAACATCACTTTCTCACCTTTCTGCAAAAGAAACTAAATAATCCTCCATTCTAGAAGAAGAATATCATTCAGGATTTTCATAAGCAGCATCATCTATAAATTCATCAAGATTAGAAAAAACTTTTAATGCAGAGAAGTATTTAACTGACTCTATTGATAGTAATGCTCTTTGTACCGAACTATCAGGAATCAATTCATCAACTTCTTGTGGTAAAAATCCATATAGTCATATATTTTCTCTAGTCTCTGTAATTATATTTGAACCCTGAGTTACATCATCTATTAAGTTTGATAAAAAAGTTTCAAGAGTGTCTCTTTTTTCAAGGAAAGGCTCGTCATCATCAATAGTTGATTGTATTAAATCAAGCACCTCTTCTCTCTCCCTATTTTCCATAGACACATCTAAAAGTTCAGCATCGAAATCATCATCTCAAAGTAGATCTGTTCAAATCTGATCATCAATAAATCAAACGACAATCTCATAATAATCTTGAGTTGAAGATATTAATTCAAGTCTATCATCCTCTTCTTGAGTAAGATCTTCTTGAGCACTTAAATAATAATAACTACTAATACCCCACAAAATAAGACTTAACAAGGCAAATATTACAAGGAAAAATCAAGCTGTTATACTAAAATTCTTATACTTTCTATTTCTTTGTCTAAGCTGCTTATCAGAAAGCTTATTAGATGACTCATCTTCCTCTTCTCATTCCTCTAAAAACTCATCTAAAATATCTTCTTGAGGAGTCAAATCCTTATTTTCTTCACTCATTTTAATTTTTGTTTATATTTTAAATACATATAACATAAGTTTACTTAAAATATTTTTTTTGTCAAATTTTATAGCGCCCTTTTTATATCTTCAAGGTTATATCACTTTTCTAAAAGTTTTCTTATAATATCAAATCAATTTTCTCAGTTTTTTTTGTGATAGTTTATCGATTTTTTAATTCATTTTATTATTCAATTTTTGATCTTTTTTTCCATGTTATAACAAACATCTTTTATTATCTTTTTTTCAACTCACTTTTTTATAAGTCATGATTTAACAACTTTAAATGGTTTTCACTTACTAACACATTCAGAATCCAAATACATTTCTACATATTTTTTATCATTTACAAAATCTTGAGACTTCATATATTTAATAGTTTTTTCTATTGTATCTTCATGATATCATTTCTTTAAAAGTTGAATTCTTAACTGATATTCAGTTTTGGGATGAGAAGTAACATAATCAATTGCATAATCTAAACATGGCTTCATGATAAATAAAATTATAATTCTAAAATAATTAATTTAATATTATAATACTAAAAAAGATTTTTGCAATAGGTGCTTGAAAAATCAAATATTTTTAATATAAATCAGACTCTATTTTAAAAATAATCTCAAATATGGAAATCAAAAAAAATTTTATACAAGAAATAGAAAAAATAATATGAAAAGACAATATTGATTATTTTTTAGAATGCTGTCAAAAACCTCTCAAGAAAAGCATAAAAATTAACATTAATAAAATAGAATCTAATAAGTTTCAAGAAATTATTAAAGAGTTTTGATGGAGGCTAACCACCCCTCAAATAAAAGTAAACTGAGAAAATTATGACAATTTCTATATAGATAGAGATGATACTTCTCTGGCTCTTTGAAAAACATTTTTTCATCTTAGTTGATTTTTTTATATACAAGAAATAGCTGCAAGTATACCAGCCAAACTAATTGATATAAAGCCATGAGACAAAATTCTTGATATAAGTGCAGCACCTTGAGGTAAAACAACTCAGATATGAGATTATTTACTTTTTCAATGACAAAAACCCTGATTTGTAGTTGCCAATGATGTAAACAAAAAAAGAGCCCAATCCCTTGCACACAATCTAAACAGAATGGGAATATATAACACCTGAATAACATCTATAAACTGATTTTCTTTTGGAAAAAACATTCCAAATAGTTTTGATCATGTATTGGTAGATGCACCATGTTCTTGAGAATGAACAAGCTATAAATCAGATTTTTCTCTTAAAACTTGGAAAAAACAAGAAATAAATAAAATATGCTGAACTCAATTTCAGCTACTTGTTTCTGCAGCAAAAGCCTTGAAGATATGATGAACACTTATATATTCAACTTGCACCCTTAACCCTTATGAAAATGAATTAAATGTAAAGAAAGTTTTAGATTTTTTTGAGTGAGATCTTGTGCTGGAAGAAACAAATATACAATGAAAAAGTGAATGAATAACTCATATAGAATGAGAAAAAATATTTGATGAAAGTCAAGCATCAAAACTTGCTAGATTTTGGCCACATGTACAAGAAACAGGATGATTTTTTGTAGCAAAAATAAAAAAAGTAAAATCAAAAGAAAATAAATACAACCCGAAAGAAAACAAACTGACACCACAAAATCCCTTCAAACTCAACATATCAGAAAAACTACAAAAACAAGTGTGGGATTATTTATATCAAGTTTTTTGAATCAAGGAAGATAGAGAAAAATATTTATTTTTATCAACAACAAATCAAGTTTATGTCACTAGTCCAGAGTATGTTGATATTAAAGATAAACTAAATTTTGAAAAGATATGAACACCCATTTTCAAAATAAACTCATGAAGGGATCGATTAAGACCTTTACACTGATTATGAACAATCCTATGAGACAAAGCCACCAAAAATTTTGTAGAACTAAATTATGAATTATCTCAAAAAATAGCTTTTAGAGAAGACATAAATAAAGAAGAAGTTAATACTGATAATCTTCCAGAAAAATGATATATAATATTAAGATATCAATGATATTGAATAAGCGTATGAAAAATACTTGACTGAGTTATCAAAAACAAGTATATAAAAATTTAGTAATTACTCCTGATATTGAATGTGGTTTGAAGGTTTAACTGATAGTCTTGTAATATTGAAGGATTTATTCTTTCTGCCCATGCTCAAGCATATAATTTAGTTTGAAGATTAATTTTTACATAAGGATTTATCTGAGTATCATCGTCATTCCAAGAAAGATTTGGATCTTTTGTAGGATATATCTCCAAATTCCAATCTGTAACAGTGATTTCATCTCAAAAAATATTTACCCATCCATCATCTTCATCTTCTGGAAGTTTATAGTTATTATAAGGATCTCCAACAGCACTTCAATTGCATTCAAATCCTTGTCAGTAATCACAAGCCCAAGTATTTATCTGTCAATCATAAGTCCCATCAGAATCAAAATCATGTTCTTCACCAGCATCAAATCACCTTAGACGCAACATCTGCAAAGTATATAAATTTGCAATATCATCATCTTCTTCTAAATTATCAAACCTTCAGGTATCATCCATGCTATCAACTTTTTTCCTCCTAATAAAAAGTCTTTCATCTCAAGTATCAGATATCAAATACAATTCTTGAGTATTCTCATTGTCCGCTACAGAAATTGGTCACAATCAAACATCTAGATCATCATGATCACCTACTATTCATCAAGCACCACTTACATCTGTTCAAACATCCATAAACTGTTTTTCATACTGTCAAAATGATTGTTTTCATTCATCAGCCTCTCTCCAACATCATTCTCAACCTCTAACTCTTCAACTATTATCTTCTTCAAAAACATAATTTCATCATTCATCTTCATTGTTTGTTATCTCAGAACTTGAATCACCAAAATCACTACTACAATAATACAACTGCCAATTTGAATCTTCATCATATCAATCTATAGAATTTTTACTACCATAACCAGTAAAATCATCACAATATCATCTATCACCAACCTGACCCCAAGAAAAATTCTCTCATCAATCTCAAGAACAACCCACTACTTTTCTATTAAAATACTCCTCATAGTCTATAGTAAAATTTGAAACCAGTGTATTTATTCTTTCAAGCATATAATAACTATTGTCTATAAGTGATTGTCTTGCTTCTACATCTACTCTTGTTTCCATCATTCTAAAATACAAATTTATTACCATCAAAAAAAGTGAGCCTATAATCACAGTTACAACTAAAACTTCAATCAATGTAAATGCTTTTTTCATATATGTTTTTTATAATTAAATATATCAAAAAATTATAATTGAACAACAAAAATTCTCAAATAAATTTTAAGTATACAGATATCTCAACATTGATTGTTTGATTTTCTTAATAACAAACCTATGATGATCTGTAATATCTTCAGAACTAAGAATATATCTAGCACTTTCAATAGCATCTTTTAATCTATCTTCAAAATTATCATCTTCTTCTGATATATTTTCAAGTATAGTTAATAAAGTATCATCTATTCATCTATATTGAGCAGTAAACCTAAGCATACCATCTCTTCTTATGATATCATCTATCCTATCTATATATAATTCCCACCTTTTTTCTTTTAAAGACTCTTGTAACTGTTTATCAACCATACTACCATCTATTTTTTCTTCAATTTCATCAATTATAGACTTTTTCTTGTCTACCCTATCTGAAACTGACATACTTTTCATACTTTCTATTTTTTCTTCTATATCATTATAAAACCTTAACTCTCTTGATGACTCAACTCATATCAATTCTTTTTCTCTTTCTACAAATCTTTCCAATGATTTCTTATTTTCATCCAGTTGAGAGTTGTAGAAGTTTTCAGCTTTTGATATCATACTTTCCCTAAGATCATCGTCATCTTCTGGTTCATCAAATTTTTCAAGACTTTTATCAATATCTTCCTTTAAATAAGAAATATCTGCAATAATATCATCCACCTTATCCAGATCAAGTTTTTCTAT
Organism: Candidatus Absconditicoccus praedator; assembly: GCF_021057185.1. Lineage (GTDB taxonomy): Bacteria > Patescibacteriota > Gracilibacteria > Absconditabacterales > Absconditicoccaceae > Absconditicoccus > Absconditicoccus praedator. The sequence goes on from NZ_CP054059.1 coordinate 591,841, forward strand.
ATTTTTATAATTGTATTTTCAATTATCAAAAATGTCACTTTCCAAAGACAAGAATTCATCTTTTATATTTTCATAGTCTGCTTCACTATAAAAAGCTTCAATAATTTCCTCAAAATAATCATTCAACCTTGACTTGTATCTAACAATGATTGAATCTATCTGATCATTTATGTCATCTCAAGCATTTGGTTCAAGATTTGAATATCTAGAATAATAGTCATTGGCAAGTCTATCTAGGGAAGATTCAAGGTTATCAGAAGTTCTTTCCTCAACTGTTTTTATGAAAGTATGTATATCAGCATTCGCACCTACATACATATCATTTACTTTACTTATAGTATCTTCAAAATCCTCATACTTATTCAATAATTCTTCAAAAGACTCTATATTGTTTTTTATCATATTTATCAGGTCTTCATTTTCTTTTTTTGTATCTTCATATATTCAATCCAAGCTTTCAACCAGATCAACTCATTCTTTAGAAAAATTAAGAATTTTCTCTTGATATCTGTCTTTTAAGTATTCTTTGTAATCTTGTAAATCTTCTTTTTCATCATTATAGTCATCTTCATCTATCATTCAACGATTCAACTGTCTCTCGATACTTCTTTTTTCTGACCTTAGATCAGAAAAATCATCTACTATATCATCTTCTAGATCAAATAGATCATTCAAATAATCAGATCTTTTTTCATCAAATTTTAAATAACCATATTCATCAAGAATTTCAAATTGTTTATCATCCTTAAAAGCATCAACTTGACTATCATATCAAGACAATGTCTTATCAGCAGACATTTCAAGATCGTCAATAAGATTATTCTCTAATTCAGTTGCTTCATCTTGAAATCAAGCAGACACAAAATTTCATAAAAAAACCAAAAGAAACAATACAACAATTTTTTTCATTATTTTCCTTATATTAAATTGTAAAACTTAACAAAAAGATAACTTTTTAAGCGCTAATTTCAAGTTGAATTTAATCACAAAATATTTATATTATTTTTGCTGTTTTGTAGTTTAATTATAAATAATCTAAAACATTATGATAACATAATAAACTTTACAAAATTGGCTTTTTATGAATTAATAAACATTAAAAATAATTTAAAATTTAAATAACTTATATGATCATACCTACAGTTATTGAAAAGACAAATACTTGAGAAAGAGCTTATGATATTTATTCTAGACTTCTTGAAGATAGAATTGTTTTTGTATGAACCCAAGTTGAACCAAACATGGCAAACAGTATAATTGCACAATTGTTATTTCTTGAAAAACAAGACCCAGACAAAGATATAATAATGTACATAAATTCTCCTGGTTGAGTAGTTAGTTCAGGATTGGCCATATACGATACAATGCAGTATGTAAAATGTGACGTAGCTACAGTATGTATATGAATGGCAGCAAGTATGTGAGCTGTATTGCTTACAGCAGGTACAAAATGAAAAAGATTTGCACTACCTCATAGTGAAGTAATGATCCATCAACCTTTGTGATGAATTGAATGACAGGCAACAGACATTCAAATACATGCAGATCATATTCTTCAAACAAGAAAAACATTAAATAAAATACTTGCTAGTCATACCTGACAAAAAGTAAGTAAAATAGAAAAGGATGTTGACAGAGACAACTTCATGTCTGCAGAAGCAAGCAAAAAATACTGACTTATAGATAAGATAATTCAATCTAGTAAGTGAGTTTGATAATATATTTAAATTATTAATATTATAAAAAATGGAAACAAGGGATATAATAATATTGTGAATAGTAGGTTTCTTTATTGTTTATACAATATACCTTTACAATAAGCTTATAACACTAAGAAACAACAGAGACAATAGTTTCGCAGATATAGATGTACAACTTCAACAAAGAGCAGATCTGATACCTCAACTTATTGAAACAGTTAAATGATATATGAACCACGAAAAAGATGTTCTTGAAAATGTTACAAAGGCAAGAACTTCTTTCCTTAACTCCAACACTGTAGATGAAAAAGTTGATTCAGGTAATCAATTAGAATGAGCATTAAAATCTTTATTTGCAGTATCAGAAAATTATCCTGATCTAAAAGCAAGCCAAAACTTCCAACAGCTTCAGTCTGAAATGTCAGATATAGAAAACAAGCTTGCTGCTGCTAGAAGATATTTCAACTCTTCTACTAAAGAACTAAATACTTATGTAGAAATGTTTCCATCAAATATGGTTGCAAAAATGTTTTGATTCAATCAAAAGGAATATTTCGAAGTAGAAGATAGAGAACAACTACAACAACCACCAGAAGTTAGTTTTAAATAAAAAACACTTAAAAAATGTATGCAGGAATACAGTCTAGCATCTGGTCTAACAGATTTAGAACCATAGTTTTGATAATACTTTTTCCTATAATACTATTTATAGCTATATATATGGTATTTTTATTGTTGGGCTCTCCTGAGCCAACTCAAGAAACTATATATACATTTTATATATTATGACCAATTCTTTTTATCTGGCTTTTGATAAGTTTTTGGTTTCACAAACAAATTTTATTTAAATTTTCTGGCGCCAGAGAAGTTACAAGAAAAGAAGATCCTGAAATTTACAACATAGTAGAAAATCTTTGCATATCCAGGTGACTTCCTACTCCTAACATATGAATAATAGAAGATAAATGAATGAATGCTTTTGCTGTATGACGAGATCCCAAAAATTCTTGGATAGTTTTCACAAGATGACTTATACAAAATCTAAATAGAAAAGAAATAGAAGCAGTAGCAGCACACGAACTTTCTCATATTATAAATAAAGACAACCTTATAATGACTGTAATAGTAATATTTATATGAGCTGTTTCTACTATATGATATATACTTTTTAGAAGTCTTGTTTTTTCAAGAAGATGAGATGCAAGAGCAAAAGCTGTACTATTTTTTATTTGACTTGCCTTAGTGATTATATGAAGCATAGTTTATCCTATAATGAAATTTGCAGTTTCTAGAAAAAGAGAATATCTTGCTGATGCTTGAGCTGTAGAATTAACTAAAGATAACTATGCTATGATATCAGCTTTGGAAAAAATATCAGGAAAACCTAATGTTGCAAGCTTAGAAGATGAAAATATTTCAAACATGTGTATAGAAGATCCTTTACAAAAACAAAAAATAGGATGAGTAAGAAGTTCTTTACACAAACTTTTCTCAACTCATCCTACTGTAGAAGACAGAATAAAGGCACTAAAAAGTTATTAAGAATAACTGAAAATATTTTATAAAATTAAAACTTTTTTCTTATAGAGTTAATATATAATTTTGTCTCAAAATATTTTATTAAAATTATTCCAAAAGATCTTACTATTAATAAAAATAATATAATAATTATTAACTCTGCATTTCAGTAAACATCAGAAAAGTAGTCTAACAAAAAACTTACAAAAAATAATATAATTAATATTTCATACGCCAATATTAACTTAGATCTTCAATATACAAAATTTAAGTACTTGAAATATTCTTTTTGAATATCTATTTTTGATATTTTTTTATTATATAAATTTATCATTTCATTATCAGGAAACTGGCTTAATCAAAATCTTACCAAATTATAACATCTAATATAATCTCCATCATTCCAAGAATTTTCTATACTATTCTCTAGCAAAGGCTCTATAGTAGTATTAGAATGATTCATAAAAGTATATAATAAACTAAATTATTCTATATTCTCATCACTTTCTCAAGATTTTCAATTCCTTTCTTCAAGTAAATAAGATTTAATTTGTTGTTCTAAGTTTTCTTTTATTGATTTATCTTCTTCCAAAAGCTTAGCAAGTTTATCTTTTCATTGAACTTTCTGATCAAGCAAAGAATAAAAAGCTCAATTTCTTGAAATGATACCAAAATGACTTCCAGCATCAATCAAATCTGCTGTCTTTTCTATTCACTTATTGAACTTTATAGTAACCTCTGCATTTTTAAATGGTGGAGCTATTTTATTTTTTACAATTTTTACTTTTGCTTTATATCAGATCTGTTCTTTGTTTTCTTCTATTTTTTCTCACCTTCTTATCTCTATTCTTTGAGATGCAAAAAACTTTAATGCATTACCACCAGAAGTTGTCTCTGGATTACCAAACATAACTCCTATTTTACTTCTTATCTGGTTAATAAATATCACTGTAGTTCAAGTCTTAGATAAAATAGATGCTAACTTTCTTAATCATTGAGACATAAGTCTTGCTTGCAATCACATATGAGAATCTCACATATCTCATTCAACTTCTGCTTTTGGAACCAATGCTGATACACTATCTATAACTATAAGTTTTATTGCTCATGTTTTTGCTAGTTCCTCTGCTATTTGTAAGGCCTGCTCTCAAAAATCTGGCTGAGAAACAAGTAAATTATCTGTATCTACTCACAATTTATTTGCATATTTAGGATCAAGAGCATGTTCTGCGTCCACAAAAGCAGCAAATTCTCATTTTTTCTGAATTTCTGCTATTGCCTGTAATGCTAAAGTAGTTTTTCAACTACTTTCTGGACCATAGATTTCTATTACTCTACCATGAGGATATCATCATCAAAGTATTGTATCAATAACATAAGATCAACTACTAAATGTATTTACCTGTCAATAATCAACATTATCACTAAGAGTCATAATTGATCATTTTCAAAATTCTTTTTCTATTGTTTTTTTTGCTTCCTGAATTGCTTCATGTTTTTTATTATCCATTTTTTAAACTTTAATAAACTAAATTTTAATGAGGTTTTTCTACTTGTTCTTTATGAGCATTTGGATTATAGACTCTAAAAAGCAATGATATAATATCACTTGCACCTAGTCTTTCACAAAATACTCAAAAGGATTTCAATCACTCCTCTACCATATTACACCTTGTATCCAAATTTTTTCTATTTTGAGTAAAATTTCTATACCTCTGCATTATTTTTTCTGGAGTTTCTTTACTATCAAGCATATCCATTAACTTTCTCCACCAAGGTCTACTTACATTTGTTGTTTCATCTCAATCTTGATAATAAGGTACAACAATATAAAACTCTTTAGTATAAATCAGCCCTTGCCTTGAATTTATATCATTAAGAAATTTAGAATATTGTTGTCATTGTCGCTTCAAAACCTCATTTTCTATTTGACTTACTCTATTTGATATATAATTTATATAATCAGTAAGATCAAGATAAGTACTACGAACTATGATTTGTACAGGAAACTCCAATCAATTCAAAAACCTTTTATATTGTTCTATTACAATTTGTTGTTCATCATAATTCCTCAAATCCAAATTTAATCAAAAAATTTTTATTATAGCCCTAAGTCATCAATCTTTCATTACTATCGTATTTCCTCTTATTTCTGAAAAATTAAGCATTGTCTGGGTATTATACAATTCATCAGTTTTTCATTTATTGATTTTTTCTTTCTCTTTATTAAGTTCTGCCATCCAAAGAAACTTTTTATATAAAATTTAGCCCACTTGACCTGTAGTTGTATTTACCATCACCTCTTGTCATTCTTCCACATGCAAAGGCACCATCACCTCCATTCAAGTTTCTACTTTTGCTGGTTTTTTTCATGCTTGTGCTCTATCTCATTTTACTCAAGGAACTGTTTCTATTATTTTATAAGTTATTGTTTGAGGTAGTATTATTCAGATAACATCTCATTCATATATCATTAAAAATACATCAAGATTATCTTTCAAATAAGGTACAGTTTCCTCTATTTTTTCTTTGGGTATATCATATATTTCAGAAGTATCATTTTCCATGAAAGAATAATTTTCTCAATCAGAATACAAAAATATTGCATTTTTTGTATTAACTTCTGCTTTCTCAAGATTAGTTCAAGATTTATATGAAAAATTATTAGTAGTTCAATTTACTATATCTTTTACTTTAAATCAATAAGTAGCACTTCATCTTCAAGTATGAGTATGAGATATATCAACAACTTTATATAGCTTTCAATCTATTTTTAAAACTGTTCATTTTTTTATATCTGATGTTTCTATTTTCATAATTGTCTGTAATTAAATCTAAATGTTATAAGAACATAAACGTGACTGTTCTCATTATAGCATAAGAGAATATTATAATTAAAATTCATATAATAGCTTTCTTAACCGGTTCGACCCCCTGAGAAGAGTTTCAGGTAAAAACACTACTTGCATAGATATACCCTGAATATATAATCATAACTGCTCAAATTACAAGACCTAATTGTGACATAAAATTAACAAGATGTGCAGAAAAATCTATAAGAGTGTCCCAAGTCATTATTCATGAAGCAAGCTGTCATCATAAACTAAGCTCTCAAGCTTTTTCATTGTATTTTGACCGTACATTCTCGCCTTCTCCTCTATCAGGATTTCAAACCTCTTCCACAGCTTCTTTAACATCATCATCCTCACCAGATTGAGGTATTATTAAAAATCAGTCAGAATAAACCAAAGGTTGAAATAAAATAAATATAAGCAAAAATAGTATTTTTCTCATTTTAATTAAAAACTTATTAATAAATAATTTTCAGTTAATTATATCAATAAAAAAAAATAGTTCAATATATTTTTTTAACAAAAATTTTAACAACTTGATAGCAAAAACAAACCATTTTCATATTTAATCTTTCATTCTGATAATAATTTTTCCAATTTTGCATCCAGGTCTCTTACCTCAGCAATAAAAAAACCTTGCAAATCTACAAATGAAACTCAATTAGGTTGTTTAGATATAACAAATTCTACTGCTTCTGCTGTAATATATTCTTTTTCTCATCATACAAATTGAATATAATTCTTGATAGGAATTCCATATTTTTTTAAAATTTCGCTAGGAGTTACTTGCCTTATCAAATTATTTTCGTATTTTATTCTTCCTTCTTCTTCTAGCTTTTTTAGTATTTTTTCTAAATCTGACCTTTCTAAATTCATTAATTGCATCAATTTTTCAAATGAAATTCATTTCTTTCAGATAAAGATCTCCACTTCAAATTCATCTGGAGGTGTTTCTAAAGAATTTACTATTTTATCTTCTGTTTCATCTTTATTGGTTTTATATAAACCATCTTCAAAAATTATACTACCTTCTTTTAGTAGCTGTTCTAATATATTTTCCAATTCTGTTTTGGTTAGATTAGTTTCAGCAAGCAGTTCTTTGAAAGTGCTTCATCCTTTTTTTATCAAACAAGTTATATCTTCTGAATCAGATTCTATCAAATTTGTTTTTCTTGGAAAATCATAATCTTTCATTTTTTAAATTTGTATTATACTAATAAATTATTTTATAAATAATCATTTAATTAAAAATGTCAACAAATTATTATGATTTAATAATATTGTTAAAAACAATCCCTGTGTAGATTACACAGGGATGTCAAGTAGAATTTCTACTGCTATCAAAGCATTAATACTGTCTTGGCCGTCTTTTTATTCCGAAGCTTTCTACCCTCCCGTTTTCATCAAATTCTACTCTCATAAGCTGTCTTTCAAGATCACCAGGGAGATGTTCTTTTTTTGCTTCACATTTTGCTCTTAAGAAAACTTCCAGACAAAGTGCCATAACTTTTGCAGCTACAAACAAAAATAATAATAATAAAAATACAACTGCAAACAACTCAAAAATTGACAACTCCATTTTTTTCTCCTTTGTGTTTTATAAAATGGCATTTATATGTATAATCATAATATTTTTCAAATCAATATTTTATATAAAAATCAAATATTTTTGAAAATACTTGGTTTTTGATTATTTAGATATCAGTATTGGTAGTTTTTCAAGATAAAGGCAATCATATCAAAGCTATTCATATAAATAAAATTAGCTTATAAACAAAAGAATGTATACAAAAAAATCTTTATATTTCAATAGTTATTGTAAACATACAATAGCAAAGTAGAAATGTCAGTAATATTCCAAAAATAAAATTGTCAGTTTTAATATATAAATTAATATTTTAAAATTGACTTTTTATTTATTGTGCTTATAAAAACAAAAATTTTAATTTTAATTTTTCTAAATGAAAAATTTTTTAAAACCGGGAAACATAAATTTGCAACCACAAAATTGAGCTATTAATAGATTTATACAAGCAACTTCACTTGCTGCTTTTTTAGCATTAACTTGATGTGATTGATCATCAACTAGT